>JBBSFE010000161.1:0-11760 GCA_038239005.1 Polyangiales bacterium
GTCCAGTTGCGGAGCTGTTCGTCGACACGCACGGCGGAATCGCGACGCCATCGGTGCTCGTCGGCTTCATCATCCGGTGCAGCGAGCACGCATCACTCGATGCCGCGACGCGCATCGCCTGGCAAAGCGGCGAGCCGCGCGCGTCCGATGCGAGTAGCTCGAATGTGCGCTCCGCGCCCGACGAACGACGACGACGGAAGCGGAAACGTTGTTCGCCCGACCCACGCGCTCATCCTACGTCAGGCCGTGCGGGGGTGCGTCGTCCGTCCTCGGCAGCGATTTGTCGTTGACGAAGCGGCACTTCGCCGCCATAAGTGGCGCTGTTCTTCGCATTTCGAGGGACAACGGGGCGTAGCGCAGCCTGGTAGCGCACTCGGTTCGGGACCGAGGAGTCGGAGGTTCAAATCCTCTCGCCCCGACTAATTCACCGAATTCGACGGGACATAACGACGAAACGCACCGTGACCGTCACGTGTGGCCCACCAGTGGCCCAGCTCAGTTGACCAATTTCGCTACCGCCGCGCGCCGATCAGCATCGGTGGCGTGAGAGTAGCGCTGCGTCACGATCAACGAACCGTGACCGACGAGCTCGCGGACCGCCTCGGGGTTCGCCCCGTGACGCATCATCTCGCTCACGAAGAAATGCCTGAGCGAGTGAAACGAGCGCACCTTCATTTTCACTCGGCGCAGGTAGCACTGAAACCGGTAGAGCAACTCTTGCCGTCCCGGAGTGCGACCCGAGTCGAGCACGACGACGCGCTCGCTGCCCGACTTGCCCGCGATTGCAACGCGCAGTCGCTCGACAAGTAGGGGCACGAGATCGACGACGCGTTCGTCGCCGCTCTTCGTCGTCGATGACACGTCCTCCGACAGCGCACGGCACACGGTGATTCGAGCGCCGTCGAGATCGATGTCATCAACTTGAAGCGCGCGCACTTCGCCGCCGCGCATGCCGGCAAGTGCACCGAGCGCGATGGCGACGCCGAGCCATCCCGGCGCCTCGAGCATCTGACGAACTTCGTCCGCGCTTGGCGCGCTCGGCACCTTCTTGCTGTTCTTGATGAGCCCCTTGGGCATGGTCGGCACGGAGTCGATCAAGCCGCGCTCGTTTGCAGCGCGAAGAACGCTGCGAACGAGATTCAACGGACCTTTCACTTGAACGTTGGCTGTTTGAAGCACCGCCGCAAATTCGCGGTAGCGCTTCGCGTCGATTTCGTTCAGCGGCATAGCGCCAAAGAAATCTTTGATGCGCTGCCGATGAAGCGCGGCGTAGCGCGTGCGCGTCGCGGGCGAGTACGAGGGCATGTAATGCTTCTCGAAGTCGCCAGTGAAGAACGTGTCGTACGCAACGACGTCGACCTTCTTCGTGATGACGGGAGAATCGTCGATCACGGAGCCGGCCTGCGCTGCGCGTTTCATCAGTCTCGCGGCCTCCGCAACGGCGGCGGCGCGATTCTGAACGGTCGCATCCTTGCGAAATCGCGCACGCGATCCGCTGGTGGTCGTAAATCGAAAATCAAGGAGCAGACGGCGCTTACCGCGCCGAAGAACCGTTCGAACCCCGAGATAGTTGCGGTGACCCATGAGATGCCTCGTGGGCGGGCTTCGAGCGTGAACGCGGATAGTCTACGGCGCGCACGCTCTCGGCGCCGCTCACTTCGGAAATTTGATCAACCACTTCCTCTTGCCGAACTTGATCGCGACGATGCCGCCGCCAAGGTCAGCTCGAAGGCCTGTTGGCGTGTTGACAGCGATCCTCTCGCACGAGCGGCGCAAGGCGTCCGGAGTCATGCCAAGGCGCGGAGCGGCGTCCCGGATCGTGAAATATTCTTGCTCGACCACGTTCATGGGACCTCGCGCTTTCGCGGACAGTCCACCCTGTTGCGCTACGTCGTCGAAGATGGGATCTCCATTTCGGAGTTCTCGGCGCCGGAGTTGGCGACGAAGGCGCTCTCGGGGAAGAGCTCGTTGTGCAGCTCCGTATAGCGCTGTTCTGCGAGGCGGTACCGCTGATCGCGGCCGTCGACGGCGGCGGGCGACGCGTCATCGACGATCAATCTCATGCACTCTTCGTCCGAGTAAGCCACGCGGCGCTCGACTTGCCCGTTGGGCGGCTTGATTTCTCCGCTCCGCAACGAAAAGATGAGACGTCCGAGCGAGTACCTCGATGCTCGCCCGCCGGTACCGCGCGCGACGTTCATCGTGTCTGGCGAGATGCGCGCCAACGCGTGCCCAAGCCGTTTCTCAAGGGACCTCAGATGCAAGCCGACATCGAGGTGCGCCAGTGCGAGACGAATATCAGGCAGCTCAGTCGCGTAGTAGCCCCCGGAAGTCCGAATGATGGAGTCGATGCCGTCGTCCAGCGCAGCGAGGTGCGCCTGCCATTGCTCGTTCACTTTGCGTAGCGTGCGCGTTCGCTGCGTTGCTTGGGTCCACATTTCCAACGTTGCGCACGCAAGCGCCTCCTCTTGGTCGACGTGAAACAATGCGATGCACAACGCGGCGAACTTGACGCGTGCACGCGTGACGTCTTCCGTGGGACCGACACACGACACGCCACCAACCGAGCGCGTCGCTTGCGATGATGATTCGCCGGCTCTCCGCAGCTTCAAGAAGCGCCGCAGCGGGCGACGCACGACGCCGTTGTACGCGAGCTTTGGGTCAAACTCCTCGCCGTCGTCGGCGACGTAGCTATCATCGGGCTCGTCGTCATGTTCGCGTCCGATGGTCGCGACAGCGTCGAGCTCGTTTTCGATTGCGTCGCGAGTTGCCGCGAGGCCGCTCGGCGTTAGAGACGCGCCGTCGAAGCTGACGTCGGTCTGCACCTTCTTCTGAGGCATCAGGCTTTCCCGTTCGCGTTTCCGGATGATTCCCCAGCCCCGAGCCAACACGCGAGGCAGACACGGTGCGCGCCGTCGGCATATCGATACGGCTGCTCGAAGTACTGCGGGCAATATTTCTCGAGCTCGCTCCGGGAATACGACGCGTGACAATCCGCGCAGCGGCGCGTGTCGATGGGGATGACGTTCGACGACATGCCTGAAGACTACGTCGGTTCGCGACGCGCCGCCCGTAGCAGCTCCATGACGCACCAAGCCGAGACGGTCACGCCCGTGTGCTTTGCCGCGGCTTTTAATAGCTCCTGCTGTTCTTCCGTGATGCGAACGCGGAGGTAGACATCCCGCCGCTCGTTGGCGGGTTTTCGCCGTTTGATCCGCGTCGTCATGAGCGAAATGTACCACATCAGGCCCGACTTGTCCTTTTGTACCCCGTTAGGCTTGACGAAAAGCCAAACGGGGTACATTATGTTTCGTGCGGCCAATCAAAACGAAAGTCAGGACCACATGAACAGCAACGGCATTTCAATTCATCTCAACGGAAAATCAGTCTCGTCTCTGAGCTGCCCGGCATGCGGAACGCTAATCGCCCCAGAGCAGTACGAGCGCATCCTTCGCATCGACGAGGCGCGCGAGAATAAGCTCGCCGGTGAGCGCATAGCGATCGAGAAGGCGCGCGACGCGATCGAGAAGGATCGTGAAGCAATCGCGACCAAGGCGATCGCAGAGGAGAGCGCGAAGTGGGACGTCGACAGGGTGCGCATCGCGAAGGAGATCGAGCGTCTCCAGAACCAAGCGGAAGTCGAGCACGACCGTCTCGCGCGTACGCACGAGAAGGAAATGCAGGCAGAGCAGCGCCGTAACGAGGCGCAGGAGAAGAAGCTCGCGCAGCAGATCACCACCGCGAAGGCGAAGGCCGACGCCGAGGCAGCAGCTCGCGCGAAAGAGGCGAAGCGTGCGGCCGAAGCCGACCAGCGCGAAATCGTCGAAGAGCTGAAGGGGCAGGTCAAGACCGCCGAAGCGCGACGGCGTCGCGACGAAGAGAACTTCAAGAAGGTCGTGGTCGATCTCCGGCGCAAGACGGAGGCGCGCGACCGCGAGCACTTCGGCATCGACGGTGAAGAGGAGCTCATCGCTGTGCTCCGCGCTGACTTCGCGGGCGATCGCATCGAGCACCACGGCAAGGGCGGTGACGTGTTGCAGTTCGTGATGGACGGCGGGAAGGAGGCTGGCGTCATCGTCCACGAGGTCAAGAACCGCAACACGTGGTCGGCCGACTTCGTGAGCCAGACGCAGCGTGCGATGGAGACGCACAACACGAAGTATGGCGTGCTCGTGAGTCGCGTGTTGCCGGCGCGGAAAAGCGGGATGTGCGTCATGCGCGGCGTGATCGTCGTCGCGCCTTTCGTGGCAGCGCAGGTCGTCCACATCCTCCGCGACGGCATCATCGCGCTCCACCGCATGAACCTGTCCGAGACCGACAGGAGCGACAAGATGAGCGCGCTCTTCTCCTACCTCCGCGGCGAAGAATTCGGTACGGCGATCCAGCGAGTGATCACCAAGATCGCTGAGCTCCGCGACAGCCTCGGGCGCGAGCGCTCGAGTCACGACTCTTCGTGGCGCCTGCGCGAGCAGCACTACGCGGCGATTCTCCGTGACGCGACGGGCATCGACGCGCGCGTTCGCGATCTCTTCGCGACGCCGGTGTCGACGGTGCGCACGAAGATGCTCGCGTTCAAGTGAGCGTCGAGTGGACTAGGACGGCGATCGAGCGGACGCGCTCGGTCGTCGTTTTCTTTTGTGAGTTGGTGTCCCGTGAGACTGACTGGGTTACTTACGTACTTATAGGCGTGGGCTCGTTCTCGGCGCCGAAGACCATGGCGACCAAGCGTTCGTCGCCGCCACGCTCGGAGATGATCAAAGGGGAAAGCACGACAGGACACGACAAGACAGCCTAGGTCGTAACATATTGATATAGTTCACTATTTTGATGATTTCCTGTGTGGAGCTGATAAGAAAGCTCTTGTGGTTCCTGTCAGTCTCTTCGTCTGCCTCGCATGTCAGGCGTCCTTTGGGACGTACACGAACTGGTGCACGCTCTGCGGTCAATACGCGCTCGTCGTTCCACGCGGCGAGCGGCCGCGTTCGGCGATCGACGACGTCGTCGAGACGACGACAGCGCGCGCACTCGTCGGGCGCGCGTGGAAGCGTCTCGTCATCCCTGCGTACGACATCGCGCTCGGCCCCGGTGCGTTGATCGCCGTCACCGGCGATCCCGGGATGGGCAAGAGCACGTTCGCCGTGCGCCTCGTCGACTCGATGACCGGGCCGGTGGTGGTCGCGAGTTTCGAAGAACCGCCCGGGCCCGCGCTCGCGGCGCGGATGGCGCGCTGCGGCGCAAAACGTGACGACCTCCACATCATCGGGAACTGCGCGGTGGACAGCGTCTGCCAGTTCGCCGACGAAAAACGCGCGGTTGCGCTCGTCGTCGACAGCACCCAGGTCGCTGGGATCCGTCCTCGGACTTTGCGAAAAATTCTGATGCTGCTGCCACGGCTCCAAGTCGTCGTCGCCGTCGCGCAAGCGAACAAGCTCGGAGAAATCTCCGGCACCAACGAGCTCGCGCATGAGGCCGATGTTGTTGTCGCGTGCATCGACATGAGATTTTCGCTCAAGAAATCGCGCTTCGAGCAGACGCCGACCGCGCCACGTCCAATTCTGAATCTCGTGCGTGCGCAGCAGGATGAGACGGAGGAAATGAAATGACCCCGACAATCTTTTTTCCGAGGACGTGTTGGTTCTGCCTCGCGCCGGACACGCTCGCGCTTCGGCTCGATCGCAAAAGCAAACCCTACCTCGGCTGTGCGACGTGCGGCGTTCACGCCTTCCTGCGCACGCCAGCGGCGCTCCATGGAATCGCGATCGTGTCGCCCGCCGTCGAGCAAATTCGCGAGCTGCTCTCCACGAATCCGGCGTACGCGGCGCAACAACAGGAGGTGTACGCGACGTTCAAGCGCGAGCTCCTCGCCGCGATGGCGCCGCCGGAGTCGGCGGTGGTGAAAGGTGCGACGTACCTAGACCTGCTCGCGAACGACAAGAAGAAGGTGGTGTAGTCATGAAACAGAAAACCTCGTTTCCCAACATTCCATTCATCGCGTCGGTCAAGAGCGACGTGGCGCCCGACATCGTCGACATCGTCGCCGCCAGCGAAGCCCGAGGCATCATCGAGAGCAACGAGCGCGATCTCGAACAACATCATCGTTATGAGCGCGATGCCTTCGCGATCGAGCAGGCAGCGCACGACAAAGAGCTCGGGACGGCAATGGACTACTACGACGGGCACGCCAAGCGCGAGCGTGGACAAGGCAACCGCGAGTTCCTTCTCGCGTTCGCGAAAGGCACGTGCGCCGCCGTCGCTGCGCTCCTCGTGATCGACGTCATCGTCAAAGTCGCGGGGGGTCGATCATGAAGCCGTTCAACATGCCTTCGTTCGCGGGCGGGATCAGCTCGTTCGAGCGCGCGTTCGCGCCGACGTCGCTTCCGACGATCATTCCGCAGCGCGGCCTCGTCATGACGCAGGCCGAGTATCAGCTCGCGCATGAATGGAAACGGGAGGCGCCCAAGATCGGCTTCGTCGTTGGCGCCGCCGCGGTCGGCGTCGGTTTCGCGCTCGCGAAGATGTTGGCCAAGAGGTGCAAGTAGAAGACGAACGCGAATTGATTTTGAAGGGCGCAGGCTCTTCGCACGCCCCTTGAAAATTCAACAGGACTTGAGCCGCCTGAAAACGGGTGGCTCTCTCCTGAATCTCTTACGCAGGAAAGTATCGCGTGGAGCGTCGCGTGCCGGTCTTCGTGATGCGCTTGCTTGTGAGCGCGTGCGACAGCGGTTTCGCGATCACTTTGTGGCTCGCGCGCCCACGCGCAAGCTTCAAGATTGACTTCATTTCCTCCGCGGAGATGCCATCTCGGTGACCCTTCACGACGGCGACGATCCGATCGGCGAACTTCTTGATCTCGTCGAGCGATCGTCGATGACGCGCTTTCGACGCGCCGCCACTCATCGCAGCGCGTGCACGTGTGTTGATCGCCGGCTTCGAGGCTCGAGCGCCCACGACGTTCGTTGCGAGGTCGGCGAGCGAGGCGCCCTTCAAGGCGGCAAGGAGATCAACTGCGAAACGTTCGGCGAGGTCGGCGATCACGGCATCGAGTTTCGACATATGCTTGCACACTACACGCGTGGCCCCATCGGAATCAACGATCTCAGAATGCTAAGGTGCTTTATGTCCATGCCCGCACCGATCGCTTACTGCGTCGATATGACCGAGACGATCGTAGCGTTCGCAGAACCGCTGCTTCTCGCGATCCCGCCAACGAGCGCGGAGCAGCTCAAGCTGCTGTTCGGTCGTGTCATCGAGATTTGGAACATGTGGGTCGCGTCGTCGCCGCCCTGGAACGACTCGCGCGCGATCGACGAGCTCGCCGACGCGTTCGAGAACGGCGAAGTCAACTCAGCAGAACAGCACATTCACAAGATGCTCGCGGAGCGTTGGCTGATGTTGTTCAAAGGCGATGAGCGCCTCGTGATCAATTCGAGCGTGACGGTCGAAGACGGCGCACCGGTTTTTCGATGCGAAGGCTCCGGTGCGACGCCGGAACTCCTCGAGATCTTCAAAGGCACGCCGAACTGAAATAGTGCCCGTCGACCATCGAACCCGCCACGTCGCTTGCCTCGAGTTCTCGCGTCTCCTTGGGGCGCCGCTTGTTGGAGCGCTCGACCGGAGCCAGCCACTGGCTTCGAGAGGCACCGATCGATCGCCCGATGTTCGTGACAACCGGGTTGCGCCGACGCTCACCGTGTGGTGCGTGGCCGCCCGACGCGTCGGACGGGACTCGATGCCGTCGGCGTAAGTAGAAGGTCCGCGAGCGGCACGTGCAGCGCATTCGCGATCCGCGCGAGTGAGTGCAAGGTGATGTTGCGTCCGCCCTCGAGCTGCGAGACCCACTGAAACGACGTCCCGAGGAGCACGCTGAATTGCTCCTGCGTGTGGCCGCGTTCTTTCCGCAGCTCGGAAATCCGACGACCCACGTTTTTGCACACGCGCTCCGGATCGAGGGGACGCACCGTTCGACCGTGCCTCTCGGGACCCCACCATAAATAAAGTTATAACTTGAGTTTATTCTCGGGCAGGATCGATCCGTTTAGGTGGGTAGGAGCAGCTCACGTGACGCTTTCCACGCAACCTACCGAACCATGCGCCCGAAGGGACTCTATGACATCGCCTCATCGCCCACGCGTCCTTTTCGTCGACGACGATGCGGTGACGCGAAGCGCCGTTGCGCGCGCGCTCGTTCAGACGTTCGATGTCACGCAAGCGTCCGACGGTGTCGAGGCTGTCGAGTTGCTGCAGAAGCACACGTTCGACGCGATCGTGACCGACCTCGAGATGCCACGCATGGCGGGTAACGAGCTCATCGCCTGGCTCGAGGCGAACCAACCAAACGTCGCGAAGCGCGTCGTTGTGATGACGGGTGGCGCGAAGCACCCAACGCAGATCGCGTGGCTCCGCGCATTCGACGCGGCACGCATCGTAGCGAAGCCTGCAAGCCTTGGTACCCTCGTTCGCGCGATTGGGGACGCGATCGAGCGGGGGAAAACGTGAGCTCTGCGCGCGATCCCGCAAAGCGCACCGACGCGATCTGGATGGCGCTCGATCGGTGGCTCGCGCGTGATCGAGCGTGTCGCGCTCTCACACGCGCAGTGCAAGACGCGCAAGCCAAACTGCGGCGCGCCGTGAACGATGATACCTGGGCTCTCTATCTCGCGCTCGAGGAACGCGTGAACGCACGGCACTTGGAGATCGTCGCAGCGGCGATCGATCTCGCAACGCGCACTGCGCGCAAGGCCGCACGATAGCGGGCATCGCGTCACAGGTCTCGCGCGAGCGCTCTCATACAGGCACCCACGCGGCCGCGATTTGCGCGCACGTAGGGCACGCCTGCGCCGCGGCACGCGTGCGAGAGCTTCGCGTCGACGGGATGATCGAGGAACCCAGTCGCGGCAATCACGACATCGTATCTGTTGTGCATGATCGCGTCGGTGATCGCGTCGATGCGTCGCGGCTCGGACGCCACCCAATCGAGCTCCGAGAACTCGCACGCGTCGCGCAGACGCAGTTGAAGATCGGGATCGGTTCGGTTCGTCACGAAGACCGCACGACGACCGCGTGTGCGCGCGACGACATCCGCGTCGCTGCGCTCATCGTCCACCACCGGCAAGCTCGGCAGCGACATCTCGGATGGCGGAGCGCTCGTGGGCTCGGCGCCCGTGAGCGCCTCTTGAAGCTTGCGGAGTCGGCGGTGGATGCGGCGTCCCGCGCCTGCGAAGTCTTCGGCGCCAAACTTGATGATCGCTTCGGTGTGCGGACGAATCGCGGTCGCGATCTTCTCGTGATGCGTGTCGGTCAGCGGTAGCGCGCGTACGAGCCACGCGCGCAGAGCCCCGATGTCGCCGAGCGCAGGAAGCGTCGTGAGCACGCCTTCGACTTCGCTCGCACGCAACCAAGGGTCGACTTCCGGCTTTCGCGCCGTGCCGATGTCGACGATCGCGGACCACGGACGCGGCGGCACGAAGGAAGGCGCGAGTGCGCGGCCGAGGTCCGCAAACACGGTGCGATCGCGCGCGGCGATGCGTCGCAAGCGACCCATCGCGCTCGACCACGCGCGAACGTTCGTGATCGAGCCCCGCAGAAATCGGAGCCTCTGCGCGAGCCGCGTAAGACGGCCAACATCATTGTGCTTCATCTCGTCGGGATCGACGTCGTTCAACTCGGCGACGACCGCGCCGAGAAGCTCGCTCGGGCTCGCGGGCGCGGGTAGACACGCCGCAGCGTCGGCCCAACCGTACTCGTCGAACCCGCGCGCCGCGTCACTGTGCTCGAGAGCGCGCATCGCTTGCTCGGCGCGTTCGACGACTTCCGTCCATGAGTCCGGCTCGAAGTCGTCATCAGCCGGGAGCGCGCGCGTCGCGTCGGCTGGCAATGCCGCTTGCTGAAGAGCGGGAACGGAGCCTGGCCACCACCGCTTCGAGAGCGTGCCAATCGCACGCGCGATGTTGGTGACGACTTGATCGACCTCATCATCGCCAAGAAAGTCTTCTTGGATCGATCGCGCACGCGCGATCCACGCGAGCAGAACCAGTCGCTGCCGTTGCGGCGCACACACCGCGAGATCGTCTTCGTCCGCGCCGATCTTCGAGAGCAGCGAGCGAAGCTCTTCGAGCGCCGTCTCGCGTTCTCGATCGCGCGCGTTGAACGGCTCGCTGGCGCCGGCAATCCGCGGCTGCGTATCAACCGGCGCGACGACGATTGGCTCGTCGACGACTTCCGCCGCCGACGCCGTAACGCCGTTTGCGTGCTCGTTCTCTTCGGGGTGCAGAACGTCGGGCTCGTCGACGATCGTGGTCGCTCGCGCAAGCAATGCCCGCGCGAGGTGGGAGGGACACGCCTGATTCACCGCGCTGCGAAGTGCTTCGTCGCGATCGCGACCGCGACCGAGCCATTGCTCGTCGTCGCGCACGAGCAGACATTCGACCCAACCGACCTCGCGAAAAATCGCGTCGTACCCAAGCTCGGCGAGTAGCTCGATCATTGCGCGCCGATTTTACTCGAATGCCCTTCCGTGCGACGCTTGGATCGCTCCCAAGTGGCGAGCTTGGTTGTCCCCCTCCCGACCGCCACTTGGGAGCACCTTCGATCTCTCGTGTTTACGCCAGATCAGGAGATCGCGACGAGAGCGCCGGGAAGTCGGCGTATGCCGACGGTAAGGTGACCTTCGCCGTGAATGACGAGCACAACAGGCACGTCGTCGCCGGCGATCGCCATCGCGCTCGTGATCGCCTGGCGCTGCTCCGCCGCGAGCCGTTGGTCGAGACCGAGCTTCGAAGCGATCTCACGTCGCGATCCGCAACCTCCGCGAACCGATCCATCGAACGCACGCTCGAGCAGAATCGCCATGTGCTGCAACGCGCGCCCTTGGCGAAGCGCTTGCGTGACGAGCTCTTCGATCGTCGGCGAGACCTCGCGAAGGAACTGATCGAGAACTTCTGTGTCGTTCACGGCGCTTGAAGAACAGGCTGCGCAACGCCGTCGATGCCGTCATTGGTACCCGGAACGCCACCCATTCCCTTCGATCCACCCTTTGACGCGACGGTGATCTGAGATGTCGTTGTGGAGTCGACTACGGGGGCGTTGGCGCTCTTCCAAAGCACGCCCACAGAGATCCCACCAGCACCCCCGCCGCCACTACCACCGTTCCCACCGAGCCCCCCATATCCGCCCGAGCAACCGGGTCCTCCTCCGTGAAGTCCGCCGGGAGATTGCCCCACCTGCCCAGCCGCGCCAGCCCCTCCATTGCCGGCCGACTTCGTCGTTAGCTCGCTCGCGGCGATGTTGACTGTGCTCTGCAGAATAGCGAGCGCGATACTGCCACCGCCACCGACGCCTGACGTTCCCACGGCGCCGCCACACCCACCCGCGCCACCGCTACCAGCACCACCACCAGCGCCGTACCCGCCGCCACCACCTTGTCCTTCGCCACCAGGTTGTGCGATCCCTCCACCCATCGGCCCCCATCCGCTTGCGGAAATCATACCGAGCGAAACCGCGCCGCTGCCATCCGATCCCTTCGGGCCTTGCGCGCCATCACCACCCGTTCCCGTCGTGTTGCACGTCCCCGTTGTCCCGGCGACACCACCACCAAGCGCCGGCAATCCCGGATCACCGTTGAAGCCACTGTCGCCACCCTTGCCGCCTGTGCTGTTCGTGCCACCCTGAGGGATCCCCTCGGTTTGTTTCTTGCATGATGCACGTATCGCTTTCCATTCGCTGCGAGCTGGTGCAGGTAGGCTCGCATGCTGGAAATGATCA
>JBBSFE010000162.1:0-11709 GCA_038239005.1 Polyangiales bacterium
ACAACACCGGCGAGCACATCGTGCATCTGCGCGCGCTCGCACTCAGCGATAGGTGGAATCATGCGATGGACATCACACTACGCGCGCCACCCCTGCGGATTCGAAGCGCGGCGTGATCAGGATGAGAGTCACACCCGTTTGGCGGCGGCTGATATTCTTTTTTTGGACGCAAAGAGGGGAGCCGCGGCAGCGGGTTTAACGCTCACCGCGACCGACGAAGCCACCATCGACCAAACGCTGCATTTAGGTGTGAACCAACCAGACGGAACCGGCAACTGGAGTTGCTCAGCCAATGATGACTGCATTTTGCGAACGCCGGTAGACCGCATCATAGGGCAGCCAGATGTGGTGGATGTGGTTCCGTTCGAGAGCTTTACGGAGTTCACGAATCCATCGTTGTTGGTATTTTTTATTCTCGTAAACGCTGATAGTCCGATAGCCCCCATCAACAGCATATGCAACCGCCAACCCGTTGCGTTTCCGGTCAAGAACATCGACTACAATCGACTATACGCAAGTGTGAACGTTCGAGGCCTGAGCTGTAAAGATCACGATCCCGCGCTTTTCGAAAAATCATGCACCACGAATGGCGACTGCGACAGCCCAGCGAACATTTGTGCAGGCGGGCGCTGCGACGTTCCTGTGACGACGACGTGCAAGTCGAACAGTGAATGCATGCCTTGGGAGTTTTGCATTCCCCCCAGCAAGAATTGCACGAGTTGTTTTTCGGGATGTTCTACGATCGGCAGTTGTGATCCGAGGGATCCATTTGCGGTTGGTGTATGCCCGAAAGTTACGGACTTTGGTATTCCTGTTGCGACGTATTGCAATGGAGGCGAGTGCCGGAGGGAGTAATGCGTTTTATTTTATTGTTTTCGATCATATGTGCGTGTGGTGGGACTGTGGTCGGCGCACCCGACGGGGGTGACGCGGGCAAAAGCGATTCCGTCGATGGGACTGCTGGCGATGGTGGTTGGACGGCATGCTCTTCACCTTCCGGCCAGAAGGTGTGTGATGGCCCAAGTCAATGCGGTCACGACAACTGCGCGTGTCCCGTGGTCGGCCCCGATTCTCCAAACGCCGTTCATGCCTGTGTTGATAGTCCCGGGTACGGGGAAGGATTTGGGTGCCCGTATGCAAGCGACGGCTTGATATGTGTTGCACCGGAAGACGCACGGCCTGAACTTTTCGACGATGCCGAGTTCGACATGGGCGTTCTCTTCGCAGACAACGGCGCCGCGGACAGAGTGCGTTACGCGGACTTCGGCCTGTGGACTGGCGCTCCGCTTCCAATCCCACCTAATTGTCCGATGTTGGCTGTCGCGCAAATCTGCGGCGGAAATTGCGGTGGGTGCGGCCCGAATTACATTTGCCATGGCCGCTCGCCACTTCACCCTTGGGGTTTTTGCCTATCCGACACGGGAACCGATACGTGCAACATCGCGAAGGGTATTTCCTGCGCGCAGCCTGGCAACCTATGCTTTGCGTTCGCAGTCGAGCCTGCCGCGCAAGACCTGGCGAACAAGAACTCCCTCTGCATCCCCGCCGACGTGTGCCAAGATCTCGCCGCAAACCTTCCTGGCGGCGCCGTCTGCCAATGACTCGGGTCGTGCACGCCGACGGCGATGTGCACACACGGAAACATGTGGTCAGCGGGATCCTGGCTCTCGCGCTGGTCGTGGCGTGCGGAGCCCGCGCCGACATTTCGAATGAGAGTATTCCTGGATCGGGACTGGGCGCGGCGGACGCTGGATTCGAAGTCTCAACGGACGGTGCGCCACTCGATCTTTGTGACCCTGATGGAGTACGGCTCTGCGGCGATGGTTGTCCCGACCTCATCACCCCGGATTCGAGCACGTTTGATATCGAGGCAGGCAACGTATGCCTTGGCTACGGCTGCTTGCCAACGAAAGACATTCAACACTTTACCTCGCAATCGGCCGGCGTGTGTTGGGCAGACGCGCAGTCGATTGCCAAGTACCCATGCGGCACTTGCAACGACGGCGAGGTCTGCGTTCAAAAGTCTCCGTCGGACCTCGTTTGCATGCCCGAAGATGTGTGCCGTGCGCTTTGGACGCTTGGCGTGCGCGACGTATGCCGCTACGCGGATTTTCATCCGTACGACGGACGGCCGGTTGCGACGCCGGCGCAAGCTTGTCCGTTCGTTGCAAAGGACGGCCCACAGCGCGTGTGCTCAGGCGCATGCCCACCGTGCCCGGGCGTGGAGCGTTGCGTCGGGCGCTCTCCAGATCACCCGTTTGGGCTTTGTCGTGACGACTTCGTTGGCGGGCTCGAGCCCCAACCGTCCGCCTTCCCACCTTGCAAAACGTGTCTAGCGACCCTGCCGTCTGATGCGGGGTACGGGTGTGCTGTCTTTGATGGGTCGGACAACGCCGCGCTTGCTCACGCTGGCGGGTTCTGTATGCCGGTCAAAGACTGCTTGCAGATCGGCAAACTCTTTCCTGGTGGCATGTCCTGCTATGACGGCTCTGGTAACCGTCTCGGCCCGTAGTGCTGATCCGCGATATCGCCTGCCGTGCATCGAGAAAGAGTCGGGCCGCAATTATCTGCATAGCCCGACCGCTGCACATGGATAGTTCGGGTTTGGATTGTCGATGTCCGGGATTCGGCAACTCGACGAAGCATCCGTCCGTCGAGAGCGGGCTGGAACTCGCATAAACGGTCTGGCCGCTACACGCTAGTGCGGCGAGACAGACGAGCGTTGAAGCAGAAGAGACGGCACCCATCGGTTTGAGACGGGGCTGTCGGCTTAGAAGCGGCCAGTCAGGCCCGCGAAACCGGGGCCCAAGAGCGGCGTGACCCGGGCGCTTTGCGTAGAAGGCGAGGGCTTCGCGGTGACGAAGAGGATCGCGCTGACGGCGATGCCGGCGATGCCGACGCCGAATGCGATGTCGCTGACCCATGCGACGCTTTGCGCTTGGTTCATGGCGTCAACGCCTTGCTGCGTGCAACCGCCGACGCATGCGTCGTTGCTTTGGCTTTTGAGAACGAGAACCGCAACGCCGCTGATTGCGCCGGTGAGGATGCCGGCTGCGCCGATCGTGCCGATGGTCCACGCGAGTGTGGTGTCTTTTGGGTGCGGCGTCTCGGGAACGGGATTCGGATTTTGCTGCGGGGGCGGCTCCGGCGGCTTCACGACGGGTGCGTCGTCGAGCGCGGAGATTGTGATCGTTTGCGATTCGCCGTCTTGTTTGATTTCGATCGTGCGCTTCCACGCGGTCTTGCCCGTGGCCGTTGCGGTAATCACGTGCGAGCCGACGTCGGCTGGTGTTGCAACGCCCCACGCGGCCTGACGCAGGGGCGCGTCATCGAGGCGGAGCTCGAAGCCGGGCGTAGCGAGCTCGGGCGGGACGACGATGGTCACGTGCGCGAGCTTCGGAACGATCACGACGATGCGCTCGCGCGCCGCGTTTTCGCGCTCTTTGCGGCCATCGCGAATCGACGTGCTCAGCGCTTCGTTGTACGCGGCCCACGCCGACGCAAGCTTGCCTTCGCGCTCACGACACAGCGCGAGGTTGATGAGCGTGCCACCACCTGGATCGAGCCGCTGACTCTCGGCGAGCTTCGGGCAAGCGATCGAATATTTCCCTTCGCCGATGAGCTTCATGCCTTCGTCGAAGAGTGTTTGCGCGAGCTGTTGATTCTCCGATTGCGCGTGCGCTACGGAGGCCGTTGCGAGGAGCGCGAGAACGCCCGCTCCGAGCAGCGCACGTTTATTTGCGGTCACTCGAGAATCCGAGTTGTGCGGCGGTCGGTGTTGCGGACGGCGTTGCCTTGGTCGACGCATGCGCGGTCGCGGTGTGTGCCGCAACGGCGGGCTTCGTGGATGTCGTCGTCGAGATCGAAATCGACGGCTCGGCGGTGCTCGTTGCGTTGGGTGTCGTCGTGGAGACGGTGGGCGGCGTCGTTGCGGCAACCGAGCTCGCTGGCACGACCACCGACGTCGCCGCAAGCACTGTCGGTTTTGGGTCCGACGAGAACTTCACGATCGTGAGAGCGATGCCGGCAGCGAGCGCGAGCGCCGCGGCACCAGCGATGAACGGAAGGTTCGAACGCTTGCGTGGCACGTTCATCGTGCCGAGCGATTCCGCGAGCGCCGTCTTCGTGGGCCCGAACGGATCGGTTTGCGCGGTGGCCGGCCCCTCCCCCGAGATGCGAATGTGGCTTTGCGACGCATCGGGCGACGCGCTCGGAGCGCCGAGAACGCGACGAATGCGCTCGACCTGCGCGCCCGAGTTGTTGCAAAAGGGCGCAAGCGCAGCAGCGAGCTCGGCGACGTTTTGATAACGCGCTTGCGGAGTTTTCTGGAGGCAGCGGATGAGCACCGCTTCGAGCTCGGCGGGCGCGTGCGGGAGCGCTTGGCGTAGTGGCTGCGGCGGCTTCGTCGCGACGGCGACGTACAAACCGGGGAGCGTCTCTTCCTCGAACGGAAGGCGCCGCGTCATCAGCTGATAAAGCAAAATGCCAAGCGACCAGATGTCGGTGCGTGAATCGACGCCCTTCGAGCTCTGCATCTGCTCGGGCGACATGTAGAGCGGGGAGCCGAGCACGGTGGCTGTCGAGGTGACGGCCGCGCTCGTGGTGTCGTCGACTTTGGAAATTCCGAAATCCAAAATCTTGATCAACGGCGACCCATCGGGCCGCGAGATGCGGAACAAATTGCTCGGCTTGAGATCGCGATGGACGATGCGCGCCGCGTGCGCTTCGGCGAGGCCTTCACATGCTTGCAGCACGTAGTCGACGGCGACGTCGATCGAGAGACGCCCTTCCGTTTCGATGAGCGTCGCGAGATCGCACCCATCGAGATATTCCATGACCATGTACGGGGCGCCGTCTTCGAGGGTGCCGACGTCGATCACGCGCGCGACGTGCTCGCTCTTGAGGAGCGCGGCTGCGCGGGCTTCGCGCTCGAACCGCGCGGCAACTTCGGACGTTGCCGGGATGTTCGACAAAAGAAATTTCAGCGCGACGCGCTGGCCGAGCGTGACGTGCTTGGCCGCGACGACCACGCCCATGCCACCAGACGCGAGCACGCGCTCGACTCTGTAGCGCGACGCAAGAACGTCACCTTCCTTGACGGGAGCAACGACCCCCTCGACCATGATGCACCCTCACCCTCGCACGTGAACATACGACAATCGGCGCCGTCCCCACAAGCGCAACGGTCGCCCTCCGTGGTAGCGTCATCGCCATGAGGAGGGCGGTTTGGGCCACGGCGGTGTTGACCGCTGTATGCGCATGTCAGCTCATTGCTGGGCTCGAAACGCGCGTCGTCGCCGATAAAGACGCCGCGGACGCCGCTTCGGAAGCATCGGGCGATCCGTGCTCGCAAGTGGGCGTGCCGATTCGCCCCGATGGCCCCTCGAGCCCGTCCGACTCCCTCAGCTTCACGTTTGCGCTCACCGCGATCGATTTCGGTTTCGTCGACGGCGGTCCACCTTCTGGTTTGTACGGTTTGAATCTCGATCAAACGTGCACGTGTCCCGGCGCCGACTCGTGCATTCGCCCCGTCGAGGCCGGCACCGTGTGCGACGTGCCACCGAACGGCATCGACAACAACGGCAACATCCTTTTTCGCGAAGCGTCCGATCTGAATTTCGTCACGCAGATGCAGCTCAATCAAGCGCTGCAAACGGGCGAGTCGGGGGCGATCATTCGGATCGACGGTTACAACGGGCAGCTCAACGACTCGCTCGTCACCGTCTCGGTCTATTCGTCCCACGGCATCGAGGGCTTCCTCCAAGGCGGCGTGCCCGCGAACGACGGCAACGATCACTGGGTGCTCGACGAAGAATCGGTGATCGGCGGCGCCGGCACGAACCCCGTGCACTCGGACCCAACCGCTTACGTCGCCAACGGCGCCATCGTCACCGAGCTCGACTTCCCCGTGACGATCGGCAGCACGACGACCGCGCCCGTCACCGTCGAGCTCACCGCGGGTCGCATCCTCGCGAACATCTCGAAAGGCGACGCGGGTCTCGAAGTGCTTTCCGGAATTTTCGCAGGCCGCTGGCAAACGACGAAGATGCTCACGAGCTTCCAACAATTCGCCGACCCCTTCGGCGGCGGCCAAGCCGTGTGCGGCACCGACAACACGTATCTCCTCCTCCATGACATCGTGTGCCGCCTCGCCGACATCACGCGCATCGACACCCTCGACAACCGAAATAACCCATGCGACTCCGTTGCCGTCGGCATCCACTTCGACGCGCTCCAGGCGAAGCTCGGCTCCGTCGCCCCGCACGCCGACGCAGGCTCGCCCTGTGGCGTCGATTGGGTGGGAAGCTGCCCGTGAGCCTAGTCGCGGGAGAGTGATTGCAACAGCTCGACTAGCGTGTCGGGCGCGACCGGCTTGACGAGGTGATGGTCGAACCCGACGTCTTTGGTGCGATCGCGATCTTCCTGCATGCCCCAACCCGTCACGGCGATCATCGTCGGAGCGTAGCCCTGCGAGAGGGCGCGCACGCGGCGACACACTTCGACGCCGTCGATGTCGGGCAGCCCGACGTCGCATAGGATCACGTCGGGGCGCATCTCTTCGATGACCGCGAGCCCCTCGGTGCCGGTGCGCGCGACACGAACGGGGTAGTGCAGGGTTTCGAGCCACGCGAGCAACATGTCGCCGGCGTCTTCGTTGTCCTCGATGACGAGAACGCTCGGGAGCGACGTCGATTTCTTATGAGGAGCGGGAGCCGCGACCGGCGCCGCCACGACGGCGTGCGGAGCAACACTCGGAAGCGACAGCGTGAACACCGAGCCTCGCCCGAGCCCCGGGCTCGAGGCTGTCAGCGTGCCGCCGTGCATCTCGGCGAGTCGCTTCGAAAGCGCCAAGCCAATGCCGAGGCCTTTCGTGTTCGGCCCGGAACCTTCGATGCGCGCGAACATGTCGAACACGCGCTCGAGTTGCGCGTCGGGAATGCCGATGCCCGAGTCGATGACGCGGACGACGATGCTGGCGTCCGTCCGTGCGAGCTCGACCTTCACTGTGCCGCCGACGGGCGTGTACTTCGACGCGTTGTGGATCAAGTTGCCGACGATCTGCGCGAGCCGCGTGGGATCGGCGTGGATGGGCAGCGCCATGGCGTCGACATCGATCGATTGTTTGCGCTGGACCAAAAACGGCTGGCACGTGTCGATCGCGGTTTGGACGACGACGGCGAGATCGCATGGTTCTTTCTTCAGCTCGAGCTTGCCGCTGCTGATCCGCGCGACATCGAGGAGGTCGTCGATCAGGCGCACCATGTGATCGAGCTGGCGGTTCATGACGAGGACCGTCTTGCTCGACTCGGGTGACGTCGTCTTGTCGTGCAACAACAAATCGAGGCCCATGCGCAGCGGCGCAAGAGGATTGCGTAGCTCGTGTGCCAGCGTGGCGAGAAATTCGTCCTTGTGGCGTGCGGCGGCGCGAAGAGCGGCTTCGGAGGTCGCGAGCTCGGCGGTGCGCTGCTCGACACGCGCCTCCAGCGTGGCGTTGAGCTCGGCGAGCGCGCGTGACGTCCGAAAGAGCTCGGCGAAGACCCCGAGCTTGTGGCGCAGCACCTGGGGATTGACGGGCTTCGTCAGGTAGTCGACAGCGCCCGCGCCGTAGCCCGCGATGATGTCTTGGTCTTCCATCATGTGCGCGGTCAAAAAGAGAATCGGGATCTGCCGAAACTTCTTCGTGCCCTTGATGATTTGCGCGAGCTCGAACCCACTCGTGCCCGGCATGCGGATGTCGAGCACGATCGCGGCGACATCGTGATCGAGCAGCATGCGCAACGCCTGATCGGCGCTCGACGCAATGAGGAGGCGATATCCCGGGCTCGCGAGGATGGCCTCGAGCGCATCGAGGTTTCGCTGCTCGTCGTCGACGAGCAGGATGTCGATGACATTCGACGTCATCGATAAAGCCATACGCGCAGGAGCGAGAGCAGCTGCTCGGTGTTGACGGGCTTGGCGATGTAGTCCGATGCGCCCGCTCCTAGGCACTTCTCGCGGTCGCCTTTCATGGCCTTTGCGGTGAGCGCGAGGATGGGCAGCGTCCTGAAGCGTGCGTCTTTGCGGATTTCACGCATCGTCTCGTAGCCGTCCATGTCCGGCATCATGATGTCCATGAACACCGCGCTGAGATCGGGCGTCGTCTTCACGACGTCGATAGCTTGCCGGCCGTTCGTCGCGCTGAGCACCTCCATGTCTTGATTTTCGAGGATCGAGGTCAACGCAAAGATATTGCGTGCGTCGTCGTCGACGACGAGCACCTTTCGGCCACGGAGCACCTCGCTCGAGCCATGCAGGCGCTCGATCATCTTGCGCTTGCCCTCGGGCAAATCGGCGATGACGCGGTGAAGGAAGAGCGCCGTCTCGTCGAGCAAACGCTCGGGTGATTGGACGTCTTTGACGACGATGCTCTTCGCAACGGTGTGGAGCCGCTTTTCTTCCTCGGGCGTGAGCTCTTTGCCGGTGAAGACCACGATCGGAATCGTTTGCAGCCCCGGGTTGGATTGCAGCTGCTCGAGGAGCTCGAATCCCGTCATGTCGGGCAAGCGGAGATCGACGACGCAGCAATCGAAGGCCATACCGGCGAGCAATTGTAGCGCTTCTTTGCCGCTGCCTACCGCGTTGATCTCGATGTCGTCGTGATTGAGCAGCTCCACCACGCTCGCGCGCTCGACGGCGTTGTCTTCGATCACCAAGAGACGCTTCGGATGGTGAGCCGAAAATTTCTTCAGCTTTTCGAGCGCGTTGTCGATTTCGTCCGCGGTGCCCGGCTTGACCAAATACGAGAAGGCGCCGTGGGACAAACCATGTTGCCTCTCTTCTTCGACCGACAACATCTGAACCGGAATGTGACGCGTCAGCGGATCGAGCTTCAGGTTGTTGAGCACGGTCCAGCCGAGCATGTCCGGAAGAAATACGTCGAGCGTGATCGCCGTCGGCACGTACGCGCGCGCGAGCGAGAGCGCTTGCTGCCCGCGATTGGCGACGATGCCTTTGAACCCCTTGCTTCGTGCGATACCGAGAAGGATGCGCGCGTAGTGCGCGTCGTCCTCGACGATCAAGAAGACGGAGTCGCCGACGTGAATGTCGTTGCGATCGTCGTGAACGACCTCCTCGGGCGTCGCGACGACGAGCACGGGGCTGGTCGACGGCGCGCCATCGTGGTGCGGTGCATGCACGACGTTACGCGCGGGCCCCGTATACGTCAGCGGGAGATACAGCGTGAAGGTGCTCCCCGTGCCCAGCGCGCTCGTCAAACGAATTTCGCCCCCTAGCAAGTTGGCGAGCTCACGGCTGATCGCGAGCCCGAGCCCCGTGCCGCCGTACTTTCGGCTCGTGCCGGCGTCGGCCTGTTGGAAGGCCTCGAAGATGAGCTTTTGCTTTTCGGGTGCGATGCCAATGCCCGTGTCGGTGACCGCAAACGCAACGACGGCATCGGCGTTCCGCAGCACGGGGTGGTCGGTCGTCCAGCCTGACGTCTCCTGCCGAAGCGTCATCGATATTTGTCCTTGCGCCGTGAACTTGAACGCGTTCGAGAGCAGGTTCTTCAAGATCTGTTGCAACCGCTTCGGATCGCACGTGAACGTTGGCGGGAGCCGCGAATCGATCTCGATGTTGAAGACGAGGCTCTTCTGCTCGGCCAAGTGATGAAACGTTCGATGCACGCTCTCTCGAAGCGAACGGAACGTGATCTCCTCGGGCTCCACCGTGACGGTGCCCGACTCGATCTTCGAAAGGTCGAGGATGTCGTTGATGAGCGTGAGCAGATCCGTGCCCGCCGAGTGAATGTTCTTGGCGAAATCGGTCTGTTTGGTGCTGAGGTTTCCGGTGGCGTTCTCGGCGAGCTGTTGTCCGAGGATCAAAATCGAATTGAGCGGCGTTCGAAGCTCGTGCGACATGTTCGCGAGAAACTCCGATTTGTACTTGCTCGTGAGCGCGAGCTCGGTCGCCTTTTCCTCGAGCGCGCGGCGCGCCTGCTCGACCTCTTTGTTCTTCCGCTCGACCTCGACGTTTTGCTCGGCGAGCTGCTTGGCCTTCGAAGCGAGCTCTTCGTTGGTTTGCTGGAGCTCGGTCTGGCGCGTTTGTAGCTCGAACGTGAGCTGCTGCGATTGAACGAGCAGGTTCTCGGTGCGCATCGTCGCCTCGATCGTGTTGAGCACGACGCCAATCGATTGCGGAAGCTGCTCGAGGAACGCAAGGTGCGTATTCGTGAACGGCACGAGCGACGCGAGCTCGATCACGGCCATCGTTTCGCCTTCGAACAAAACCGGCAACACGAGAACGCTCTTCGGAAGCGCGTCGCCGAGGCTCGACTGAATACGCGTGTATTCGGGCGGCACATCGTTCAGCAAAATCCGCTGTTTTTCGGCCGCGGCCTGCCCCACGAGCCCGACGCCGAGCGAAATGTGCTCGGGCTGATTCTCGCTCTGCGCGTAGCTCGCGAGTAGATGGAGTCGCTTCTGACCCGAGTTGCCGGGCTCGGCCCGCTCCATTTGGTAGATGGTGCCGTGCTGCGCTTCGACGAGCGGCGCAAGCTCGGAGAGCAGCGATTTGCCGACCGTCAGGAGATCGCGCTGGCCTTGGAGCATGCGCGTGAACTTCGCGAGGTTGGTCTTCAGCCAGTCTTGCTCCTGGTTGCGATCGGTCGTCGCGCGCAGGTTGTCGATCATCGTGTTGATGTTGTCTTTCAGATCGGCGACCTCGCCTCGCGTCTCGACCTGAATCGATCGCGTGAGATCGCCCTTGGTCACGGCCGTGGCGACGTCGGCGATCGCGCGCACCTGGTTCGTGAGGTTCGCGGCGAGAAGGTTCACGTTGCCCGTCAGATCTTTCCACGTGCCGGCCGCGCCAGGCACGTTGGCCTGGCCGCCGAGCCGACCTTCGACGCCGACCTCGCGCGCGACGTTCGTGACCTGCTCGGCGAATGTCGCGAGCGTGTCGGTCATCGCGTTGATGGTGTCCGCGAGCGCGGCGACTTCGCCCTTCGCCTCGACGGTGAGCTTCTGGCGAAGGTTGCCGTTCGCGACCGCCGTGACGACGCGCACGATGCCGCGCACCTGGTTGGTGAGGTTGGCGGCCATGAAATTCACGGAGTCGGTGAGGTCCTTCCACGTGCCCGCGACGCCGGGCACGTCGGCCTGGCCGCCGAGCTTTCCTTCGGTGCCGACCTCGCGCGCCATGCGCGTGACCTCCGACGCGAACGAGCGGAGCTGATCGACCATCGTGTTGATCGTGTTTTTGAGCTCGAGGATTTCGCCCTTCACGTCGACCGTGATTTTTCGCGAGAGATCTCCACGCGCGACGGCGGTGGTCACCTCGGCGATGTTTCGCACTTGCGCGGTGAGGTTCGCGCCCATCGCGTTCACGGAGTCGGTGAGGTCTTTCCACGTGCCGGCAACGCCGGGCACGACGGCTTGCACGCCGAGCCGGCCTTCGGTGCCGACCTCGCGCGCGACGCGCGTCACTTCGCTCGCGAATGATCGAAGCTGCTCGACCATCGTGTTGATGGCTTCTTTCAGCTGCAAAATCTCGCCGCGAACGTCGACGATGATCTTGCGCGAGAGGTCACCGTTGGCGACGGCGATCGTCACCTCGGCGATGTTTCGCACTTGGTTCGTGAGGTTCGACGCCATCGAGTTGACGTTGTCGGTGAGGTCTTTCCACGTGCCGGCGACGCCAGGCACTTCGGCTTGCCCGCCGAGCTTTCCTTCG
>JBBSFE010000163.1:0-11654 GCA_038239005.1 Polyangiales bacterium
TACTCGATTGAGACAGCTCGAGACTTCGCCAGCGCCCGTTGTCACGAAACAACCTCCTCATCGACATGCGCCGCTCAGAACGCGGTCACAGAGGGAGAGCTCTATCTTGACTGGAGGGCCACTTCATACTCGCCTTGGCGGCCGTCTTCGACTGGGCGTGTCGCGTTTTTTTGGAGGTCCGGGGTTAAGCGGGCGCCCCTGGGGCCGTAGAGGAGCCCGCCATGCCCGACGCATCCGGAACAACCACAGCGGTTTCGACCCGCGCGATTGATATTTTCCTCCAGTACCTCGTCGCCGAAGGGGCGACGGTGGTGTTCGGCGTTCCAGGAGGGCTTTTGCATCCCTTCTTCGAAGCGGTCGAGCATCATCCCGATCTCAACCTCATCGTCACGAAGCACGAAGAGGGCGCCGCGTTCATGGCCGATGGCTTCGCGCGCATGTCGCGCAAGCTCGCCGTCTGTGCGGGCACGGCCGGTCCGGGCGCGACCAACTTGCTCACGGGCGTGTCGTGCGCCTTCGCGGACGGCGTACCGATGCTCGTCGTGACCGGCCAGGTGCCGTCTCACTCGCTCGGGCGCGGCGCTGCACAAGAAACCGCGGCGACCGACATGGACATCGTCTCGATGTTCAAACCCGTCACGAAATATTCGGCGGCCGTCGAATCGCCCGAGCGTCTCGCGCAGCACCTTCGCCGCGCATTGCGTCTCGCGCTCACGGGCCGACCCGGTCCGGTGCATCTCAACGTGCCGGTGGATTTTTGGGGCAAGGCGACGACCGAGCTTTGGTTCGATCCGAAAACGTATCGCCCGACGACGCACCTCTTCGATCGCGCGGCCGTTGCGGTCGCTGCCGAAAAATTGATGAAGGCGAAAAAGCCGACGCTGCTCGTGGGCTCGGGCGCCGTCACCGCGGGCGCCGAAGAGCACGTGCAAACGCTCGCCGAGCTCCTTGGTGCGCGCGTCGCAACGTCACCGCGTGCGAAAGGCACGCTCCACGAAGATCATCCGCTCTCGCTGGGCGTTCTCGGTTTCGCGGGCCATTCGCAGGCGCGCAGCACGCTTCTCGGCAACGATGTCGATCTCCTCTTCACGATTGGCGCGTCGCTCAACGAAACGACGACGTTCAACTGGAACCCGAATCTCCGCGCCGGCAAAACGTTCATCCAGTGCGACATCGACGTCGACCGCATCGGCCGCAGCTACCCGGTAGACGTGCCGCTCGTCGGCGACGCGCAAACGATTTTGGTCGAGCTCATCTACCATATTCATCGCCAGATCCGCGAAGGCGCCTCGCCCGCGTCGGAGTGGTTGAAAGAGAAGCCGCTTCCGCGCGATCACTCGCGTCACGATCAACCTGCGCTTCGCACGAGCGATGCGTTCCCGCTCACGCCGCAACGCTGGCGCGCCGATCTCACGACGGCGCTACCGAAGAACGCCGTCGTGTTCTCCGACATCGGCGGCCACATGCTCTTCAACATTCACGACCTCATCATCACGAAGGGTCAGAAGTTCGTCTTGAACCTCGGCTTCGGCTCGATGGGTCACGGCACGTGCGCGCCCATCGGCGCGGCGCTCGCGGATCCGGGTCGCCCGGTCGTTTCGATCATCGGCGATGGTTGCTTCACGATGAACGGCATGGAGCTCATCACCGCCGCCGAGTACCGCATCCCGGTGATCTGGATCGTCGAGAACAATCAGATGCACGGCATCACGTGGCATGGCTCGAAGCTCGTCTCGGGTGGCAAACCGATGGAGGCGATTCGCTTCAAGCGTCCGCTCGAGATCGCAGCCATCGCCCGAGCGATGGGTCTGGCCGCGTGGGTCGTCGACCGCCCGGGCCAAATCCAAGAAGTTTTGCGCGATGCCCTCCGATCCGGTTTGCCCGCTTTGATCGAAGTGCGCGTCGATGGCGAAATCGCTCCGCCGCTCGGAGACCGCGCAAAAACCGTAGCGGGCTTCAAAGGGCACGATTCCTGATCACAGCCCCATTGGAAAAAGATCTACACCCTAGGGCATATCGACAGCGCCTCGCCGTGGGTCGACCATGGAGGGGTTGGACGAAAAGCGCGCCCGCATTCTGGTCGCTGAAGACGACGACTTGGGTCGGCGTCTACTAGACAGAGTTCTATCCACGCTGGGATACGACGTGACCATCGTCGCGGACGGCGCGCTCGCCGTCGATGCGTTCATGCGCGAGCCGTACGATGTCGTCATCACCGACGTCGTGATGCCGCGGCTCGATGGCATCGGCGTGCTCCGCGCCATTCGCGAGCGCGATCTCGAAGTGCCCGTGCTTCTTCTCACGGGCGCGCCGGATATGCCTTCTGCACTCGCGGCGATCGAGAATGGTGCATATGGGTATCTGCCGAAGCCGTTCGACATCGAGCACCTTCGAACACTCGTGCGACGCGCGGTGAGCTTGTCGAAGATGGCGCGCGCGAAACGCGACGCCATGAACGTCTTGCAGAGCGAGCATCCCCGCGCCGGCGATCGCATAGGCCTCGACATCGTGTTCTCGCGCGCGGTCGAGACCATGTGGATGGCGTTTCAGCCGATCGTGCGCATGGCCGATCACACGCTGTTTGGCTACGAGGCGCTCATGCGAAGCGGTGAGCCCGCGCTTCCGAATCCTGGCGCCGTGCTCGATGCGGCCGAGCAGCTTGGGCGCGTTTACGATCTCGGCGCTCACGTGCGTGCGCGCGCGGCCGAGCCGATCGTTCACGCAGAGGCATCGACCGCGCTTTTCGTGAACCTCCACGCGACCGATCTGTGCGACGACGCACTCCTCTCGGCCGATGCGCCACTCTCGAAGATTGCTCCGCGCGTCGTGCTCGAGGTGACGGAGCGCGCGAGCCTCGAAGGCGTCGACGACGTTCGCGGTCGCGTGCGCGCGCTTCGCGACATGGGTTATCGCATCGCAGTCGACGACCTCGGCGCGGGCTACGCGGGGCTCACGAGCTTCACGTTGCTCGAGCCCGACGTCGTGAAGCTCGACATGGATCTCGTGCGTGGCATCGACACGCATCGAACGAAACACAGCATCGTGATGTCGATGATCACGCTTTGCCACGAGATGGGCATCATCGTCGTCGCGGAAGGCGTCGAAACGGAAAAAGAACGCGTTGCGCTCCAAGACCTCGGCTGCGATCTCGTTCAAGGCTATTTGCTCGCGCGCCCAGGGCCCGCGTTTCCCGAGTTCACGTGGAGCTAGCCAGGGCGATATAGTGTCGCGGAGTGGACGTCGGGACACGCATCGCTGATCGCTACGTAGTCCTCGGCGAGCTTGGCGCCGGCGGCATGGGCGTCGTTTTGCGCGCCCGCGACGAACGCCTCGGCAGGCTCGTCGCGGTGAAGATTCTCCCGCCGTCGACCATCGGCGACGACGCTTCACGCAAACGCCTCGTTCGCGAAGCGCGGGCGGCCGCGGCGCTCGATCACCAGAACATCGTGCACGTGTACGACGTCGGCGAAATGCAAGACGGCGGCGCGTTCCTCGTGATGGAGCTCGTGCGCGGTCAATCGCTCGGTGAGCATTTGCGAAGCGGCACGCTCACGATCAATCAGCGATTGCGCGCAGTCGTCGATGTGGCGCGCGCACTTCAATACGCCCACGAACAAGGCTTTTTGCACCGCGACATCAAGCCCGACAACATCATGGTCAAGGTCGATGGGCGCGTCGTCGTACTCGACTTCGGGCTCGCGAAGGTCGTTGCGCCCGGTCTCGGAACGACCGTGGAGGCGTCGCTCATCAGCAGCAAGAGCGCGTTCGTCGGCACGCCCGCATATGTCTCGCCCGAACAAGCGCGCGGCGACACGCTCGACGCGAAGACCGATCAGTTCTCGCTCGCCGTCAGCATGTTCGAGCTCATCACGGGAGAGCTTCCGTGGGAGGGCGGCACGCCGCTCGAAGTGATCAGCCACATTCTTCGCGGTGAGCCGAAGAAGCTTCGCGACGTTTCGGCTGATGCATCCGCGGAGCTCGAGGCGGTGCTCGATCGCGCCTTGAAGAAGGACGTCGCGGCCCGCTTCGACTCCATCGGTGCATTTGCGGATGCGGTGGCCGCTGCTGCGGTGCCCGAGATCGACGCGACTCCATCGCTGCGCGAGGTTGGCGTCGGCCCATCGCAATCGGTTCATGCCGCAGCGATTCGCACGCTCTCGGCGCCCGCAACATCACAGCGCGTCGGGAGTCGATCGCCGCGGCGGTTTCGCGCGCAGCTCTTGGGCGGCGGGCTCGTTCTCGCGGCCACGCTCATCGGTGGCACGTACCTTCTCACGCGCACGCCGCCTCCGCCGTCTGCGCCACCCTTCGTGCTCGGAACGAAGTCGACGGTTGCGTGCCCCGTGCTCGCAACGACCGATCCCGATCAAACGGAAACGGGCTGGCTCGGCGCTGCCGCAGCGACGCTCGTCTGCGAGCGCGTGACGATGATCCTCGGAGGCAACCCCGATCGAACGCGCATTCCCGCAGATCTCCTCGGCCTCGCGCACGAGCCACGTGAGGGTTTTCCGATTCAGCCCTTCGACGACAAGAACGTCGTCGAAAAAACGGTCACCGCCGCCAAGAACGCGGACGCGTACATCGACGGCACGCTCGCGCACACATCGGATTTTCACGTGAAGCTCGCGATGCACGCCAAAGGCGGAGATGTCCTCGCGTCGGGCGAAGGGCACGGCGCGTCGCTGCTCGAGAGTGTGCGCGCGGCAATGACACCGCTTGCGGTGCATCTCGAGCCGGGTGTCGATACCGCATACGCGAATCGCTGGTTTGGTGGCGCGTCGAGCTCTGCGCGCCTCAGCACGTTCGATTTGCACGTGCTCGTTCTCGCCGAAGACGAGGACAACGTCGTCGCGGCGTGCAAATCACTTCCGCGCGGCGAGCTCGGAACACTCGCGCCATTCGCGACGACACTGTGCGCCGAGAAACTCTACGAGCCGCTGCCGCCCGCACCCAAGCTCGACATGTCGTCTCCGGGCGCGGCTCTCACGACGGCATCGACACTGCGCTTCACCGAACCCGCAACCAACGGCGAACGCGCGGGTTGGCTCGGCGAGCTCGCGGCACGCGAACAAGATCTCGGCGGCAAAGCGCTGCTTTTCGCGGCTGAAGCGGAGCTCGAGTACAAAGCCTTGGACAACAAAGCGTCTGCTCGCTCGGCGCGCTCGTCGATTCAGGCGTCTCCGAGGATTGCCGACATTCGTGGCAACGCGTGGCATCGCCAGTCATTCGTGTCCGAGGTGGACAACGTTGCCGTGCTCGCAGCGCACGCTGCGTGGGTCCCGTGGGAGCCTTACGCGTGGGCGAACTTGCTACGCGCGAAAGACCGCCGCGACACACGTGGCTATCAGCGAAGCTACATCTTGGCGCAGCGAGGATACTGGGCCGTCGAATACGGCGTGCGCCTCCTCGAAATCGGCGACCTCGTTGCGGCTCGCGGTGTCGCCGTGACGACGCACAACGCACGCCTCGACGTGCTCGTGCTCCACGCCGAACGTCATCCGGGCACGGCACTCACGACCGCCATCGCGCTCCTTCGCGCGCAAGAAGCGAAACCGATGAACGGCAACACGGCAACACGCCTCGCCGCCAACGTCATCGATCTCGGCGTGCTCCTCGGCAGACCCACCGATGACGCCATCGCCGACTACATCGAGCGATTCATCATCCCCGAGCCACCCGCGCTCTCCCACGGCGTGACCACGCTCTTCGGGACGATTGCAGTATGCACGCAATCGAAACCCGCGATTGGCGAGCGCTGCATCGAGCGCATCTCCACGCTGTACGAGCGTGGCTATTTCTCCGGCGCGATCACGAGCGCCAAAGATGGCATCGAGGGGAGCCGGCACTATCTCAAGAACGATTTCGTCGGCGCCGCGAAGGCGTGGCGCTCGTCGGTGAGCGAGCTGCTCGCCGAAAGCCTGCGCGCGCCGATGGCCATCGCGTTCGAGCGCGCGGGCGAATCGAGCCTCGCCGACCACGTAGAGGCGCAACCGGTCAACAACGAGACGAGCAGTCCGGACGCCGAGCTTTGCTACGTCCGTACAGCGCTTCGAGCCGAAAAACGCGGCGACCTCGCAACGGCGCAAAAGCTCGCGCACACCTTCGTCGATCGCTGGGAGGCCGTCGACGAACGCCCACCCGCCCTCACCGAAATGAAACGCATCCTCGCGCGAACGAAGTAAGCTCGGCTCCCGCATTTCACGCGCCCGTAGCTCAGCTGGATAGAGCGTCGGCCTTCGAAGCCGAATGTCGTCCGTTCGAATCGGACCGGGCGTACTGCTTTTTCCGCTGAATTCGTGGGACTTCGTGGACGCGGATCGCGCGTGAGCGTCCATCAAGTGCTCCGATGTCCACCCAATCTGCGGCACCGGTGCGGCAGTCGCGGCGAGATTCGAACGAATGACGGTCGTACTTCGCGAGCCGCCGGCCGTGACCTCCGCTGCCGAGAGCGAGCGCCTCGGCCATCGACATTTTGTGCAGCGTCACGCGGTTGAAGAGCGTGGTCTTCGAGATCCGCGAGACACAAGCCCACTCCGAGAGCGTTCGCGCAGTCCCGCTGACGACGTATGTGACACGCACCGCGCGCGGCTCGGGAAGCTTCGTGATCGTCTCGACGCTCTTTCGTTTTCCGCGAGCGCGCCGCGCACCACGCGTGTAGCGAGGGTCGAGCGCGTCGATCATCCGATCCGCCATGTCGGCCTCCTTGACTCGCGCGTACACCGTCTCGGTAATGCGGGTGTCGGCGTGACCCATCACGCGCGAGACGAGCTCGAGCGGGACGCCCAGATCGATGAGCCACTGACCACACGACTTGCGAAGCGCGTGGGCCGAGATGTGCTCGAGGTGCGCCTTCGCCGCCGCTTGAGCGAGCTCTCGGCCGATATTATCGAGCGACCCAAATAGCGACCCGTCGCGTTTCGAAGCGTGCTTTGTCGCGAACGCGAGCAAAACGCGCTGCTCGTCGGTGACGATCGGCACGGTCCTGTCGCGATGCTTGTTCTTCGTGCCCCGAACCGGAACGCGAATGTCCGCACCGCCAACTCGCGCCGGGATGTCGTCGGGGCGCGCACGTTGCAGAGCGCCAAGCTCGGCGCTCGTGGCGAGGATGAACGCCACGACGGCAGCCGTGTTGGGCCGGAGATGGGGAAGCAGACGCAGGACCTCCGCCCGTGTAGGCGAACGCGTCTTCGGCCGGTATTCGGGCCGAAAGGTCCTCGGGATGACGGCGTCGATGTCACCGCGCCACAGACCACGTTCCTTGGCGAGGCGAAGGGCACCCCGAAGTGCGACGAGCTCCTTCGCAACGGACGTATCGGCCGCGCCCTCCTTCCGACGGTGATCGATGTACGCCCAGACGCGCGACGCGTCGCGCAACAACGCGATCCCGAAGTCGTGTCCGAGGCATCGCACGAGGTGGCCGCTCTTCTCCGTGTAATAAGCCACCGTCTTTTCGGAGCCGTCGCCGTTCGGAACGCGCGCGCGACGATTCGCGAGCAACAGATTCAGCGCATCGTTCAGCGTGATGTTCGTGGACGTACGATCGGGATCAGCGGCGTCGCGCTCCCATTCGCAGAGAACGGCCCGAGCCGCCGCCTTTTCGGTGCGGCCCGTGGAGCGCTCGACGCGGACCGCGTCGACGTAGAGCGTGCCGTACCAGATGCCGCCTCTGAGTCGCAGATGATCGCCCATGTTTCCTCCGCTCCAAACGTTGCGTGCACGTAGTTCTCCCACGCCGCGGCTGGGACGCCAACGAAACGACTCCGCGCGTTCCGGATCGCTCCGGCCCGATGCAGGTGTGCGTACGCAAGCGAGCGGGAGCACCCAAGTGCAGCCATCACGTCCTTGGGCCGCACGAAACGCGTCATAGCGCTCAGTGCGTCTTGGCGCTGCGCCGCCTTTGCCGATGCTGTAGCGAGACGTGTTCGTTCTGCCGCCGGTTGCGTCGGATGCGTTTGTCTCGGTCGTCGCGCGCTCACAGCGTCCGCGCTCTCCACGTCCAATTCGTCGAGCTCGTGCGCCACATCCAACGCAACCTCGGCGAGGAGCCTCAGGTTGTTCGCGAGGCGCCCGGTGTGGCGCTCGGGCACAAATTCGTCGGACGAAGGGTGGCGTGCCTCCTTGTTGAGAGGCGAGCCTTGCGCACGACTGACTGGCAATTCGTGTGCGACGTCTTCGGCGTTAAGGAACGTCGGCGCGGACGCGCGCCCTTTGCTTCGCCTCGCCGAACCCACGTCACGCGCTCCGAATCGCCGACAGAAGCTCGTCGGTGCAGCGAAACCATTCTCGGCGCACGTGGATGTGCGAAAATTTCTCGTGCCACGCGCGCTCGTCGTCGAACGTCCCCTTCACCTTTCGAAGCAAGCGCACGGCGCCCGAGGCGTGCGCGTCGATGTGCTTCACGCGCTGGCCCACGTTGCGCGAGAAGCCGATCTTCACGCGACGAGCATCCTCGTCGAGAATGAAATAAACCCATCCGAGACGACCCACGCCGAGATGCTCACGCAGAAGCCTGCGAAATTCGGGATCGCGGGCGAGGATTTCGCGCGTCGCGAAGAACCGCTCGTACGAAGTCGCGCGCAGGCGAGCGATGAACGCGTCGGTCGTATGGAGCGAGCAACGCGTTGTGACGCCGCGAATCGTTCGCGCGTACCACCAGACTCGTCCGCGTCGGAAAGTGCCCACGACCGCAGAACACCAAACGACCGTCCCAGAACTAAGACGCGTCGGTGCGTCAAGTTTCGTCCCCGACGTGCAACCCACGTGCACGTATTTGGGCACAGTTCACGGGCGACATCGGTCCACAGCACTGATTTTCGTGTAACGCCGTGGTGAATGGCGCACGTCGTTAACCGCTACGTACTTGCTGTTTGAGGTCAGAATTTTGTGGCGCGATATGCGTGGCGTCACCGTGAGGCGCGAGCGAGCGACGCGACGAAATCGTTCTCGCGCGCGCGATTATTTGCGACATCGGTTCAGTGAGACTGCGCGCTCTCAATCGGTCCGTATCGCATTCGTCACACTTTGCTACTTCGCACAAGGCATTCGCGACGTGCGCGTTGGAGCCGCATTTGCATCGTGGAGTGCATGGAACCTCTCATCCGAAATCGCATCGCTGTCGCGGGTTCTGTGATGGCTGCACTGTTCGTCGCGCTCTCGCTCGCGACCGATGTGCTCGGCCCTGCGGGTGTCGCATGCGACGCCGTGCTGAGCGGCGCATTCGGCGTCACAGCTTGGACAGTCGTCGCCGAGTTCGTCGTCGCAGCCATTGCGCTCGGGCGCCGTCGATCGTTCACTGCGTTTAGGGTGTTCGGCGATCTTGCGCTGCTCGTGATCGCCTCGTCGCTCGTGCATCTAACCTTCGGTGCCGGTGGTTTCGTTGGCGAGTTCGTCGGTGAGACCGCGCGTGATGGGTTCACGACGCCGGGCGCGTTCGTTGTCGCGTTTGTCCTCGTTGCGCTGGTGCTCGCCGAGCGAATCACGGGGGCGCGTGTCCCTCGTTCGGCGACCGTCGTGGGATGCGCGGGTGACGTCGGTCTGCGCACGCAGCGAAAGCTGGGCGTTGCCGACCGTGCGATTGCGGGATCGGGTCTCGTGCGCATTGTCGCCGCGAGCGCATTTTGGCGAAACGATCATCCCGATGGGCTTGGCGTCACGATGACGTTTGGCGACGACGATGGGATTGCGTTCGCGCAATCGCTCCTCAACGCGCTGCCCGATTGGGATGCCGGTGCCACCGTCGAAGATAATCTTGAGCAGCTTGCCGAGATCGCGAAGAAGAAAGGCGACATGCCCGACGCTGACACGATCACTTTTTTGGATGTGCATTGGCTCGTGACAAGAGGTCACCTCGTTCAGGACGAGCACAACGGAATCCAATGGATTCTCGCGCACGGCGACGTTCTGGCTGTGACCGAACAAAATCCGCTCACGATCGACGTCGAGGCAGGCATCAAGGAAGGCGTCGACGTCACGACGGAGCTGCGGGCGCAGAGTCTCGATTCGCTGCGCGTGATCAACGATTGGGCAAGGCAGCAGAAACGGTGATGGCCATGAAGAGAAACACTCCAGCACGCGCGCGGTGATGCACGTCGCATCGCATTGCATCGCGAATCGAATCGAATCGCGCACAGTCGCTCTGCGATTTTCGGTACCATCCAAGAGACGCGCCGCATGCCATCCAACGTCGACGACCTGCTCACGATGCTCGACGCGGCCGACATGCGGCTTCGCGACGTGTATCGGCTGCTCGCCGACGATCCGAGTCTCGCGGAACATCACGCGTCAGAACTCGCCGAGTTACACGCCAAGCGTCGCGAGCTGGCGGAAGCCGCGGGCCTCGCCGTCCTCGCGGAACGAAGGCGAAGCGTGATCGCGTCCGCGTCGACGACATCGGCTCCAGCACCCGAAACCGCGCCGACTCCATCTGCGCCGGAAACCGCACCGGAGATCGAACCGCCGTCGTCAACGTTTCCGCCGGTCGCGGAGCAGAGCGGACTGAGCGTCGCTGTCGCGGAAGCTCCGATCAGCGCAGACGTGCTCGACGAATGGAAGGAGCGCGTGCGTGTGAATGGCGTTGGCCATGTCGCGTACGCAGATCGCGTGACAGCGACGTGGGAGGCAACGCTGCACGACCTGATGACGACCGTCGGAGTGCCGCGCGACGTTGATCGCGATCTCGCGAGCGAGCTACACGCACTCGACGCGATCAGCACGTTGCCGCTCATCGCGCGGTGGTCTTCCCTTCCCCATCATGCTCAGCAGCCATGGCTCGCGATGCTCGTCGCCCGAACGCGCTCGGCGCGAAGTGTCGCCGTCTCGCAAGCCGATCGCAGCTCGGTCAAGACGATCATCAGTCGCTATCCTCCGTGGGCGTTCGAGCACCGACCCGGACACGTTAACGGTTTGAAGGTCACGCACGAACCCGAGCACGCGACGTGGAGCGAAGACGCGCGCGTTCTTTGGGCCGCGCTCGACGCGATGCTCGCGACCGATCCCACGTGGCGAGCCCCGGCGAAGAATCGGAAGAAAACCGCGACCGATGATGAGTCGAACGTCGAGAGCCTTCGTCCGATCGATGGGACGTGGCCGCTCTGGCCGCTGGTTCGTGGCAAGAGCGTCGTCATGGTGGGCGGCGAGCCGCGCGAAGCGAATCGCCTTCGCCTCGAGCGACAATTCGAGGTCGGCTCGCTTGAGTGGCTCGACATCCAAGGACCTCGGAAGGTCGCTGCCGTCGTCGCGCGCATCCGCAAGGGTTCGATCGATATCGTCGTGCTCTTGAAGGGTCTCATCGATCACTCACAATCGGACTCGATCATCGCCGCGGCGAAGGAGTCGTCGGTCGCGTGGGCCCTCGTCGAGAGCTACGGCGCGACGTCGATCAAGGCGGGACTCGATCGGTTCTTGCGGGTTGCGGAGATCAAATCGTGAATAGAAGCGCTCGTACTTCTTTTTGCTCTGCGTGTGGCCTCCTGGATCACGCGGATCGACTTCACGTACGGTGTTCGCGTGCACGATAAGGGCTCGTCCGCGAACAATGGAAGCGGCGCATGGAAATACTCCGCGGAGGTGGGGTGTTCGTGAGGCATGATCGAGACCATGGAACACGTGAAGAAGGTGTTCGAGTTGATGTCGCCGGTCTTGGATGAGCGGACCGA
>JBBSFE010000164.1:0-11490 GCA_038239005.1 Polyangiales bacterium
AAGATTCACTGCTCGGTGCTCGCCGAAGACGCCATCAAGAGCGCCATCGCCGATTTCCGCAAAAAGCGCGAGGCGCGTCAGGCGAAGTGACCATCGGTGCCGGAGGCACCGGAGCAAGCAAAAAATGGAAGCGTCGATTCAAGTCACATCCAAAGCCGTCGACATGATCAAAAAGCAGGTCGACAAACGAGGAACGCCGAACACGGCGCTTCGGCTCGGCATTCGCGGCGGCGGGTGCTCGGGGTTTTCGTACGTGATCGAATTTCACGACGGCGAGCCTCGGCCCAAGGATCTCGTGTTCGATTTCAAAGCCACCGATGGCTCACCCGTGCGCGTCGTGGTCGACAAGAAAAGCCTCGTCTTTCTCGCCGGCACCGAGCTCGACTGGGAGCACACACTCATGCAGCAGGGGTTCAAGTTCAAGAACCCGCAAGAGAAGACCAGCTGCGGGTGCGGGCACAGCTTCACCGTTTGAGCGATGGACCCTTTCTCGACACTCGGCCTCGCGCACACGTTCGACATCGACATGCGCGCGGCGGAAAAGGCACACCGCGAGCTTTCGCGCGCCCTTCATCCCGACAAGTACGCAAGCTCCGGCGCGAGTGAGCGCCGCGATGCGCTCAACCGCGCAGCGGACGTGAACGAAGCGTGGCGCATCGTGCGGGATCCCGTGCGGCGCGCCGAAGCGCTCTTCTCGCTCGCGGGTGTCGAGGTCGGCGAGACGAAAGAGCCGAAGCCCGACGCCGAGCTCTTGATGGACGTCCTCGAGAAACGCGAAGCGCTGTCCGATGCGAAAGCCGCTCATGACGCCGGGCGCGTGCGTGCGCTCGTCGAGGAGGTCACCGCGCGTGAGAAGCATATCGAAGCGCTGCTCTCCGGCGCGAAGGCGTTCGATGCATCGCTCGTCGGCAAGCTCGGTGAGATGCGATTTTACAGGCGCTTCCTCGATGAAGCGTCGAGCGTGATGGAGCAGCTCGAGCCCTAAACCATGTTGTTCGAAATCTTCGACCCCAAGGCGGCGCCCAAGCCGATCGGTATCGATCTCGGTACGACGAACTCGCTCGTCGCTTGCGTGCGCAACGAGAAGCCCGTCGCGATCGCCGATTGCAACGGGGAGATCTTGTTGCCCAGCGTCGTGTCGTATGCCGGCGATGAAGTCGTCGTCGGGACGCCCGCGCTCGCACTTGCTCAAGAGCATCCACGCGAGACGATCGTGAGCGTGAAGCGCTTCATGGGGCGCGGCGCAGACGATCCAGAGACGCGCAGGCTCGGGCCTTACGAGTTCGACGACACGCCAAGCGACGTCAATACCGTTCGATTTCGCGTTCGCGGAAAAACAAAGACGCCCGTCGAGGTGAGCGCAGACATCTTGCGCGAGCTGAAGACGCGCGCCGACGACGAGCTCGGTCGCGCGGGCGGCGCGGTCATCACGGTGCCCGCATATTTCGACGACGCCCAGCGCCAAGCCACGAAAGATGCCGCGCGCCTCGCAGGGCTCGACGTGCTTCGGTTGATCAACGAGCCCACCGCGGCGGCGCTCGCCTACGGCTTGCAGACGAAGAAGAACGGAACCTTTGCCGTGTACGATCTCGGCGGCGGCACATTCGACGTCACCGTCCTCCTCCTCGAAGACGGCGTCTTCCAAGTGAAGTCGACCGGCGGCGACAGCCAACTCGGCGGCGACGACATGGATCGCGCCATCGGCGGTGAAGTGCTCGAGCAGCTCGGATGGCTCGCAGCGGGCATTGCGAAACCGCACTCGCTCACGAAGCACCCGAAGTGGACCCCCGCCGTCGTGCGGCTCGTGCTCGATCAAGCGCGGCAGATGAAGCACGTGCTCACCGAGAAGGACGCCGTCGAGGCCGAAGTCCCGCTCCCGGACGGCGGCTCGCGCACGGTGCGGCTCACTCGCGCGCGATTCGACGAGCTCGTGACGCCACTCCTCGAGCGCACGGGCGTTGCGTGCAAGCGCGCGCTCAAAGATGCAGGTCTCGCGGCGAGCGCGCTCGATGGCGTCATCCTCGTCGGCGGCGCAACACGCGTTCCAGCCGTGCGCGCGTACGTGAAAAAACTTTTTGGGAAAGAGCCGCTCGCGGACGTCGATCCCGACCAGGTGGTTGCGCTCGGCGCCGCCGTGCAGGCCGATTTGCTCGCGGGGCAGGGCAGGGCCGACGAAGTCTTGCTCCTCGACGTCACGCCGCTTTCGCTTGGCATCGAGGTCGGCGGTGGCGTGGTCGACAAAATTTTGCCGCGCAACACGACCATCCCGACGGCAGCGCGCGGCACGTACACGACCCAAGAAGACAACCAAACCGGATTCGAGATCCACGTGGTGCAAGGCGAGCGTGAGATGGTGTCCGACTGCCGGAGCCTCGCCCGCTTCACGCTCAAAGGAATTCCGCGTTTGCCCGCGGGGCTCGCGCGTCTCGAGGTCACGTTCCGCGTCGACGCCGATGGCCTTCTCGCCGTTCACGCGCGCGAGACGACGACTGGCATCGAGCAAACCGTCGCAGTGAAGCCAACGTACGGCCTCGACGACGCCACGGTCGAACGCATGCTCACGGAAGCGCTCGATTTCGGCGAAGAGGATCTGACGAAGCGCCGTGTGGCAGAAGGTCGCGTCGAAGCGCAGCGCATCATGCTCGCAACACGCAAATCACTCGACGCCGACAGCGATCTCCTCGAGAGCGGCGAGCGCGCCGCGATCGAAAGCGCGACGAGCACTCTCGAAGCGGCTTGCAAAGGAGAGGACCCGCGCAAAATCCAAAACGGGATCGACGACCTCGACCGCGCGACGAAAGGATTTGCCGGCCGTCGCATGAATCGCGCAATCTCGCGCGCGATCGGCGGGCGCAAAGTGGACGACGTCGGCCACGAAGTCGCGCACGCCAAAGGCATCGAGCACGCGCACGACACATGGCAAAAATAACTTTTCGCGGCGTCGGGCTCACGTGGGAGGCAGAAGCTTCCGTTGGCGAGTCCATCCTCCAGGCAGCGCAAAAAGCCGACGTGCCCGAAGGCTACGCATGCGGCGGCGTATGCGCGTGCTCCACGTGCCACGTCTACGTCGCGCGCGGCGCCGAGCTGCTCACCGAAATGGAAGACGAAGAAAACGACATCCTCGACAAAGCCTTCGACGTCCGCGCGACGTCCCGCCTCGGCTGCCAATCAAAGCTCCTCCGCGACGGCGACATCGAAGTCGAAATCGCACGCGAGAGCCTCGAGGCCTTCGAAAACGAGCACCCGGAATTCCGGGGAAAATACACGAAACGCGTCTAACGAAGCATCTTCATCAGGCGCGTCTTCTCGCGCGTCAGCAAATCGATGGAGCGCGTGAGGCCCAACTCGCCGGCAGCGGCGACGAGGCGGGCTTCGGCACCCCTTCGGGTATCACGAAGCGCGTCGCCGGCCGATGCGCCTGGAGAGTGTGAAGACGACTCCGTTTTTGGTTTCTTCTTCGGGCCCGTGCGGGCTTGCGAGCGAATCACGTAGACGTAGGCCGTCGTGAGCTCGAGGCCGGCGTCTTTCGCCTTTTCAACGATTTCCTTCGCGGGCATCGACTCGGGGAGAGCGCGCACGAAGTCGGCCTTGGTGCCCTCTTGCTTCGGCACGATCAGGTTTCCGGATCGCGGAGGTCGAGCTTGCCGAGGTAGTCGCGTTTGCCGATGTCGACGCCGGCGTGACGCAAGATCGCGTACGTGTGCGTCGCGTGGAAGAAGAAGTTCGGGAGCGCGTGCTGGAGGAAGTAGTCGCCGCCGCGCATCACTTTGCCTTCCCAGCGGGGCCGGCTGATGGTGCGGTCGGTAGCGCCTTCGAAATCTTTTGCGGTAAAGCCATCCAGGTATTCGACGACGGACTTGATGCGCGCGCGGAGCTCATCGATCGTTTGCTCGGTGTCCGGATGCTTCGGCGCCTCTTTGGCGGTAAGCAGCGACGCGGAGAGCTTCGCGGTGTCGCACGCGGTCTGAACCTGGCGCGCGAGCGCGAACTGATCGGGTGCGAGGCGTAGCGTCAAGAACACGTTCGGGTCGAACGACTTCTTTTGCGCGTGCGCCGCGGCCACTTCGAGCCAGTGGTCCATCTGGAGGAGCATCTTCTTCATCTCAGCGAAAGTTTCGGTCACCATGCGCGCACATTACCTCTTACTCTGCCCGCATGCGACCTTCGACAGCAGTCTCCACGCTGCTCTTCATGATGTCCCTCATCGCCGGCGCGCTCGTCGGCGCGGCGCTCGGGGTGCAGAACAAAGATCCCGTGATGTTCGCCATCCCGACGGTCATGGGCTTGGTGATTGGGCTATTTTTGCGCGCGAGCGTGAAGGTGGTCGCCCAGTGGGAAAAGATGATCGTGCTGCGGCTCGGCAAGTTCCAAGGCGTCGCCGACCCGGGTTTGCGATTGCTCATCCCGGTGATCGACACGCCCATGTTCGTGAACATGCGCGTGCAAACGACCGACATCTCGAAACAGCAAGCCATCACACAAGACAACGTTCCCGTGCTCGTGAACGGCGTCATCTTCTTCCGCGTGAAAGATCCCGAAGCGGCTGCGCTGCGCGTCGAGAATTACTGGCAAGCGATCGTGCGGCTCGCGCAGGCGACGCTGCGTGACGTCGTCGGCAAACTCTCGCTCGATGAGCTTCTCTCGCACCAAGAAAGGCTCGAGAGCGAGATCGCGCAGAACGTGGAGCAGCAGAGCAAAGCGTGGGGCCTTCACGTCGAGGCCATCAAGCTCGAGGACATCGACGTCCCCGAGGATCTCAAGAAGATGATGTCGCGGCAGGCGTCGAGCGAACGCGAGAAGCGCGCGACCATCATCAAGGCCGACGGCGACAGGCAAGCCGCGGCCGCGCTCGCAGAAGCGGCATCGACGATGGCAGCGAGCCCGGGCGCGATGCAGCTGCGCGTGTTGCAATCGATCGACGGGCTTGGGCCGTCCGCGTCGAACACGGTCGTGCTTGCGTTGCCGCTCGAGATCATCGAGACGATGCGCGCTTACGTCACGTCGACGCAGAAGCCATCTTGAGCGTTCGCGCGTGCTCGGGAACCCGCTCGAAGCACGCGCGCCATTCGCTTTTGTGAATCGCCGCTGCGCGTTCGAGTAAACGTGCGTGTGCGTGCGAGACCGCGCGTGAGGCTTCGTCGCGCATGCTGGCGGCTGCGAGCGCTTCGGCGCAAGCAAGACGAATGAAGCCTTCGCCTTCTTCGACGCCGTGGATCTCGAGACCCACGAGCGCCTCCCGTGCGGCCATGACGGCGTCGACGTGTCGGCCCGCACACATGTGAATCGCCGCTGTCACGGCGAGCGCGGAGACACGCAACGGAAGTGCAGACTCGGAAAGCGCGAGACCGCGTTCGGCCGCGGCGTGCGCGCGATCGAGATCGCCGCGCTCGAGAAGGATGCGCGCGACGTAGACATGTGAGAACCCTTCGAGACGCCGGTTGCCCTGCGATGCGAATCCCACGACCGACGTCGCGAGCACTTCGAGAGCTTCATCGGCGCGATTCGCGCGAAAGAGCGCCCAGCCCAAGTTCTGCATCGCGGCGCTCGCGATGTTGCGCAAACCGAGACGCTCGGCATCGGCGGCGGCCTCTTCGAGCGTCGACACGGCATCGGGGACGCCGAGCTCCAGCAAACCGTGGCCCACGTTGAGAGTTGCAACGCATGCGAGGCGGCGATCTCCCGCGGCGGCGAACTCGTTTGCGGCCGACATGGATCGTTCGACGTATTCTGCTGCCCGGCCTTCGAAGAGCGCGCGATTCGCGCGGCCTTGGTCGACGCGCGCGAGCATCGCGGGGTCGGTGATCGTCGCCGCGGCACGCTCGACCAATTCGAGAAGCCAATTCGCTTCGGCGCGTTTGCCAGCGAGCGCGAGCGCGGATGCCGTGCGCGCGCCAGCCGAGACACGCGCGTGCGTGGTCATCACGAGCGCGAGCTCTTCGGCGATGGCGGGCATCTCCGCGGCGCGGCCCAGACGCTGGCATGCGAGCGCGAGCTTGCTTGCGGCTTCGGCCCACGCGTCGCTTGCTCGTGGCAAGAGCGTCATTGCTTCACGGGCGCGCGTTGCCATCTCCGAATTCTCGCCGAGCCATCTGTGTGCCTCGGCTTGCAAATCGCGAAGCCGTGCGAGATCGATTCCGTTCGCGCCGCATGCAACGCCACGTGTCGCACGCGCGATGCAGCTCGCGTAGTCGTTGCCTTCGAGTGCTTGCTCGGCAGCGCGTGTCCACGCGGCGCGCGCGGGGATCTTTTCGCCGCCGGCTTCCCAATGCTCGGCGAGGACCATGGCATCCGTTTCGCCGGCCGATTCGAGCCAAGTCGCCGCGAGCTTGTGGCCGAGCGCAAGGTCCGCGCCCGTCAGCATCGCGTGCGCGGCTTCTTGCACGAGGGCGTGATCGAACATCAGCTCACGCTGACCCGAAAATTGGCTCGTTCCGTGACGATGCACGAGCTCGCGTTCCTCGAGAACGGCAAGCCAACGCGTTGCCTCTTCGTCGCTCGCCACGAGCGCGGACACGCCGCCTTCCCAAAACGCACGACCGAACACGCTTGCTGCACGAAGAACGCGGCGCGCTTCGGGCTCGAGAGCTTCGAGCCTGCTTTGCACCATCAAGAGCGCGCTTTCGGGCGTCTCGCTGCGGCCCTCCGCGAGCGCACGCACGAGCTCTTCGAGGTAGAAGGCGTTGCCGCTCGCGCGCTCGACGAGTCGCGCCGTCGCCTCGGGTGTGGCCTTCGCGCCGAGCGCGTGAGCGACGAGCGCCGAAGCTGCTTGCCGCGGAAGCGCGCCGAGCGCGATCGTGTCGAGCTCGCGCTCCGCCCATAAATCCGGGAAGCGTTCGGTCACCTCGGGGCGCGCAAACGCCACGATGACGAGCGGCCGATTGTGAAACAGACGAAGCGCAGAATCGCACAGCGTGATCGTCGGGCGATCGCCCCAATGGAGATCGTCGAGCACGATCACGAGAGGGCGCTTCGCGCATTCGGCGCCGACGAAGTCCTCCCACGCGAGGCGGATCTGGTCGAACATGACCATCGGCTCGCGCCGCGCGGTCTGCAGCACGACGTCGTCGTCCGCCGCGATTGGGGCGCCGATCATCTCGCACAAGAAACACGACACGCGCGCGCGATCGCGCTCGGGAACGCGAAGCGCAACACGGCGCGCGATTTTGTCGTGCGTGACTTCGCGCGGCTCGCCTTCGAGCGCCGCGGCGGCGCGCCTCACGAGCTCCGATGCGAGCCTGAAGGCGGAGCCCGCGGCGACGGGATTTCCGCGCGCCATCCACACTTCGGGTCGCTCTTTCTGGCCGCGCAGCGCGCGGAGCATCTCGTGACGCACGCGTGATTTCCCCATCCCCGCAGCAGCAACGACCATCGTCGCGCTCGCTCGCGACTCGCTCGCGGAGCGCGTGAATGCGGCAGCGAGTCGTTCGAGCTCGTTCGTGCGGCCGAACGTGGGCGTGCGTTTGCCGAGCAGCGTGCGCGCTTCATCGGTGTCGCGGCGCCCGAGCAGCACGCCGCGACCGATGTCGAACTCGTCGCCGAGGAGCGCGGCAGTGACGTCGTCGACGCGCACACCTGGCCGCGCATCACGCAAAAGCGTCGCCGCGCGCTCGACGGCTTGGCCAATAGGAACAAGACCGAGCTCGGCGCGGCCTGTTGCGAGTGCCATCGATGTGACGCCGGTCGCGCGCTTGAGCGCGAGCGCGCATGCCGCGGCGCGTTTCGCTTCGTCGGTCGCGTGACCCTTGCCCTCGACGAGCACGGCGACGGAGCCGCCGATCATCACCTCGATGCGCGCGCCAAACGTTTCGACGACAGCGCGTGCGCTGGCGATGGAGTCTCGCCACGATGCGTTGTCGACCGTCGCGGCACTCACGTGTGTCACACCGAACAAAATCACCGACGCGAGGCGTTGCTCGCCCGCCGTGATTGCGCTTGGGGGCGGCGGAATGCTTCGCGTCACGCTCGGCGGCGCGGTCGACGTGAACGCCGGCTCTCGAACGAGCGCCTCCGCGCTTGCCGGTCGCTTGCTCGGTTCCTTCGCGAGCATGCGCGCGACGAGATCATCGAGCTCGCGCGGCGCCGTCGGCATGGCACTGCGCAATCGTGGCGCCTCTTCGAGGAGCGTCTTGGCGAGGACGGCAACCAAATCATCGGCGACGAATGGCGTGCGTCCGGTCAAACATTCGAAGAGAACGCATCCGAGCGAATAGACATCGGCGCGCGCATCGAGGCTCGACGCACCACGCACTTGCTCGGGCGCCATGTATGCGGGCGTTCCGACGACGATGCCTGTCATCGTCTCGAGCGTGGTCGTGCGCGCGCGTGCGACGCCGAAGTCGAGGATCTTCACGTGCGCGAGATCACCTCCGACGAGCCACAAATTGGCTGGCTTCACGTCGCGGTGAACGATCCCGTGCGTGTGTGCTGCGCCGAGCGCTTCGGCTGCGCGACGCACGACGTCGACGCTTTGTTCGAGCGTGAGCGCCTCGCGTGAGATGCGCTGCTCGAGGTCTTCGCCGTCGAGCCACTCCATCACGAGATACGTCCCCTCCTGCGCGCGACCATGCGCGACGTAGCGAACGATGCCCGGGTGATCCAGCTCTTGGAGCATCCGCGCTTCGGCCTCGAATGCGTCACCCGCGCGCTCGCTGACGAGCTTCAGTGCGACGAGCGTGCCCGTCGTGCGATCGCGCGCGCGATAAACGGTGCCCATGCCACCGTGGCCCGCCTCGCTATGAATCTCGAAGCGGTCCGCAACGACGGCACCGGGCTGCATCGACTACACGCGAATGCCTGGGGCGGGAAAGCGCGCGCACGTTTCTTTCACTTCGGTCGCGATCTTCGCGAGAAGCGCTTCGTCGGCGGGTGCATTCACGACGCGATCCATCCACTCGGCGATCTTGTTCATCTCGGCGAGGCCCATGCCGCGCGACGTGACAGCCGGCGTTCCGACGCGAAGGCCCGATGGGTCGAACGGCTTGCGCGGATCGAACGGAACCGCGTTGTAGTTGAGAACGACGCCCGCCTTGTCGAGCGCTTGCGCGGCGACCTTGCCCGTGACGTTCTTCTTCGTGAGATCGATCAAGAGAAGGTGGTTGTCGGTTCCACCGGTCACGAGGTCAAACCCCTTCGACGCGAGCGACTCGCCGAGTGCCTTGGCATTCGCGACGATGTTCTTTGCATACTGCACGTATTCGGGCGTGGAGGCTTCGTGCGCTGCCACGGCGATCGCCGCGGTCGTGTGATTGTGTGGACCACCCTGAAGGCCCGGGAAAACAGCCCGATCGATGGCGCTCGCGTGCTGCTTCTTGCACATGATCATGCCGCCGCGCGGGCCGCGAAACGTTTTGTGGGTCGTCGTCGTGACGACATCGGCGATGCCAATGGGAGAAGGATGCACGCCGGCGGCGACGAGGCCGGCGATGTGCGCGATGTCGGCTGCGAGGATGGCGCCGACTTCATCGGCGATGGCGCGAAACGCGTCGAAGTCGAGCGTGCGGGGATACGCCGTGGTGCCGCACCAAATCAATTTCGGTTTGTGCTCGCGCGCGAGCTTGCGCACGTCGTCGAGGTCGATGCGGCAATCGCTCTTCGTCACGCCGTAGGGCACGCTCTTGAAGTACTTGCCCGTGATCGACACGGGGTGGCCGTGCGTGAGGTGGCCGCCGAACGGAAGCCCGAGCCCCATGATGGTGTCGCCGGCCTGGCAGAACGCGAGGTACACCGCGAGATTTGCCGGGCTCCCGGAGTATGGCTGCACGTTGACGTGGATGTCGTCGGCGGGACCCTTCGCGGTCTTCGCAAAGAGCGCGCGCACGCGATCGATCGCGAGACGCTCGACTTGATCGATTGTCTGCTGACCTTCGTAGTATCGCTTGCCCGCGTAGCCTTCGCTGTATTTGTTGGTGAGGCACGAGCCCGTGGCCTCCATCACTGCGCGCGATGCGTAGTTCTCGCTCGCGATGAGGCGCACGGTGTCGTGCTCGCGACGATTTTCCTCGTCGATGAGCTTCGAAATCTCCGGATCGACTTGCCCAAGCCCAGGCTCGCTCATATGGCCCCGAAGCATGCCGTATAACGAGGCGATGCGGAAGGTGTGGACGCTTGGGCTCTTGATGGCGGCATGCGGTCCGCCGCCCAGTGCGGTGACGACAGCGATTTCCACGGCAACGCCGCTCGTGACGCCGCCGCCCTCCGCGGTCGATCATGCAGCGCTCGCGCGGGCCGCGACCGCGGATGGTGTGCTCGACATTGCGGCCGAGCACGCGAGGCTCGCCTGGGAAGCGAACAAAACGGACGGGAACAAACACGCGCTCGGCGTTGCGCTCGTCGATGCGTGGGCGTTCGAAAAGGCGCGCGCAATCCTCGGTGACGACGCGTCCATTCCGAAGGGCGACTTGACCCCGACGGAGCCGGACGGCGAGCGCGTGGGTCGTGCGCTCCGTGCGCTTGCGGCGGGCGATTGGAAAAGTGCGGAAGCCGAGCTCGCGCCCCTCGCGGTGCCTCGCGCATCGCCGCTCGTGCTCGAGCTTCTCGGTCGCGCGCATCTTGGCCGCGGTGATCGCGTCGAGGCGCGTAAGCTCTGGTCGCGCGCGCGAAGTCGCATCGATGCGACCGGCGCGAAAATCGGACTGCTGCCGATGGCTCCCGAAGCGATCAACGATCTGCGCTGGGACGGCGGCATTCTCACGGCGTCGCGCGCGCGTGATCGCTATCTCGTGGGCGGCTATCAATCGAGCCGCACGCACACGGAATTCGTCGAGCGTTACGCGCCGGGCGATCCGGTTCCGCTCTTGCGTTGGGCGATTGGCAACCCGGGTGGATACGCCCCATCGTCGACGTCGGTCACGCTCGTCGATCGGCCGCTCGACGGTCTCATCGCTCCCGTTCCGGAAACGGCGCGCGTCTTCGACATGCACACGGGTTTCGAATCGGCGCATTGGCCCGTGACGGACATCCGCTTCTTGTTCGCGTCGACTTCGGGCGTCGTCTTCGCCGGCACCGACAAGAGCGTGCAAGCGTGGGATGCAGCCGGCGCCGTCACGCGCACGTTCGCAATCACGGGAAGCACGCCGGGCGTGATCCGCGCGTATCGCACGAACGGTCAACACGACACGATCCCAACGACGTATCCCACGGCGCCGCTCGTGATGACGGTCTCCGCGAAGGGCGTCGTCGTCGTCGGCGCGAGCGACGGAACGATTTGGGTGTGGCCGCCGACGCCCGCAGCTTCGTTTCAGCTGAAAGAAGGCGGGCCACCTCCAGCCGACGAACAAGACGCGAGCAATCGGCGCCCGCTCGCGATGCGCATCGACGACGCAGCGCAAACCGTGCTCGTCGCGACTGGCGGCGGCGCCGTCGTCTCGTGGGATCTCAAACAACGCAAGAAGCGCATCGTCGTCGAAGCGCGATGCACCGAAAAAGAGTTCGACGGCGATCTCCACGGACAGATGTCGCCGGAAGCGCTCGCGGCGTGCGCGCGTTCGTCGA
>JBBSFE010000165.1:0-11487 GCA_038239005.1 Polyangiales bacterium
GCGAACTCCGCCGCCGTCAGCCCACTCGCATTCCAGCGCGCGACGCGCTCTGCCCAAACCTTACGCGACCCATTCGCCATCCACTCGATCGGTACGCGAGCCCTCCGCGAACATCACGAACGTGGTTGGCTGAACGGATACACAAGACGTTTACGACGCCACTCACCAACGACACACAGCTAGGCGTACCTGTGCTCCTTAGTCCCGCGCAGACCCTTTCGGGACTTACGCAGTTTGCGATCACTTTCACGCCTTCTGGTAGCGATGAATGGCATGTCAGCGGGATCCACATCGTTGGACGACGGACGCTGGCGGGCGGGCAAGATACGTGTCTGCTCGATTGGGTCGCAAGCTCGACGTCCCCCGTGCGCGTTTACAACGCGAGTTTTCCTGCGGGCGCACAATCTGGGCTGCCTGCCACAACCCTCAAAGCCGGTGGTGGCTGCTGAATGCGCGTTCTCATTTGGTCGACGCTTCTGGCTCTCGCGTGCGGAGGTAAGCTCGATTCAGTGGTTTCACCGGATGCGAGCGATGCACAAACAGACACAGATGCGGAAGAGATCGCTAGCTGCGTGCCACTCCAGAAAACTGTCAGTTCGACGTTCAAGGTGGGCTGCGGTGGACCAGCCATCGGAGCAGACATTACCATCCGAGGTGATGGATATGATCTTAACCTCGGCGGTGGTCTTGGTTGGTCATGTAACGCTGCAAGCTATGATGGGTGTCAAGTGCACTATTCCGAGTGCGTGCATAATGCTGTTATTTATCAAAATTGCGACATCATCTCGACCGATCTAGATTTCAATGGCGCGAACGGCTTTATTGCGAATGGTTCGAGCTTCTGGATCTGCGCTCCCTGTAGCGGATCACAAAGTACAATTGTGTATGAATAGCAGTCGTCGAGTCCGTCGCATCATCACATGTGCCGGGGCCGTATTCGTCGTGGCGCTGCTGCCTCGGTGTGGGCAATCGATCTATTGCGCAGCGAGCACCTTTGCTTGCCACTGTGAGAACGCGCCGTTCACACTCAAAGCCGGCTACCATTCCGTGAGCGACTGCGACGGTCCGCCCAATGTGCCAAGCGGCGCTGGGTGTTTGCATAATTTTGATGACAAAGGCCAGTCCACCGTGTGCGCATGTTCGACCTACGGCTGTGCGGGAACATCGCCGACGGAGTGCACCTGCGGGTTCCTCGACTGGTTCGAGCCAAGTTTCGCCGGACCGCCCGTCGACTCGTGCTCGAGTCCCTTCGGATGCTGCGACTACCAGACGAGTTGTTCGTGTACGTCAGATGTTTCGTCGGTGGTGTGTTCATCGCCCGGCGGGTATTCCTATTCGGGCGGCTGGCTCAACGATCTTCCCAAGTCGTGCGCGAACGTTCACTGGGCACCCTCGAACTAACTTGAGCCCATCGCGTAACCGATGGAGCGTCTTGCGCGTATGCCTCTGATGCGGCGCATCTTGGTCATCCTCGCCGTGTCCGTTTCCGTCTCCGTATCCGACTCCGATTCCGTCTCCGCCTCCGACTCCGACTCCGTCTCCGCCGTCCGCGCTCCGGTGGTGGTCGAGCTCTTCTCTTCGGAGGGTTGCTCGTCGTGCCCGCCGGCCGACACGCTGCTCGCGCGGCTCGATCACGACCAACCCGTTGCGGGCGCTCAGGTGATCGCGCTCGAATTTCATGTCGACTACTGGAATCAGCTCGGGTGGACCGATCCGTTTTCGCAGGCAACGTTTACCGCGCGTCAGCGAATGCATGCATATTACATGAATGCCAACAGGCTTTACACGCCACAAATGGTGGTCGATGGGCGCAGCGAGCTCGTCGGCTCGAACGCGTCCGGTGCGGCGTCGGCGATCGCGACGGCCGCGCGCGCATCACACGTGGCCATCAAGCTCTCGCGCCAAGGCGACACGCTCTCGATCGACGCGGGCGCCGCGCCGCCGGCCGAAGGCGTGACGCACCTTCTCCTCGTCACGACCGAACGTGGGCTCCGCACGAACGTGACGGCCGGAGAAAATCGCGGCGAGACGCTCGCGCACGGCCCGATCGTGCGGACGATGCGCGCCATCGGCGATCTCACGGCGCGCGGGCTCACGACGCAGGTGCAGCAGCCGAAAAAAGCGGGGACGAACGTGGTCGTGCTCGTCGAAGGGCGCGACACCCTCCACGTGCTCGGAGCGGCGATCGAGTAAAGTGCGCGGCGATGCAAATCACGCTCTACGGATATTGGCGCTCGTCGTCGTCCCATCGCGTTCGCCTCGCGCTTGGTTACAAAGGACTCGCGCACGAGAGCGTTGCGGTGAATCTCCTCGGCGGTGAGCAATCGTCGGAGCCGCACGGCACGCGCGCCGCGCACAAGTACGTGCCCGCGATCGAGATCGACGGCGAGACGTTCATCGAGTCCGTCGCGATTCTCGAATTGCTCGACGAGCTCTCACCCGAAAAACCGCTCTACCCAAAAGCCGCGGTCGATCGCGCGCGCGTGCGTGCGCTCGTCGAGACGATCAACTCGGGCATCCAGCCACTGCAAAACTTGAACGTGCTCGTGCGCCACTCCGACGATCACGACGCCCGCTCCGCGTGGGCGAACCACTACATCGCGCGCGGCCTCGAAGTGTTCGAACGCTTGATGGAGCGCAACGAATCGCACGGTATTTCAGGCCCATTCGTATACGGCACGACCTTCGGCGCCGCCGACGCGCTCCTCATTCCCCAAGCCTTTGCGGCGAAACGCTTCGGCGTCGACCTCGCGAAGCTTCCCCGCATCACGCGCGCGCTCACCGCGAGCGCAGTGCTTCCATTCGTGCTGGGCGCCGCGCCCGAGGCTCAACCGGACGCTCCCCGTTAGGGAGAGAACAAGAAGGCACGGGGACGCGGAGCAGATTCGTCTTAGTCTTCGATGTCGACGGGGGTGCCGTCGGTGACCATGGATCCGATTTCGTCGATCTCGGAGTCGTCGACGGCGACGCAGCCCCAAGTCCAGTCGACTTGCTTGTGTACGTTCTTCCATTGCGCTTGAGGGGGCGCGCCGTGGATGCCGATGTCGCCGCCGATGTGCGCTTCTTTCGGGAGCGCGCCGCTCGAGACGAGCTTCGCGAAACGGACGCGGTCGTCGGCGTTGGGGTAATCGAGTCGCAAGAACAAATGGAACTGCGACGGCTGATGCATCGTCACGTGGTAGTGGCCGACGGGCGTTACCTTGTCGCCCTCTTGCAGCTTGTTGCCCGACCCACCTGGACCGATCGCCGCGCGGTAGCGCTTGAGCACCACGTCGTTCTTGTAGAGGACGACCTCGTGCGTGCTCTTCTTCACCGCGATGCGCGTCGCGTGAACGGGTGCGTCGGCCAGCGCGGTCGCGTGAGCCAGCGCGATGACGCTGACGAGCACGAGCGGCAAGCATCGACGCACCACGAACGTTCGACACGCCATCCGCGCGCTATATTGGCCGCGAAATGAGAGTCACGCTCTCCGAGAGCCTCCCGGAAACGGTGCAAAGCAAGCTCGACAGTTTGCCGCCCAAACCCGGCGTCTATTTGTTCAAGGACAAAAAAGGCGGAATTCTCTACGTCGGCAAGGCCAAAAGCCTACGCAGCCGTGTTCGCAGTTATTTCCAAGACGGCGCAAGCGACGAGCGCCAATTCATCCCGTTCTTGCAACGCACCGTCGCCGACCTCGACACCATCGTCACCGCCACCGAAAAAGAAGCGGCCATCCTCGAGAACAGTCTCGTCAAGCAGCACCAGCCACGCTTCAACATCAAGCTCCGCGACGACAAGAACTTCATCTCGCTTCGCCTCCGTGTCGATCATCCGTGGCCCCGACTCGAAGTCGCGCGCTCGCTCGGGCGCGCCGTCGTGCGTGACGACAAGGATACCGCGCGTTACTTCGGCCCCTACCACTCGGCGACGGCCGCGCGTCGCGCGCTCGGGCTCGTCAACAAACACTTCCAGCTGCGAACGTGCGGAGATCTCGAGCTGACGACGCGAAAGCGCCCGTGCCTCCAGTACCAAATCAAACGCTGCCCCGCGCCGTGCGTCTTCGATGTCGACAAAGCTTGGTACGCCGATCAAGTTCGCGCGGTCGCGCTCTTCCTCGACGATCGCCACGACGAGCTCTCGAAAGAGCTCGTCGCGAAAATGAAAGACGCCTCGTCGAAGGCGCGCTTCGAGCTCGCCGCTGTCTATCGCGATCAGCTCCGCGCCATCGAGAGCGTGCGTGAAGCCCAACGCATCGTTACCGAAGACACGACCGACCGCGACGTGCTCGGCCTCTATCGCGAAGGCGATCTCGCCGAGATTGCGCTGCTTCAAATCCGCGAAGGTCGCCTCGCCGATGTGATGACATTTTCGCTGAAGAGCGCCGAGCTTCCAGACGACGAGCTCGTGGGCGGATTTTTGAGCGAGCACTACGCCGAGCGTGACGATCTCCCGACGGAAATGGTCGTTCCGCTCTTGCCCGACGGCGCCACGGGTTTCGCCGAGTGGATGAGCGAGCGCGCCAAACGCCGCGTGCAAGTGCTCGTGCCCAAACGCGGTGCACGCGTGCAGCTCCTCGAGCTCGCGCGCGACAACGCTCGCCACGCGTTCACGGAAAAATCTCGCACCACCGACGACGTTCAAGATCGACTCACGCAACTCCAAGAGCGATTGCGCTTGCCGACGCTTCCAAGACGCATCGAGTGTTGCGACATCTCGCATCTCGGTGGCGGCGATGTCGTCGGCGCGGTCGTCGCGATGCAAGACGGGCAGCTCGACAAGAAACGCTATCGAACGTTCAACGTGCGCGGCGCCGAGACCCGCGGAACGGAGCGGAGCGGGCCGAGTGACTCCTCCGAGGGTTTGGGGGGCGAAGCTCCCCGTCGTGAATACGCGAAGAACGACGACTACGCCGCGATGTACGAAGTGCTCGCACGCCGCTTTCGTCGCGGCGCAACGGGCGAATGGGATTTGCCCGATCTGTTCGTCGTCGATGGCGGTCGCGGGCAGCTCGGCGTCGCGCTCGCAGCGGCGCACGATCTCGGATTGCACGCGCTGCCGATCGTCGCGCTCGCGAAGGAGCGCGATCTTTTCCCGCCACCGGCATCTCTCTCTCCGCGAGGCTCGTCGGCGAAACCGGATTCGGATCCCGCGCCCGCGACGCTCGTCGAGCGCGTGTATCTACCCGGTCAGAAAAACCCGATCCCTCTGAAGAGCCACACGGCGTCGCTCTTTTTTCTCGCGCGCCTTCGAGACGAAGCTCACCGATTTTCGAACCGCGCGCGAGAGCGTCTCGGCAAAGCCCGGCGGTTCAAATCCGCCCTCGACGACGTCCGCGGAATCGGCCCCGTCTTGAAACGCTCGCTTTTGACGACGATGGGCAGCGTCGCCGCGATTCGCGCCGCAACCGACGAAGAGCTCTTGAAGGTGCCTGGCGTCCGCCAAAAGCACGTGGACGCGTTGCGTGTAGCCCTCAAAGGTGGCGCGCCCGCCAACTGAGTTGCCGCGCAAGCGCCCTTACCCCTTGTGTTTTCCGGTGAATTCGGGAACTCTTTCGTGGCGCGGTCTGTGCTTTAACTACGGGCAGGAGAAGTCCATGGTCGAGAAGATGATCAAGGTCGCTGTAGCGGTGGGTTTGTCGGCTGGGCTCGCGCTCGCCGGTGGCTGCCTTACACGCCCGGTCGTGAACCAAAACCCAACGACGAAGACGAGCTTCGAAGCGAAGGTGAAGCAGCAATCGATCGACAAGGTCGACCTTCTCTTCGCAATCGATAACTCGGCGTCGATGGGTGACAAGCAGGACCTGCTCGCAGCTGCAGTTCCGGTGCTCATCAATCGCTTGCTGAACCCAAACTGCGTCTCGACCAACACCGCACAGACCTGCAAGGTCGCTGGCGATTGCTCGAGCCTCGGCGCGGGCGCGCAATGCGACTCGCAAGGCAACGCCGGCAACGGCCTGTGCTTTCTCCCCGGCGACGGATCGAACTGCTCGACCCTTCCCAACACGAAGGCGGAGTTCACCGCGGTCCACGACATGCACGTCGGTATCGTCAGCTCCGCGCTCGGCGGCGGTGGCTCCCCCGACATCTGCGTGGAGTCGAGCGGCGACCCCACACACCAGAACGACAAGGCCCACCTCTTGAACCGCACCGTCGGCACGCCCGAAGGCACGGTCAACAACGCCAAGCCAGTCGACGGCAACGGCGGCAACTTCCTCGCGTGGCTTCCGCTCAGCGACAAGAACAACGCTGGCAAACAAGCCTCGGACGTCAACGTCACGATCTACGGCGACGCGCCGTCGCAGCCCGCGACGCAACTGGTCACCGACTTCAAGTCGCTCGTGGCCGGCGTGCAGCAGCACGGCTGCGGTCTCGAAGCTCAGCTCGAGAGCTGGTACCGCTTCCTCGTCCAGCCCGACCCGTGGGATTCGATCACGCAGACGAGCGACAACCCGCCGAAGAACCAACTCGACGGCGTCGACGCAACGCTCCTCAAGATGAGGAAGGACTTCCTTCGCCCCGATTCGCTCGTCGCCATCGTCCAGCTGACGGACGAAGAGGACTCGTGGAGCGACCCGCTTTGGTTGCAAGGCTACGGCTGGACCAACCGCACGCAGAGCTTCCCAGGCGGCCCCGGTCAAGGCGCGGGCCCGCGTGGCACGTCCGAGTGCGATGCCCCCGTCGACATCAACAACGTCGCGACCACCGGTCCGAACAACCCGGACTGCACGTCATGCGCATTCCCCGGTAGCGCGAAGCCCGTGTCGAAGGCCCTCATCGGCTCCGATCCGAACTGCAACGCGTGCGCCGGCGGTCAAACGACCTGCCCACAAAAAGGCTGGTACACGCCCGCGAGCACCTCGACGCCCATCGCAGCTGCTGACGGCGTCAACGTCCGCTACTCGCAACAGCTCATGCGGCCCAAGTACGGCTTCGATTCGCAGTTCGCCATCCAGCGCTACGTCGACGGGCTCCGCCTGCCGACGGTGCCAGACCGCGATCACGAAGGCGATCACAGCGGCCCGAACAACTACTCGGCGTCCGTGCAACGCAACTGCACGAACCCACTCTTCGCCGAGCAGCTCCCCGACGGCAGCGACACGAGCCAGGGCGCTCTCTGCAACCTCAAGCTCGGCGCGCGCACGCCGGACCTCGTGTTCTACGCCATCATCGGCGGCGTCTCGAACTCGCTCATCACGGACACCAACGGCAACCTCAAGCTCGACCTCACGCCCGACGACTGGACGAAGATCGTCGGCAAAGATCCCGACCACTACGTCTTCGACGGCATCGATTCGCACATGCTCGAGTCGACGGCGCCGCGCAACGGTCTCCAAGCGCCGGGCACGAGCTACAACCTCGGAACCGATCTGGACAACGGTCGTGAGTGGAACACGCTCACGTCGAGCGCCGCGATCGACCTTCAGTACGCGTGCACGTTCACGCTACCCACACCGAAAGACTGCACGCTTCCGGCAAACACGAACGCATGCGACTGCACGGGCACGGCATCGAGCGCAGCAGACGGACCTCCGCTCTGCTCGACCTCGACGCGCACCTCGCAAATCAAAGGCAAAGCGTACCCGACCATCCGCGAGCTCCGCGTCGCGAAGGGCCTTGGCACACAAGCCGTTGTTGCTTCGCTCTGCGCGAAGGTCGTCTCGGGCAGCACGTCCGATCCTTCCTACGGTTACAACGGCGCCATGCAGGCGATCGTCAATCGTCTGAAGAACGCGCTCAGCGGACAGTGCTTGCCGCAGAAGCTCAGCGCGAAGAACGGCGAGATCCCCTGCTTGATTCTCGTCGTCTACCCGAACCAAACGAACCAGAAAACAGGTTGCGGGGATCCGGGCATGTCCCAGCCGGACGACCAAACATTGGCCCGCTACGCACAGAGCTTCCAAGCGTCGCTCGGTGACGCAGGCGCAGGCACGCCGACTCCGGTGGCGTGCCAGTTCAAGCAGCTCGTCTCCGGCACGGACTACACCGGGCTCACGTGCGAAGGCACGGCGAACGTCGGTTGGTGCTACGTCGAAGGCGCGCAGAACACAGGCGGCTGCCCACAAGCCATCAAGTTCGGCGGCTCGGGTCCCCCCGCGGGCACGACCATCGACCTCGAGTGCATCGAGGCCAGCGGCGGCGACGGCGGCTGATCAAGCGCCGTGAAGTGCGAGGCCCGTTCGGCACATGCCGGGCGGGCCTTTCGCTTTTGTAGGTCCCTTCCTAGCGCATCACGACGCGCAGGCGCGCGATCACGTTCGCATCGAGGACGCGTTTGCTCAGTCTCAAGTACTCGTCGCGGCCGCGCGTGCCGAAGACGCCTACGGGCGTGAATGCATCGTCTGGGAGAGCGCCAACTTTTTCGTCGAGCAGCGCGACATGCTGGAGCGCGCGCTTCGCGGTAGCGGCGACCTCGGCGCGTTCGGCGCGCGAAAGGAGAGGGCGCGCCCAGTCCATGAAGAGCCAACCAAAGCGTGCGTGCGCGGCTTCGTCTTTCGCGAGGCGACTCCACACGGCGCGGAGGAGCGGCTGGCGAGCGTGCTTGCGATGAAACTGGAGCATGCCGAGCGAGAGCGTCTCGCCGACGCAAAACTCCCACGCGATCGCTTTCGCAGCAGCGAGAAGCGGCGAGCCATTCTCGGCACCCGGTGGCGGGAAGACTTGTTCGGTCGGATATTCGAGACGCACCGCGCCGCCGAGCTCGGCGGCCATGCGCGCGCAGATTTCGGTGTGTACGATTTCGTCGAACGGGAACTGCGTGAGGAGCGCGCTCAAATCGATGGGCGCTCGCGCACGCACGGCGAGCCTTAGCGCGTTCGCTTGCGATGCTGCCGCTCCGTATTCTTGAAGCGCGAGATCCGTCCACCCTGCTCGCGCCGCATCGATCTCGGTTTGCGAACGTTCGGAGACATCGAGCGTGCCCCACGGCATGCGATCGGTTTCGGGACGGCGCGCGCGAAAGCGCCGCTCGATCGCGCCGCCGTGAATGTCGAGCTCGAAGGTTTCGACGTCAGTCCGACGCGGCATCGGCAGCGTCCGTCTCGGCGGCGTCGCCGGCCGCGTCGCTGAATGCGTCTGCTGCGTCCGAATCTTTGCCGGCGTCCTTCGAGGAGTCGACATCTTCGGGCGCATCGTAGGTCGTCGTTCCGTCGTTCACCGATGCGTCCGCCGCTCCGGCGTCGTCGCGGGTCACGGGAGCGAGGCGGCAGCCTCCGATGAAAGATACGGCGAGCATTCCTTTGAAAGCTTTGATCAGCGGTCGCATGCTTCAACCCCTAGCAAAGCACGGACCGTCCCCATTCCACGAGTTTTTCGCCTCGAAACACGCCGCCGCGCCATGACGCTGGAGTCGCGATAGTCACGCCAGGGGTTTACTAAAGTCGATGAGCTCGATGCCGAGCTTTTGCGACGTCTCGAAGATGCGCTGGTCGCGATAGAACTCGCCGAACACGATGCGGCCGATGCCAGCGTTCGCGATGAGGCGAAAGCACGACCAGCATGGCGACGCGGTTACGTAGATGCCCGATGCGTCGATGCGCGCGCCGTTTTTTGCGGCTTGAACGATCGCGTTGGCTTCGGCGTGGACCGTGCGAACGCAGTGGCCTTCTTCCATGTCGTGGCCGACGTCGTCGCAGTGGGGGAGGCCGCGAATCGAGCCGTTGTAGCCCGTTGCGAGAATCATTTTGTCGCGCACGATCACGGCGCCGACGTGCTTGCGATCGCAGGTCGATCGCGTCGCGACTTCGCGCGCGATGTTCATGAAGTATTCGTCCCAGGAGACTCGCGCGCGCGTCATGCGCTTGTCGTGTAACATACTTCGCCTTCGTGATGACCAAACGCATTCGAGCTTGCATCGTCCTTGTCGCAGCCTTGGCCTGCGCGATTCCGCTGGCCGTTTGGGCGGGCGGCGTCGACGACCGAACGGCCACCGAGTCTGCCATCGCCACACTCGAGGGCGACGCACACACGAAGGAGCTTTGCGCCGATCCGATTGCCAAGGCGAAGCTCTCGCTCGAGCGCGGGCACCGAATGCGCGTTGCGGGCGACGACCGACACGCGCGAATGGTCGAAGGCCTCGCGCTCGAGTGGGCACGCGTCGGGCTCGAGCTCGCGCGCGCCGATGCGCTCGAATCCAAGGCTGCCGCGGCGCGCGTGCTTGCCGGAGATGCGGGCGCGCACGTCGAGCGCGAGCGAACGACACTCGAGCAGCACCTCGCCGAAAACGGGCGGCTTTCAGCCGATTTGGCGAAGGCCGAAGCCAAGGACGGTGGCGCCAAATGATGCGCCGGGTCCTTCTTTTGCCGGTCGTGATCGTCGCTTGCGTCGGGGCGCGCCCGCCGCTGCCGCAAATGGCGGACATCGAACGCGCACGCGCATCGACATCGGAGGAGCAGACGCTCGCACCACAAGCCTTCGCCGAAGCCGACGCCGAACGTGATCGCGCCAAGAGTGAATACGCGGCCCACGAAGACATCTCGGCGTCGCTCCACGCCGAGCGCGCGATGGCCGCGTATCAACGCGCGCGCATGGTCGCACGTGCCGCACGCGCAACGACGGACCTCGCGCACGCGGAGGCCGAGCTCACCCAAAAGAACGACGAGCTCCACGCCCTCGAGACCGCGCGTAAAGCTGCCGAGCGTGATGGTGAAGAGCTCGAGAAACGTTTGCTCGTCGTGCGCGAAATGCATGCACCGGCGGTGAGCGGCGCGGCCGATGCTCAGCGCGAAGCCGCGCGCTTGTCTGCGTCGCGCGCGCTCACGATGCAAGCGCGGCTCTTGTGTGGTGCAGCCAAGCTCGTGTCCGCGCAGAGCGCCGGGCTCGACGTCGCCATGCAACAGCTCGACGCGCTCGACAAACGTCTCGACGGAAACCCCAAGCCGGCACCCATCGACGACGCCGCAAAAGCGCGCACCACGTGTTTGTCGATCATGACGCAAGCGCGTCGCACCGCTCAGGTCACGACGCCCACCGACGTGCTCTTGACGGAGCTCTCCGCCGCTGCAGCCTCACCGAGTCGCGACGAACGCGGCGTCGTCGTCACGCTGCGCGACGTATTCCGCGGAAATCAGCTGGCTCCGGAAGCGTCGACGAAGCTCGAAGCCTTCGGTCGCGTCGCGGCCGCCCACGCCGACGTCGCCGTACAAATCGTCGTGCACGACGCTTCCCCGCAAGGCGCGAGCGACGAACGCGGAAAAGCCGCGGCCGCATCGCTCGTGAAGGGCGGCGCCAAAGCCGACAAGGTCGCCGCGATCATGGCGGGCACCCGCGCCCCCGTGGTCGACCCGAACGACGCCCGCAACCGCGCCCGCAATGCGCGCCTCGAAATCGTTTTCGTTACCCGGGACTAGCCGCAACATCGCCGAGTCGGGCAAAGTCGCAAGGATCCTTGCGATCGGCTGGACCCATACGTTCAACCGATCGATAGCCCTTGTTTTGGCTGCTACCGATCGGTTGACACACCTGCGCCGGTCAAACCGCAAGCTAAACGGCGAGCTTGTAGCCGAACCCGTAC
>JBBSFE010000166.1:0-11484 GCA_038239005.1 Polyangiales bacterium
CAACTCCTGCCGACGCTTCGCGACGAGTGGCTTCGACCGTTGATGCGCCGCTTTGGCGAGCTCGTCACTCAGCACGCGGTCTTCTCGGAGCTCTTCGGAATCCTGTGAGGACTACACGCATATCCGAGGGGATGCCTCAGATCGTGAACAACACTCTGGACGTAGTGCCCACCGTGCGAATCAGCGCGCGTGTACACCGCATATCCGCCGGTCGTCACGACCGATATGGCTTTAGCGCCGTGGAGCTTGAAGCCGACGCTCATGCCGCCGTCAGCAGTCGCGAGCGTTGTCGGGGAGTCCGCTGTTGCCGCCAGCGCGATGCGCGCCGCAATCTTCCCGACGGGCGCGAGGTTGCCACTCGAGTCGATGGCGACGGACGACGCAGCCGCGTCGGGGATCACGCTACGCGCCGGGACGGAACCGCTCGTTCCGTCCGTCGGCGCACGCATCGGAAACTGAAATTGCGCCTTCAACGAATCAAGCGTGCTTATTGCGACAGCCTGTTGCTGTGAGGAAACCGCGGTCGCGAGTGAGCACGCACCGGCAAGCACGGTCGTCAAGGCCAGGCTGGCGATCCATGCGTTAGGCTTGTTCATTGGCTGAGGTTATCGGGCGTGCGGCCGAAGTCCAAGCACGTTTGCATGCGTCTGTCGCGCGGCCTCGTGAGAATTAAATCTATTTATGTCGCCAGTGTCTGAAAATCGCGGGCACTCCTCGGCACGACGGGATGTGACGAAGAGTGTCCCGTTCCCGGGCGCCAGCGAGATGATTGGCTGCTCAAGCACCCGAAGCGGCGACCGCGTTCGTGAAATTCAAGCGGGTTTGCGCAGGGAATTGTAAGAACGGCGCATACGATTCAATGCTCAAAATATCAATTGTCTTCGCGGCGATTGGCGGTCACGGTTCGGGGATGCGTAGATTGGCTTTGCTTGGTTGTTTGGTGTCGATGGGTTGCTTCACGGGCAGCGCGGAGCCTGCCGATTCAGGCACCGATTCCGGCACCGATCAGCCAGATGCAGCGAAACCGAAGGATTCGGGAGTCGGCGCGGACGTGACCACCGTCACCTCGGAAACGTGGAGCGATGGCAAAAGCATCGGCTCGACGGTGCTCATTCCTTCTGGCGTGACTGTGACGATCGCTCCCGCGGCGACGATCACGGTCGCGGCGTCGGCAAAGATCATCGTGCAAGGCACGCTCGTCGGCACGAGCACGGCCGCGCACGCGACGCTCACCGGCTCGAATTGGGGCGGCATCCAAATCACGAGCCACGGCGTGATGACGCTCACGGGCGTCGACCTCACCGGCGCGAGCATCGCCGTCGACGCACAAGCCGACGTGCTCTCCACCTACGATCAAGGCACGATCTCGGGCGCGACCAATCCGTTCTCCATTGCCGCAGGAAGCAGCATCTCGACGACGCACGCGACGGTCACCGCACCGCAGGGCATCACGCTCGTCTCCGGAAGCTTCACCGCCTCGTATCTCGACTACGACGCGAACGACCAAGGCGCCGTCGTCACGCTGAGCCCGACCGCTTCGGTCCACATCGACGACTCCACCATTCACAACTCGGGCCCGATGGGAAAAAGCAGCGCGCCCGATCTCTTGACGGCGAACGGCGGCACGATGTTCCACGTCGCTTACACCGACATGTCCGGCGCGCACTGCGGCTTCCACTTCGAAGGGATCGACAGCGTCGAGGTCGACCACGTCACCGTCCACGACGTCACGAACGGCGCCGACGTCTGGAAGTCCACATCGAAGGGCACACGCACCGTGACGAGCTCGAACTTCGAAAGCCTCTCGGAGAATCTCGACGAGCAAGGCACGAACGGCACATATAGTGTGACGGGTTGCTACCTCACCGGCACGAACAAGCTGAAGACGAGCAGCTCGGTCACGATCAGCTCATCGGTGTTGCAACCGATTTTGGACGCCAAACCGCATTGAGCATTCGTGTTGCCGCGCTGGCGCTTGTCGCCTTGCTCGCGGCGTGCGGGGCTCGATCATCGCTCGAGATCAGAACGATCGCGACGAGCGACGCAGGCGCGGGCGACGTTGCTACGGTCGATGTGGATGCCGGGCCCACGTGCAATCCGGCCGATCTCTCCACCTGGCGCATCGAGCGCTACCGCGACTTCGGCGACTACGAGCGCACCGCCGTTGCGATCAGCGGAGCCCCTTGGGTTGCGCTCAAAGTCCACGGCGGCAACATCGCGCTCGTGAACCTCGGCGTGAGCAACCAAGGCATCGCATTGGGCGATCGCATCGACATCGCCGACTCGCCCGTTTATCCAGTCGCGCTCGATGTAGACGACCGACGATTCGTGATGCTCACGACGAGCGGCATCAACTGGAACGGCGACATCACCCTATGGCGCATCGATCGCATCGACGGCACGGTCATGCGAATTCCGATCGGCCCACCCGCAGACGCGAGCTTCACGGTCTATTCGGCGCTCGGCCTCGCGGGTGACGACGTCGTGCTCGCGTACTCACGCCCCGGTGTTTCGGAAACGCAGGGAACCATCGAGCTACGGAGTGATCAGCTCGCTCTCGTTCAAACGTTGTCGGTTGCCGAGGTCGCGTTCACGACCGTGCGACCGAGCGCAACCGCGACCGACATCTACGCAGGCGCAACGACGCGCGTGCGTGCGGAGGCCTCGACGCTGACGACACAGCCCGCAATTCCAGATTGGGAAGTGATTGGCGGCATCGACGGATTCCTCGTCGAGATGGGCGACGACATCCGCCTCACGCACGGCGCCGACACGTGGAACGCAGCGTGGCCGCACACCCAGTTTTCGCCACCCGCCGTCGTGCGTACGCATGGCGGCGCGGCTGCATTCACGTTGGAGACGGAGCTTACGGCAGTCATCGGTCACGTCACGCCCGCGGGTCTCGAGTGGCTACCGATCGCAAGCGGCCCTGGTGCACCGGGCATTGGCGTCGGCCTCTTCCCGGTGATCGAAGACGGCCGTCTAGGTCTCTTCTACTTGGGCATCGAAATCCCGAGCCCAGAGCAGCCGCTCCGCTACTTCGGCTTGGCATGCCCGTGAAATCTCAGACCTGAGATCTCAGAAGCTCCCTCGAACACCATCGGGCGCGAATGACACGTGCGCCTTCGCGGGTTTGATCGGGCGCGCCATCCACGCGTCGATGAACGTCATCATGATCGCGCCTGCGACGCCGATTCCGATTCCCAACGTCTGCAAAGGCGCCGCCGATTATCGCACAATTTGTTGTATGTTTCGTGAGTGCGGCGACTGCTCCTTCTTGGCGCGATGTTGGGCGCGTGCGATTCGCCCGCCGTCGAAACGGATGCCGGGCTCGACGCGACTGCTGAAGTTGGAGTCGACGGTGGAAAGGCTGATGCGCACGTCGAGGCCGCCGCGGACGTCGTTGCCGAGGCTGCTCCCTCGGACGCCGGTGCTCCCACGGACGCAGGCGGTCCAGACGTTTCGTATGCCGATGCATCCGGCTGCGGCTATGCCGAGGGCGGCTCCCAGTGCAACGCGCTGCCGTGGCCAACGACGATTAGCGTCGGTTGCGTCAGTGGTGTGCCGGCCGTGGACGGTGGAGCGATCGCCGATGGTCTCTACTTCATGACGCAAGCCGAATGGGACACGACATACTTCGACGGCGGCTGCCCATCGTCCACGTGGGCGAGCACCGTCGCCGTTTGCGGGAGCACGCTCCAGTGGTTCGACATCAATGACGTGAAGTCGGACTACATCGGCACGTTGACCATCTCGACGGCTGCGTCCCAAATCACTTTCACGCAGTCGTGCCCGAGCCCGCAGACGCCATATTCGTTCAGCTACAGCACCGATGGCACCAACCTGCTGGTGCTATTCGCATTCCCGAAGGGGCCAACGCTCGTGATGCACTTCACGAGACAATGAGGTCAGGAACGACGGCGACGAAATTATTCTTGTGCGTGGCTTGTCGCTCCGCGCGCGAGGCTTCGACGAACGACACCAACACGAGGATCATGAGCCAACCGAATACGTCAGGGTGCATCGCTAGCTCGATCGTGACGTAAAAGGCCATCGCTGCGGCAGATGGCGCATCGCTTACGCGTGCTACCATGTGGAATGGCGCGGCGTAGTCGACTCCTCATTGCCGCCACGATCATCGGCTGCAACGGCGCCGCGATCGTGCCCGGCATCGACGCGAGCTCGACCGACGCTTCCGATGAATCGCAGCTCTCATTCGACGACGGCGCTTATCATCCGGACGTCTCGTATATTTCCGGACAACCCGACGCCCTTCCGCCACCACAATTCGATTGCCTGGATGCCGGCAGCGTCGCTGCGAGATGCCCGCCACCGCCTTCCATATGTGCGTCGAGCGGCTGGCTCGAATATTTCGACGATGGCGTGTGCGTCGATGGCGGCTGTCAGTTCGCCGCGCACGTCTACGAATGCGCCTATGTCTGCTACGAGGGTGGATGTGGAGGGGGGCCGAGCCACACGAACGCGCCATGAACACTCGTAGCGCACTCGAAGTCGCGCTTGGGATCGCAATCTCACTATGGGGTTGCAACGGTCGCGACACCGTCACGCTTGCCGATGCGACGGTGATCGATGACGGCGGATCTCCATTCAACTTCGGCGACGGAGGGGCCTCGCCCGACGTAGCCGGACCGACACCGCCCGAGGCGCTCGCGCCACCCGCGGTCGATTGCGACGACGCTGGAGCGTGTGCGCTTCTGCCGTCCTTTTGCGTCGACACGCGCTGGCTCGAATACTTCGACAACGGCGTGTGCGTCGATGGCGGATGTCAGTTCAAGGCGCAGTTGCACGAATGCAACGACGAATGCGTCGATGGCGGATGCGTCGCCCCACAGTTGACGGCGCCGGCGCACTGACATGCGTCGATGGCTTTTGCTCCTCGTCGCATCGTGCTTTTCGGAGCCCGCGCCTCCGATATTGACGTTCACGTTTCCGGTCGACGCGCCCACGGGCAGCGAGATGTACACGTGCTACGCATTCGACGCCGGCTCGCTCGACCATCGCTGGGTACGCTCCATCGCGTGGACAGCGCCGCCCGACGGAGACGTGGTCATGCATCATGCGACGCTCTACGCCGTGAAGGATTGGTCGCAAGGCGCGGTGAGCACGTGCTTCGATATGCCATCACCTGCAACGGGTCTCCAAGTGTGGGTGCCGGGCAGCGACTCGCTCGTTCTTCCCGATGACATGGGCCTCGAGCTTCCGGCGGGCACATCGTCACTCGTCGTGCAGGTGCACGCCATTCGCATCGCCGCGGGCTCACCAGCACAAGGGGCGGTCGTCATCGACACGACGAGCGTCCTTCCGAATCGCGTCGCCGCGTGGTTGGCAATGAGCGCGCCGATCCCCGCGCTGCGCCCTCACCTCACCGACACTTCGACCGCGCAGTGTACGGTCGCGGGCGACGTACACGTGATCCGAGATTGGCCGCACATGCATCTCGCAGGTCACGAATTCCACGGCGCCGTCATTCACGCGGATCAAACGACGACCCCGCTCGTCGACGTCGTGCCGTGGGATTTCTATCACCAGATCACTTACGAGATGGACGCCTCCATCACCGCAGGAGATCAAATCCAAACAACGTGCATCTGGCAAAACGAGACCAACGACTACATTTTCGCCGGCCCCAAAACGACCGACGAAATGTGCAACCAGTCCCTCCTCGTCTGGCCCGCGGCCAACGCGAATTGGTCGGGCACGTGCTGGTGAGTGGTCACATCACGAGCGGGGACGCAACGGTTCATTGCATCGGACAATGAGAAGCATGTTCGAGCGGTGGGTTTCGAGACTAATCACGGCGCGCAGCCAAGGACGGTTTCGAAGTAATCGACCGAGGACGGCTGGTTTGTCGTCTCGGTGACGCGCACGGCGGCGTAGGCGCCTGCCGGTACGATGGCGAGGTCGGCCTCGTCGCCTTTGGATGCAATCTGCACGGGTTGCCCGACGGGGCTCGCGTCGGTGTCGAGGAGCACGAACGTTCCGTTTCCCATGTAGAGCACGGCACCAAACGACGTCGTGAGGATGGTGGGTGCTTTATACGAGAACGGTCTGCAGTCGGCGGGGATGTCGCGCGCAAGCTCTTGGCGACCGTCGTCGAATATGACGTGCACCGTGACGATGCATGGACCGCCCCCGTCGAAGACTTGCTCTGGGTTCGAGAAGGTGGCGAGCGCGACACCATGCGAGTCATACGGCCATCGCGTCGGATCGGCGTAAGCCGGAATGGTCGCGGTAAGCTGCGCGCGGCCATCCAGCGGCATCATCGTCAGTGATCGATTGGGGGACTGCCCATCACCGAGGACGAATCCGCAACCGTAGACGTACGGAAGGATGTCCGATGTCGATTGCGGAGCGCCGATCGCGCCACTCGAATCGACCACGAACGAGCTACCGATCGTCGACGAGAGCGCGACGAACGCAAGGCCTTGAAATGCTGCAATCCCATCGACAAAATTGAACTGCGCGTCGACGCTCACGTCGGCGACGAGGTGATTGGATGCGTCCCAGCTTAGAAAGCGAGGCTCAGCTCCCGAGGAATAGCCAAAAAGATCTTGGCCGTCGGTGACGACCACTCCGCCATATGCGATGGGCGGCGTGAAGAGCATGTTGTTCGTTGCGTGAAAACGCGGCGGGGAGCCGTCGAGCGCGTAGTGTTGAAGAAGGCTCGGCGCCTCGATTACGTCGATCGCGCCGTTGCGAAGAAGAAGCGGGCCCGCAGGGATGCTCGAGAACGGAACGGGCTCGCGTGGCGTCACAATCGCGAGGCCGGAGCAGGTGCGTGTGATCGGCGCGAGGCAATCGCGCATGAAGCTGGGAGGATGCGCATCGTCGTGCGAACAGCCCATGGCGCTGAGCAGCACGACCGGAAGCCACGAGCGCATGCCAAATGGTAGCGCTATCCTTCGGCCGTGCGAGCAAACACGTTGGTTGGCTGTGCCGCGCTCGTCGCGTGCTCGTCGCACACACCACCGCACGACTACACAGCGGGAACGCAGGCGGGCTCGCCTTGGCCCGTGATCGGTCACGACGAAGGTTATACGGGTCGCGCAAGTGTCGTCGGCGCGCGCACGAGCAACATCAAGTGGAAGCTCGATACCGGCGCGTTCATCGGAACGGCGTCGCCTGTCGTCGCGGCCGATGGCACGATCTACATCGGCAACAGCGCCGGCTCGTTCAATGCTGTGCACCCGAACGGCGCGCTCGCGTGGACACGGCAAATCGGTGGTGTAGAATCGGCGGCGACGATCGCGAGCGACGGGAGCATCTACGTTGCGTCCGACGACACGCGTTTGCATGTGTTTGCCGCGGACGGTTCGGAAGTTTCGGCACCGCGGACGACCGACTCGATTCAGTCGTCCGTTCTCCTCGACGATCAGGGCCTCGCATATTTCTCGGTGGCGGGCTTGCCGTGCACCGCAGAGCGCCAAGGCCCGATCGTATGTGATGCGTACCTCGGCGCGACGAGCACGGTGTCTTCGCTCGGGCTCCCGTTCGCCATTGCTGCGAATCATTTCTATGTCGCGTCGTATGATGGCTCACTCGTGACGTACGACACCACACCTCCGCAGGGCGACGCCGGGGTAACGGTGGGTGAAGGCACACTCGGCGCGATCACGGAGGACGGCACCATGTTTCTCGAATCGAGTGGTCGCCTCGAGGTGCATGATTCGAGCTTCACGTATTTGTGGTCGTGCGACATCCCAAGGTTTCGAACGCATGACACATTCACAAATCAAATCACCGTCGCAGTCGCGAGCTCGACACTGGTTTTCCTAACGAGTCCTACTGGGCTTGCCGCGCTTGCTCCGAGCGGTGCTGTGTGGTCCCTCGACCTCGGCGCAGCGATCGAAGACCGACCGGCTACCGATTCGGAAGGCGCCGTGTTCGTTGGTGCCAGCGATGGCAAGCTCTACGCATTCGACGCAACCGGCATACCGCTCTTCACTGTGCAGACGGGCAACGCCATTCGATCGTCGCCCGCAATCGGCGCTGACGGCACGGTGTACTTTGGCTCCGACGACGGCTTCCTCTATGCGGTGGGCCCATGACGCGATTCCTCATTTGCTTCTTCGTCGCCTGCACAACCACGGCGACAACGCCGGATCCAACGCCGGTGGCAGCACCTGTCGTCGCGTGCTCGCCTCCCGTCGATGCTGGAGCATCATGTGACGCCGCCGATGATGCATGTGATGCAGCACCGCCGACGTACTACCAAGACACCTGCCTCGTCCCGCCTTCCGTTTGCGCCGACTCGCATTGGGCGGCCTATTTCGACGACGGGATTTGCGTCAACGGCCGCTGCGAGCTCGCAACGAAGTATCACTATTGTGAAACGGGCTGCCAAGGCGGCGCGTGCATCCGGTACGGCGGAACCAATCCAGGCCGTGGGTTCTAGGTTGAGACGATGTCGACCAAACGGGCTGCAGCAGCAGCGGTGGGTGTTGTTCGAGCGACCCGACTGCCGCCAACCGTGGCTTCTGATTCGCCAACATCTCGGGCATGAGATGCCTACATCTCGTCGCTGAGATCTCAGGGCAGCACGATAGGCCGCCAGTTGAATAGCGTGCGGCGTGGAGGCTGCTAGCGTTGCGAGATGCGCGGGTGGGTCAGTGTCGCGATTCTTGCTCTCGCGGCGTGCGATGGACACCTCGCCATCGAAGACGACGCATCATCAGCGGACGCAACCGCCGACGCGTGCGCGACGAGCTTCGCATGCGCCGACACGAGCTACGACGCAGCTCCCTCTCCATTGCCCGCTCCCGTTCTGTGTCCGTTGACCGCCCCCGAAGCGGGCACAGCATGCGAACAGCCAGCCTATGAAGACTGCGAATACGGTACGAGCTCGAACTATGCGTGCGATCAGCATTTCGTTTGCATGGGTGGTCAGTGGTTCGCGAACGCGACGGGCTTGTTCCACTGCAAGAAGGACGTCGATTGCGCGACAGCCGTCGACGGCATGGGCTGCGCGACGCCAGCACAGATATGTCCGAACGCCGACGCGGGCGTGGTTTGCGTATGTAGCGAATGCGGTGCCGGCCCGCCGCCGCCGACGCAAGACGGAGCGCCAAGCAACGCAGCGTGGCAGTGCTTCGCGCCAGGTCCTGGTTGCAGCCTCAATCGCCCGTTCGCGGGTACCTCTTGCGATCTCCCGGACGGAAGCACGTGTCGCTACAACGCCGGAAGCTGCTGCTTCGGCGTAGACGAGCAATGCGTCGACAACGTCTGGGTCGGATGGGAAAGCTCGCCATGCCCGTGAGAGGCGCGAAGTGCATACTGCTTGCGGTCGGGATCATCGGCGTGGGTGCGTGTCGCAAGTCCGTCGCGGGTCGCGAGCCTGCCGTGCATCGCGCGAGCGCGACACCGTGCTCTTCCGTCCGCGCGCCGCTACTTCCGAATCCCGTGAGCGGCGTCACGGGCGAGTGCACGAGCGACGCAGATTGCACGGTCTCTCTCGATGGGCGATGCGACCTCTCCGGATGCGATCCCGATGCCGGAAGCTGCACCGCTTACTGTACGTACGACGCGTGTCTGACGGACCACGATTGCGGCACGGGACTCTGCCAGTGCCGCGCGACGTCACGAGACGTGAACTCGTGTCGGCCCGTTGATGGCAACTGCTCCATCGACAACGATTGCGGACCGACAGGACGCGGGTTCTGCTCACCGAGCAAGTCGTTGAATTGTGACAACCTTGACTACGTCGTCGGCTTCTATTGCCACACCAACGACGATGAATGCGTTGACGACTCGGACTGCCCCAACATCCAATCGAACGCGGGACGCTGCGCATGGGACGCCGTCGACGTGCGATGGGCCTGCGCCACAGGGCTGCAATGTTACGACAGCTGACGCTTAGCGCGTGCGTCATCGCGGGCTGCAGCACGCGCGAACCCACCACGCATCGCGCGAACGCCGATACATGCGCGCCGGATCGCCCTCCGATTCTCCCGTTCCCATCGGACGCCATGGCGTCGTCGCAGTGCGCAAGCGACAACGACTGTTATCCGAACGCTGGGCTACAAGGTCGATGCACGCCTGTCGCTGATGCTTCCTGCGACGGCACCCGTCCGTGCGGGTTCTGCACACAGGACCAGTGCTACGACGACGGCCATTGCGCGAACGTCTGCGACTGCCGCGGGAGCCCAATTCACAGCTCGCCCTCCGCCCCGAACACGTGTTTGCCGACTGGCAACTGCCTGCTCGACATCGACTGTTCCGACGCAGGTGTCGCATACTGCTCCCCGAGTCTGACGTACGGCTGCTCCTCGCGCGGCTGGGTCGGATACTTCTGCCACACGTCGCAAGACGAATGCACGAACGACTCCGACTGCGCGACCGGCAACCACTGCTCCTATGAATGGAGTGTGCTTCACTGGACGTGCTCGACGGACGTTTGTCCGTGAACGCCTCAGCGCCGGCTCCGTCCTTGCTTTCGCCCCCGCGCTGCTACGCTGACGTAGTGCGCGCAGTCTTCGTTGTCTTTGCTTCGAATCTCGTTTGCTGCACGACGCCGGGCACCCCACCCGTCGTCGATCCTCCGGTGGTCGCGTGCACAACGCCGAGCGTGGTCGAATCGTGTGCTGACGCCTCGATCTTCAGCGACGCATCTTGCGACGCCGGGTCGCACGTGCCGGAAAGTGACGAGTGCACGCTGCCGCGATCCGTATGCGCCGATTCGCATTGGGCCGCGTACTTCGACAACGGCACATGCGTGAATGGCACGTGCGAGCTCGTCACGAAATACTACTACTGCGAAACCGGCTGCAGCGGCGGCGCGTGTTACTCGACAGGCCCAACCTTCCCGGGACGCGGCTTTTGATGAAGCTTTTCTTGTGCTCGAGTTGTCATCGGCACGTGAAGCAATGCGAGAGCGCGTGTCCATTCTGCGGCGGAATCGTGTCGACTGCAGCATGCGCTGACAGCGCGCTCACGGCGCCGCGAATGAGTCGTGCTGCGCTGCTCGGGTCCGCAGCAACGTTGCTCGTCGTCGCCTGTGGCGGCGCGTCGTATGGCGGTACTCCCTTTTGCCCGAGCGCCGTTGAGTTTTCGTCCCCGTGCGGGTTCTCGAGCATCACCACGACATGCAGTGGTGTAGCTCCAGACTGTTTTGCGAACGGGGCCGGCTCGCAATGCTCGCTCAGGCCCATCGCCGAGAGTTGCACGGTCTCGTTGGTGCTGGGCGATGGGACCAAGCACGACTTTTCCATCACCATCGGCCCAAGCGAGACGAAAGGATGCGGTAACGTCGTGACGTCTCCGCTGGGCGATCGGGATTTCACATCGCCAACATGTCGCTCGCTTGCGTTTCCGGATTCGGGCGCGGACGCCAGCCCGGACGGGGCGCTCGACGCCGCGAGCGTCGACGATGGTGACTGAGTTGACGTGCCTTAGGAGCCTGGTCGAATTTATCGATCCGCTCATGGAAATAGCCGACGCGCGCGGGCTGTTGGTGCAGCATGGGCA
>JBBSFE010000167.1:0-11345 GCA_038239005.1 Polyangiales bacterium
GTGAGCGAGCAAGGACATAGGTGACACTTTGTTCCAACGACATCGGTGACGGCTACCGCGAGTTATCCAGAGACATAGGTGACACTTCTCTTCTGCTGTTCTCCCTTCAGAAAATATTATTCGCTCCGCAGAGCCGCGCGGCGTGTTGGCGAAGCGAGACGCGAGGTGTCGCTGTCGGTTCGTGCAACAGGGCGCATGTGGACGTCCTCGACGCGAATGAAGCGCAGCTTTCCGCGCCGACGTAGTTGCCCAAGCTCGTGTGGCCCAAAGAACACTCGCCATGAATTGGCTGACCACGAGAGGCCGAGCAGCTCGTATCGAAGGGTCGTGGAAATGAAGGCCGAGCGATCGTTCCAGCGAATTGAACCCGTTTTTGAAACGCGCACGAGCTCGAAGTCGTCCGGGTACGAGAAGTCTTTTCCCCAATGCGGGTCGGGCAGAGTGCGCTGCGAACGCTCGTAGAACTCTGCGGGCGAGCGCTGCTCGAGCGCTTCGTGAGGTCGGTCGACGTTGTAGTGTTTTCGAAAGAGATCGAACGAACGCTGCTGGGCGCGCCGCGAATCGGACGGCGGCGAAGCGGTGTCGAGCTTGAGCGTGAGATGCATCCTTTCGTGGCGTCCGTTTTGTTGCGGCTTGCCGGGCTCGATACGCTCGTGAGCAATGCCGAGCTTGGCCCACCACGCTGAGAGCTCGGAGAGACCGCAAGGCGCTCGTGAGGCGAAAGGCGCGCCGTTGTCGCTTCGGATCGACTGCGGCAAACCGAAGTCGGCGAAGACCGTGCGGAGTGCACGCTTCACGCCTGGCGTCGACGTGCTCGGCAGCGAGATACACGCGATGAGGAATCGGCTGTAAGCGTCCATCACCGTCAGCGGATAACAGCGTCGCTTGCCGACGAGAAAGTCGCCCTTGAAGTCCATGCACCAGAGCACGTTGGGCGCCGTGGCGTGCGAGAGGGGACGCGTTGATGGCGGGGTGCGTCGTCGTCGACGTCGTGGCGTGACGAGCCCGTTGCGCTTGATGATGAGCGCGAACGTGCTCACCGACGGAAGCGACGCTCCCGGATTTGCGCGCAACAACCACGCGCGAAGCTTCTTCGGGCCCCATCTCGGCCGCTCTCGTCGCGCTGCAACAATGCTGCTCTCGAGCCCAGCGGCAACGGCTCGAGGACTGCAGTGCGGTTTCCGCGAAAGGTCCGCGAGACTCGACGTCTCGAGAAATCTCGCAACCCACTTGTAGACCGTCTTGCGACTCACTCCGAATCGTCGTGCGAGCTCGCTCATGCTGCTGTCGCCGCGCATGTACTCGTCGATGAATTGCTGGCGTTGATCCATGGGTGACGTGTCCTGCCAAGGCATGGCGGTGACTGTCACCTATGTCTCTGGAACGATGTGTCACCCGGTCACCCCTGTCCGCGAGATGGACTGTTACCCATCTCTCTAATCCGGACCCGTACGCAACGTGGTCATCGTCGCCCGGAACGCTGGAAAATCGCCCAATCAACTGCGTGAGCTGGTACGAGGCATACGCATTCTGCATCTGGGACGGCGGCTTTCTACCGAGTGAAGCGGAGTGGGAATACGCAGCGGCGGGTGGCAGCGAGCAGCGTGAATATCCTTGGGGCACTGCCGCACCAACGAACCAATATGCGATTTACAATTGCAATTATCCGTCCGTCGGAACCTGTACGAGCACCGCCAACATTGCCCCAGTGGGAGTGACAACGAGCGGGGCCGCGCGCTGGGGTCAGCTCGATTTGGCAGGGAATGTATGGGAGTGGACGTTGGACTGGTTCGGCACTTACACGACGTGCACCGACTGCGTGAATTCGGTGACCGGCACGAATCGCACGTTGCGCGGTGGTAACTATTTCAATCCCGGCTCCGCCCTTTATCCGGAGGACCGCAATCAAGTCTCTCCAACGACCCGGGCGAACGACCACGGGTTTCGCTGCGCACGAACGCCCTGATCGTCAGGACACGTCCGCCGATGAGGCCCCCGGCGATCGCGAGCGCTGCGACGGGAAACGCGTGGCCGACGAGCGCATGTTCGCCGTTCGTCAGCGGGCACCAAATGTCGACCATCACCTGTGCAAACGCACCTGCCGTCGCGCCGAGGGCCGCACCGGCGACGAGCGGGTCGACGACCACGGTGCGCTTGCGAAGGTGGAGCGCGGCGCCGAGCATCGCGCCGCCTGAGACGAGCGTCATCGCCATGCAACGAAATCCAATACGCGCAGGCGGCGCAGCGTAGTGGTTGTGCCAGAGCACGAGCCACGCGTAGGTCGCGAGCGGCGCGAGCGCGGCGATGGCGAGCAGGGCCGCCGTTGGAGGACCGACGGCGGAGCGATTGCGCCACCACGCGACATCCGCGCACGCGATCACGATCAAAAGCGCACCGAGCGCGATTCGGATCGTGAGATCGAGCGGCCTTGTTGCACCATGACCAAAGCCGCCCCATGCGAAAAAAAGAGGAACGCCCGCGAGCGCCGCGGAGCCGTAAATGAGCGCCGAGCGACGACGACCGTCGCGACGCGTTCGCGCCGGACGCGCGGCAATTTCGAGGAGGATTGCGTCACGTATCGAATCGCGCGTCATGGCGCGCCGCCCTTTTCTGCAACGTCATCGCCGACCGCGCCGCGCAGCGCCTCGTAGCAGCGATGAGCGCGGAGCTTGACGGCCGTCACCGTGGTTCCGAGCGCTTCGGCCGCCTGGGCGAACGTGAGGCCGTCGTACTTGATCAGCATGAACGCCGTGCGTTGGGTTTCGGGGAGCGAATCGAGCGTACGTTGGATCACCTGCGCGGCTTGTTTGCGTCTCAATGCATCATCCGGAGCGCCCTCGTCCACGGCCGGCGGGTCCAGCGTGTCGACCAGCACCTCACGCTTGCCCCGACGATACGAATCGATCAAAAGCCGACGCGCGATCGCGAACGCCCACGGCAGGACATCGGCTCCCGTGACGTACGTGTGGCGCGCGCAGTGCATTTGGAGAAACGTCTGCTGAACCAAATCCTCGGCGCGCGCGCGATGGCCAGTTTGCCGCATCAAAAAGGCGAAGAGCCTCGGCGCGAGGAGGTCGTAGAGCTCGGCGAACGCTGCGTCGTTGCCAACGGCATACCGATCCATTGCAGCGCTCACGGCGGACATCGAGGTCACGCAGAGTGCTAGAGCACACGCCGTACCACACGCGAGAGCAGGGCTTTGTCGCTGTTTTTCACGTCGCGAGGTCGAGAGTGTCGAGAGTTCGACGTCACTCGACGCGACGTCGTCAGGCGCGCTTGGTAACGCGGATGCCGAGCGTGTCCATGCGACTGAGCAGCGTCGTGCGTGCGAGCCCGAGCTCTCGCGCGGCTTGTGCAACGACACCGCCGCACTGGTTGAGCGTGGCGCGAATCGCCGCCTCTTCGCGCTCGTCGAGTCGAGCGCGTTCGGCTTGGAGCGATTGCCAATCGGTCGGCGCGTCGGCGGGGCGCGTCGTCTGAGTCGCCATTGCGGCGCGTTCGAGATCGCGGCGATCAACGTGCTCCGGCGTGATGATTGTCGCGTTGCGATCCTCGACGAGCGCACGTTCGCGCGCACGCCGCATCATCGTTTCGAGCTGTCGAACGTTGCCCGGCCACTCCATCGCCGTCGAAACGAGCAAGCGTCGCATCGCATCCGAAAGCGACCACTGCCGTGTGCTGTCGGCGTTGTGAAGCGCAACCTCGGCGAGTGCGGGTAGGTCCTCGCGGCGTTCACGCAGCGGCGGCACTTCGAGAACGACGCCCGCGAGGCGATGATAGAGATCCTCACGAAAACGACCGTCGCGCATCGCGGCGTGCAAGTCACCGTTGGTGGCGCCGATGATGCGCACCTTGGATTGCTTCGGTTGCGCCTTGTCATAACCGAGCGGGCGATACGTTCCGAATTGCGTGAAGTCGAGCAAGAGCCGCTGCGCGAAGGTCGGCAGATTCAACACTTCATCGAGAATGAGAGTTCCGTCCGACGCGAACTCGACGAGCCCCACGCGTTTCGAGACCGCACCGGAATATGCGCCGCGCTCGTGACCGAACAGCTCGGAGGTGATCGTGTTGAGATCATCGCTCGAGCCGAGGACGGCGCGCACGATCGGTCGCCGATTGCTGGCCTCCGAAATCGCCTGCGCGAGAAGTGTCTTGCCGGAGCCCGACTCTCCGAGGATGAGGATGGGCGTGTCGCCGTGCAGTGACGCTTCGAGCTCGCGCGCGATCGGTTGCATGCTCCGGGGCGCGAGCAGCTCGGCGAGCGATGGCGCGCGACGCGACTCGACCCAGAATGTCTTCGCACCCCGAAGTTGATCGGAGGTCGCCATGGCGCGCGTGTGTTGCTCGAGCACGGCGCCGATCAACGTCGCCGCAGAAATGAAGAACTCGATGTGCGGCTCCGCGACGAATTTTCGCCGATCGCGGAAGTCGACATACAGAACGCCGCGCGTACCGGCTGCACTGCGCAGCGGCGCTGCGAGAACGGCGAAGATGTTGAGCGTCGTGGCGCTGGCGCTCGGGCTCGCCGAGCCCCTCGGGTCAAACACCACGCATCGATTCGTTTCGAGCGCGTCACGCACGAACGTGGTGCTGATCCTTTCGCGTTCTTGTGCGGAGAGAGCTTTGCCTTGCGAGCGTGCGTTGATCGCGGCTTGGGTGCCGTCAGCGCGCGTGACGAGAATGATGCCGCGATCGGCGCCGAGCAAATCCACGACGATGTCGAGCGCCTCGTCCATCGCGGCATCGCCGTCGAGCGCGCCAAACAGCCGGTCGACGAGCTTCTGCATGTACTGCCAGAGCGTCGCGTGATCGATCGCCGATTGGCTCGAGAGTGGGTTCAGTCGAGTTTCTTCCGTCACGACGAGTGCGCGTAGAATACACTGCTCGCGTGTGACAGGCGCTGAACACTCGGAGCTCACCGTTCGGCCCGGCGAAGTGCTCGTGGGCAAGTACCACGTCGAGCGCGTTCTCGGTCATGGTGCGATGGGCGTCGTCGTTGCCGCGCGCCACATCCAGCTCGATCGCCGCGTCGCGATCAAATTCATGCTTCCTGCGGCGTTCGATGACGACGACGCCGTGAAGCGATTCGAGCGCGAAGCGAGAGCAGCGGCGAGGATCACGAGTGAGCACGTCGCGCGTGTGTTCGACGTCGACAGGCTCGAGAGCGGCGCGCCTTTCATCGTGATGGAGCTGCTCGAAGGCGACGACCTCGGCTCGCTCGTGCGCAAAGGTCCACTCGCGATCGAAGACGCGATCGACTTCGTGCTCCAAGCGTGCGTCGCGATCGGTGAAGCGCACACGCTCGGCATCGTTCATCGCGATCTCAAACCGGCAAACCTGTTTTGCGTGACGCTCTCGGACGGTCATAAGCTGATCAAAGTTCTCGACTTCGGGATCTCGAAAGACAAAAGCCGCGCGCTAGGCGTGTCGGTCACGAGCACGTACGCGGTGATGGGCACGCCGCTCTACATGTCGCCGGAGCAAATGGTGTCCGCAAAGTCGGCCGACGCGCAGAGCGACATCTGGGCGCTCGGCGTGACTTTGTTCGAGCTCCTCATCGGTCGCGTTCCATTCGACGGAAAATCCGCGAGCGAGGTCGAGCGAAAGGTCGCGTCCGATCCGCCTGCATCGCTTCGCCGCGCCAGACCCGAGATCGCCGTGGAGCTCGAAGCGATCGTGCTGAGGTGCCTCGAAAAAGAACGCGCAAAGCGCTACGCGAACGTCGCCGAGCTCGCGCGCGCCCTCGCCGACGTTGCACCCGAGCGCGCCAAAGCTTCGATCGAACGCATCATGCACGCGACGAAGACGAGCGACATCGTCGGCGGCCGCTTTCGACTCGAAGCGCTCATCGGATCTGGCGGCATGGGCTTCGTGTGGCGTGCGACCGTGCTCGAAACGGGTGAGTCGGTGGCGCTCAAGTTTTTGAAACCGCTTCACGCTCTCGATGAATCGGCGAACAAACGCTTGCGGCGCGAGGCGAAAGCAGCGATGGCGGTGCGTCATCCGAACGTGGTGCGAATGGACGACGTCGTCACCGGAGACGACGGACAACCGATCATCGTGATGGAGCTCCTCGAGGGCGAGACGCTCCAATCGTGGTTGACGAAAAACGCGCCGCTCGACGTTGCCGCGTTCGCCGAGCTCTTCTTGCCAATTCTTTCCGCCGTGGGAACCGCGCACGCGGCGGGTGTCGTGCATCGCGATCTCAAACCGGAGAACATCTTGCTCACGACGTCGAACGGAGAGACGTCCCCACGTGTGCTGGATTTCGGAATCGCGAAAATCGTCGAAGGTCCCAACGCCGAGTCGGCCGAGTCCGCGCTCACGACGACGGGCGGCATGCTCGGAACACCGCGGTACATGGCGCCGGAACAAGTCTTCGGCGACAAGGCCGTGGACCTTCGCGCCGACATCTGGTCGCTCGGCGTCATCGCTTATGAATGCCTCTCCGGAAAACGCCCGCTGCCCGGAGACAATGTTTGGCAGGTTCTACGCGCCGTGACGACGGGCGACATCGTTCCGCTACAGACCGTGGCGCCGAAGGTGCCAGCCACCATCGCGAAAATCGTGATGCGCATGCTCTCGGTCGATCGCGACGCTCGACCGAACGATCTCGTGGGTCTCTTCGATGCGCTTCGCCCCTATTCGCAAGTCAAGGCGGCCGCATTTCCGCGTCGGTCGATCACCAAAGCCGAGAAGCCGTGGAAAAAGAGGACGTTCATGGTCGTCGCGACGTGCGTCGCCGCAGCTATTGCGATTGCCGTCTTTCCGCGCGCAAACCCGACATCCGTCAGCACCGACTCGCCCATCGCCGCGGCTTTCGTCGAGGACGCGATGGCTTATGCGTCTGCAACTCCCGAGCTCGTGACAACGCCACCGAGCACCGCCGCGATCCAAACGACAATCACGCCCACTGCGCGCTCCTCTGTTGCCCGTCCTGCCATCGTTGCGGCATCGGCGAGTGCTCATCAAGCGGCGTCCGCCACGCCCGATCGGTTTCACGGGCTGGCCGTCGATGCACCGTTCTAGTTAGTGGGTCGGCGCCGACCAGCCGAGGCCACCACCATCGGGAGGCGGAGTGGTACGCGTCGCGTAAAACACGCCTACGCCGACGCCGACGACCACCGCCGCAAGCACACCCGCGCCCGCCCAAAACCACCAACGTTTCGTGATCGCGGGTGGCTGCGGCGATAGCGGTGCTCGTAAGTTTGCTTCTTGGCCCGGCAAAAGCACGAGGTTCGTTCGATAAGGAACGAACCCGCTCGCGACGACTTCGAGCGTGTAGTTGCCCGCGGGTCGCGTCGTGTCGACGGGGACGACGCCGATGTCTCGCCCGTTGAGCTTCACGATCGCATCCGCTTGGGGCGCGGACACGCGGAGCGTCGCGGGCAATCGATCCATTACGAGATCGAGCGCACCACGAGAGGCGGGCAAGAACGTGCGGTTCACGGCGATGGTCGCAAAACCCTTTCGCGTCACCGTGATTACGTGCGCGCCTGGATCGGCGAGGACCTCGAAGTGCGCCGTAGGCGGAGACGTGCCCGCACCCGCGGCAGCGATGCCCGCGACCAGCAATGAGCCTTCGACGACGAGCGGTCGACCGTCGATTGTGAGCGTGGCTTCGACAGAGTCGAGCGTGATGTTCACGTGCGCGAGCAGTGCGTCGATGTCTGCGCGCCGCGTTTTGGCTTCTTCCGCGTAGCTCGCGGGAAGCTCGGCGCCGCCCGTGCGTGCGTCTTCGTCGAGCGCGTTCGTGTACGTTGCGCGCGCGCGTGTGTATTCGCCGAGCGCGCGTTGGCACGTTGCGACGTTGTATGTGGTTAGCGCGTGCGGGCGGAGCTTTGCAGATTGCTCGAACGCGCCGAGCGCCTCACCCCAAAGCCCCTTACCTGCGAGGTCGACGCCGCGCACGAAGTCCGCACGTGCGCGTTCGGTCGTATCGGTTGCTGCGTCATCGGCACGTGCGCTTGCCACAAAGAGGGTGAGCGCCAACATCAGCCATCCGATCGTCAACGCTTTCATCATGGCGCCTTGTCAGGACGAGCGCACCGCACGCCGACGTCCGGTGCAGCGTCGCCGTTGCCGCGCGGCACGCGCGCCGCGGCGCGTAAATTCTCGGCCCCGCTCACCCATGATCCACCGCGCACGAGGCGCGCCGTACCGGTCGTGCATTCGGGATCATGAAGCACGCCCGACGTCCAACAATCGTAACCTTGCGGCTCGTACGCGTCGCTTGGCCACTCCGCTAGGTTGCCGGCGAGATCGTAGACGGCGCGATCGCCAATCGTGAGCACGTCGCGCGATCGGGCGGGGGCGCGATGTGGCGCGAGCGGCCCACCGAACGAGGAGGGTAACCGACACTCGCTGTGTCCACTGTCGAACCAAACTCCAAAACCCGAAAGACCGAATGCCGCGTCCCCGCAGGCAGGGTCATCGTCTCCCCAGACGTACAGCGTGTTTCGCATTCCGCCCTCGACGAATTCGAGCTGAGCTTCGGTAGGTAACATTTTCCCCTTTTGGGGTGAGTGGCAGTAGCTCGAGGCCGCTTGCCACGAAATGCAATTCAAAGGGAGCGCGTCGCGCGATTTGCTGCTCGAATACGTGCACCAGTCGGTTGGGTCGGTGCCTTCGGTCGATCCCGTCCATGCGACTACGCCAGACACCGGTTGACCGCGAAAGTCGGCGACGGTCGTCTCGTAGGCCTCGAGAAAAAATGGGCTGACGACCACGATGCGCTGCGCGTCGGTCGCCGTGCCCGCCCCACCCGCGAACGAGGCGGCGGGATTTCCCATCCAGAACGCGCCTCCGGGAATGCAGACTTCGTCGTCGCTCGGCGTGTCGGTGCAGGGCACCACTGCGCCACCGGGCCACGTCCCCGCGTGACCATTCGTGATCGCTCCAAGTGTCGCCGCGACCGGAGCATCGAGCGTTCCCGAAGGATTGGCAACATCGTCAGTTGCCAGAAAAACGGTGATCGCGATTTCGCCAGTATCGTCGACGGGTGGCAACGCGACGACGGTCTCGATCGTGCTGTCGGGCTTGCTCTCCACGCCGACTTTCGTCGTGTGATAAAGCCGAATGCGCGCGCGATATCCAGATACGCCCGATTGCGCCGGAATGCCAACGGAAGCATGACCCTGATTGACGGTAGCCTCGTCGATCGAAAACTGTTGGCTGCAACCCGAGCACGGATCGTCATCGCCCGGAACGAAGACATCCACTGAGAGCATGTCGAATAGAATGGCATGCGTCGGCGTTTGGCCTGCGCCGGGCGCCAACAGCGCGTCTGTGTCGACGACGAGCAGAACCTGTCCCGGAAGCGGCAGCTCGTGGCTGCATGCGCACACGAACGCCGCGATGACGAAGACACGCTTCATGGTGACGCAAACGCGCAACGAAGCCCAATACCGGCGGCGAGCCCACGCGGCGCCGATGCATCGACGGTCGTCAACGGCCGTTCTACCGACGTCCATCCCATCCCGCGGCACATTCGCGCGAGGGCGTTGTCTTCGCGACAGACGGGGTCGATCACCGGAGCCGAATACCAACATTGCGAATCGTAAGCCCACCCAGCATCCTGCACCCACTCGATCACGCTGCCCGTCATGCCGACGATACCGAGGGCGGTCACGTCTCCCGTCGTCGGATCGGTGCGTGAATCGACGGGCTCGAGCGTGTCGGGGAATTTGCTGCACACACCGATGGGCGACCCCACGAGCGTGCGACCGAAGAGTGGCGCGTGACACGGCGTGATCGAACCATCGCATGCACACTGCGGTGGATCATCACCCCACGAAAACTGCGTCTTTCGCGGACGCCCAGCGACCGTTGCAGCGTATTCCCATTGTGCTTGCGTCAAAAGCTCGCCGGACGCTCCGTTGAGAGACTGCGCTTCACAATATTGCACCGCGCGGTCATACGAGAGACACACCAGCGGAAATGTTTCGTGCTTTCCCGGTGACGGCGTCCACGAGCAGCCGACGTCGGCACCATTGACGAGTTCCACTGGCCCGTCGTTGTTGTCCGTCGGCAAATGGCTCGCGCGATAATCGGCGACCGTCGTCTCGTAGCGATCGATCCAAAAGGTCGAGACGGCCACCGTGCGAACCGGATTGGAACCGACGGCGTCACGCCGACCGATGATGAACGGACCACCCTCGACGCACACTTGGGCGGAGGTCGGATCTGCGGGCGGGCATGGCGTCGCCACGCCGAACGTTCGTGCCATCGCCGGAGACGCTGACGTGTCGTCGTCAAGCTCGAAAGGCGTGATGGGCGCCCATACGTCGTTCGCGTCGATGCACGATCGCGCGTTCGCGAGATCGATTGTTTGATCACCGAGCTTCGACATTGTTTTGAGGCAGGCGCTTCGCATCGTCACGTGCGCGGCCGTCAATCCCGCGGGCGGAACATCGAGGCGAATGATGCGATCGATCGTAACGCCAGGCTCGGGCTCGGATGCAGGCGTCGTCCCGTTTTCGAGCGTGAGCGCAATCGGCAGCGGAAGTGGCGTCTTGGGGAGGCTGTCGTTGCCGGGCGGCGGCGAGCGCTCTTTCCACGCGCCAACCGCGACCTCGAGTGGGCTCGCGGCCGAGTCGGTTCCGCCCACGATCAGATACACGACATCGCCGGCGTTGAGCGCTTGGGTAATGCGCGGGTCGCCGTCGGCAGCCGAGGTCGGCGAGCCCCAACCCGGATCGCAGTGAATGTACGTGGCGTCGTCATCGCACGCGCGTCGCAGCTGCAACATGACCTCGTTAAATGGAAACAGCGGCGGTTGCCCGAGGTTCGCGGGTGCATCATTGCGCGGATAGCTCGCGAGAACACCAAACTCATATGTGCCCGTTTGCTCGATGGCGACACGCGCGGCGAAGGTGCCTGTCTGGTTTGCGAAGTGGTGCGTCGTGCAATCATCGCCCGATAGCACTGGAATGAACGCGTGCTCACCGCGACGGCCCACGACGATTCCGCCGACGGGAAGCTCGAGCGCGTTGTCGCACATCTCTTTCACGCCATTCGCGACGAACTCGGGCGTCATCGCTGAGTTGTCGTGGTACCGCTCGCCGAGATAATCGCGCGTCTGGCCATTCGCATAGACCCGCAAACGCGCATAGACCGTCTGCGGGTTGACGGGATCGTCCGAGACGACGCCGAAGCTCGCGGGCCACGCGGCGAGATCCGGAATCGAATAGTCGCGTGACGCGTCTGAGGGATCCCCTCGGTTTGTTTCTTGCATGATGCACGTATCGCTTTCCATTCGCTGCGAGCTGGTGCAGGTAGGCTCGCATGCTGGAAATGATCAAGACGAAGAGCGCGCGGCACGCCGTCGACCCGACGAAGGTTCA
>JBBSFE010000168.1:0-11310 GCA_038239005.1 Polyangiales bacterium
AACGCGAATACGAAGTCGGCAAGGAGGTTTCAAGCGATGCCCTTCGCGCGGTCAGACTCGAAAGAAAGAAGTTTCGTGGCGACTGGAACTACGCGGTCCGATCCGGAAAGCGGGACCGATAATTTCGATCGGGCTCCTAAGGCCGCGCACGCGGCTTAGTGAAGCGTGAAGCCGAGAACGATTACGCCGCCTTGAAACTGTTGCCCCGCGACGAAGAACGTTTCGTTGGGCGGGCTCGTCACGCGCGTGCTCAAGAACGGCACGCCGCCGGGCTGGAGAATCGCTGCGGCGATTTCGTAGCGTGGGCCTTGCGGACCGACGGTCACGTTCATCAACGTCACTTGCAGGACGCGCCCGTTGATCATCGTGAACTGCGTCGGCGTGCCGCGCACGAGCGTCAGCGATTGTTTGCCGATGAGCCTGTACGAGTTGTACGCGGAGAACGGCGGGCGACGGAGCTGCGGCATGTTGCCGATCGTCGGATCGATCGTGCCGGGGCCGGGCTGCGTCGTTGCGTGAAGCACCATCACTTCCACCGTCACCGTTTGCGGCGGCGGCTGCGCTTGCGCATGCGACACAAACAGCACGCTCACGAGCACGAGCAGAACCTCGAGGAGCGCGAAACGGACACACGCGAGACGTGTCACGGCGTCGTTCCTGGCGGGGCCGGCTCGTCGACCCACACGACCACGCTTTGCGGCGTGTCGCTCGTCTTGCCCTCGGCGCCCGACGTAGTCGATTCCGCGGGAACGTAGAACACGGTGACCGGTGTAGGCGTATCCACGAAGTCGAGAACTACGCCCTTCTCGCTCGACGACGCAAGCACGCTCTCGGTCGATGTCGCACTCGGGCCCGAACCGGTGCCAGTCTGTCCCGTTGTTTGCGATTCGCGATCACGCATGTAGAAGAGAATGCCGGCCGCGAGTGCCGTGAGCGCCGTCGCGACGACGAACATGCGCGTACGCGCGGTGCGCCGGATGCGTGCCTTGTCGAGATCGTTCGGTTTGATCTCGCGCATCAAGACCTCACCCAGATCGATCTTGGGCACGTCGAACGAGCTGCGCACGCCGTCACCGATGGCGCGCATCGACGAGAACAGCTCTTTCGCTTCTGCGTCGGACTCGACGAGCGCGGTGATTCGCTCGAGGTCTGCGCCTTCGAGCTCGCCGTCGGCGTACGCCATCACGTCCATCATCTGCTGATCGGACATCCTCATGGCGCACTCTCCTCGTTCGACGATGGCGGCGCGTCGGGACGCTCTCCGATTTGCTCTTTGTAGCAATCGACGAGCGCCTTCTGCAGCTTTTGCCTCGCGTGAAACAGCCGACTCATGATCGTTCCCTTCGACACACCCATGGCCTGCGCCATTTCTTCGTAACTGAGGCCCTCCACCTCGCGCATGAGGATGACACCGCGGTGGTAATCCGGGAGAGCGCTCAAGGCTTCCCGAAGACGAATCGCGATTTCACCGCGACGCACCACATCGGCTGGGTCTGCTCCGTCGATACGCGAAAGGAAGGGAAAATCTTTGTTCGGCCCGTCATCGGCATCAGCGGAAGCCGCACGGCGCTCGTCGAGCTCCGCGACTTGCCGGCCGGGTTTGCGAATGAGGTCAATGCTCAAGTTGGTGATGATCCGATAGAGCCAGGTAAAGAAGCTCGATTGCCCCTGAAACGTTCCGATGTTTTTGTAGACGCGCAAAAAGGCGTCTTGGACGAGCTCGCGGGCGTCGTTCTCGTCTCGAACCAAGGACATGGAGATGGAGAAAGCACGACGCTGGTGACGCTCCACGAGCGTTCGAAATGCTTCTTTGTCCCCAGCCTTTACGCGCTCGACGAGCGCGCGGTCCTCCAGTGCCTCTTTGGCTCGTATTTCCTTCGTGTTGGACGCCGCAGGCGCCGGGCTATTCACCGCGGCGGGGGGGGCCTTTGCGTCCCGCGGGGCGTGGCCTTTCGGGCGCGGCGCCGACATGCTCAGCGCGGTTCTTGGCGGCGGGGGCCCGTGGCCTCGAGAACCCCGAGGGTGACCTTGATGTCTTGGGGTTTGCCTTCGCGAACGACGTGCACCGTCACGCTTTTTCCGACGCCGGTCGTGCTCGCCATCCACTGGAGCTCTTTGCCCTTGGCGACTTCCTTGCCGTCGAATGCCGTGATCAAGTCGCCCACTTTCAACCCCGCACGGTCGGCTGGCCCGCCGCCGGCGACGTACTCCACCACGGCCCCCTTATCGCCCGTGATTTTCATCTCTTTTTTGTCGTCTTCGGAGAGCTCGCGCAAATCGGCGATGCGCACCCCGAGCGCGCTTCGCGAGACTTTGCCGTCTCGGAGGAGCATGGGGACGAGCTGCTTCACCATGTTGATCGGAATCGCGAAACCGACGCCGTTGGCGTTGGCGCGGATGGCCGAGTTGATGGCGATGACCTCGCCGCGCAAATTCAGGAGCGGCCCGCCCGAGTTGCCCGGGTTGATGGACGCGTCCGTCTGCATGAAATCGTAGAAGCCAGCCGGGTCGAGTGGGACGTCATCTTTAGTGCGGCCCTTGGCGCTGACGATGCCTTGGCTGACGGTGTGCTCGAGGCCGAACGGATTACCGATCGCGACGACCCAATCGCCGACTTCCATCGCATCGGAATCGCCAAGCGGAAGCGGCTGCAGCGTGAGCCCTTTGGGCTCGATGTGAATGACGGCGATGTCAGTCGGTTGATCGCGCCCAACGACGCGCGCAGGCAGCTCCTTGCCATCGCTCAACTTGACGCTGATCGATTGCGCTTCGTTACCGCCTTCGGCAACGACGTGGTTGTTCGTGAGGATGGTGCCGTCTTTGTTGATGATGAAACCGGTGCCGAGGCCTTTGCCTTCGCGACGCATCTTTCGCCCGCCCCAGCCTTCGATTTCCTGCGTGACGATGACATTCACCGTGACAACGCTCGGATCGGCTTGCTTCGCGATCGGCGCAAACGACAGCGGCGCCATCGTGACGCCGGTCATCACAGGAGCTGCACTGCTCGCCGTGGCCGTCGTAGTGGGCGGCGCGGTGGCGCTTGCCGCGGCTCCACCATCGTCGGTGACCTCCGGCTTGCCGCAGGCACCGAGAGCAAGAACGAGGAGGAGCGACCCGAGATGCTTCACGCTTTGGTTTTCGATTTTTCGACGAAGCGCATCCGTAGGTCGAAAAGGATTTGCGACATGAGCCGCTCTTCCTCACCCGTGAGGTTGCCCTTCGTCTTCTCCTCGAGCAAACCGAGGAGATCGATGGTTTGTTTCGCAAGAGGCAAGCTCAAGCGCACCTCGTTGTCCTCGGTGTGCGGCGCCTCGCCCAAATGCATCAAGGCCGAATGATTGAGCGACAAAACGAACGTCGCAAAATCGATCGGGAAATCGTGATTCTCTTCCGTCACGGCTCAGTCCGAGTGACGGCCGTCGATCGCCGGCTGGGTGGTGCCGAATGCGACGGTGCTGGTTTCGAGGTCGGGGAGCGAGGTGAGAAGTTTTTCAACGTCTTTGTCCTCGAGCCGGCCGTTGTTCAGGTTGCGGTCGCGAACGCGGATGTCGAGATCCCAGGGTGCAATTTTGTTGCTCATGGCAGCCGTGGAACTAGCACATTTGTGCTCTCAGCGGTCAACGCAGGCTCAATTGGGCCGCTCGTCCTTGCGGCGGTGAAGCGACAAAAGCGGCACCAGCGCCGGATCGGGCGGCTCTAGCTCGTCTCGGTCCTCGTCGAAGGCGCGAGCGGCGCGCTCGAGCTCGTCGGCCGTGGCCTCGCGAACCTCGCGCACGGTCACGCGATAACGGAGCGTCATGCCGGCGAGAGGGTGGTTTCCGTCGACCGTCAAATCGACCGGCCCGACCTCGATCACGTGCGCGACGCGCTCTTCGCCTTCTTCGTTCTCGAGCACCACTTCGTCACCTTCACTCACACGCGGCGCCGCTTCGCGATCGATCACGTAGACGAGCTCGTCGTCGTGAAGCCCGTACGCTTCTTCGGGTTGGACGATGATGTCTGCCTTCTCGCCTTGCTCGAGCCCGAGCAATCGCTTCTCGAGCCCGGGCACGAGCATGCCGTACCCGTGCACGTATTGGAGCGGCTCTCCATCTTCGGCGGTGCTGTCGTCCAGAACTTCGCCGTCCTCGTCTTCGAGCACGTAGTCGACCACAGCCCAAACATTCACGCCGATCTGCACGCCCCAATTCAAGCACGGAATAATCATCGCCGCGCGCTCGTCGAGTGGTTGTGGCGCAACTTCGACCGGCAGTTTTTTGGGCGGTCGCTTTGGCGCTCCACGTGGCCGTGCTCGCGCTCTTGCCCCACGCGAGGCAGTCGCCCCCGACCCCTGCGCCGGAAACGCTGACGACGATCGACGTCGACCCGCAACCTCAAACGCCAACGCCAACGCTCACGCCAACGCGCACGCGAACGCTCGGCACGCTCACGCCAACGCCAACGCTCACGCCAACGCTCACGCCAACGCTCACGCCAACGCCAACGCTCACGCCAACGCTCACGCCAACGAGCGATGAACCGACGACGCTCGACACGCCTTCGCTCACGCCTCTCTTCGTCGACCCCTCGCGCCTGTCAGCCGCGGGCGGCACGGATGCCATCGGCCTCTCCGGACACGACTCGTATCGAATGGACGTGGCGAAGGAGCAACCACCCATCGAAGAGTCGATCCGTCACTCGGACATCCTCTCGCACACGAGCGTGCACACCGAAGATGGACTCATCGTGGGCGAGATCCAACGGACGACGCGACGACTGCCTGGCACGCCCTTCGAAGGTCACGCGATCTTCGCGGTTGCAATCGATTCGCTCGGCCTGGTCGTGAGCGTCAGCGTCGACGAGGGTTCCGGCGATCGCCAAGCGTGGGACGAAGTCGCGACCGCAACACTGAACGCGCTCGCCCAAAAACGTCTCCGCGTTCCAGCAGGCGCCCGCGGCCTCGAGATGCGCATCGAAGTTCGTTCGAAAGTCTCGCTTCCGAGCGGGGCGCAGTCCGCCATAGAGCTCGGGCCCGGCGGGCTTCAGTTCGATTTGTCCGATATTGGAGCGCATCGGATCCGTGTGGTCGCGGCGCACGTAGTCTCGGAGAACACGTATTGAGCTATCCTGACGATGATGACTGTCGACGACTCGGCGACCATTCGCGAAGGCGCCGTCCCAGCCTCGCCGGTCAGCGAGGGCTCGTCGAAGGCGCCAGATGTGCCGGGTTACCAGTGTCTTCGTGTCATTGGTCGCGGCGGCATGGGGGTGTGGGAGGCTATCGAGGAGCGTCTCGATAGGCGCGTAGCCCTCAAAGTTCAGTCCAAGGCCGACGCCACCGACGCCACCATGTTCCTCGAGGCGAGGCTTGCGGCGCACGTGAGCGATCCAGGCGTGGTTACGGTGCTCGATGTCGGGAGCACGCTCGATGGGCGCGCGTTTTATACGATGGAGCTCGTCGAGGGCACCGACCTCGGCGCCGTCCTTCGAGACGGGCGACTCCAACCAAGCGAAGCGGTGCGCATCGCATGTGAGGTCGCACAAGCGGTGGCGGCCGCGCACGACAAAGGGATCGTTCATCGCGATTTGAAACCTCGCAACGTGATGATCGACAAAAAGAACCGCGCGCGCGTTCTCGACTTCGGTCTCGCGATGCGACACGACAGCACTTCGCCATCGCCCGCGACGTTCACCGGCTCGCCTCCTTACATGGCGCCCGAGCAAGTGCGCGCCGGGCGTGTGGGACCGCAAACGGACGTCTACGCGATCGGCGTCATGCTTTACGAAATGCTCTCCGGCCGCCGCCCGTTCGATGCGCCCGAGCAACCTGCGTTGCTCTATGCGATCTTGTTCGAGCCACCGCCCGCGCTCTCGACGCTCGTCGCGATCCCCGCGGACGTCGAGCGCGTCGTTGCGCGATGTCTCGCCAAAGAACCGGGAGAGCGTTTTCCGAGCGCGCACGGGCTCCATGCCGCGCTGCTCGCGCTCCGCGACGGGACGCCGCTCCCACAAGATCAGGCGCCCGCGCGCGCCGAACGCGCCGCGCGAAAGTCCGGGATCATGCAGAAGCTGAAGCCGTCGCGCGATCAGGCGCAGCGCGTGTTCAAGTGGTCTTGGTCGTTCAAGTCGTCGCCGGAAGACATGTGGCCGTACGTCGCCGACACGGACTGTTTCAACGAGGCCGTCGGGCTCGGTCCGGTCGATGTCGAGATCTCGCGCGAATCAGCCGAGTCGGCTGCTCGCGCCGCACACGCGACGGCCGCGCTCGGTCTCGAGATGCGATGGCGCGAGTATCCGTTCGAGTGGATCAAGAATCGCGAGCACACGGTGTTTCGCTGGTATCGCCAAGGCCCGCTCGAAGCGCTCTGGAATCGCGTCGAGCTTCGCAGACGTGAAGACGGCGGAACGGATCTCTCGCACGAGATTGCCATCATCCCGCGCGGCGTGCTCGGGCGCGTCGCGGCGCTCGTCGAGATCGGCCAGCGACTTCGGCGCGCGATGGACCGCGTCTATCGACATGTCGACGAAGTAGTCGCGGGCGGCGCTGGGCTCGACCCATACGCCGTGAGGCACGATCCATCGGCCGCCGAGCGCGTGCGCGTCGAGGTTGGTCATTCGAAGCTCCTCGAGGCGGGGTTCGACAAAATCTCCGTCGACGCGCTTGCCGAGATGATGCTGCACGCGCCGGCGCGCAAGCTTGCGCGCATGCGGCCGTTTGCGCTCGCCGAAGAGCTCGGGTCGAGCCGTGATCGCGCGCTCGAGATGATGCTGCACGCCGCGCACATCGGGCTCCTCGAGATCGCATGGGATCTCGTGTGCCCCACGTGCATGGTCTCGCACGACACACGCTCGCATCTCGGCGAAGTCACGAGCCACGCCCAATGCGCGGCATGCGAGACCGAATACGACCGTGATCTCGGGAGCTCCGTGGAGCTCGTGCTTCGGCCGCACCCCGACGTGCGCTCGACGAAGGTCGAAATGTTTTGTGCGGGCTCGCCTGCGCGGCGATCGCACGTGCTCGCGCAAATCGTCCTCAACCCAGGTGAAGATCGCCGCATCACGATTCAGCTTCCGCCGGGCGAATATTCCGTTGCCGCATTCGGCATCGCAGCGAGCGCGGATCTCGCTGTGAGCTCCGTCGGGTTCGAGCGTGTCGGCGAAATCGTGATCGACGAGCGCGCGATCGCCATGCATCCGCCCGTGTTCGGCGCCGAGGGCGAGCTCTCTCTGCGTTTCTTGAACGACACCTCCGACGAACGATCGATCCGCATCGAAAAACGCGAAGCACGTGCCGACTCGGTTCCCGCGACTCTCGCGCTCACGCATCCGACGTTTCGCGATTTCTTCGCGAGCGAGCTCCTCTCGTATGGGCAGCTGCTCGGCGTGAATCACTTGTACTTCGTGGCCGTCGACGCAAGCGATCGCGGCGCACTCTTCATCGAGCGCGGCGACGCGGCCGCATGTGCATCACTACGTGCGTACGAAGAAGGCTTCGAGCGCGCCGTACGCGACGAAGGCGGCTCGCGCTTGCCGGGCCCGCTCGAAACGATGGTCGCCGCATTCCCCTCGGGCTCACGCGCGCTTCGCGCCGCGCTGACACTCCTCGAAGGCGCAGGCGAGCTGCCCGTGCGCGCGGCGGTTCACGGCGGGCGATGCCTCGCTCTCACGCGCGAAGCGCGCATCGAGTATTTTGGCGAGACGCTCCATCGCACGCTCTGGCTCGCGACGGCCGCCGAAATGCGCGGGCTCGTTCTTTCGCAAGCGGCCACAGCCGATCGCGACCTCTCGACGGAGCTTCGCGCCGCCGCGGTCGACACGCGCATCGACGTCGCCGCATCAGGTCCTTATCAAGGCCGCCGCATCGTGCGCGTCTCCCTACGAGCAGCGCACGTGCAAACAGCGTGAGGCTCGCGGAGAGCGCGCTATCCGCGATCACGGTCGCGGCCGCCGCGACCACCACGGCCGCCACCACCACCACCGAAATCACGACCGCCGCCACCGCCTCCTCCGCCACCGCCGAAGCCACGGCCTCCGCCGCCACCTCCGCCGCCGCTGCCGCCGGTACGCTCTTGCGCTTCGTTCACTTTGAGCGCGCGACCATCGAGCATCGCACCGTTCATTGTTTCGATCGCTTTGCGCGCCTGATCTTCGGAGCTCATCGTCACGAAACCGAAGCCACGGCTACGGCCCGTGTCGCGATCTTTGACGATGTGCGCGTCGACCACTTCGCCCGATTCCGTGAACGCCACTCGTAGCGATTCGACCGTCGAGCTGAATGACAAATTGCCCACGTAGAGTCTCGTACCCATCTCGTATCCCTTTCGCGGCGCTTTCAATACGACTAGCAGAGGTTGCCACGAGGGCCAATAGTGCGCACTTGTGTAGTCAATGCTTTTCGCGAGCCACATCGAACGAGTCGAGGCGGACCTCGCCGAACACTCGTAGACGCGCGAGGGCGAGCCGATCGGACACCACCGCAATTGAGGCGTTTTTCGTCGCGAAGTGGAAATACAGGCATTTGCGAATGAACGAAGCGAACGCGAACAAATGCCCCGTTGATGTCTTGTTCGCGTCTTGCTCGGCGCCTATCCAAACTCGCGTATCCCACCCCGCCGGAAACTGAGCAGTCTCGTCCTCGACTTCGTCGCCGGCGCGTTCGCCGAAACCTTTTTCGCGCGCGCGCTCTTCGCACTTCGCGCGGTTCATCAGCTCCTCTTCGTGCCACATCACGAGCTCGACGACCGACTCGGTCGCCGCGTGCGTCGCGCGGAGCATCGCCGTTTTGTGATCGTCGATGCGCCAACGCGGACCATCGGGAAACGGGAGCGAGAGGCTGAAGCGCGCCGAGTGAAATCGCGCCATGTACGCGCCTGCGGTGAACGCAGGATCGCTCGTAACGGGTGGCGTCGTGATCGGCGGCGGTGCCGGTCCGCACGCGACGACCGCGATGCACGCGAAAGCGCCGACTAAACGCGCGTGAGCCACTCGGGGTGGGACGTGTCGCTTCCGCGCACGATGTCGAAGAATCGCTTCTGGAGTCGTTGGGTGATGGGGCCGGGTTTGCCTTCGCCGATGGGGCGGTTGTCGACCTCGCGAATCGGCGTGATCTCCGCGGCGGTGCCGGTGAAGAACGCTTCGTCGGCGAGCCAGAGCATGTCGCGGGTCATGCGGCACTCGAGGAGGGGGACGCCTTCTTCTTTGGCGAGCGTGATGACGGTGTCGCGTGTGATGCCGCCGAGGATCGAGCTGGCGAAGTCGGGCGTTTGGATGCCGCCGTTTTTCACGATGAAGATGTTTTCGCCCGAGCCTTCGGAGACATAACCCTGCGTGTCGAGCATGACAGCTTCGTCGTATCCGGCGAGCTTGGCTTCGCGTTTCGCGAGCACGCTGTTGGTGTACTGGCCGGTGATTTTGCCCTTCGCGAGGCTGACGTTCACGTGGTGGCGCGCGTACGAGCTGATTTTCGCGCGGATGCCCACCTTCAATGCGTCTTCGCCGAGGTACGTGCCCCACTTCCACGCGACGACGGACGTGCGAATTGGATTGTTCGGCGCGTAGACGCCCATGGCGCCGTCGCCGATGAAGATGATGGGGCGGAGGTAACCTTCTTCGAGCTTGTTGGCGCGAAGCACCTCGACGCACGCGGCCATGACTTGCTCGCGCGTGAACTCGCACTTCATCATCGTGAGCTTGCAACCGTCGAAGAGGCGGTCGATGTGCTCTTTCAGACGAAAGACGTACGTGCCGCCATCCGCGCGCTTGTAGGCGCGGATGCCCTCGAAGACGCCAACGCCGTAGTGGAGCGAGTGCGTGAGAAGGTGAACGTTTGCCGCGTCTTGATTGACGAGCTTGCCGTCCATCCAAACTTTTTCGAGCTTGTCGACCATCGGTTCCCGACGAGCTTAGTGGCGTCTCGCGCAAACGACCAGATCGTTCGGATCCGAACGATCACGCGTTGCGTCACGGTTTTTTGGGCACGCGCGCGGCCTTAGCGTCGGGACCGGAGGGCCGCGCGCGCGGTCTGGATGCCCGTGAGGATGCCGTCTTCGTAGTGCCAGTCGGTGTCGTCGAGCTCGGGGAAGTCGTGGGGGTTTTGAACGTCCTCCATCGTCAGCTTCGGGTTGATGCGCCGCGCGAGGTCGAGGACTTTTTTGCGTTGGAGATCTTCGACGGCTTCGAGTGAATCCGTCGTGATGAGAAGCGCGGGAACATCTTCCGGCAACACTTCGCGAACGATTCGGCCACCCGCGGAGACCGTGCATCCCTCTTTCGGACAAACCCCGAGACAGAGCGTGCGTGTGATCCAAGTGTCTGCAACCTCGCCGCGCTGAGCGACTTCGTCTTTGAGTCGCGCGTAAACCGAATCGCCACGCGCGCCACATCCAGGACCGAGCGGATCGCTCGCGTCACGGGCGTTCACGCAGACGAAGACGTGAAGCCGCGGAGGTCGAACGTCGCGCACGCCGACACAGTCCCACATCGCGCCCGACGGATCTCGCAGGATCCACATGATCGCAACCAAACGACGCATCCACGAGAGATCGCGATGTTGGCCGATCCCGGAGCGCGGCTCGGAGCTTGCTTCGTCTTGATCGTGATGCAGCCCGCTGCCGCGCATGCCCCGGTGGTCCTTTCGCTCCGCGGCGAGCGGAGGCTCGTCGTCGGCGGCGAGATTGGTCGCGGGAGCGAAGGCTCGGTCCACGTTGCGCGGCTCGAGCAGACGATGGGCGACAACGTGATGGCGCGCCCCGTCGCGGTGAAGCTCATCGATGCGGCGCTCTGTCGTGACGCCGACACGATGCACGAGCTCGAGCGGTCGGTGCGGCGGTGGGCGCTCGTGCGCCATCCGAATGTCGTCCCGATCACGGACTACTTCATCGCGTCATCGATGCGCGATGCGGTCGTGCGCGAGCCCGTGGCGTGCATCGTTCAAGATCTCGTCGAGGGCATGAGCCTCGCAAGCTTTGGCGGGCGTTGGGATGCGGCGCGGCGTCGGATGCCGGTCGACCTCGCGCTCTTTCTCGCGTGCGAAGTTGCCGAAGGGCTCGCGGGCGCGCGCGCAACGACAACGATCGAAGGCGCACCGATGAACATGGCGCACCACAGCTTGAGCCCGCGCCAAGTGCTGCTCTCGTGGAACGGCGAAGTGAAAGTCGGCGACTTCGGTTGGCGACCCGCTGGCGGCGTGATCTCCGGTGTCCACCCGTCCGGGTATCACGAAGCGCGTCGCCGAACGGCGCGCCACGTCTGCGGACAGATCACCTACCTCGCTCCCGAAGTCGCACGCGGCGCGCGCGGTGATGGCCGCTCCGATGTGTTCTCGCTCGGCGT
>JBBSFE010000169.1:0-11194 GCA_038239005.1 Polyangiales bacterium
CACCTATCGAGTGGCCTCGCACGCGCGAGCGCGAAGATGTCCGCGCCTTGCTCGACGCCAACCGTTTCCGTCAGCTCACAATCGTCGCGACTTCGTGATTTCCGCGACCATTTCCGACGTGGTTCGCTGAACGGATACCCCCACCTAACAGTCACCACTCTCCGTCTCCGTTTCCGTCTCCGGCTCCGGCTCCGGCTCCGTCTCCGTCTCCGCCTCCGTTTCCGTTTCCGTTTCATTTTGCGGGAGGCCTGGGGCGAAAAGTAGACATCTCAATCCGGCGGCGTTCCTGGGCCGAGCTGGCTGAGCGCAACGCGGGCCATGGTCGTGATGGGGCCCGCGATGTAGATGCGCACGAACACCTCGCTGCAGGTGAGCGCGAGCGCTTGGGTCCAGTACCATGAAGGGTTGTTCGGCAGAAACCACGACCAGCCGTCACTCAATCGCACGATTCGAAGCCCGCTGACGAACGCCGGTGCGGCGAACGCGGCGTAGCCGCACCCCACCGCGATGGGCGTACCGACGTTCGTGTTCGGAATTTCGGAACGCAATCGTCGCGGGACGAGCTTCGCCGGATCTGCTGCGTAAGGAGATGTGAAGTACGCCATCGCCGCGTGTGCGCCGGCATCGTCGATACCCGTTTCGTCAAACCACACCATGTCCGTGCCGTCGGTGCCGAGGTCGGCAGCTCCATGATTCGGATCGAAGCCGTAGTTGATGAAGTCAATGGCGCCCGCATCGGGCGTCCAACGGCCGACGTCGTCGACGAGGTTGCTGTTGCCTTGCCAATAGACTTCATCGCGAAACATCCACTCAAACGTCATTGGCAGCGATGGCGTCTTGATGTCGAGGATCTTCGCTCCGGTGTTAAAGTCGAGCAGACTGACGACGGAGTTACTCGCGATGTCGACAACCCCGAGAGCGCCAGCGACTGCGTAGTGCGTCGCCACGGAACCGAACTTGGAGTGGACTGTTGGCGCCACGACGTCGGGCGTACCTCCGACGTAACCCCCACCCCCAGCTGAGGTCCCGTCGAAAACGCGGACCAACCACCGCGATACAGTGAACGCGGGTGGAAGAAAACCGACCAGGAGATGTTCCGCGACCTGCGTCGCCATGATCGCGCTGTGGACGGGGCCGTCGGCGTCCGCGAGCAATTCAATGCGGTGGTCCAACACGGCGCCGTAGTCGCGACTCGTAAGAATCACCGCGTTGCCGTTCTTGTCCAACGCAACGTCGGCTCCCATGTAGAGTTCGGATGGGACGTCACTTGGCGAGGTCCAGTCCGGTGCAATTCGCCGGCAACTGGTGACGTTGGCGGCAGGTTCACATGGTTGCCACGCGATTGGCGACGGCAATGCGGCTGGAGTAGTCGGTACGTAGAGACCCGAGCACGGCGCGTAGTCGTCGTACGAAATCCAACCAGCCGGCACATACGTTGGTCGCGGCGCTGGTGTGCATGGGGCTACGTCAGGCGCGGTAGCATCTCCGTCGAGGGCAGCATCAGGCGCGCCAGCATCAACGGGTGCGTTGGTGCACGCGCTGCAATCCGCGAGCATCGCAAGAGCGTAGAGAGCGTAACTACTGGCAGAGCGCTTCATCGAGGTCGCGCTCGAGCGACAGCGTGGGTAACGCGCGTAGTCGAAGCACTTCGTCCTTCATCCCGTGCTGGACGAAGAAACCGTAGCCAACGGGGCTAACGAACGGCGCTCCGTGAAGCTTGTCGAGTAAATCTATGTAGAGCGCCTTGACGCGCGCCTTGTTGCTCGCCGCATCGACGACAACGCGCGCCGTCGCGAACCCATGGTTCTTCAGCGCAAAGGTCGCGAGGATGGCTCCGTCGTGATCGACGGAAAGGTATTCGCGATCTGCGAGGCCCAGCTTGATCCACGACGCGAGCTCCTCGACGTCGCCACCAGGTGCTGCGCGTAACAGTCGTGCGCGCGTCAAGTGCAGCTTCTTCACCGTGAATGGAACTTCGTCGATGATCCAAATCTTGGTCGGCATACGAGTATTGATGGCGTCGATCGTTCTAGCGCAGCGTTGGCGAGCGACTGAACGCAACAAGGACGAACGCCGCCAACACGCCCGATGAAATCTGTCGTGACGAAAGCATCGCGGTTCCTTTCGCGCGAACGCGACCCGTCTGAAAAGAACACACGAACAAAGGCGCCGACGCAATGGACAGAGGCGGGTGTTGTTCGAATATGTGGCTGCGCAGCCCATCGTGTGCGACGCGCAGACTCGGAGTCGGAGACCGAGGCGGAGGCGGAGTCGGGGACCGAGGCGGAGGGGAAACGGAGTCACTTCCCATCGAGCCCGGCAAAGCTTGGCCTCTGACTGATTGCGGCGAGCTGCGTTCCGATCTTCGCCGCGCCCGCTTGCGCACCGACTACGCGTGCGCCGCGCGCCGTCATGCCGGCCGCGGGCATCCGACAGCACGCGACGATACGCGCCGTGCTCACACGCGAATGCGTTTCTTCAGCGCGGCGAGGTCTTCGTCGATTTCCGAGTCGCCGGATTTTCCGGGTTTGCCGCCCATGCCGCGCTCGAGATCGCGGAACTTCGCTTCGAGGTCTTGCTTCTCGCGCGTGCCGAGTGCGTCTTCGACTTCGCTCATCGCGGAGTTCTCGGCCTCTTTGCCTTCGATTTTTTCTTCGAGCTTGCGGAAGTTGTCGAACGCGCTCGAACCGCCCTTGGCGCCGAGACCCTCTGCGCCGCCGCCGGCCTTCGCTTGCGCGGCGCGCGCGGCGATGGTGCTCTTGCGCATTTTGACGTCTTCGAGCTTGCGCTCCATACGCTCGAGCTCTTCCTTCATCTCGAGGGCCTGCGCGCGCGCATCGAGGCGGGACTTCTCGGCGGCCTCGGCTTCGCTCGCGACGCGACGCTTTTGCTTGAGGGCTTCGCGCGCGAGCGCTTCGTCTCCGCCTTTCAGGGCGAGCTCGGCGCGCTTGTCCCATTTTTCGGATTCCGCCGTGAGCTCTTCGTTCTTCTTCTTGAGCTGCTTCTCGGCCGCGATCGCGCTGATGACCTCTTGGCGGGCGGATTTGAGCTGGTCGCCCATTTCGTCGACGTTGAGCTCGAGGAGCTTTTTGTCGTCTTCGGCCTTGTCCATCAAGGAGTTGAAGTTGCTCGAGATGACCTTACCCATGCGGTCGAAAATCCCCATGACCCCAAGGTTATCACGCTCGGCAATACGTCAAGGAACGAGTGTAAAGTTGGGCTCATGCCGACATGCAGAGAATGTAACGACGAGGTCGACTCGGTCGTGACCATCAAGGTCGCCGGCAAGGCGAAGAAGGTGTGCGAGGACTGCGCCGACCGCATCCGCGAGCAGGAGACGGTCGCCGAAGAGAGCGAGAGCGTCGTTCAGTCGATGATGGGCTTCAAGGGACGCCGGTAATCTCGGCTTCCAAAACGGCGGCGTCGCTCGTGAGGATCCTGACGACGGGGACGTCGTTCGCGGAGAGGCCCATCCATACGTCGTGGATGTTCGCGGTCACCGTTGCGCTCGCAACGCGCGATGGTGCGTCGATCGCGGCAACGTGAACGCGGCGACCCGCGGCGCACACGAGCTTGCCGAGCGTGCGGAGCATCGAGAGATCGTCGTCGATGAATTTCGATTCGGTGGCGCGGGCGAGTGCATCGCTCGTGGCGTCTTCGGCGTGAACGTACATGTCTTCGCCGACCGCGATGAAGCCCGCGCCGAGCGGCGCAATCGCGCGGAGTGATGCGCGACCCGCGGCGTGTGCGTGAACGCGGTCGCCTTCGATGACGCACAAGGTTCCGCGAGATCCGCACGCGACGACCGCCTGATTCGCGGCGCGCGTTGCGGCGTACATTTTCACGCGATGTGCGATGTCGTGCTTGCTGCGGCCGCTCGGTGCGCTCTCGATGATGGCGCCATCTTCACCGGCGAATTCTCCGGCGAGCACGACGTGAGATGTCCCGTCGACGTGACCGCCTTCGATGACGAACCCATGCGGAACGAGCACGGGCGCCCACGCGCCGCGCACGCGCACGAACGTTTGATCGGACGCGGCAATGAAGAGCGCTTCGCCATGCGGACCAAAGGCGATGCCGCGAATCGTCGAAGGTCGCACATCGGGAGGGAGATCTCGCGCAGACCAACCGGCGTCGAGCGTCCACCGCGCGAGCCCGGACGGACCAATCGCGAGGGCAGACTCTCCATCGTGCGCGAAGCGACCGAGCACCACCATGCCTGGCGCGATCGCAGGCGAAATCGGCTCTGGTTTTGCGATCGCGAGGCGCGGTCGTTTGCGGCCTCCCGCAGTCGACCTTTCTCGAGCGATCGCGGCGTCGGGGACGATTGGAGGAGGGGGCAGCTCGGCGATCGGACGGCGCAGCGCAGTCGCAAACGCACGCGCCGTTGCAAATCGCGCGTCTGGATCTTTCGACAGCGATCGCTCGACGACGCGGACGAGATCAAGATCGAGATCCGGACACAACGCATCGAGCGGAATGGGCGGCTGCTTGCGCACGGCGTTGACGAGCTCGGATGTCGTCTTGCCTTCGAATGGCCTGCGTCCTGCGAGCGCGTAGTAGAGCGTGACGCCTGCGGCGAAGACGTCCATGCGTACGTCGGCGCCCTGCCCTCGCGCTTGCTCCGGCGCCATGTATGCGGGCGTTCCGAGCGCGACGCCCGCACGTGTGCGCGCGATGTGGCGCGATTCGTCGAGTGGCCGCGCGAGGCCGAAATCCAGCACTTTGATCAGCTCGTACGGAAGCGGCGACTCGCAGACGAAAATATTTTCCGGCTTCACGTCGCGATGAACGATGCGCGCATCATGCGCGGCGGCGAGCGCGGACAGGACTTGCTCGAGCATCGAGACCGCGCGCTCAGGAACGAGCCTGCCCGTTTTTTTCACGAGAGCCGCGAGCGATCTTCCGCGCAAAAGCTCCATCACGAGGATGGGCTCGGCGCCGTCGATGAAATCGAACACTTGCACGATGTTCGGATGGGCCAGGCTCGCGGCCGCGAGCGCTTCTTGTTTGAAGCGGAGAATTTGATCGGGCTCCGCATCGCCGGTGATCACTTTCACCGCGACCTTGCGACGCAAGTCGACTTGCTCTGCCTCGTAGACCGCACCCATCCCGCCCTTGCCAAGGAGCGAAAGAATTTTGTATCGACCACCGAGGGTCCGTCCGACGAGAGACAAATGCGTTACCGGGGGTCGAGCTTCGCTTCGATGGTTGCGATGCCACCGCCGCCCGGTTGAAACGTTTGCGGTGTGGCGGCTTCTTTGAAGAGCGCTGCGAGACACGCCGCGGCCACTTCGTCGTTGTTGTCGCCCGTGGGTTGCGCGATCGAGATCGTGCCTTCGCTTTGGACGAAGAGCTGCACGCGCGCCGTCGACTGCGGGCCCGAGGCCGGGCGGCAGCGTTGGGCTTGCGGCAGGATGCGTTGCGCGAGCGAATCGATTGCGGTCGCGCGCGCTTGGCCCACGATTTTTGCGGGGAAGATGAATTTGACGCCGCCGGCGACGGGCGGCGGCGCGGCGACGTTCGCGGAGAGCGTGAGAGTTGCCGCGGGGGACTGCTGGGCCGCTGCGAGGTCTTGCGTCGGCGTGGGCGTAGGCGTGAGCGTTTGCGTGGGCGTAGGCGTGAGCGTTTGCGTCGGCGTTTGCGTTTGCGTCGGCGTTTGTGTCGCCAGCTGGGTCGGCCTCACGATTTGGTACACGGCGATCGCGCTGCCAGTGCCGACGATGAGGACCAACGCGAGGATGCCGATGACCCACGAGAGGACGTTGCTGGATTCGTGGCGGTTGGCGGTGCTGACCACCGGCGGCGGTGCCGTGCGGAGCGTGCTGGGGGGGAGCGGCGGCGACATCGGCGGGACGGAGACGCTGCGCGCGTCGATCGTCGCTTCGAAGCCGTGCGATGACGGGGGCGTGATGCCCACGAGCGCACCTCGAAGCGCGGATGCGAATTGCTCCGAGCTCGGCCAGCGAGCTTCACGATCGCGCGCGAGGCCGCGGTCGACGGCCGATGCGATCGGCGCCGAAACGTACGGCGCGGACGATAGAAGTGGCGCAGGCCTTTGCGTCGCGACTTGGACGACGAGCTCCTCGTATGTGTGGGCGGTAAACGGAAGCTTGCCCGACAGCATTTCGTAGAGCGTCGCGGCAACGGCGTAGATGTCAGCGCGTGCGTCTGCGTGCCTCGCGCCGCCAAAGAGCTCCGGCGCCATGTACCCGGGCGTGCCTATCGCGGTGCCGTCGAGCGTTTCCGAGACTTGTGTGAGTTGCTTGCTCACGCCGAAGTCGAGAATCTTCGGAAGGTCCGAGCCGTCGACGTCGCGCATCACCAAAATGTTCGGCGGCTTGATGTCGCGGTGGACAATGCCTTGCGCGTGCGCCGCAGCGAGACCATCGAGGAGTTGAAGAGCGATCCCAATCGCGCGTTGAGGATCGAGCGGACCTTGCGCAATCAAGTCGGCGAGCGTCGGGCCTTGCACGAGCTCCATGACGATGAAAACGTCATCGCCCGCGCGCCCACAATCGAGCACACGGACGACATTGCGATGCGTCACAGCTGCCGCCGCGCGCGCCTCTGCGAGCCACCGGTCAATGCCCGAGGCTCGCGTAAGGAGCTTCAGCGCAACCGGCTGGTGGGTGTGGACGTGCCTCGCGCGATAGACCGTGGCGAATCCGCCGGACCCGAGAACGCTCTCGAGCTCGTAACGATCGATCGTGCGAGGCAGTACTTCCACGCCACCTAGTTTAGACCATCCAGAGCACCGCGTACGCGATCGAAGTGGTTCAGCGATTGAGAATGTGAATGGCGTGACCTAGGCCGTTCATGTGCGCCTCCATCATGCCTTCGCCGAGCGTCGGGTGCGGGTGAATGGTGAGTGCGACGTCTTCGAGGAACGCGTGCATCTCGAGTGCGAGCGCGCCCTCGCTGATCATGTCGCTGGCGGCGGTGCCGACGATGTGAATGCCGAGGATCTCGTGCGTCTTGGCGTTCGCGACGACTTTGAAGAACCCTTCGGTTTCGTTGTTGGCCATCGCGCGGCCGAGCGCGGCGTACGGGAATTTCCCGACGCGCACTTCGATGCCTTTTTCCTTGGCCTGCGCCTCGGAGAGACCCGCGACAGCGATTTCGGGATCCGTGAAAATCGCCGCGGGGATCGCGACCCAATCCTTCGAGGCCTTCTGGCCCGCGATGACCTCGGCGATGACCTCGCCTTCTTTCGTGGCCTTGTGCGCGAGCATCGGAAAGCCGCTGACGTCGCCGATGCAGTAAATCCCCGGCACATTGGTTTTGCCCGACGCATCGGTGGGGATGAAGTTCTTCTCCACCTTCACGCCGACCTTCTCGAGCCCGAGCCCCGCGCTGTTGGGTCGCATGCCGACCGCAACGAGCACGACATCGCACGTGATGTTCTCGAATTTCCCGCCACCGAGATCGACGCGCACCGCGACGGAGCCATCGGCCTGCTTTTCGTAGCCCATCGCCTTGGCGTTCTTGAAAATCTTGGCGCCGTGCTTGACGAGCTTCTTTTCGACGACCGCGGTGAGATCAGGATCGGTGCCTGGTAGCAGAGCCTGCGTGGCTTCGACGACGGTGAGCTCGCTCCCGAACTTTTGATACACACACCCGAGCTCGAGACCGATGACGCCGCCGCCAATGACGAGCAAACGCTTCGGAACACTCCGCAAGCTGACGGCTTCACGCGCGCCGATGATTTGTTTCCCGTCGAACTTGAACGTTGGGATTTCGATCGTGGAGCTGCCCGTTGCGATCACGATCGCTTTGGTGGCGTCGATCGTTTCGGTGGCGCCCTCGCGTGTCTTCACGACGACTTGTGTCGCGCTCGCAAGCGATGCTTCTCCATAAAGAAGCTCGACGCCGTTGCCGCGGAAGAGCCCTTTGACGCCGCCGGTGAGTTTCTTGACGATGCCGTCTTTCCAGTCTTGAGTCTTGGCGGTGTCCATGCGGACGTTGTCGGCCATGAGCCCGATCGAAGCGCCGTCGCGCGCTTTCTCGAACGTGTGCGCCGCGGCGATGAGCGCTTTGCTCGGCACGCAGCCCCAGTTGAGGCAAACGCCGCCGACCTCTTCTTTTTCGACGCACAAAACCTTTTGCTTGAGCTGCCCGAGCCGAATTGCGCAGCCGTAACCGCCGGGCCCGCCGCCGATCACAATCACGTCGTAGGTCTTGTTCGCCATGGATGGCGCGAATGTAGAGAGAAACCCCGAACGCGCCAAGTCACACTTCACGCTCGCGGCAAGACACGCATGCTCGAGGCACTTCTTGCCTCACCGCCCACGCCGATGCTTACGCCCACGCCAACGCCCACGCCAACGCTTACGCCCACGCCAACGCTTACGCCCACGCCAACGCTTACGCCCACGCCAACGCTTACGCTTACGCCCACGCCGACGCTGACGCTAACGCGAGCTGGAGCGACGTCCGCGGAAGCGTGAGCGTTCGCGTAAGCGTTTGCGTTCGCGCAAGCGTTGTCGTAAGAGAGCCCGTGAGCGATGGCGTCAGCTACTGCGTGAGCCTTGCCGTAAGAGACAGCGTGAGCTTGAGCGTGAGCGTGAGCGTAAGCGTGAGCGTTGGCGTGAGCGTGAGCGTAAGCGTGAGCGTTGGCGTGAGCGTGAGCGTGAGCGTGAGCGTAAGCTTGGGCGTTGGCGTAAGCGTAAGCGTGAGTGTGGGCGGAAGCGCGAGCGTGCGCGGAAGTGAGCGTGGCCGCAGACCGAACCGGAGCCGGAGCCGGAGCCGGAACCGGAGCTGGAGCCGGAAGCGGAGCCGGAGCCGGAGCCGGAGCCGGAGCCGGAGGCCCAGCCGGAGACGGAGACGGAGACGGAGCCGGAGAGACCCAGCCGGAGCACCCTTTCTCGAAATAGTGAGTATTGGGCTTGTTTTGGGCGGATTTTGAGTTATATGCCTTTTCAAGATGGGGCGGCAGCAGGAGTTTCGGTTTCGTACTTGGGGGGGAAAGCGCGAGGGGGCCGGGCGCAAGCTTTTGCGCGAGAGGCGCGGGGTGCCGCATCGCACGCGGCCGGAGCATCGGGCTGCGCATCCGGTTCACGTGACATTGCGGGCGCGCGCGGGGTTGCCGCCGTTTCGCGAGCGGGCGATTTTCGCGAACGTGCGTGCGGCCATTGGCGCGGTGCGGCGCTCGCAGTTTCGCGAGGTGTTTCGGGTCGTCGAGTTTTCGTTGCAGAACGATCACGTGCACCTCGTCGTCGAGGCGCGCGACAAAGTCACGCTTACGCGCGGCCTGCAGGGCCTTGCCATCCGCCTCGCGCGCGCGGTCAATCGCGCGCTCTCCGTGCGCGGCCAAGTCTGGGATGACCGCTACCACGCGCGCGATCTCCGTACGCCACGTGAAGTGCGGAACGCCATCGTCTACGTGCTGATGAACGCGCGCAAACACCGCTCGCGCATCCCCTCGGGCGTCGACGCTTTCTCATCCGCACCGTGGTTCAACGGCTTCGCATTCCGCATCGCGCCACCGAGCGACGCGCCGCCGGTCACCCCCTCGCAAACCTGGCTTGGCGCCACCGGCTGGCGCCGCCGCGGCCGCGTACGCCAAACCGACCGCCCCGAAGCGCCCAGCTAGCACTGGCGACGGCGACGCCAACGCCAAGGCCTGCGCCAACGCTTACGCCAACGCCTACGCCCGAGCGTGGCAGAGCGGCTTGACGCACTCCTCGTCGATATGTATTACACCACTAGGTTAATTAACCAAAAGGTTCATTACCGTTGTCCGCAGATAAACTAAGCACCACGTTTGCAGCCCTTGCCGATCCCACGCGGCGGGCCATTCTTGCGCGGCTTGCGAAGGGAGAACGCTCGGTTTCGGAGATCGCCGAGCCTTTCGACATGAGCCTGCCAGCGGTTTCGAAGCACTTGCGCGTGCTCGAGCGCGCGGGGCTCATCGTGCAGCGGCGGGATGCGCAGTGGCGACCGTGTCGCATCGATGCGGCACCGCTCGAGGACGTCGCAGCTTGGGCCGAGAAATATCGCCATATCTGGGAGGCTCGGCTCGATCGGCTGGGCGCCTACCTCGATGAATTACAAAAGAAGGAGAAGAGTCATGGTCGGAAGCGCCGTCGCAAATAGCGGAACCTTTGAAGTCACCACACCGTCCGAGACCGAGATCCGGATGACGCGCCTCTTCGATGCGCCTCGCAGTCTCGTGTTTGATGCGCTTACCAAACCCGAGCACGTGCGGCGGTGGTGGGGGCTACTCGACGAGCGCTACTCGGTCACCGTGTGCGAAATCGATTTGTGTGTCGGCGGCGCATGGCGCTTCGTTGGCCGCGGCCCGCGTGGCGAGTACGGGTTTCACGGCGTGTACCGCGAGATCACGCCACCGGAGCGCATCGTGTTCACGGAAATCTTCGATCCGTTTCCCGATGCGGGGTCCGTCGTTACGAGCGTGCTCACGGAAGAGAACGGCAAGACGCGGCTCACCGTCGTCGCCGCGTATCCGTCGCTTTTCGTGCGCGATGAAGTCATCAAAAGCGGAATGGCGAAAGGCGCGGCCATCAGCTACGACCGCCTCGAAGAAATGACGAGCTCTTCGGGCGGCTAACGCCGTACTTCGAGCGGTAGCGCACACCGGGCAAATCTTTGACGCGACCGCCGCGCGAGCACGTTGTGGTGCTCGGCGAGGTTGTTGCGCTCAGAGGCCGTTCGTCAATCGCACGCGGCAGCAACACCGGTTCGCCGAGTTTGGTTTCTTCGGGCTAACCACCAAGACGCGCGTCACGGTTCCACGCTTCTGAGGGTTCGCGCGAAGCGCGGGGCCTTATTTTGAACGACGCCGCCGTGCCCACGCCCCTGACGATCAAAGATTCTGGGTAGCGCGCCAAGGGCGAGCGGTAAGCTATGAGCTGATGCGGATCATCGTCCTCGTGCTTGCGGCGGGTTGCTCGTCGTCACCATCGACGACGCCTCCTCTCGACCAACCCGAGAGTGGCCGCGCGACCTATTACGACGCCACGGGCGCAGGCAACTGCGGCTTCGATCCATCACCCGGCAATCTCGACGTCGCAGCGATGGACGCACCCGAGTGGGCCAACAGCGCCGCGTGTGGCGAGTGCGTCGCGATCACCGGGCCGAAGGGATCGGTCACCGTGCGCATCGTCGATCAATGTCCCGAGTGCGAAACGGGCCATCTCGATCTCAGCCAAGAGGCCTTCGCGAAAATTGC
>JBBSFE010000170.1:0-11192 GCA_038239005.1 Polyangiales bacterium
GCGCGGCTCTGCGGAGCGAATAATATTTTCTGAAGGGAGAACAGCAGAAGAGAAGTGTCACCTATGTCTCTGGATAACTCGCGGTAGCCGTCACCGATGTCGTTGGAACAAAGTGTCACCTATGTCCTTGCTCGCTCACAGGGGTTCCAAAGGTACAGACCGGATAGATCCCTGGCGCGCGGGCACCAGATCACACCGAGGACATCCCTGACACTCGCGTCGCGCAATCCGAGGACATCCCTGACAGTCGCGCGGTGGTGTCGATGCACGTCGTCTTTGGGCGGCTAGTCACGAACCAGCTGTGAGGCTTGGCGTCGTGCTTTGGTGCGGGAGCCGCGCGGCTCTGCGGAGCGCTAAAATTTTGTTTTGAGAGAGGTGAGAACAGCGAAAGTCCGGCCCGCGTCGACCTGAGGCATCAGCTGATGCGGCGCTCCGGGAGGTCGTGAGTTATGATGATCGTGTGACCGACTCGGTGAATGAGGAGCTCGACGCTGCGACGCGGGCGCAGGTAGCGGAGTCCTTATCCATGACGCCCGCAGAACGACTGCGCTCGCTCGTCAACACGGTGGACTTCATCCAACGCGCACGCGCCTGCATGCCCGCCGAGCCCCGAGCCGCGCACGATTGACGACCGGTGCCTGTTTTTCGTCCAGCGGAAGTGCTCGCCGCACTCGACAATGGCCTTCCGTTCGCATGCGACGCGAAGTTCTTCGAAATGATGTCGATGGCGAACCTCGTCACGGACGCCGGCGATGTGGACGTCGCATTCGACCCCGCGGGAACGGGCGGCTATGTCGACCTTGCACGCAACGCGATCACGATCGATCTAGACGGCGTGGCGATTCCGACGGCGTCGCTCGAGGACATCATCCGTTCGAAGACGGCTGCCAATCGACCGAAGGACATAGCTGCTTTGCCCGTGCTCCTCGAGGTGCTGCGACAGCTCCGCAAACGAAAGTCTGGCAGCTCGGTATGAGCAGAGTCGACGAGCCCGTCGAGCGAGCATCGGGCGGACGCTGTCCGTTCACCAGCGCGGGTGAACGCATTCACCAGCGCTGGTGAATCTACAAAGGACGGCATGGCAACGTTGGCGGCCACGGCGATCGCGTTTTTTCCGTCTCCCCGCGCTTTGGATTGCCTTGTCTCCGCGTTGTGTGATGTATCAACGAAGAGATGCGGATGAGCACGAAGCGGGGCGTGGTGCTTGGCGGGTTCCTGGCGATTGCAGTGACCACGATGCTGATCGCCGCGTGCGTGGGTGATTCGGGAATGACGGTCGCAGATTCAGGCGCGCCGCAGGACGCGACGACCGAGCACGACGGCGGGAACACTGCGGGCGACGCTGCCGTGGATGCGTCGAAGTCATGTGACGTTGCGAGCGCGTTTGCGACACCCGTACTGGTCAGCTCGCTCGACGCCACGGGGGCGAATGCTCAGCTCCGTCTCACGGCCGATCAGCTGCTCGGGTTTTTTGAAGCGTTTTCCGATGCCGGCCTTGGGAGCATATACTCCACAACAAGAGCGACAGGTCTTTCTCCGTTCGGCAGCAGAACTCCGCTCGTAAACGTAGTCGGCGAATTCTACGACCCTACTGTTTCGGGTGATGGTCTCGAGCTTATCGTCTTGAGTAATCAAGCGGGAAGCGACGGCGCTTTTGATCTATGGCTGTCGAACCGCGCAAGCCGCGCGGTCGATTTCCCCCCGCCTCAGCACCTTGCCAACGTGAACTCGGTGAATCAGGAGGTTCGTGGCTACTTGCGTGAAGACGGTGAAGTGCTTTATTTCGCCTCTGATCGAACGCCGTCTCAGGGAAGCTATGACCTCTGGCGATCTGCGCGTTCCGGCGGAATGTTCCAAACGCCCACTCATATCGATGAGCTGGCATCGGCTTTGGATGACAATTATCCGGTCGTCACCAGGGACGACCTGGCAATCTATTTTTCGCGCGATCTAACAACGATCATGGTGGCGACGCGATCATCCGAGCGACCCGTTCTCCGATCTTCGTCCTGTCACCGAGCTCAATAGTGGAGCGGTTGTTCACCCCTCGTACATCTCAAGTGACCGCTGCACGCTATACGTCACATCGAACGCCAGCGGCCAAGAGGAAATCTACGTGGCGACGAGAACGCCGTAACGCGCGATGCGTCTATCCCGATCGGCAACGGTCGCCAGTTGCCTACCGGAACTTCAGCACTGACAAGCGGCGCGTCGTGAGAAGCGTCATTACGAAGCAGGATCGATGGCACGATCTGGTCTGCTGAGATGTCGATCCGCACACGGCGCGGGCGCAGGTGAAGGCATTCACCAGCGCTAGGAAGACAAGGTCGATGGCATTGCGCTCGACCTGTCCGACGTGAACGCGACGTATCCGATATCCCACAAGCGCGTGACGCGTGTCGAGCACGCCGCGCGCTAGTCTTTGAAGATGAAATAGAAGACGCCGATCATCACGAGCATCATGATCGCGGCTACGGCGAGCTGGAGCGGACGTGATTTGCGGTCGGCGGCGTCTTCTGCGGTGGATACGGGCTCAGGCAGGATGGCCGCCGGCGGGATGGTGTCGGGGAGCGTGGCCGGCGGCGCGACGGCGACGACTGCGGGCGGGTGGTCCGATTTGATGTCGGTGTTGGGGCCGGCTTTCACGACCTCGAACGTTTGCGTGACGGTCTCTTCGTCGCGGTGAATCTCGAGCTCGTCGCCGAGGGCTTGCGCGATCACGACCGTGCAGTTGTCGTCGCCGCCGCGATCGTTCGCGAGGTCGATGAGCTTCGTGCATGCGTCGGCGAGCGAAGGGCCCTCGCCGAGGATGTCGTGCATCTCGTCGGGTGTGACTTTGTTCGAGAGGCCGTCCGAGCAGATGAGGAGGCGATCGTTTCGGCGCAGCGTGAGCTTGCCGAGCGCGACGTTCAGGTTTTTCTGCTGGCCGAGCGCCTGCAAGATGATGTTCTTGTGCGGGTAGTTTTTCGCTTCTTCTTCGCTGATGGCGCCGCTGTCGAGGAGAAGCTGCACGAAGCTTTGGTCGCGCGTCATCTGGCGCATGCGGCGGCCGCGAAGCAAGTAGGCGCGTGAGTCGCCGATTTCGGCGATGTAGGCCTCGGGCCCGTTGACGTAAATCGCGGTGAGCGTCGCGCCCATGCCGCGCTTACCCGGATCTTTTGCGGCGGCGAAAACTTCTTCGTTCGCCTTGATGACCGCGTTCTCGATGAGCTTCGTGATGGCCGTCTTGCTCTCTTCTGATTGGGGGGCGTTTTCGGCGAGCACGCGACGCAGCGTTTCGACGACGAGCGCGCTCGCGACCTCGCCGGCCGCTTCACCGCCCATGCCGTCGGATACGGCGAGAAGAACGCCGCGCTCCGTCACGTTGAAGTCCGTGGCTGCATCCATCGTCGAGCGATCGCCGCGATTGAGATCCGCGACGACGAACGAGTCTTCGTTGTTCGTGCGGACTTTGCCCACGTCGGTCCTGGCCGCGACCGAGAGCTTGATGCCCATGCCCGAAGCCTACTTCAACTTTCCGTCTCGGAGCGAGACCGACGCGTGCTTGCCGTTTGCGAGCGCCACGCTCATTGTGCCGTTTTGGACCGATAGCGGCGAGCAGGAGCTCGTGAACGTGGTCCCCGGCGTTGGTGGCGGTACGCTTGCGTCAGCGCCGTCGACCATCGATGACGGAAGCGTGGCCGTCCACTTCCATTGGCCGTTCACGGACGACCAGCCGGTCACCGTTTTGTCCGCGACGAGCGCGTAGACGCCCGTATCGCATGCGACGCCCAAACGCGGTGGTGGAGCGTTCGCGAAGACTGCGCCGTCGGGCACGGTGAAGTTCACCGACTTCGTCTCCGTCATGAATCCATTCACGCGCTCGATGCCGAGCGACACCGCACGCGAAGGATCCGAAGTCGGTGCGGCGCGAAGAGTGAGCGTGACTTGGGGTGTCGATTGCCCGTCGCCGAATACGCATCGACACGATGTGATCGGAATCGAGTCGACGTACGCCGGCGTGGGCGGCGACGTCTTCGCTGTGGTCTTGCTCGTGTAGGCCGCAGAAGATTTTCGTTCGGCGCGCGCGTCGGTCTTCTTCTTGGACTTCATGCCCGCAACGACGATCGCCGCGACGAGCGCGACGGCGGCAACGATGATGACGACGACCACGATCGAGCCCGCGGACGACGAAGAAGAAGAAGAAGGCGGTGGAGACGAATCGCGACGTCGCTCTGCCTCGCGTTGCTGGGGCTGCCAGCGCTCTTCTTCGGCGAACGGATTCGCCGCTGGAGGCGCGCCACCTCCCGAGGCCGCGGTTGTGCCCACTGGAATGTCGACGTGCATCCCGCAGTAAGGACACTTCGTAGCGCCCGGCGGCGCTTTCACGATCGCACCGCAACTCGAACACGTCGCTTCGCCGTCGCTCATCGCCGGGTAGCGTACGCGATCTGGTTTTCTTCTAGAAGCGGTCGGGAGGCTCGGTCGCGCGGATGATTTCCACCTTCGGAAACACCTCGCGCACGAACCTGTCGCGCACGGCAGCGGCGCGCTCGCGTTCGCCGTCACGCGCGGGCACCGCAACGCCGATCACGAGGCAGGCGCCCGCCCACGCGGGATACACGGCGTACGCGATCATGTGCATGCCGCGTTCGACGACGGTCGCTGCTTTCGCGTCGAGCGATTCGATCTCCGCGATTTTTCCGTCTTGCCAGGGCGACGCCGTCGGGGGCGAGCGTTGGATGTCGATGTCGTATGCGTCGATGAGCGGCAGCGCCCACTTCTCGAAGCTCTGCGCACACGCGCCGGGGACCTTGTTGTCGGGAACGTGCGTGATGGCGCCGCCGACGACCGCGTGGTGACCTTGCCCATAACGAAACCCGAGCAGCGTCGGCACGCCCCAAAACTTCACACGCATCCAGTGCGATGCGTCGGGGAGGGGAATGCGCACGGAGCCTTGCTTGTCGATGCGACCCGAGAGCTCCGATATCTTCAGCTCTTCGAGCGCGGCCGCGTGCTCGTCGCCGCCGCCGCCGCCTTCGGATGCGCGCCCGTCGTCTTTGGGTGGCGACGCCGCCACGACCGCGCGAACGGGCGTGATCGCCGATGATGAGCACGCCGTGAGAACGAGGAGAGCCGCGAAACGAAACCGCACGCAGTTAATGATGGACTAGGATGAGCCCGTGCGCCGCGCTCTTTTTCTCGCGACCGCCGTTGTGCTTTCGAGCTCGACCACAGCATCGACTGCCCACGCCGATCCGCCGAAATCGAAGCGCGATTCCACGGGCGACGAGCTCGCGTCGCTCTACGTCACGACGAGCGTCTACGCCGGAACGCTCGCGGTGTTTCTCGAGGCCGCGCCGCGCGCCGACAACGTATACGCGAGCATTCCGCCGATCGAAGCCGCGCTCGTCGTGCCGGCCTTCTCCGCGCTCGGGGCCGCCGCAACTGCCGTGGTCACGACGATGTTGCCGCTCAAACGCGGCGACGCAGAAGTCGTGAGCACGGGCATCTTGCTCGGGCTCGGCGAAGGCATCGCTCTCAACGAGTGGTCGAGCAATCGCACGACCGAATCGTTTCACACGCTCTTCAAAGACGCCGCATGGGTTTTCGGAACCGCAAGCGTCGGCCTCGTCTCGGGCGTCGTCATCGCCGCGCTCACACGCACGACGACGGGCCGCGCAGGTTGGGTCGGCACGACCGGGCTTTTCGGCGGGCTCTTGGCCGGAAGCATCGTCGGCGCCGTACATCGCTCTTGGGATCGCCAAGGCAACCGCGACGTCGGTCTTGCTTCGGCGATCGGCGGCGTGGGCGGCGCGGCGCTCGGCGTCGTCACAGCGCTCGCGATGTCACCGAGTAGCTTGCGCGTGCACATCATCGACGCCAGCTGGACGTCGGGCATGGCGATCGCCGCGTTGATTGCGCTCACCTCGCACGGCAGCAAACCCGCCGATGCGTTTCTCGCGATGTCGATCGGCGGCACCGTCGGCTTCACGACGTCGTTCCTCGGCACGATGGGAATGAAGAAGGGCCAAATTCACGATCCGGTGGATTCGATCACCCCATTCGCGACGCCCCTCGCGGGCGGCGGATTCCAGTTGGGCCTCGGCGGGCCGCTCTAGTTTCGACACGCATCACAGCGGCAGCACGTTCGGGTCGATGTTGAGGTGCACGGTGCCCGAGCCGGCTTCGCCGAGGACGTCGTGGACTTCGACTTTCACGTCGAGCGGGTGACCGAGGAATTGCGAGAGGTCGGCGTTGTTGGCGTCGAGCTGGAAGCGAAGGCCGTAGAGCTTGCAGAAGCCGCCTTCGTCCGGGTCGAACGTGAACACCACCGCATACGGTGACACGGTCGCGCCGGTGCCGGGCACGCTCGCCGTGACGGTCGTCGTCGAGCCGGATTGTTTGAGGTTCTGCATTCGGAGAGCGATCCAAATGTGGTGGCCACCTTGCGGACCGGTTTGCGCTTGGAGCGTTTGTCCGTCCGCGAGAGGCAAGTAGTCGGTCTGGCCTTGGCCGACGACGATCACCGGCGCGCCTGGATTTGCGGGCCGGCATGCATCGGGCGTGTCGAGCGCCCAATTGGCGGAGTAGATTTCGAGGTTCGACGGATCGATGCCATCGCCGACGCACGATCCGGCGATGCACGTTTGGCCGGGCGCCGTGCATGTCGGCCCGGCGAGGCCGCCGGCTGGAGGGCTCGTCACGCACCACGTGTCGAGGCGCACGCGAAGTAGATCGTTCGCTGGCGCTCGTGGCATCGTCGTTCGAGCGGTGCGCACGATCACGGGCGAGCTCGCCGATGGATCGTCGGTGATGAAACCTTCGACGCGCACTGCCACGTTTGCTTTCGCATTGCCGCGGGCGTCGATCTTGATCTCTTGCGGAAATAAATCGGCTCGAGACGCGTGGAACACTTCGTCGGTTTCGGTTTGTCCGTCGACCGTCGTCACGACGTGAAGGCTTTGGAGCCAACCATCGAGCGCTTCACCTTGCACGCCGACCGTCAGCGTTCCCGGCGCGCCCGGCCCACACGCGACGCAAACGAGCGCGAAAAGCCTAAGCCGCATGGCGCTTGCGCGCGATGAGAAGGAGCGCCATCGCGCCGAGTCCGACGATGACCACGCCGCTATCGGGTGGCGAGTCGGCGGTGCTGCACCCATCTCCGGTGGCGGATGCATTGTGCAAGTTCGAATACGGCGATTGATCGGCCGCGGCGCGAATGACGAGATCTTGCGATAGCGCGCTGACGTTCAAGTTCGCGCGAAGTCGCGTCACGACGATGTCGCTCGGGTTCATGGTCGCCGTCGCCGACGTGAGATCATCGAAGTTGCATTGATCGTACGGACGCCCGAGCGGGCTTCCGCCGTCGCCCGTTCCGGCGTCGGTCGTTCCTGCGTCGTCTTGGCCGGCCTCGACGCCGCCGTCGTCCGCGCCGCTGTCGTCCGTGCCCGCCTCCGACTCGCCGCCATCACCGAACGGGTTGATGGTCGCGAAATCGGTTCCGTGAATCGACGTGTATGCGCACTTCTGTGCCGAGATCGCGCCTTGATAGTACGTGTACTGAAAGTTTGGGCCGAGCGGGCCCGCGTACTCGACGACGAAGTTGCGCCCGTCGCCGCTCGTCATCGCGGTTTGCACGAGCGTGTCGTAGTTCGAGCTCGCCGTGTTTTTGTTCCACTCGAGCTTTGAGAAATCGACTTGGGTGTTGTTGAAGTTCGCCGTCTCGTATCGACCCTCGGAGATCACATAAAGGAGGATGCTGACGTTCGAGCCGACGCCCGCGGCCACCATGCGAAGCGGAAGCGTTGGGTCAGCCCCTTGTGTGACGACGCGCACGGGCTGCATCGCGCCGACGCCGTAGCCAGGGAGCAAACGAAGCGCGAGAAAATCGAAACCATCGCCGACGTATGCGGCGATCGTCGGCTTCACCGAATCGGAGATTTCGTAGTTGTGCGAAGCGAGCCACGTTTCGAGCGCGCCCGAGTCGGTCGACCGAAGCGTAACGACTTCGTAGGGGCCCACGACTTGTTGATTGATGACTTGAACGCCGCCGTTGCTGTTGTCGCCCGGCGCGGCGAAGCTATTCGCGCTGCTGCATCCGAAGCCACCGCTGCTTTGCGGCGCGGGCCCCGTAATCACCGGCGACGTGTACGCGTCGATCGCACTGATGAACTCGTCGTGTGCGAGGTCGACTTGGATGCCCGCCGCGTGCACTGGGAGCACCCAGGCGAATTCGGAAGGGTTGCCGCTATACGTGAACTGGTCCCAGAGAATCGTCTGCTCCTTCGAGACCGAGAACACCATGCGGTGCGCATCGACGACGCTCACCGTCTGTGTCGGTCGAAAACAGCCGCCACACGCGTGCGCGGCGCGGTCGGACAAGCCCAGCACGGCGAACGATGCGGCAAGTGAACAAGCGAGAAGGTTACGAATAAGCATCCAAGTACAATGTCCTCAGTTGGCCGTTCCGTCGAAGTATTTCGAGGCAAGCGTGATCGCGTCGGTGCCGACGAGGCTTCCGAGCTTTCGGCCGGCAAAGTCGTCGGCGGAGATGTGGATACCGCCCCAAACGCGCGATTGGCCTGCTTGATCTGCTGCATCGTAAAACGTGGCCCATTGCAGGTGAACGTCGGCTGACGGGCCAACTTCGAACGTCAGCCATGTGTCTTTCGGAAGTACGTATTCGCCGAGGCCGCCAGGAAAATATGGCGAGCCGGTGAGCGTCGTGAGCACTTCGGCGGCTGCACGGCTGAACGTGCTGTGGCCCGAGATGAAACCCGGAAAGGCCGGCGTCACGAACGTGCGGCGCTGGTATGGCATCCAGTCGACCGCGCGAATCCAGCCGACGCCCGAGGTCTGTTTCGTGCGAGCGCTCGGCTCGCCGCGCCACGCGCGGATGGCCATCTGTCCTTTGTAGAGCGCGAGGTGCTCGTGCCTCGCGCCGGGCGCGCTCGATGCGTCGGTGATCGGCTCGATGACGCCTGGCACAGTGGGCAAGGTTCCGTTTTCGCCCATCCACCGAATGAGCGAGATGGGGCGCACGGTGGTCGTGCGTCGTTTCTGATCCCACGCAGTGATCGCGGCGTCGTGAACGGCGCCGTTGAGCGCGAGGTACACGTGGACGTCCCACGAGAGCGCTTCGAGCGCCGGTCCGGTTCCGAAGAGCTGAAAGCCAAACCCCGGCGAATCGGCGACGAGGTTCGCGATGACGTTCCAGTGGCCGGGAGGCGTTTCGCTACTCGGACCATCCGCCCAGAACTCTGCGAGGGCGCGACCGAAATCTCCGCGCGGGACCATTTGCGATGCGTACGGCGCGCTCGTGCTCGGATTCTGCGCGCGGCCCGTGCCGTCGTTCGCGCCGAGCGTGTTGTTTCCATACGCGCCCGGTGAGGTGTCGATCATCGCGCCATCGATCGGATCGAGCTCGCTCGATCGCTCGATGACCTCTTCTACGAACGCGCTCATGGCAGCATCGATGATGGGCGCGGGGCCTGCGTCGTGCCATGGATCTGCTGCGGAGGCGCGCGTCATGGCGAACGGCGTCACGCCTCCCCACTGCGAGCCGATGTATCCCTGGATGCCGGCGGGCACGATGATTCCGTTTTGCGTCGCGGCGACGGCGAGGTTGAGCGGTTGCCACTGTGTGGGGTCGACGAGCGTCGTGCCCACATCATCGACGACGAGCGCCGCGTTCACCGGAACATACGGAACTGGATCGGCGTAGTTTGCGCTCTGATTTGCGCCGTCCGTGGTGCGCGCAAGGTTGATGGCCTCGCCGATGCGATTGCCGAGCGCACGCGGCGTCGCGCCCGTGTCGATGGCGTCGTCGGGATCGTAACCGAGGTTCTGCATGACGGCGCGGTAACACGCGACATCGATGGGTCCGCCGATCGCTTTGCTGTAGCCATCGAGGAGCACGCGATAGGCGGCGTAGCTGATGGCTTCGTTTCGCGCGAGCGAGGCATCGGAGGCGGTTTGTTTTTCTTTGACGAAGACGCCCTTCGCGACCGTGTCGTACGCGGCCCATGCATCCCACATCGCCGCCGACACGTGGAAGAGGTTACGCGCATGCACCGTAGGCCGCGGGAGATCGCGGCGAATCGACGCGAGCATTTGTTCGTCCCAGCGGCGCGCCACGGACTTCGTCGACGCGACGTTGATTACTGCGTCGGGGCAAACGGCGGGAGGTGCGGCGTCGCCGTCGGTACCGGCATCGGCAGTCGAGAGCACGATCGGCGGAATGAAATTGCCGCGATGGATCGCCGCGCCGCCGTCGAGCGCGGCGGTGAGCACGTTGCCACCGACCGACCACACGCCGCCGGTTTCGTCGACGTACGTGGAGTGAAGAGAGCCGACTGTGAGAGAGAGTGTGGTGTCGACGGGCGAGAGCTGGCCTTGTTCGAGCGTGTAGATCGAGCCGTTCTCGCCACTCGCCCACATTTCGCCGCTCGGTCCGACGTACACGCCTTGGATCAAGCTCGCCGATGTCGGCGAAATGTTCTTGAAGCCATTCAGTCCTCCGAGGAGCGCGATCCCGTTGCTCGACCCGCCGACGACGACGACCGCGCCGCCACCGCCGTTCACCGTGAAGAGCGTGTCGCCCGTGGAGCTCGGAACGACAGCGAATGGATCGGTTCCCGATTTGTGGAGGATCGCGCCCGCGCCGCCGACGACCCACACATCGCTACCTTCGCCCCAGACCTTGAACATGCCGGGTGCTTCGCCGTTGCCGAGACGTGGCACGTCGAGTGGGAGATCGATCGACGTGAAGCTCGTGCCGTCGAAGTGCCAGATGAAACCTTCGCGACCTGCCGCGCCGCCGACCGCATAGACGTCCGTCGGGCTCGTGCCCCACATGCCATAGATCGTTTGGCGCGAGAGCGCGTTCGGGACGAGGAGGCGCTCGAACGTCGTGCCGTCGTAGCGAAGGATCATCGCGTTGGCGCCGCCAAAAAACGTCGGCCCGTTCGCGAACGCGTGCACCCACCACAAATCGCCCGTGAAACCCGTTGCAAGGCGTGTCCACGCTTGGCCATCGTAGTGAAGGACGAGCGGGCCGCCGCCTTTGTCAGCGCCCGCCATGTAGACGTTGACCGATGATGTGCCGTCGACCGACATGAGCGCCGCGGGCAATCCGGTCGCGAGTGTTTCCCACGTCGGGTTTTGCGGTGGCGGCGAATCGCACTGACATCGTGCAGTCATCATCACCA
>JBBSFE010000171.1:0-11045 GCA_038239005.1 Polyangiales bacterium
CGACCTCGTCGAGCAAGAACACCGGGTTGCTCGTGCCGGCCTTCTTCAAGCTTTGGATGATCTTCCCGGGCATCGCGCCGATGTACGTGCGCCGGTGCCCGCGGATCTCCGCTTCGTCTCTGACGCCGCCGAGCGCGAGGCGAACGAACTTGCGCCCCGTGGAGCGCGCGATCGATTTCGCGAGCGATGTCTTGCCGACACCCGGCGGCCCCACGAGACACAGCACCGGCCCGCGTAGCTTCTTCGTGAGCGCCTGCACAGCGAGGTACTCGATGATGCGCTCTTTGATTTTCTTGAGGCCGTAGTGATCCTCGTCGAGGATCGTCTCGGCGCCCTTCAAGTCGAAGTTCTCGTCGCTCTTGTCGTACCAGGGCAGGCTCAAAATCCAGTCGACGTAGTTGCGCACCACCGTGGCTTCGGCCGACGTCGGGTGCATCATCTCGAGCTTCTTCAGCTCCTTTTTGATTTTAGCGGAGGCCTCTTTGCTCATCCGCTTCGACTTGAGCTGCTCTTCGAGCTCTTGGATTTCGTTCTTGTCGCGCTCGCCGCCCAGCTCTCGCTGGATCGCCTGCATCTGCTCGTTGAGGTAATATTCCTTCTGCGTCTTCTCCATCTGCTTTTTGACGCGCGAACGAATCTTTTTCTCGACCTGCAGGATCTCGATCTCGGCCTGCATCAATTCGTGCAAACGCTCGAGACGCTTCACGGCGTCGTCGGCTTCGAGGAGCGCCTGGCGATCGGCGAGCTTGATCGTGGGCAAGCACGCGACGATGGCGTCGGACAAACGCGCAGGGTCGTCGATCGTCTGCACGCCCATCAAGACTTCGGGCTGAACTTTTTTGTTCAGCTTCACGTACATCTCGAACGCCGCCTGCACGCTGCGCATGAGCGCTTCGACTTCGACGCCGGTGCGCGCGGTCTCTTCGATCTCGACGACCTCGACCAAGAAGAATTCGTCGGTTTGGACGTACTTTTTGACCGTCGCGCGCTTGCGGCCTTCGACGATGACTTTCACCGTGCCGTCGGGCAAGCGGAGGAGCTGCTTGACCATGCCGATGGTGCCGACCGCGAAGATGTCCTCGGGTGTGGGCTCGTTGGTCTTCGCGTTTTTCTGAGCGGCGAGGAAAATCTCTTTGCCCGCGGCCATCGCTGCGTCGAGTGCGTTGATCGATCGCTCGCGCCCTACGAAGAGCTGACTCTCCATGTGGGGGAACACGATGATGTCTCGCAACGGGAGAAGCGGAATGGCCTTGCGGCGTTGAGGGCTCTTTTCGTCCTCGGTATTGCGGAAAAACATGTCGTCAGGCGAGCTCGGCTTCTTTTTGGTAAACGATGATCGGCGATTCGTGTTTGCTGATCACGTCCTCGTTCACGATGACTTCCTTGATGCCGCTTCGTGACGGGATGTCGTACATGATGTCGAGCATCGCGTGCTCGAGGATGGCGCGCAGACCGCGTGCGCCGCTTGCGCGTGCGAGCGCTTCTTTGGCGACGGCCTGAAGCGCGCCCTTCGTGAACTTGAGCTTCACGCCGTCCATCTCGAAGAGCTTTTGGTACTGCTTCACGAGCGCGTTCTTCGGCTTCGTGAGGATATCGACGAGCGCTTCTTCGTTGAGCTCGTGGAGCGTCGCCAAGACGGGCAAGCGGCCGATGAACTCGGGGATCAAACCGAACCTCAGCAAATCTTCCGGTTGAACTTGCTCGAGCAGCTCGCCGAGCTTGAAGTCTTTCTTGGACTTGATGTCGGCCGAGAAGCCCATCGTCTGCTGGCCGATGCGCCGCTGGACGATTTGCTCGAGCCCGACGAACGCGCCGCCGCAGATGAAGAGGATGTTCGTGGTGTCGATCTGCAGGAAATCTTGCTGGGGATGTTTGCGGCCGCCCTTCGGCGGCACGTTCGCGATCGTCCCCTCGATGATCTTCAAGAGCGCCTGCTGCACGCCTTCGCCCGACACATCGCGCGTGATGCTGGGGTTGTCGCTCTTTCGGCTGATCTTGTCGATCTCGTCGATGTAGACGATGCCGCGTTGCGCGCGCTCGACGTCGTGATCGGCGTTCTGCAAAAGCTGGACGATGATGTTCTCGACGTCTTCGCCGACGTAGCCCGCTTCGGTGAGCGTCGTCGCGTCGGCGATGGCGAACGGAACGCTCAAAATCTTCGCGAGCGTTTGCGCCAGCAGCGTCTTGCCGCTGCCCGTCGGGCCGAGGAGCAAGATGTTCGACTTCGCGAGCTCGACGTCATCGCCCGCGACTTTGCTGTCGATGCGCTTGTAGTGATTGTGAACCGCGACCGCGAGGACCTTCTTCGCGCGCTCTTGGCCGATGACGTAGTCGTCCAAGATCGATTTGATCTCGCTCGGCTTCGGCACCGGATGCGACGACGCGTAAGGCTCTTCCTTCTCGACCTCTTCGGCGATGATGTCGTTACAGAGGCCAATGCACTCGTCACAGATGTAGACGGTGGGCCCCGCAATGAGCTTTTTCACCTCTTTCTGCGATTTACCGCAGAACGAACAGTTCAAATTCCCGTTCTGGTGATCGTCTCGACGGTTTCCCGACATCGCTCGTTTGCCTGTTCCGGCGCTGCGCGCGCCGATGCCTCATTCAAGCGCTTGCGCTTGGTTTGTCAATCTTTCGAACCCTTGGCCTTGGGCGCCAGCATGTCATCGATGAGGCCGTATTCCTTCGCGGCAGTCGACCCCATCCAGTAATCGCGGTCGATGTCCTTGTGGATTTGCTCCTTCGACCGACCTGTGTGCGTCGCGTAGATGTCGACGAGGACGTCTTTGAGGTGGCGCGATTCGCGAGCCATGATCTCGATGTCCGTCGTTTGCCCGCGCGCGCCGCCGCTAGGCTGGTGAATCATGATGCGGGCGTTGGGGAGCGCCATTCGCCTGCCCTTTTGCCCCGCCGTGAGGAGCACCGAGGCCATCGATGCGGCCATGCCGAGGCACGTCGTGGCGACCTGGCAACGCACGTGCTGCATGGTGTCGTAGATCGCGAGACCACTCGTGATCACGCCGCCGGGTGAGTTCACGTACAGCATGATGTCTTTGTCCGGATCCTCGCTCTCCAAAAAGAGGAACTGAGCAATGATGATGTTCGAAACGTCATCGTTGATTTCGGTCCCTAGGAAGACGATACGGTCCTTTAGAAGACGACTGAAGATGTCCCAATTGCGTTCGCCGCGATGCGTCGTCTCGACGACGGTCGGGTACGGAATGAACGCCTCGATGGCGGCCTTGTTGCGCTCGATGGTGGCGATCGCCTGGTCCCGATTTTTGGGTCGCGTCATTTGGTCTTCTTCTTTTTGGGCTCGGGCTCGGCTTTTTCAACTGCCTTTTCAGGTAGCTCTGGAGGCGTGCCGTCCGTGATCTTGGACTTCGTTTCCAAGTAGTCGAGGATTTTGTCCTCCAAAATCATTCCGATGAGCATGTCGCGCTTGTTCTTCTCACGGTACTCGACCTTGAGCTTGGCGATGTTCTTCCCGGAATCGGCGGCGAGCTCGGCCATGCCTTTTTCCATGTCCTCGTCGGTGACCTTCATCTCGAGCTTCTTCGCGATCGCGGCCATGAGCAAACCCGCGCGGACCTTTTTCTCGGCGTCGGCGTGAATTTCTGCGTGCATGCCATTCAGCTGTTCTTGCGTGAGGCGCTGGCCGGTGCGGCGCGCCGTCATCGCGATTTCTTGCTCGAGCACGCGCGCTTGCTGCTCGACGAGTGACGGCGGCAAATCGAGCGGGTTGGCGTCGTTGAGCTTTTGGACGATTTGCTCGGCGAGGGCCATGTCCGAGCGGTCTTTCATCATCTTTTCGAGCTTCGTGTGCACGTCGACGCGGAGCTCGATGAGCGTTTGGAAGCTGCCCGCGTCTTTGGCGAGCTCGTCGTCGAGCGCGGGGAGAGCGCGCTCTTTGATGTCGGTCACCGTCACGGCGAACTTGCCGGTCTTGTCTTTGAAGTCGGCGCGCGGGTGGTTCGCCGCGAACTTCGTCTCGACGTCGAAGCTGTCGCCGGTCGACTTGCCGATGAGCGCGGCGTCGATCTCGAGGAGCGCTTGGCCCGCGCCGATTTCGATTTGCACGCCCTGCCCTCCGCCGTCTTTCACTTCTTTGCCGTCGATCGAAATTTTGAAATCGATCGTGACGACATCGCCGCTCTTGGCTGCGCGTGCGGGCTCGGGCGTCTTCAGTGTGGCGTGACGAGCGCGAATCGCTTCGAGCTCTTCCTCCACCATGGCGTCGGTGACTTCGGCTTTGGGTCGAAAGAGCTCGAAGCCTTCGTGCTTCACTTCTTCCACGTCGGGCGTCACTTCGAAGCGCGCGACGTACGAAAAAGATTCTTTCGCGTCGATCTTTCCGGGCTCGACGTTGGGCGTCGTGATCGGGATGACGTTATTTTCGCTTAGCGCTTTCGGCAGCGTGGTGTTGACGATCGTCTGGACGACATCGCCGAGGATCTGGGTGCCATACACGCGCGCGAGCACTTCACGCGGGGCTTTGCCCGGGCGAAACCCGCGGAGGCGCGCCGTGCGCGCGAGCGTTTGATACGCCTTGTCGATTTCGGTTTTGACTGCGTCCGCCGGGATCTGCACCGACACTTCGAGCATGACTGGAGAAACGCGCTTGGTGCTGACCTGCATGAGGAGGCGCACCGTAGCCGTAAATCACCCGAAAAAAAACCCTCGCAGGGAGGCGATCCTGCGAGGGCAAACTGCGTGAGCTCGGCGACCGCGGGAGGAAGCGATCGACGAGTAAGTGGGTGGTACGTCTAAGCGTCGTCGTCGTCTTCGGACGGATCGTATTCATCGACGGTGTCGTCGAAGAGCATGTCGCTCGAACCGAATGTGGCCTCATGAATGAGGTCATCGAGGTTGAAGCCCGCTTGCGAGTCGCGACCAAGCTCCTCGCGCTCGAACTCTTGAAGGGACCTGTAACTTTTGGGAACGCCCATGGATCATCTCCGAAGAAGTTATCCTACATCTGCCGACACCATACGACATGCGCTCGGCGCGTCCAAAAAACACGATAAGAATGTTAGAAGCGCCGCGTGGTGAAGCGCGCACGGAAGCAGAGCGATCAAGTGCACGTCATCGCCGTCGTGAATCAGAAAGGCGGCGTCGGGAAAACCACGACGGCCGTGAACCTCGCAGCGAGCGTCGCAACGGCCGAGCACTCATGCCTCCTTCTCGATTTCGATCCGCAGGCCAACGCGTCGAGCGGCGTCGGCATCCGCCCGCGGACGGTCGAGAAAAGCGTGTATGATGCACTCATCGGGCGCAACACGCTCGAAGACGTCATCTTGAAGACGGCGATCAAGCACCTCGACATCGCCCCTTCCACGACCGACCTCGCGGCCGCCGAGCTCGAGCTCGTCGACGACAAAGATCGCGCACACAAGTTGAAGAACGCGCTCGCGAACATGGTCGCCAGCAAGACGTACGAATACGTTCTCATCGATTGCCCGCCGTCGCTTGGCCTCTTGACGATAAACGCGCTCACCGCGGCGACGCACGTGCTCGTCCCGCTCCAGTGCGAGTACTACGCGCTCGAGGGCCTCACGAATTTGATGGCGACGATCGATCGCGTGAAGGCGAGCACCAACCCCGAGCTCGAAGTGCAAGGCGTCGTCTTGACGATGTTCGACCCGCGCAACAACCTCGCGCATCAAGTCGCCGAAGAAGTGAAGAAGCACTTTTTCGTGTTCGAGTCGGTCATCCCACGCAATGTTCGGCTCAGCGAGGCGCCGTCGCACGGCAAGCCCGCGCTCCTCTACGATGTGGAGTCGAAGGGCGCGCAGGGATACCTGTCGCTCGCGCGCGAGCTCCTGCATGGCTGACGCCCCGAACAAGCGCCGCGCGCTCGGCATGGGGCTCGATTCGCTCCTGCCGATCGCCGCGCCCAAAGCCGGCTACGGCGACAAAAGCGTTTTTTCGTGCCCGATCGAGAAAATCGTTCCGCAAAAGGGCCAGCCGCGTCAGTACTTCGCGCCGCAAGCTCTCGACGATCTCGCGGGCTCGATTCGCGAGCACGGCTTGCTCGAGCCCATCGTCGTGCGCAAAGGCCAAGGCGATCGTTTCGAGATCGTCGCCGGCGAGCGCCGCTGGCGCGCCTCGCAGAAGGCGGGCTTGAAGGAAGTGCTCGTCGTCGTCAAAGACGTCTCGCCGGCCAAAGCATTCGAGCTCGCGCTCGTCGAGAACGTGCAGCGCGAAGACTTGAACGCCGTCGAGCTCGCCGAAGCCCTCGACCGCCTCACGACCGAGCACGGTTACACGCAAGAAGCGCTTGCGAAGCGCGTTGGAAAAGATCGCACGACGGTCACCAACAGTCTGCGCCTCTTGAAGCTCCCCTTGCGCGTGCGCCAGCGCGTCGTCACGGGCGAGCTCTCCGAAGGTCATGCGCGCGCACTCCTCGGCGAAACGGATCCGAAGAAGCTCGAAGCCCTCGCCGACCGCATCGTTCGTCAGAAGCTCAGCGTGCGCGCGACCGAAGCGCTCGTTCGTGGCTCGCGCGCCGCGCGTGGCAAGGCGATTGCGCCCGACTCCGTGAAGGTCGCATCCATCCGTGATCTCGAGGCGCGCCTCACACGCGCGCTCGGCACCAAGGTCGAGGTGCGCGATCGCGGAAATCGTGGCGAAGTCGTCGTTCCGTATGCGGATCTCGACGCCCTCGATCGGCTCTTAGACCGCATTTTGTGAGGTTTACGCGTCGGTTGAATGAAGTAGGATGGCGCCTCGTCCAAAAGACCTCGGAGGGTTTCCAATGCTCAAGTCGTTCAAGGTTGCTGCTGCGGTCGCTGCTGCCGCGGTGATATTTTCGGTCGCCGGAGCCGCGCAGGCGCAATACGTCGTGCCCGAGGTTCGCGTCAGCCTCGCACCGCCTCCGCCGCGCGTCGAAGTCCGCACCATTCAGCCCTCCGCAAATCACATGTGGATCGGTGGTCACTGGGCCTGGCGCTACGGCCAGCACGCTTGGATTCAAGGTCACTGGGCCGAGCCCCCGAACAACGGCATGGTTTGGGAGCCCGCTCGCTGGACCGCCGTCGGTGGTCAGTGGTCGTTCGTCGAAGGTCACTGGCGTTGGGCAGCTCCGCAAACGCAAGTCGTCTACCAGCCGCCGCCGCCAATGGCGCAGCCGGTCTACGTTCAGAGCCAGCCGCCGCCCGTCATCACCGAAGTTCGCACCGCTGTCCCTTGGGGCGGCGCGGTGTGGATTCCGGGTTACTGGCACTGGAACGGCTATAACCACGTGTGGGTTGGCGGCCGCTGGTCGGCTGCGCGCTCGGGTTATCGCTGGGAAGCCGATCACTGGGCGCAAGGCCCGTCGGGTTGGTACCGCGTCCCGGGTCGCTGGGTTCAGTAGGTCTCGACCGATTAGCCTCGGCGTTCTGCGGCGAGCTGAGTGTTTTCGAGCAAGCACGCGATCGTCATCGGACCGACGCCTCCGGGCACCGGTGTGATGGCGCTCGCGACTTGCACCGCTTCGTCAAACGCAACATCGCCGACGAGCTTTCCTTCGGCGTTGCGATTCGTCCCGACGTCGATCACGACCGCGCCGGGTTTGATCCAATCACCGCGCACCATTTGAGCGCGCCCCACCGCGACGACGAGCACGTCCGCTTCACGACACACGCTTGCAAGATCGTGCGTGCGTGAATGCGCGATCGTCACCGTCGCGTTTGCAGCCAAAAGAAGCTGCGCCACGGGTTTGCCGACGATGTTGCTCCGCCCGACGACGACTGCACGGAGGCCGTCGAGCTTGGTGCCCGCGAGCTCGATGAGCTTCATCACGCCACGTGGTGTGCATGACACGAGCGCGCGATCGAAGCGGCCCGTTGCAACGAGACCAGCGTTCATCGGCAAGAACCCATCGACGTCCTTGCTCGGATCGATGGCGTCGAGGATCACAGTGTCGCGAATCGATTTCGGTAGTGGAAGCTGAACGAGAATTCCGTCCGTCGCTGCGTCAGCGTTGAGCTTTCGCACGACCTCGAGGAGCTCGGCTTCCGTCGTCGATGCGGGGAGCTTGTGGAGCGTGCCGTTGATGCCGACCTCGCGCGCCGCCTTCTCTTTGTTGCGCGTGTAGACGACGCTCGCCGGATCTTCGCCGACGAGCACGACATCGAGCCCGGGCGGTCGGCCGCCCACCGCGACGAAACGCTCGACACGCTCTTTCACAGAAGCGCGCACCGCCTCGGCGAGCTTCTTCCCGTCCAGTATCCGCGCACTCATGCGCGCCACACTACCTAGCCGCCGCCGCCGGTGTCGAGGATGCCGGTGTCGAGGATGCCGGTATCGAGGATGCCGGTATCGAGGATGCCGGTATCGAGGATGCCGGTGTCGGGGATGCCGGTGTCGGGGATGCCGGTGTCGACCGTGCCCGTATCGTTGACCGTTGCGTCGTTGGTTCCGGAGTCGCCGCCGCCGCCGAAGATGAAGATGGTGCCGCACTTGGGGCAGTCGCCGATGACGCCCGGGTGCGTGTCGGCTTGCGAGCACGAGACGACGACTCCAGCGAGCAACCAAACGGCGACGAGCTTCTTCACGCCGTGCATTATGCGCTCTCGGCGGCCCTCGGGCGAGAAAGTGACGCGTGAATCGCGCCCGCCGAGCCGATGAGCAAGACGCCGATCCACTGCGAGGTCGAGAGCCACAGAAGCCCGCCGCGATCGTCGCGCCGCAAGAACTCGAGAACGAACCGCACGACGGCGTAGAGCACCAAAAATACCGCGAAAACCTGCCCGTCGTAGCGTTTGCGCGGATGCACGACGACGAGGCACAGCGCGGCGATCGCGAGCGACAAGACCGACTCGTAGATCTGTGTAGGATGCACGTGAAGGCTCGCCAACTCGCGCGACTTGATGACGAGCGCCTTGGCTTGCGCTTCGCTCGCGGGACTGTGGCCCGGAAACGAGAGCGACCACGGGAGCTCGCACGTCGAGCCGAAGCAGCAACCAGCGAGGAGACATCCCATGCGACCGAACGCGAGGCCGATGGGGATGGCGAAGCCGGCCATGTCGGCGGCCTTCCAAAATGGAAATCGATCGCGACGCAGCAAGTACACCGCGGCGATCGACGCGCCGATGAGGCCGCCGTAGTACGTCAGACCTCCGGCCCAAAACTTCGCCCACGCGAAACAATCCGCACTTCCGGGATGGCACTGCTTCGTTGCGGCGTCCCACACGCCGCCGTAATCGGGGGAGACGCACGTGGCCTTGTCGAGCGGCCACACGACCGCATGTGGGTCGGTGCACATGTGGACGTAGTCCCAGAAGTATCCATCCGCGAGCACGTGGAGAACGCGCGAGCCGACAACGCCCGCGAGCAGCATCGCGAGACCGAGATCGACGATGACGTCCGGGTTGCGACCGATGCGCTTGGCCCAGATCGCGCCGGCCGAGGTCGCGACGAAGAAGCCCGTCAGTAAGAGGACGAAGTACGCGGGGAAGCCGACGCCGAAGAGCTTGAAGAGCTCCGGGCGCATGTCGTTACTTCTCGGGCGCGGGCTCTTGCGCGACGGGCGGTGGCTCTGACGGCGGCTCGAGCGCGGCGGCGGCGGGCGGCGCGATGGTTTTCGTCGTGCGTTTGCTGAGCATCATGTCGATGGCCATGAGGCCGACGCCGACGCAAATCGCGATGTCGGCGACGTTGAACGTCGGCCAGTGATGCTCCATGCCGCCGCGCGTGATGTGGACGTCGATGAAGTCGATCACCCAACCGTAGTGAATGCGATCGAACACGTTGCCTAGCGCGCCGCCGAGCACGAGCGGGAGACCCCATTTCAGCGCGCGCTGCCGCGGTTGCAAACGCGAGAAGAGCGTGACGATGAAACCAATCGCGAGCGCCGATACGAGCAAAAAGAACGGACGGCGCACGAGCTCGCTCGTCGTTTGAAGAAGACCCCAGGCGCCGCCTTTGTTTCGCGCGAGGATGAAGTCGACGTACTTGTCGACGACCATCATCGGCGGGCGCAGATCGAGAGTCTTCTCTGCCCACTGTTTGCTGCCGAGATCGATGCCGAGCGTGAGCACGCTCACGATGGCCAGAAAAAGGTAGGAAGGCGCGCCTTCGGCTGGGATCATTTTCCCGGCGCCCGGCGGCACGTCGAGCCGTGGGGTCTCCGGCTTGGGGACTGCGACGGGCGGGGTCGGCTCGGGCTCGGTCAAGGCAGGAAACGGCTACCACGCGAAGCGAGCTTGGCCAACTACGATACATTTGTTTAGTATGCGCTCATGCAAGCGACCAACGTCCCGTGGCGGGTGGAAAAAGGCCTCGAGCCCGTCGTGGCCGAGTGGCTCCGCAGCGACGTCGTGCGTCCGTGTTTTGCCGCCGAGCGCGACTACGCCGCAAGCGAAGCGAAGACCGCGCCGATTCCCGAAGGCGTCCATCCCGCGCTTGCACATGCGCTCGCGGCGCGCGGCATCGATCGGCTTTACGCGCATCAGGCGCAAGCGTTCGAGATCGCGGCGCGCAAGAAGCCATTCGTCATCGCAACGCCGACGGCGAGCGGCAAGAGCTTGTGCTTTCACCTGCCCGTCCTCGATGCGCTGCTTCGCGATCGCGATGCGCGCGCTCTTTATTTCTATCCGACGAAAGCACTGGCGCGCGATCAAGAGGCTTCGGTGCGCGAGCTCTTGTCCGAAGCCGGTGGCGGCATCGCAGTCGTCACCTACGACGGCGACACACCCGGCGATGCGCGTCGCGCCGCTCGCGAGCGGAGCGGCATCGTCGTCACCAATCCAGACATGCTCCATTCCGGAATTCTTCCGCACCACACCGCGTGGGCGCGCACGTTTCAGAATTTGCGATACGTCGTCGTCGACGAGCTCCACACGTACCGCGGCGTCTTCGGCTCGCACGTCGCCAATGTGATTCGCCGGTTGATGCGCGTCGCACGCTTTCACGGGTCGAGCCCACTCCTCATCGGCGCCACGGCGACGATCGGAAACCCGCGCGAGCACGGCGCGCGCCTTTTCGGGTTGCGTGAAGACGAAGTCGAGCTCGTCAGCGACACCGGCGCGCCGCGCGGCGAGCGGTCGGTCTTTTTCGAC
>JBBSFE010000172.1:0-11014 GCA_038239005.1 Polyangiales bacterium
ACGAACACGCGGCCCGCGGGCTCGACGCTCATCGCGACCGTGAATGCGTTGTTGGATTTTCGCGCGAACGGGCCATCTTCGCCTCCGCGAAATCCTGTCGTCCACGTCTCCGCTTCGAGACGCCACGTTTTTGGTTTCGCCGAGAGCTCATCGAGCTTCACGATCGACAGCGCATCACCTGCGGCGTGGCTCACGAACGCGCGCGTGCCGTCGTCGGAGATCGCGACACCACGCGGCTCACGCGCGACGTCCACGACGAAGCGACGCGCGAGCGTCTCGACGTCGAACACGGTGAGCGCATGCCCCCAACCCGACGTGACGACGAGCGATGTGTTGTCCGGCGAACGCGCAAGCCCGATCGGCTCGGGCGGCGTATCGAGGCTCGCGACCGCGCGAAACGGAAACGCATTCGTCCCCACACCCTCGAAGACGGCGACCTTGCCGACATCCCGCAACGCTACGGCAATGCGCGCATGCGGGAGCGCCACGATTTGTCCAGGTTTGCCTTCGAGAACGACCGACGTGAGCTCGCGCTCGGTGTCGATATCGAACACGCGCAGCATCGCGTCGTCCTCGTCTGCAACGTATGCGAGGAGCCTCCGCTCCACATGCGTCGTCACGATCACGGAGCCTGTGCGCGCGCCGAGCTCGACCATGGGTCGCATGGGAGGAACCGCACGCGTCGTCGCGACGGGAACGCGCGGCGGTTCGCTGCTCGAAAGAGACTGACACGCAGCGATGGGAAGGATCAGCGCAAAGACTCTGGGCCTCATGCGTTCCGAACGCCGGCGCGCGAAACGCCATTCCGCGAGGAGAATCATCTATCATGGGCGCCGATGTCGTTTCGGTTCCCGCTCGTCCCTACGCTCTCCGCGAGCCTCTTGCTCGTCGCCGCGTGCGGTGGTGGGTCTCAGGCGCCGGATCCAGCGAAGACGCTGGCGATCATGCACAAAGGCGAGGAGCCACAAAAGCTGCTCGAAGAGGGCCGTGCGTTCGCCGCCGTCGGCGACACCACACGCGCCGAGCAATATTTCGCAGCCGCCATCGCACACGGCGCAGATGAAGGTGTGGTCGTCCCGCTGCTCGTCAAAGTGTGTGTGCGCGACGGCCGCTACGAGCTCGCGATCGACTACGCGCAGCGCTACACGCAAAAGCACCCGAACGATTCACGCGTGCGTTACGTGCTCGGCACGCTCTACGCCGCCATCGGTGATGCGGGGCGCGCGCGCACGGAGCTCGAGTTCGTCGTCGGCGCGAAACCGAACGAACCCGAGCCCCATTGGGCGCTCGCGAAGATCCTGCACGATCAGGGCAAAGACCCCGCTTTGGCCGACGGCCAATTCAGAGAGTATCTTCGACTGGCTCCCACCGGCGCGCACGCCGAAGAAGCACGCGCGTCGCTCACGAAAGAAGAGACATCACCATGAAACTTTCCCAATGAGCGGCGGATCCACATTCATTCCGAATGAAGTCTTTTCGGAGACCATCCTCCAGTTCCTCGACCCCGTTCGCCAATACCTCGAGGACCCCACCGTCAGCGAGGTGATGATCAACGGGCCCAATCAGATCTACATCGAGCGCAAAGGTCAGCTCGAGCTCGTGCCTGCGAAGTTCGAGAGCCGCGAGGCACTCACCGCCGCACTCCGCAACATGGCGCAGTTCGTCGGCAAGCACGTCGACGAGCTCCGGCCCATTCTCGAAGGTCGCCTCCCCGACGGCTCGCGTGTCGAGGCCGTGCTTCCGCCCGCTGCGCCCGAAGGCCCACACGTTTCGATCCGCCGGTTTTTCAAGGAAACGCTGACGGTCAAGCGCCTCATCGGCTTCGGCGCGCTCACCGACGATTGCGCCGATTGTCTCAGCGCGCTCGTTGCGAGCAAGCTCAACATCCTCGTCGCCGGTGGCACGGGCTCTGGCAAAACGTCGATGCTCAACGCGCTCTCTTCTTACATTCCCGAAGGCGAGCGCGTCGTCGTCATCGAAGACTCGCGCGAGCTCCAGCTCCAGCGCGCTCACGTCGTGCAGCTCGAAGCGCGCCCGGGCGACGCAAAAGGCCGCGGCATCGTGTCGATCCGCGATCTCTTCCGCGCGACGCTCCGCATGCGGCCCGATCGAATCGTCGTCGGAGAAATCCGCGGCGGCGAAGCGCTCGATCTCATCCAGGCGATGACGTCGGGTCACGGCGGTTGCCTCTCCACGCTCCACGCGACGTATCCGCGTGACACGCTCACGCGACTCGAAACCATGGCGATGATGAGCGACGTCGACATGCCACTCCTCGCGATGCGCATCCAGCTTGCTTCCGCCGTGAACCTCATCGTTCAAGTGAGTCGTTTGCAAGATGGTTCCCGCAAAGTCACACACGTCACCGAAGTGCTCGGGTTCGATCTCCAAGCGGAGACGTATCAAGTGCAGGACATCTTCGTGCGCCAGTACCAAGGGCTCGGGCCGAAGGGCGAAGTCTTGAGCAAGCTCGTTCCGTCGGGCGTCATGCCGCGCGCGATCGATCAGGTGCACGAGCATGGGCTGGACCTCCCCGCGGCGATGTACGATGCTGCGAAGCGAGCGCCTGTCCAGGGCACGCATGGCTGATTTACCGGGAGTTCACATCGTCGAGATTCGCGCGGGCACATCTCAACGCCCGGTTCTCGAGCTGCGCCCCGGCCAGCCCGTCCAACCGATGAGCATTGGCCGCGTCGGCATGTGGACGATCGACGCTCCCGACCTTCTCGACGTCCACGCGTATTTGTATTTCGACGGCCGCGCTCTCTTCGTGCAGAGCGCGGACCCGGCAAACCCCGCGAAGGGCAACGGCCAAGCCATCGGGTCGACGTGGCAGCAAATCGAAATCCCGTGCACGATCGAGCTCGGTCGCGCGCGTTTGGTGTACCGCACGCTCGACGACATGGACGAAAGCGACGACGACAAAACCGTCGCTCAAGCCATCCAAATTCCCCCCGCGCCGGCGCAATATCGCCCGGGCGCGGGCGCGTTTTCGAATCGCAATAGCGGCCCCGACTCCGATCAAACGCGCCTTCAGCCGATGAACTTGGGTGGTCCGCGCGAGCCGGATCCCACCATCGTGAGCCCACTCGAGCTCGCGCCTCCACCCGTTCCGAAAGCGCGACCGGCTGCGGGCATGCCTGCGTGGTCGACCGATGGCGGCTTGCCGAACTCTTCGCCCACCGCGATCGGTGGTCCGCCGGCGCCGCCTCCCCCACAGCAAACAGGGTATCAAGCGTTCGGAAGCGTTCAGGTCGCCGTTCCCGCGCCGCCGCCCGCGCCCAACATGGGCATGAACATGGGCTCGACGCTTCAGCAACCGATGCAATCACCGCTGCCGCAACAGCAGCCGATGATGCAGCAGCAACCGTATCCGGGAATGCCCGGCGGAATGCCCGGCCAGCAGAGTGGGCCGATGATGATCAATCAGCCGATGCCCGTCGAAACCGGGCGCATCCCGACTCCACCGGACAACCCGCTGAAGAGAGCGGTCGCCGAGTGGAAGGCGATGCCGCCGATTCGCAAAGTGATCCTCGGATCGTTTCCCGGTGTCGCGCTGCTCGTCTACTTCATGTTGTTCGATGATCCGCAGCCCGTGCCCGTGCAGCCGCGGCGACCTGCTGCGTCGGCGTCGGCGTCGGCGTCAGCGTTAGCGTCAGCGTCGGCGACGGCGACAGCGACGGGGACATCGACCACGCCGATCATCATCGTGACGGCGCCGACCGGAACGACAACGGCGCCGACGACTTCCGCAAGCGCAGTGGCAACGACGCCGACATTGCCGAAAGGCCAGCGAACGCTCGAGCGTCAGGCGATCGATTTCGTGGCCGCGGGCCAGTACACGAAGGCCATCGAGGTCTACGACCAGCTCGCCGTGCAGCACCCCGATCAGCCCGTCTTCAAAGAAGCCGCGCGCCTCCTCCGCCAGCGCACGAATTAGGGCGGGTGGAACCCTCCCGTTCGGATCCGAACGGAGCGGCTCATGGACGAACGGGGCGATTCGTCGACGATCCACCAACCCCACCTACCCACATGTAGTTAGCGTTATTCATCAATGATTTCAGGGTCATCATAGTTGGCCTCGACCATGCAATAGAACGCTGCATGGCGGGCGAATCGCAAAACAAGAAGGTGCTGGCAGCTGCGGCTGCTCTCGGCGTCCTCTTGGGTGGCGCGGTCGCATGCGGGCCGGACGCGAACTCGCTTCTCGGCGGCGACGGTCTTGGCGGCGGTGGCGGCGGCGGTGGCGGCGGCGGTGGCGGCGGCGGATGGGACAGCGGCTCCACGTACAACGCTGACGGCGCTCCGCAAGCACCGCTCACAGCGCAGCTCTTCAAAGCTCTCGAGCCCGAGCTCGTCACGAAGTGCGGCGGCGCATGCCACGTCGACGGCACCACGCTCAGCGCCCCGAAGTGGCTCGCCGGTCCCGACGACTACAAATCGGTCAAAAATTATCCCGGCATCGTCGTCACGGATGTCTACGCGAGCAAGCTCGAGAATCGTCCGAACAATCACCCGGCGGCGTGCCTCATCGATCCGGGCAACGAAGCTCTCCTCGCGCAAGTGACGACGTGGCTCAACGCCGAGGCCGCCGCGCTCCAAGCGATTCCGCTTCCCGCGAGCAACACGGTCGACCCCGCGACGGGCTCGGTCGATCTCTCGGGCGCAACGACGGGCATCAACGGCGCGAAGATCACGTTCACCGCGACGCAGACGGGCGACCTCCTCAAGTTCTCGAACGTGAAAATCGTCGCTCCCGCAACGAGCGGCATTCACATCGTCTCGCCGATCTTCGCCGAGCTCCCCCCGAGCAACGGCGCCGAAGTCGACAACACGGACTTCTCGACGTCGGACATCAGCGTCGCCGCCGGTGCGAGCGCGACGATCTCGCCGGTGTTTTACTTCGCCGGCTGGACGCCCGGCAGCCAGCTCAAAATCGAGTTCACGAAAATCGAAGCGGCCACGGTTGCCGGAAGCGACGCGGGCTCGACCACGACGACCTGCCTCGACGTCACCGACTTCCAGAACAGCGCCGCAGTTTCGATGAAGGCGAACTGCACGAGCTGCCACGGCGGCGGCAACGCGACGGCGACGTCGTCGATGGATCTCACCGCGCTCGCCAAGAACGATTACGCGACGGCGTGCACGCAAGCACGCACGCAGGTCAACACGGGCACCCTCTCGCAAAGCAACGTGCTTCTCGCTCCGCTTCAAATGGTCACACACCCGGTGAAGGTGTTCGCGAACACGGGCGCCACCGGTTACACGCAAATTCAGACGTGGGTTAACAAAGAATGAATCCGATGGACTGGAAAGGAAGGGCGACGATGCGACGACAACCGATCGCGTGCGGGCTCGTAGCCGCGGGTCTGATGGTCGCTCTCTCGGCATGCGGGAACAGCGATCCCGGTAACCTCAATGGTAACGCGGAGAGCAGCGGCTCTGGCAACGGGGGTAGCGATCCTGGCTCGCCCGGCAATGGCGGGTCACCGCAAGGCGACGACGGCGGAAGTGGATCCGATCCCGGCGCCAGCCAAAACCCCAACATCGATCAACGTCAGATCAACTACGGCGAGGCGCTCCGCACTGCGGCGCTCAAGCTCGTCGGTGATCTTCCGACGCTGGCCGACATCAACTCGGTGACCGACGCAACGTCGTACGGCGCCAAGATCGATGCGTACCTCGCCGACCCGCGCTTCGTCATGCGCCAGATTCAGTGGTGGCGTGACACCTTCAAGACCGGCCAGGCCGGCATGAAGACGGGCAACGGTTTACCGAGCTTCGACACGGCCGCGACGTTCGCGACCGAGGTCGTCGTCAACGACAGGCCGTACACCGACCTCTTCACCGCGGCGACGATGACGTGCCCCACCTACGCGAGCGGGACTTTCACCGACGCGAATTGCACGGGCACGCAACCGACCGCGGGCGTCCTCACCGACCCGGGCCTCATGTCGCAGTACTACGCGAACATGGCCTTCCGTCGCGTGCGCTTCGTGCAGGAGACGTTCGTCTGCTCGAAGTTCCCGGCAGAGTTCTCGTCGACGCCGCAAATCATGGGCTCCGGCGCGTACACGAGCCCTTGGGCGTTCGCGAGCATCACGGGCGGCACGACTGCGAAGATCAACTTCCAGGACACATCGGCCGTCATCTGCGCGAACTGCCACACGACCGAGAATCACATGGCGCCGCTCTTCGGTTACTTCGACATGAACGGCAAGTACGACACCACGAAGTACCAAGTGCTCGTTCCGTCAATGGGCAACCCGACGGCAACGCTTGCAGACTGGCTGCCGCCCGGCGAGAAGCTCGCTTGGCGCAACGGTCAAGTCGTCACCGACTTGCCGAGCCTCGGCAAGGCTATCGCAGCCGACCCGGCTGTCGCGCAGTGCATCGTCAACCGTGAGTGGAACTACGCGATGAGTCGCGGTGATGTCGTCAACGACGTCGCAGCGGTACCGAACATCGTCACTGACCCGCTGGTGAAGGACTTCACGACCAATGGTCTGAAGATCAAGCGCCTGATCCGAAACATCTTCACCTCCGACGACTACGTGAAATTCTAAGAGAGGAAGGGAGAACAAAATCATGAAAGCAATGGCTCTCGCTCTCGTCCTCGGCGGCTCCGCAGTCGCGCTCGGGTGCTCTGCAGCACCGAACAACGTGCTGCTGGGCGACATGGATCCGAATTCGCTCGCCGCGGACGGAAACACTCAACACCACTTCCAAGACCCCAACAGCGGGGACAACGGAATCACCGATCCGAATTCGCAACACGCCGAAGACGTCGTCGTGGGCTCCGCGGAAGTCGTCGCGCGCCTCCACTCGTGCTCGAAGATCACGTACTCGTCGCTTGGAAACATCCTCAAGGGACGCGGCGTGAACACGACGAGCACGACGGCGAACTCGGCAGGCTTGCTCTACAAGGGCGGCGCGTCGGCACTCGGAGTTTCGAACTACTCCGGGCGCGTTCCCGAGATGATCATTCCTTCGACGGCTGCGCTGTCGAAAGAGTTCGACATCATGGTCGCTGCTGGACAAGAGATCCAAGCGGCCGTCAAAGCGGGTACGCTCACGTCACCGGCGTGCACGGGCACGGCCATCGTCGACTCGAGCGGCAACTTCACGAAAGACGGGCTCACGTGCTTGATGGGCAAGCCGGCCACGCCTGACCACATCGCCATTGCGAACGACGCAGTGACGACCGCCGTGAGTCAGGGACTTACCAAAGACCAAGGGCAGCAAATCGCCATCTCGGCGATTCTCGAAGCTGCCAACACCTGCGAATGATGAAGGAGACCTGTCATGTCTGATCAGCGATTGAAGGACCTTCGCGGAAATAGCAGGCGTGATTTCCTCCGTTGGAGCGCAACGGTGGCCGCAGTGCTCGGGCTCGAGCGAGCTCGCTTTCTGAACGTGCTGAGTGACTCCGCTGGAGTTGCTCTCGCCGATCAGGCTGCGTGCCCGACGACGATGCGCTCGATTCACCTCGTCGCCGGTAACGGAGGGCTCGCGTGGTTCACGCAGCTCTTCCCGCAAACCGACGTCGCGTTGAACGGCGGAACGAACGCCGCGTTCTACGCGCTCGGCAAGGCGAAGAGCGCAGCGGGCACGAACAAGCCGCTCGTTTACGCGCCGGACTCGCCATTCCAAACGCTCGCAGCCACCAAGCAGATCTCTGCGTTCATGGCGGGCAACAACGAGACGCACACGTCGACTCCGCAAAGCGCGGCGACGATCGCGACGGGCACCGGAATGATCGCCGCCATCGCTGCGATTCAAGCTGCCAACCCGACGCTTCTTCCCGTCATCGGCATCAACCCGATCACGTTCGGCACCGCGCCGGGCGCTCCTGGTGTTGCGTCGGTTGCGAACTCGGCGGGCCTCGTCGATCTGTTCAACAGCGCGGCATCACGCACGCTGCTCCAGACGCCCGCAGCTGCTGCGCTGAACGATTCGTACTACCGAACGTTCCTCAGCCTCAACGCGGCTTCGGCACGCGCGACGCTTGCAACTCCGGGCAACACCGGCAAAGTTGCAGCGAACCTCCTCGGGAAGAACCTGAGCACACAGCTCATGCCGACCTCCGCCGACGACGCGCGATACGGCGTCAGCGGCGCACAAACGAACATCGTCGAGATCGCGCACGCGATGTGCACCGCGGTCAAGGCGTTCAAGCTCGGGCTCACGTCGTCGGTCATCATTCCCGCGATGCGCGACGACCCGCACGGTGCGTTCAACAACATGACGCAGCTCGCGGCAAACGTGAAAGCACTCGGCACGATCTTCACCGCATTCATGGCCGACTGCGCAGGCATTCCGGATCCGTCCGGCTGCGGCAAGACGCTCGCGGAAGGTGTGGTCTTCACGATTCACGGCGACACCCCGAAAGATCCGACGAACCGCAACGGCTGGCCCGATGGCACGCCGAACAACTCGAACTGGATGTACGTCTTCGGCAACGGCTTCTTGAAGACGGGCTGGTTCGGCGGCATCAGTGCGGCACGCGTCGCGACTGGGTTCGACCCGACGACGGGCAACAACGTGCCGGGCCAAGGCAGTGGAGTCACCGCGGCCCCCGCCGCAGCTGCCGCAGCGTACGCCGTCGCGAAGGGCGACATGCGCCGCGTCCAGGACTTCTACCGAGGCGCCGCCATCGACGGGATGATCAACGCGCAGCAGATGTGAATCTACACGCATCATCCGAAAGGCTCGAGACCTCCAAGCGTCGTAGTGCGCTTGGAGGTCTTGTTTTTTAAAGCCCGAGGACAAGGCGTAGTGCGCGATCGACAGTGCTCCAACTTCCCGGACGCGGCGAAACCGAGACGACGCCGCGAAGCGAGAACCATCCCCGGCTAGTCACGGAGCTTCTCCAGCGCACCCGCGATGTCAAACCGAGTAGCTCAGAAGCCGGCGAGCGCGGAGACGCACGAGGCCTTGTCGAGGCCGTTGCCGGTGAGCCACGTCGAAATGCACGTTTCGCCATCGTCGCCGGTGAGCGAAAACGCCGGGCCGCCTTTGTGCGATTCGAGGTTGAGCGGCTTCGAGAGAATCAGGAGCGAGCGCGGCGGGTCTTCGCCGGCGACAACGCGTGTCATTTCTTCGGGCTGTAAGCCAATGACAGCGCGATAGTTGGCCGTGATTTCGTCGGGGGTGGTGCCGCCGCTTCCGGGAAACGCGCCGGCTTCGTTCGGCAAGCGCAGCCCGAGGCCACCGTAGATGCGAAGCGGGCGGCCCGCGGAGCCGTGACAATCGAGTGTGCCGCAACGACGCTCGAACACGGGGCTCACTTGCGCGAAATCATTTTGGTCGGGCGCGAGGATCGTCGTCACGCGTGTGCCGCCATCGGGATACGTGAGATCCGCCGCGCATGCGCAGAGCGCAACGAGCAACGCGACAAGCGCGGGCCGCTTCATTGCAGCACCGGATTGACAGGACACGTGCTCGACGGCGGCGGCGGGTTGTCAGCCGCGAGATACAAACTGATGTGACCCGCGCTCGAAAAAACCTGCTCCGTTCCCGGCTGCGGATCGTTGTGGCAGTTGGCGCACGAGCGCTCGCGACCCACCTGACCTTGCATCGTTCGCGATAGGCCGTTCTTGAAGACGCGCACGAAAATCGGAAACTCCGGATCCCACGTCGGCCGCCCGTCGCCGGTGCCAGGGCGCGGGACGAAGAAGTTTCCGACGCAGTTCGTTTGCACGGTGAAGCTCGAGCCCGATGCGTCCGTCATGGCGACCGTCGCCGAGTCGACGCCGACAGCGTTTTGCGGCTGCGCGAAGATCGTCCCCGCGACGGAAAACGGCGCCTTCGATGCGGGCCCCGTCGGGTTGTGACAGAGCACGCACGGTTGCCCTGCGCGGTGAAACTCACCCAGCGGCGCGTTTGGATTCTCGCCGGGCAGCGCGTTGATCTGGCCGCTCGTCACGGGATCGCCACAACTCAGCACAGCAAGGAATGTGAGGACTCTGCGTTTCATCAGTCGAACTCGAAGTCCATTCCAACGGTCCCGTAGACCGCTGTACGCGTCGTGACGAAAAGCGCGTTCAAGAAGCGCGTGTACATCAAATCGCCGGCGAGGTTCAGGCCGACCTGCGTCTTCGAGTCTGGCGCGGTCAACGCAAAGCGCAACCCGCCGCCTGCGGTGAGCGTGATGAGCGGGCCGAGCTCGCGATCGTCGCTGCGGAAGAGCGGGAGCGTGATGCTGCCGTCGCCGTTGAGCAGCGCAGCGTACGCGAGGTGATAAAAGCTCGCGCCCGTCTGCGCGTTGAGTCGCAAGTGCGGCCACGCGCGAAGGCGCTTGCCGACGTCTTGCACGTAGCGCCCGTCGGTGGTGGTGGCGATGATGCCCCACGAGTCGTAATAGAGGCGTTGGTCGAGTCGCAACGTCGAATTGAGCGACAAGAAACGCTTCGCGAGACGAATGCCGAACGCGTACCGATCGCGCGACGTGGGGAGTTGCTCGAGCGGGCGCATCGGCAAGCGAAACTGATTCACGAGATCGATCGTGGCGCCGACAGGAATGCGATTCGCAATGTCGGGCGCGAACATCGGGATGTACCGATAGGGCTTCGACTGATCACCGCGCTCGAACTGCGTCGTCGCGTTGAGGCTGAGGAGCGTCGATGCCGAGAGCACCATCGTGAGACCCGCGTCGATGCTTTGGGTGTCGAGCGTGTTCGAGAAGACGCTCGCGGGCGTGCCGGTGCGCGTGATGATGTCGTGCGAGTAGTTGTACGCGAGGCGCGGTGTGATGAGCTTGTCGCGGAAATCGCCGGTGACCGCGCCGCCGCCACTGATCGATGTGTAGTCGTTCTCGACCGAAAGCGCCGCGACGGCTTGAACGCCGAATTTTCCGGGTTTGTAGCCGCCCTGAATGACGCCCGCGAACCGGCGATCACGAAACGCGGGCGACGCTTCGGACACGATGTCGGGCGAGGCCGCAGTGACGACGTCGAGCAAGAATGATCCGCCGATGTTCCACCCAGCCGTCGGCGATGAGATGCCGAGATTC
>JBBSFE010000173.1:0-10940 GCA_038239005.1 Polyangiales bacterium
AGAGTGCGCCCGCTTGATCGCCCGTGAGGCCGGTCGCGCTTCCGTTGGCTTGATCGAGCTCGAAGGCAAGGTCGGTAAAATCCGTTCCGCTGAGCGGGAGATACGGCGGTGCGGTCTCACGCGTCAGATACCCAGCGGTGTTGAGCACGCCTTGAACCGCAGTCAGTGCCGCGGTGATCGTCGTTTGTCCGCCGTTGACGTCGAAGTCCGTCGCGCCGATATGGCAGTTCTGGCAGACCGAGATCTTCGCGTAAAACGAGTGATCGGGCACGCCGGAGTTCGAAACGACGCCAGGCATGTGGCAGTCGACGCACGTGAGCTTCAGTTGATGTGTCGACGTTCCGTATGTCTTCGTCGCGAATTCGTAGCCGCCCTTGCCGCTGTACACGTCGGCTTGCGGCCCTTCGTGCGGACCCCAATACGCGCTGCCAAGGTTGTTGCCGATCGTCTTGATGTAGCTTGCGACGTCTTTTCGCGAGCGATGGCACCAGATGCACGTGTTGGCTTCGGCGAGATTCCCAATGCTCGAACCGGTGACGAGCGCGATCGACGGGCTCTTCTCGATGTAGGCCGGGTCGGTCGCGCCGACGGGAACTTGAAATGGAAATGAACCGGGTGTCCATGCCAACCCTGTTTTGTGGGGATCGTTCGCGTCGGTCACTGCGTGGCACGTCGTGCAATACACCGCGGCAACTTCCGCGACACCTGCATAGGTCGCCTCCGTTTCGAGGCCCGTCGTTGATGCGTGATATTCGATCTCGCCATACTTCAAGTTCGTGACGCCCGCGTCGCCCGCGAAGCTCACGTTGCCGGCTACGCGTTGCTCGAGCCCATCGATCGCATGACAGTTGCCGCATGCTTTGGGTCCGATCCAACTCGGAACCTCGCCGCCGTTGAGGTTGATGAGATACGCGGTGTAGTGGACGCTCGTTTGGTATTGCGCGACGACTCCGTTGAATCCGTGACACGGCGACAGACATCCAACGCTGAGACCTCCATCGGGCATCGTGCCGGGGGGACCCGCTTCGCCGGCCGGACCTTCGATGCCGGGTGAGCCCTGCGTTCCCTTGTCGCCGGGCGTGCCTTTGTCGCCGGGTGGTCCGTCTTGTCCGGTGCAAGCAGCAATCGTGACGATGACGCTGGACGCAAGAACTGTAGCAATGAAGAAGCGGTGCATGCCCGCCCCTTCGCACGATGTGTGCCGCTCACTGGAGGTCGATCACTCCGTTGATGTGGAGCGCGAGCCCGCTCGGCGTGATCGTGATCGTCGGTTGCGGTGACACTTCGGTGCCGTGACAGATCGAACGGCTGCAATCGAGCGCAGGCGTGTGCTGCGTGGGTGGAACGCCATGACATGCGCCACACCTCGAGGCGTTTCCGCTCGCGTCCGTCCACACGGGCGTCGCGGGCGGATCGGCGAGCTTCGCGCCATGGCACGCGACGTTCGTGCACGAAGTGCCGTTCCACGCGGGGTTTGCGCCGCGATCGAGAGCGTGACCACCAAACGTAACGGCGATCGGTTGGTCGAGGTGACCGGCAGCGAGAATCGACGCCGGAACGACGTGGCAGCTCGCGCACGCGACGGGCGCGGCAATCGCGGGGTTTTCATGTGCACGATGCACGGAATCTCTCGGCCAAGGGTCCGCGCCACTGCCGTGACACGCGCCGCACCCGCCGCTTCCGTCACCGAGATCGACTTTGCCGTTCATGTGCAACGAGCCGCCCGTGAGCGCGGTGCCCGCAGCATTCGCCTCGGCGTGGCACGCGTTGCACGCGCCGGCGAAATGGTTTTTCGCCGAGAGTGCGTGGCAATCGTTGCAGCCCATCGGTGTCGTATCGCTCCACGTCGGGATGGGGCGCGCGCCGCCGCGATCGTGACACGCGACCGCACATGCCTGCGTCGCGGCGTTCCAGCTTGCTTCGGGTGCCACGAGAGACGGATCGAAGACGACTTCGACCGCGCCATCGGCGTGCAATCCGCCCACGACGGGCGTGCCGACCGGCGGATGACACGTGCCGCACGCGAGCCCGCCAGAGCGCTCGGGCGAAGACTCGACATGCGCGGCGTGAGCACCACCGGACGCATCATTCGGAAAGAAACACGGATCGCGCGGCGGGTACGCATGGGCGGCCGTGCCGTGACACGTTCCGCATGCGAGCACGCCCTGAGGTTGGTCATGACAGCTCGTGCAACTCGGTGCGCCCGGTGCAGCGAATGCGACGTTCGTCGGTCGAGAGAGTGTGCCGTCGTGGCACTTGCCGCACGCATCGGGATTCGCTGCATCGAGCATGGGTGCCCAACGCACGCTGCGCAGTGTCGTGCCGTGAAATTGGGGCGATCGAGGATCGATGATGTCGGGAGTGTGGACGCCAGGGGAGAAGCCCGGCGCGCCGCTCGTCACCCAAGACGTGAGAAGCGTGCGTTCGCCGTCGTCGAGAACGCCGACGTGCGGCGGCTGGTCGAGCGCAGCAAGGATCGGCGCGGCCGAGCTCGCGGGAAGCGTAGCTGGCGCGCCCGAAGGCGTTACGCATGCGATGGCGTCGATGTACGTATCGACGCGCCAACCTGCTCGAGCGCTCGCTCCCGAGTGACAGCTCGCACACTTCGCGGCGACGATCGGTGCGACGTCGTTCCACGTTGGCGTCGCGGATGCGATCGGTCGATCGATCGAGCACGCCGCGAGGATCGCGACGAGCAGCTGCCCGGCGTCACGACGTACCATCCTTGATTCGCGCGACCATGCGAGTTGCGTGCCGCGGGTCAGCGCGCCGACGGTACACAAGCTGCTTGGCTCCGCGCGATGATCCCACGCACGACGGCGTTCGTTCTCGGAGGCGCCTTGCTCGTCGCCGCTGCGTTAGCGCTATTCAACTCTTCGACCCCAGCCGCAGCACGAGATACCCAAGCGCACGCGGTGCTGCGGGCGACCGACGAACCCACGCACACCGATCTGCCACCGGGGCACCCAGCGATCGGCAATTCAATGCCGCAAAACGTCGCGCCCGTGACGGACGATGCGCCTGCGATCCGCTGGATTGTGCCGACGCAATGGCACGTGGGAGCGAATACGGGTGCCATGCGGCTCGCAACGTACGAAGTGCCGCGTGCACCGGGCGACACGGAACCCGCGACGCTCAGCGTCTCGCGTGCTGGAGGCTCGACCAAAGCGAACGCAGAGCGTTGGGTGAGTCAGTTCGACGACATCGGCGACGACACACGCACGACAAGGACCGTGAACGGCTTTCACATCACGATCGTCGAAGTCACCGGAACTTTTTTGGGAGGCGGGATGACGCCCAGCGCGAAAGCCGAATCACACCGGCATTGGACGCTCCTCGGCGCGATCGTCGAGACAACTGGGCAGCCGTATTTCTTCAAACTCTTGGGACCGGCCGCGAGCGTGCGCGCTGCGCGGCCCGCATTCGACACGCTCATGAGCACCATCGCCGAGCGCTGAAGTTTGCAACGCGCCAATGCATCCGCAGAGCGCGACTACCGAACGGCGGCGCGCGCGAGGTGTGCGAGGGCGCGTGCAACGTCGCAGGCGAGAACGCACATGGCTTCGTGCTCGGGGCGTTCGTAGACGAGCCAGTCGCGTGCGATCACGTCGAAGCGCGCAAGGTGTCGCACGTGATGGAGCGTTGCATTGCCGAGGTCGAGTGAGGCCACACGTGTGATGCGTTGCGAGTCCGATTCGTCGAACGGCATGCCGTATCGGCGCATGACAGCGTCGACCGCATTGCTCGGAAGCGCGAAGGCGCCGCGTTCATCCACGAGTGACACCACGCCGTCGTCGATGCGGAGAAATACACTCGCGAGCTCGCCCGATGCGGTCGACGTCTCGTCGATCTTGAGCTCGCTCACTTGAAGACTGCAAGCTGCAACATCCAATACGCAGGATTCGCAATCGTCACCGTCGCTGCGTACGTTCCCGTGGTTTGAACGACCTCGTAGCCGACGACGTCGCCGCTTCGCGTTCCAGCGAGCGGAATCGGCGTGAACGACATGCCTCCATCGAAGCTGAATCCGTAGTCGAGCACCGCGGACGCGAAGAGCACCGAGCGCGCCGTCGTCGTGATCACATTTCCCGAATTGAGCGATGCGCTGTTGCCGTTGGCTTGATTGATGGTCTCGAGTGGCGCGGTCGTGTCCAGACCAGAAAACTCGACCACGGCGACGTCCGGATCGTTCGCCGCAGAGTCGGCGGCAACCGCGAGTGTCGCGACGGTGATCACGTTCGGCGTGAGCCCGCCGTTGATGTTCTTCGCGAAATAAATCGCGTGACCGAGATCGACGGAGCTCGTGCTCGGCACCGCGACTTGATACGTGTTGCCGTCGCTGTCTGAAATCGTCTTGACCACGCCAGCGCTCTGCCATGACACAGCGACGGCGTTGAGATTTCCCTTCGTCTCTGGCGAGGGCATCGTCACGACGACGGTCTGCGGCGCCCCAAACACCGCGAGCCCCGCCGCTTGAACGACGACAATCGGCCCGATTTCTGCGGCGGCATCCGCGACGGCGTCCGTGATGATGGCATCGCTCGTGAAAACGTCGATCGATGTGTCCGTTGTTGCGTCATTCATCGCACCGGCGTCGCCGCTCAACCCATCGAGCGACGGAAACAGACAAGCCGCGAGCGGCAACGACAAGATGGCGTAAGTGAATCGCTTCACGAGAGCCAACCAAGACTACATCACTCGTCCATCGTAGTCAGCGCGGGGAAAGCTGTGCCAAGTATGCGCTCAGCATGTCGGCGACCGCGTCGGCCCAGACGTCGACGACTGCGCGTGTCGGGCGACGTTCCGAGACTTGCTGGCCGAGTGCGGTGACCGTTGCGAAGATCAAGTCGGCGGCGAACGCTCGCTGGCGCGCGCTCGCGCGTGGTGCTGCAGCGCGAACGAATTCGCTGACCATGCGACGACTACGACGCCGACCGCGTGTCTCGGGCGCGTCGCGATACACGGGGGCCGCTTGGCCAAGGGCGAGGCGCAGCGGAGCTTCATCGCATTCGGAATGAAAGAACGCGCGCACCGTAGCGTGAAGACGCTCGTCGACCGAGCGCGTCGTGTCGCCGAGGATGGCGTCGAGCATCGCGCCGGTGCGCTCCCATTCGTCGAGCTGCAGTCGAAAGAGGATCGCCTGCTTGTTGGGAAAGTATTGATACAGCGAGCCCACGCTCACGCCAGCCTGCTCGGCGACCCGCACCGTCGTAAAACGCTGAGCGCCCTCGCGCTCGAGAACGCGAATGGCGGCCTCGAGGATTGCGCCAACGAGCTCGGTCGAACGCGCCTGAGAGGGCAGCTTTCTCGGTGCGGTGACTGGTATGGGGCGTCTCGCCATCGTGTCCTCCAAACGCGAATTGCGAATGCGAATGTTTATTCGTATTTTGGTCTGGAGGCAAACCATGAACACTCTGACCACACAGCCCGTCGCCGACCTGCTGACGCGGCTCTTCGCCGACGCAACCGCGAGCAACGCCACACTTCGGCAGATGTTTGGAGCGCTGTCGCCCGAAGAGCGCCGAGCGCGCATGGCCGATGGAAAATCCGACTATCGAGAGTTCTTTCATCGCGCGAAAGATCTCTACTTGGCCGTGGCGCCGGACACGGCAAAGGTCCTCTACATGCTCGCGCGCGCGACGAACGCGAAAGCCATCGTCGAGTTCGGTACCTCGTTTGGCGTTTCGACGATTCATCTCGCTGCGGCTCTCCGCGACAACGGTGGTGGCAAGCTCATCGGAACGGAGCTCGAGCCAAACAAAGTCGAGCAGGCACGCGCCAACTTGACCGCGGCCGGTCTCGCCGACCTCGTCGACATTCGCGAGGGCGATGCGCTCGAGACGCTCGCGCGCGATCTGCCGAGCGCCATCGACCTCGTGCTGCTCGATGGGCACAAGCCGCTCTATCCACGCATCCTCGACATCGTCGAGCCGCGTCTACGTGCGGGTGCGTGTCTCGTCGCCGACAACGCCGACGCGAGCCCCGACTACATCGCGCGTGTTCGTTCGGCAACCGGCGGATACGTGTCGGTTCCGTTTGCCGCCGAAGTGGAGCTCTCGATCAAGCTCTGAGCCGCCTCACCGCCTTCGGCGAAGGCGCGTTCGCACGATGAACCACACGCGTCCGTAGAACGTTCGCAAATACGCGGCCTGGACGAGAACCAAGAGGCCGATCACGATCGCGCGGAGCGGCTCGGCGCGGCGATAGAGGCGTTCGACGTCGAACGCGACGTTGGGGTCGGCGTGGTGAATGTCTTTGTAGAAGATGTCGAACGCGAGGGTCACGCCGAGCTCGTTCAGGATGAGTGCGCCGCCGATGCCGTACGCGATCGCGATGAGCCGACGCCACGAGCCGCGAAATGTAAGCACGGATGCGGCGGACGAAAAGAGCACGAGCGTGAAGCCCGTCATGTATGCGGTTCGAAGAACGTCACGCGGCGCGAAATCGAGGCGAAACGAAACGTGAACGATGGCGCGGACGATGATGAGCGTCGCCACGAACGAGAGGAGCGCGAGGAAGGCGAGATCGCGCTTGCGACCGGCGACGAGCTCTTGCCAGACGCGCGTGAGCGAGCCGCGCCGCACGGGCGCCTTTTGCGTCTCGGCCGCGGCGCCCGCGAGAAGCGCATCGACGCTCTTCTCGGCGTCCGAGAGGCGGTGTGCGATGAGACGCACGAGCGCAACGGCAACTTGCGGGCGGCGCTCGCGCAGTCGATCGAAGTCTGCGTCGGTGATGACGAGAGCTTCGACGTCGGTCTTCGCGGTGACGGTTGCCGAGCGCAATTCGCCGGTGAGTGACGACATTTCACCGAAAGCCGCGCCGCGCTCGAGCGTGCCGAGCACGTCGCGCTCGCCGGCCTGCCCTTCGACGGATACTTCGGCGTTGCCGGAGAGCACGACGAACACATCCGCGCCTGGCTCGAGCTCCGACACGAGCGTCGCACCCGCGCGAAAGCTTCGATGTCGTGCGCGCGCGGCGAGCTCGTTGAGCGCGGCGTCGTCGACCGCGCTGAGGAACTTCACCGCGCGAAGTGCTTCGACATCACTCATGACGGCAACACCCGATGAAACACGCGCCGGAGCAGCGCGGCCCAGAATGTTCGGAACCACACGAGCTGCGCGAGAAGGACGAATGCGAGCGCCGCCGAGATCAGGCTGAGGCTTTGCGAATACTCGGGATTCAAATTCCAGATCAGCGCAAATTCATCGAAAATCAGCCCGATTCCGACGCCGAATGCCGCGGCGAGCGCACGGAGGGCGCGACGCCCAATCGGAAAGAGCGAAGCCACACCGGCCGAGCTCGCGACGATGAGCCCATAGTTGAAGTGGTGCACGTGCATCGGATTCGGATCGGCGCCTTGCACGAGCGCGAAGAGGCGCTTCTCGAGGCCGTACTTCAAGATGAGCCCAACGACGAGGCGCGCGCCGCCGAGCGACGTCAAAAATCCGGCGAGCATCCAGAATGGCGGCTCTGCGCCCGTGCGCACGACGAGCTTTTGAAAAAGCGCGCGGGGCGACAAGCGCGACACACGCGCACCCCGCTCGGCGCCCGCGGCTTTGCGTTCTTCGATGGCGTCGGCGAGCTCTGCTTCGGTGAGACGTTCGGCGTGGAGCTCGAGGATTTGTCGACGCTCGTCGTTTTTTGCGCGCAGATGCGAGGCGAGCTCGCGTGCGAGTGGGAGCGCCATTGCGGGAAAATCTTCGAGGAGCGCGTCGATGCCGGAGCGATCGAGCAGAGCGAGCGTCGTCGGCATGCGCGCGGTGATTTTCGCGGCGCGCGCCCGGCCGGTAAGAAGCTGCACGTCACCCCAGCGATCGCCCGGATCGAGGCGCGCGTGCGCGGTCGCGTGCGGGAGCGTGACATCGAGATCGGCACCGCCCGTGACGACGACGACGAGATGCGGTGCATCGACCGAGCTCTCGTACGACTGGCCGACATCGAGCGCGCGTGATTCGAAGCGCGCTGCGACGCGGCCGATTTCGTCCGGCCGCAAGAGCTCGAAGACGGACAACCCCGCGAGCACGTTCTCGAGCGCTTCGCTCATCTCGAATTCATTGGCTCCGGAGCGCCGCGAGATCGTCGGCGTCGAGCTTGATGTTGCGCGCTGCCCAGTTCTCTTCGAGGTGTGCGGGCGAGCTCGTGCCGGGAATCGGCAGCATCATCGGCGAACGCGCGAGAAGCCATGCGATCGCGATTTGCGCCGTCGTGGCGCCGTGTTTCTTCGCGACACCCTCGAGGCCTGGTGCGAGCGCGTCGTGCTTGCCGACAGCGAGCGGAAAAAACGGCAAATATGCGAGCTTGTGCTTTTCGCAGAGAGCGATCACGCCTTCCGGATCTTCCACTTCGGCGTGCGCCATCTTCGCGGCGGGGCCACCACCACCACCGAGGTTGTACATGTTCTGCACGGCGACGATGGGCGCGCGCGCGAGGGCCATCTCGATGTACTTCGCCGAGACGTTCGAGAGCGCGAGATGCCGAATGCGGCCCTTCGCGACCTCGGCGACGAGCGCGTCGAACGACTCCATGAAAGGAACGCCGGCCATCTCGATGAAGCGGAAGTGAACGATGTCGATTCGCTCGAGCTTGAGATCGCGGAGATCGTGCTCGAGCCCTTCACGAAGTTGCTCGGGCCGCGCGAACGGCCCCCAGCCTTTGTCGGGCTTGCGCATGCCGCCGAGCTTCGTCGCGATGACGAGATCGCGCGGGTACGGATGAATCGCGTCGGCGATGATGCGGTTCGCGGTGAAGGGCCCGTAGTACCAAGAGGTATCGATGAAGTTGATGCCGAGCTCGATGGCGCGGCGCACGACTGATTTTGCGCGCTCGCGGTCGTCGGGCTCGCCCCAGATGTCTTTGCCGGGCAAGCGCATGGCGCCGAACCCGAGGCGATTCACTTCGAGATCACCAAGCTTGATGGTGGATGTCATGCTCACTCCGAGGCTCGCGGAGAGCTCGATGATGGTGGCGGTGCCGGATCGCTTTTGCTGCTCGTGGGCGCGGCGGTCTCGCCCTTGATGCCGAGAACTTCGAACGTCATCACGGGCTTCTCGCGGCCCTTCACGGTGATCTCTTTCACCGGGCGCGCGTCGATGTGGTCTTTGACGAGTTGGTAGGTGTCGTCGCTGATGAGGATGGGAACGCCGAGCTCTTTCGTGGAGCTCTCGAGGCGTGAGGCGAGGTTCACGGCGTCGCCGATGACGGTGTACTCCATGCGCTTCTCGCTCCCGATGTTGCCGGCAACGACGACGCCGGTGTGAACGCCGATGCCCGTCTTGATGGCTTTCATTCCACGTGCGACGAGCTTTTCGTTGAGCGCGGCGAGCGCCTTGCGCATGCCGACGGCGGCGCGCACGCCGTGGAGTGCGTCGTCCTTTTTCGTCACGGGAGCCCCGAAAACAGCCATGATCGCGTCGCCGATGTATTTGTCGACGACGCCGTCTTCCTTGATGACGACATCGACCATTTCGGTGAAGTACTCGTTGAGGAGCGATACGAGCGCTTTTGCGTCCATCTTCTCCGAGATCGACGTGAAGCTGCGGATGTCCGAAAAGAGAATCGTTGCCGTGAGCGTCTCGCCGCCGAGCTGAACTTTGCCGGACATCAAGTGGTCCATGACCGCCTCGGTCATGTACTTGCCGAACGTCGTCTTGAGCTTGTCGCGTTCTTGGAGGCCTTCGACCATCGTGTTGAAGCCGCTCGCGAGATCTTCGAGCTCGTCGCCGGTGTTGACGCCTTGCACCTTGACGTACTCCTGTTGCTCCAGCTTTTTCAGCGCGGAGTTGATGCGCTTCAACGCGGTCGACATGATCGACGCGAGCCGGAAGCCAACGCCCACAGCGACCATCGCGGCGAACACGACGACTGCCATCGCGAGCAGCAAGTTCTGACGAATGACCGTCTGCACCTGCGTGACGTCGAGCGCGGCGACGAGCGTGAATTTCTTCTTGTCGTTCTGGAGCTCTTTCGGAAAGAACGGCTGCAGCACGAACGTGCGCTTGCCGAAGTCCATCAAGAGGGGATCGTTCGGTGCGACTTTCTCGCCGCCTGGCGGGAAGCCCTTCGTCTTGTTGACGACAGCACCTGCGGGGTCGACGAGCGCAAGCTCGAGGTTGAGCTTCTTGCCAGTGCTCGTGAGGCTGCCTTCGCTGAAATCCAAGCCGACGACGACGACGCCATCTTGCGCGGCGGGCATCGCGATGAGGTACGTAGGAATCGGCTGCTTGCTGCAACCGCGCGCGGAAAGCCCACCCTCTTCTTTGCCTGCGAGCACGCGTTTCACGAGGTCGCGATCGGCGAGGGGCGGTCCGTCGTCATCGCAGCCGACGCCCGCGAGGAGCTTTCCTTCTTTGTCGAGGAACGCGATGTCGATATCTGGGTAGAGCTTCGCGAACGTGTCGGTCATTCCGCGGAGCGTTTTTGCGTCACCTTCGCGAATGGCGCGGTGCACGTCGGTGTCGCCTGCGAGGAGCGTGGCTGCGAGCCTGAGGTCGACGATGTCGTCATCGAGCTCGGCTTGATACGCTTGCTCCGCGTTCTCGACGCTGTCGTCGACCTCTTCGAGCAGCTGCTTGTGCAAGAGCCACGACAGAAGCGGCAACGTCGCCATCGTGACGACGATCGAAAGCCCCACGAGCGAGAGCAGCTTGGCGCGGACGGTTCGCAGCCGAAACATGGGCTCGGCGAGGATAGTGCAGTCCGTAGGGGCGCGTGCGATTTCCGTCCGCAGATAAGAAAGCCGCCAAGGCGCCAGGGCGCCAGAAGAGAATGGGGGTCAGAACACGTCGCGCGCGGTTTGAACCCTTGGAGTTCCCTCGGTTTCGTTGACAGTCGCGGTTACGCAACGGCGATGTAAGCGGACTCGACTTCGGCAGGAGTGCGGTAGTCGAGGGCCGAGTGCAGGCGGCGGCGATTGTAGAAGGTTTCAAGATAGTCGAAGAGAG
>JBBSFE010000174.1:0-10787 GCA_038239005.1 Polyangiales bacterium
AGTGCGGGGTGTGAGCGGAGGAGGTCCAGGGTGTGCGCGGCGTGGTTGTGCGCGAAGCCGTTGCCGATGACGAGGTCGACGTCTTTGCCTACGCCTTCCGCGCCGAGAGCGGCCGCGGTGAAGCTCGTCGACATCGCGAAGAAGTAGACCGTGCCGCGATCGCGCGCGCAGAGGATCGCCGAGAGCTCCGCACCGGGAACGTTGACGCACGAGAGAACGAGATCGGCTTCGCGGCCCGCGGCTGCGAGGACTGCGGCGCGTGTTGCGACTGGATCGCGTGCGTCGGCGCGAACGACTGCGGTGCAGACGCCAAGCGCCTCGAGCTCGGTCGCGAATGGCGCGTGCGATTCGACGGCGACTACCGTTGCGCCGGGGCCTCCCGTGCGGCGCGCTTCGCACGCGCAGAGGATTCCGCTTTTTCCGCCGCCACCGAGAATGACGACGCAGCCGTCTTTGCGAACGAGCCGCGCGACTTGTGGAGCTGCGCCTGCGACGTCGAGTGCGGCGAGAGCGACGCGTTCGGGAAAGTCGTTGGGCATCTTTGCGTACGGCGACGAAGCAAAAAGCACTGCCTCACCCACGACGTCGAGCTGCGCGCTAACGGCGCGAACGGCGCGCACTTCGTCGATGCGAAGTGGCGTCAGCGAAAGCGACACGAGCGACGCCACGCGATCCCCGACCGCGATGGTCTCGGTAGGGCGTAGAGGTGCGAGCTGTGCGACACGACCGAGGAGCATGCCGCCAGACCCCGTGACGCGGTTGTGCTGCTTGCCGCGCGCCGCGACCGTGGCAAGAACGTGTTGGGCCACGGTACCGCCGGCTTCCTCCATCTGGCGGAAGCTTGCGGCATCTACGTTGAGGGTTTCGACTGCGATGAGCATTTCACCCCGAAAAAGCCGCGAGAAGTCGGCGTCGAGGCGGTCGGCGGGCTGCGGAAGCGCACCTTTCGGCTCGAGAGCGCGATGTGTGCCGAATGCGTCACCTTCGTCGAGAAATCGAGCAGCCACGACCGAACTCTACAGCTTTTTTTTCGCGTACTTGACCATCTTGCCGCCCGGCCTCTACCCTTTGAATCCGCTTGGAAGAATGCCTTTCTCGCGCTCGCCATGGGCACAAACACGCGCCCCGCATGGGCTCCCGAAGAGATGAATGATCCGACGGGCAAGGGTAGCGGTACTGGGCCCCAACCCCAGCGGGGCAAGTCTTATGTGCTGCGGTTCATCAGCGGCAAGTATCAAGGCGGCGAGTTCCCCGTTACGCCCAACAAAGAAATCATCGTAGGTCGCTCGAGCGATCTCGACATGGTTCTCGTCGAGGACATGGTCTCGCGCAAACACGCGCGCATCAATCTCCAACCCGACGGCATTTGGATCGAAGACCTCGGCTCCACCAACGGAACATTCGTCAACGGCGAGAAGATCAAACGCGCGCGTCTCAAAGAAGGCGATCGCATCCTCATCGGCACGAGCATCCTCAAAGTGATCGCCGGCGACGGCTCACCCGAGAGCACCACCGACGCCAAACGCGATCTCGAAAACGTCGCGCAGCAGCGCCGTACGTCGCAAGCGCGAACGATGTCGGGCGCCATCGAAGAAATTCCGCTTCCCGATTTGTTGCAGCTTCTTTCGACGTCGAAGAAGAACGGCGTGCTCTGCATCCGCACGGAAGACGACGTCGGCAAAATCTACATGCGCAAGGGCAACATCTACCATGCGCTCATCAACGATCTCGAAGAGGTGCCGCCGCTGAAGGCGCTCTTCCGCATGCTCACGTGGCAGAGCGGTCTCTTCGACCTGGACCCGCCCGACGAGCGCACGTTCCCGAACGAGATCGACGTCACCGTGCCCGAAGTGCTCATGGAAGGCATGCGCCAGCTCGACGAGTTCGAGCGTCTCCGCAGCGAATTACCCGATTTGAACGCACGCCTCGCCATTGTTTCGCCGCTGATCCCGCCGCTTCGCGAGCTCAAGCCCGAAGAGCTCGACGTCCTCCAGCTCGCACACAACTACGGTCACCTCGAGACGGTGCTCAACAAGAGCCTCGCGACGGATCTCGAAACGGTGTCGATCGTCGTGAAGCTTCTCAAGGCGTCGTACCTCCGCGGCGAGTAAAAGTGCGCGTCCTCGTCACGGGCGCGTCGAGCGGAATTGGCCGCGCGATCGCTCTCGCATGTGCGCGGCGCGGCGACACCGTGATCGCATGCGCACGTAGCGAATCGATGCTCGCGGAGCTCGCTCGCGAAGGCGGAGAGAACATCATCGTCTGCGCAGGCGACGTGACGCGCGAAGAAGATCGCATGCGACTCATCGTGACCGCCGGCGAGATCGACGTGCTCATCAACAACGCGGGTCGCGGTTTCTACGCCGCGTTTCGCGACATCGACGTGCGCGAGCTCGAAGAGCTCATGGCGCTCAACGTGATCGCGCCGATGCGTCTCACGCAGCTCGCGCTTCCCGCGCTCGAGCGATCACGCGGTGTCGTGGTGATGATGTCCTCGATTGCCGGCATCGTTTCGTCGCCGCGACTCGGCGCGTACTCGGCGAGCAAGTTTGCGCTCGAGGCGCTCGCGATCGCGCTGCGTGCCGAAGTCGCCGCGGCCGGCATCTCCGTCGTCGTGGTGCGGCCGGGTCCGGTCGATACACCGTTCCGTGAAAACGCAGTCACGCGATCGACGACGCCCGGCGTTCGCCCGCGCGGCTCGAATCCACAGACCGCGGAACAGATTGCAGACTACACGCTTTCGGCGATCGCCAAGCGTCGCGCCGTCGTGGAGACGAGCGCGTTCGTCCGCGTCTCGTCGTTCGGCGCCCGTGTTGTCCCGCCGATCTTCCGCGCCGCGATTCGGCGCATGAAACCCTAGGGGCACAAAAGACGAAAGCCCCGGACCTTGCGGTCCGAGGCTCTCAATCACCAGCCTCGCAGACTACGGCGAGGTAACGTTGCCGTAATCGAAGGCGGTCATGAACACCGAGAGGCCGCGGGCCTCGTCGAGGTTCGAGATGTAGCCGTGCAGCTTCGCTGCAACGACTGCGTCCTTCGGCGTGGCCGTGTCGTACGTGTCGTAGACGAAGCCGCCGCCCGCCGGATCCGGGATGTTGCCAACCGTCTTCTTCGTGTACGCGAGGTCCGTCAGCTGTTGCGCGTACTGAAGCATACGTGCGCCAACCGTGCGTTGAACCGGGCTCACCTTCGAGTTGACCTGCTCCGTGCCGTAGGTGCGGGCAGCGTAGACGATGCCCGAAACTGGGTCGCGGAAGCGGATCTGGTCAGAGGCTGCGATGTCGGCCGAGGAGATGTCTCCGGGCGACCACAAGCGAAGCTCCTGCTTGGTGTCCTCGTAGAGGTTCGTTGCCCCGTACATGTACGCGTAGAAGTACGTGGGGAACTGGTCTTGCCAGCCGACGAGCGGGTCGAGGACTTTGACGTCCGCCGAAGCCGGGTAGTCGAGGGGCAGATCTTTTTCCCAGGGGAGGTACATGACCGACGGGGTCGCTGATCCCAGCGAAGCCGTCGGGATCGTCACGTACGGGCCGAGGGTCATCGGGTCGCCCGCAAGAACTTGCGAGAAGAACCGTTTGACTTGGTGGGGATAGACGCTCGCGAAGTTGAGGTTCTTGTAGCGTCCGTCGACGTAGTCCTGTTGCGAGTTGGCTACGAAGTAGTTGTGCGCTTCCGTGAGGTCGATGACGGCATCACGTTTCTCGGCCCAGCTACCCGCCTGCTTCTGGTAGCTGCCCCAGAAGTAACCCTGCGTGTAGTCGTAGTCGTTTTCGATGAAGCGACCGTCGCCCGAGCCGACCGGGATGCCGAAGTCAGCACCACCCGGTTGTCCTGGAGTCAGGCCATTAATCTCCGCCGAGAAGTTTTCCTGAGCGAGGGGGAGCACAAGACCCGAACCGGTGGTCGTGATCGTGTACATGCCAGGCTCGGGACGCGTGATGACACGCAAGAACGTCGCGAGCATGTCCGGACCCGCGAGAGCGAGCGGCATGAGGTTACCCGGGTCTTGCTGATCGGCCTGGGGGTTCGCTGAAAGCCCGAGCATGAGACCAAAGGTCTTGGTGATGTCCTTGAGCTTGTCGAAGTAGCGATCGTTGACGCGGTTCATGACGTTGATCGACTGGAACGTGGTGCGGTTTCGACGGAAGTTGTCGAAGATGTACCGGTTCTCGTAGGTCGACGTGATGAACTGGATCTGCTCGTAGGTGTCAGCGCCGGCGTCGAAGCGGAAGACGGGGACGTTACCGATGTCCGCGAATTCGTCGGAGCCGAACATGTACGGGTGACGGACGCGCTTCGTCTTCGTGTCGACTGCGAAGTTCGATACGAGGTCGGGGCGGTACGTGAGGTACTGAGGGCCGTATTTGGGGACGGTCGTCATGTCGCGCGTCTGGAGGTAGTCCAGCTTGAAGCCGTCGCACTTTGCCGTGAGCGGATCGTTGGGATCCGTCGGCGCCGAGCAATTGCCCAAGATGTGGAACTGATCGTTATAGCGGCTGTAGTGGAAGCCACCGACCGACTGACCCGCGATGCCGCCGAACCCGTCGAGCTGCGTGATGTACGACGCGCCCTTGTTGTTCGAGGTGAGCGCGTCGTTGTCGACGTCGACCGTCTGGCCGTAGCAGAAGCGCATGGCCGCCTTGTCGTAAGAGCCGATGTCGTTCATGTCCTGGGTCTGGTCGCCCGGGTAATCCATGACCGTCGTCGAGCCCCATTTCCAGATCATGCCGTTCACTTCCGGCTCGGTGATCGGGTCCATCCAGCGCGGGCCGACGCAGGTCGTGCCGTCCGTGTTCGGAGTGAACACGTTCGTGCATGCCTTCTCTTGGCCGTTGCGTGAACGGAGCTGCCAGTATTCCGGCTTGTAGTTCAGGGCGTCGAACGAGCCCGTGAAGTTGTGGCGGAGACCCATCGAGTGCCCCATCTCGTGCGCGATGACCGAGACGTGGAACTGTTCACGGATCCACTGGTGGAGCGACTGGTCGCGTTGGTTCTTCAACGCGGCGTAGTTCGGGTCCTTCGAGTTCGGGAGCGGGTAGAGCTTGAGAGCCATACGCGCCATGCCGACGAGGGAGTCCGGCTCGGGCTGCTGCACTTCGCAGAAGCCGTTTTGCGCCATCGTGACGGCCTTTTGACGGCGGAGCCACTTCTGGAGCTGCGGGTTCATGCCGCGGAGCGGTGACGCCATCGCGGTGATTTGCTCGTTACCGGCGAACGGCGTTTGCGGATCGAAGCCCGCCGTCTGGAGGAAGTGGCTGTCGATGAGGGCTGCCTCGTACTTGCTGTTGAGGAGCGCTGAACGCATTCCTTCGAACTTCGAGTCGAGCGACGGGCCAAGGTTTTTGGCGAGGTTCTTCGCTGCCGCCAAGCGCTGAATGACTTTCGGCGTCGAGTCGGTCTTCGAGAGACCGTTGAGCGTCGCCGTCGTCGTGTCCGCGGCCGCGATGCGGTCTTGGATGTCTTGTGCGCTGAGTTGCTTGCCTTGGTAGCTGCCCGTTCCGAGCTTGCTGGCATTGACCCAGTCACGCATGTAGCCGCCGTTGATGATCTGCTGGTCGGTGATCTCACCGTTGATCCAGCGGAGCAGGTCTTCGGTGCCCTGCGACGCGATGTCGAGGACAGCGCCCCACTCGTTGACGCTCGTCTGGACTTTTTCGCCAGTGAGCGGATCGTTTCCGTCGACCATGATGCCCCAAGGTGAGGGCGATTGCGGCGTCGGGATGATGTTGATCATGTTGTAGCGAATGTCGCCAACACGCGCCTTGAGGCCCGCAGGACCACACGAGGGATCATCGCCGTCGATGACCGGGTTGTGGCAGAGGACGAAGACGTTCGGAACGACGTGCTGACCGGCGTCCGACTTGTCCGTGTAGAGCGTTTGCTCCGACGGATAGCCGTTCGCTTCCGTTGCGAGTGCGGTGCCGTCGCTGCCCGTGATGGGCGCCGACATGTCTGCACCGACGCGCTTGGCGTCCGTCATCTGGCCGATGACAGCTGCGCGTTTGACCGCGACGTTCCACTGGTCGAGAGCTCGGCCGGTCGACGCGAAGAGGTCCGGCGCCGAATCGGGTCCGTAGTACCAGGGGATCGTGCGGATCTTTCGCTCACGTTGCGGGAGCGAGCACTTGTTGGTCGAGACGTCGCAATACGCGCCTTGGTGCACGATGTTGCCGTTGATGTCAGCGAATGCGCACTCTTGCTCGGTCAGCCCGTCGCTTGCGAGTCGGTGCGGGTCCGCGCCGATCGGAGTCGAGGGGTAAGGCTGAGCGCTGGTGTCGCCGGGGCCGGCAGGGATGGGGAGGCCCGTGGTGCCGTCGGTGGAGAAGCCGCCTGCGCCGTCAGACTTGTACTTTTGGACTGCGCCGTTGGCGTCGCGGTAGAAGTCGACCGCGCACTGGCTGCCTTGGATGTGGCTCTGCTGCCAGATGTTGTACTTGGCTGCGAAGCGGTGCCAGTTCTGGTCGACGACGCCGTAGTTCTTGTCGTAACCAAAACGGTCCTCGGTAAACCAACCGAAGGCTTCCATCTTGTTGCCGTCCCAGTCGCTGGGCTCGAAGTCGTTGTCGACGACGCGCTTGAACGAGAGGCGGAGCGTGATTTCCGTCGGGCTGCAGTTGGCGACGGGATAGATGTTCGTTCCACCGTAATCGGCCGGGAGAAAGCAGGCGGGGAAGGTGCCGAAGGGGGTCTCGACTGTGTTCGGCGAAGCGAAGGCCTTCGTCGTGATGTCGAAGTAACCGGTGTCCATGTCGAACGCGGGAGCGTTCGGGTCGTTCGGGTCGGTGATCTCGTACGTCTGCGGGTCCCACTTGATGGCGCCGAAGATTCCGATCTGCGACATGGTGTCGAAGTCGTAGCCGTCGGTGATCATGTTCTTGGACCAGTCGACGCGCATGTACTCGCGCTGGTACCAGGGACGGTCGGAGGCGTTCTCGACGATGACGTTGAACTCTTCACCCGTTTGCGGGTTGTAAGAACGACGGATGTCGAAGTGGCTCTGGATGTTGAACATCGCGACGACTTGGCCGTCGGTCACCGTCTTGGCGCCGTTGCCGTCGGGCGGTTGCGCGCCGCTGTTTGCGGCTGCCTCGGCCTGGTTGCCGGTGTTCTGGATGCGATCGTAGGTGAGGCGCGCGATGAGCGCGTTCTCCGAGATCTCCCAGCGAACGCGCGACAGGGGCTGCGCGTAAGAAGCCGTGAAGAGCCCGTCTTGCGCTGCGCCAAACGGTACATCGATGACCGTGTTGCGCATGTAGAACTGCGGGTCATCTGATTTATCCGACAGATCCGCACCGACGAAGAAATGCTTCGACAGCGCGTTCGGTTGGACTTGATTGATCGCCGGGCGCTGTTCCGCACAGCCGACCGACGCATATACGATCGCGCCAACCAGGCCTGCTAGCCCTAGACGCCTTGTCCACTTCGGTTGCATCCGAACCTCCTTAAATACCCTTTGGCCCCCCGCCTCGGGGTAAGCCACAACACCAGTAGCAACTTTCAATCCAGAGTATCTTTGTGAATCATTTCGAATAGTTGAGTTTTTTTACGTCGGTGTACGCACGGCTGACCGTTAGCGTCGTGACGACCGGGCGAGGACGGCTCGGGCGTGGGCTTCCAAGCCCTCGAGGCGCGCGAAGTCGACAATCGACTGGTTTTGCGCAGAAAGTGCCTCGGCGGAGTACGTGATGACCGAGCCGTGAGCGAAAAAGTCCAGGATGCCGAGGGGAGAGCCGAACCGTACGGTGCCCCCCGTGGGCAAAACATGAGACGGGCCCGCGACATAGTCACCAGCGGCTTCCGGCGTCAAGGGTCCCAAAAATGCCGCTCCCACGCGAACGATGGAGGCAAGGAGCTGCTCTGGATCGCGGGTTTGCAGGCTCAAGTGCTCGGGGGCGATGGTGTCGGCGATCGCAGCGATGCGTGCGCGAGAACGTGCGACGAAGCAGACACCGTTTTGCGTGATCGAGGCGCGGGCGATGGCCACGCGCGGGAGCGTTTCGATTTGTGCGGCGAGCTCCTCACAGACGGCTTCGGCCATCGACGGTGAGTTGCAGACGAGGAGCGGGTACGCCGCTTCGTCGTGCTCGGCTTGCGAGAGGAGATCGGCTGCGATGAATTGCGGATCGGCTTCGTCGTCGGCGACGACGAGGATTTCGCTCGGGCCTGCGATGGAGTCGATGCCGACGGCGCCGAACACGAAACGCTTCGCGCATGCCACGTAGAGGTTTCCGGGGCCGACGATTTTGTCGACGCGCGGAATCGTCTGCGTTCCGTACGCCAGCGCGGCGATCGCTTGCGCGCCGCCTGCGTCGACGATGGCCGTGACGCCCGAGAGATGCGCGGCCGCGAAGAGTGCGTCGTCGCTCGCGTCGCCTTGAAGAGGAGTCGCGAGAACGATTTCGCGAACGCCTGCCACGTGTGCGGGGATCGCGCTCATCAGCACGCTCGACGGGTAGCGCGCTTTGCCGCCGGGCGCGTAAACGCCGGCGCGTGCGAGCGGACGTGATCGCCAGCCGAGCGTGACGCCATCGCTTTTGATTTGGAATTCGAGGCCGCGCACGCGTTCAAGCTGCGCTTCGTGGAATGCGCGAATGCGGCTCGCCGAGAATCGCATGGCGTTCGCGGCGGCAGGATCGAGGCGCGCGAGCGCGGCTTCGCCGTCGAACGTCGGGTGATAGAGGCACTCGGGGCGGCGTTTATCGAAGCGCTCGGCGTAGCGCAAAACTGCGGCGTCGCCTTCTTTGCGAACGGCCGCGAGCACTTCACGAACAACGGGCTCGACGCGCTCGAAGTCAGCTTCGCCGCGATGTTCGAGGCGTGCGAGGGCTTCCTCGGCCTCTCGGGTGCCGTCGTGGACGATGCGCAGCATGCGCGTGCGGTTTATCACGTGATAGCGTGCGCGGTCGATGCGCGGCGGACTCGTGACGATCACCTCCCTTGCGCTCGGGCTCGTGGCGCTCGCGGGTTGTCCAAGTGGGCCGTGCGCACCTGTCGAAAAAGGCGGGCGCTGCGTCGACATCGCGTGTCCTTCGGGCGCGCACGTCGACGGAAACACGAAGATCTGCGTTTGCGGAGAGGGTGCGGCCCTCGTTGCCGGTGCGTGCGTCCCCTTCAAAACGGCCGATGCGTTTTGTGGCCACGTCGCATCGCCGCAGGCCGGTGCCTGCCTTCGGAAGCATTGCGGCGTCGGCGAAGCGCTCGATGTCGATCACGGTTTCTGTCTTCCGGAATCGACGACGCGCATCGCGCTCACACATGCACAACACGAGCGTGAAGAAGAAACGAAGATGCATGCAGCATGCACGGTTGGCGCGATGATGCATCATCACGGCACGCTGTCGTGCGCGGTCGGCCCGCTCTCGTGTGGGCGCGGTGAGGCGTACGTGAAGGCGGCGGATGCCGGCGCCGGCGACACCGGCACGTGCTGGCCCGCGCCAACGTGCGGCGCAGGCGAGCTCTACGACGCGCCGCGTGCGCGATGCGAGCGCGTGGTGCGTGACGGGCGCAACCGCATCGAGGTCGACGTCGGAAGTTGGGCACGCGTCGCGCTTGGCGCCGATGGTGCAGAGGGGTCGAACGCATTCTGCGCGCCCGTGCGAGCGACGGCCGCGGCCGGGCGATTCCAAATCGAGCTTTCGTTTCGCGACAACGACATCACCCAGGCCAGTGGCCGCCTCGTGTCGCGCGGGGGCACGATGCCGCAGGCCGGCGACGCCGCGCAGCTGAGTCTCGAGCAGCTCATGGAAATCCTGCGGTTTCTAGGCGGTACGGCGAGCGCGGCTTCGGTCTCGCTCGAAGTGGTCTGTACGCCGAGCGTCGCGGGCATACCCACGCTCGAAATGGTGCATTGAACGTACGGGGGCGGGTGTGTAGAGTCTCTCACAGTCGCGCTCGCCTGGAGGGCCTTTGGATAGCGATCTCGCAGACGCGGTTGAGGGGCTCAGAGCGGTCTTTGCCCAGCGCAAGCTCGCGGTGACATTCGGGAAAGCGCCGGTCGAGCGCGTGGAGGCGCTGAAGAAGCAGCTCCATATTCCGTCGCGCTTCCGTGCGTTCTTGCTCGGCGCCGACCCCGTGAACGTGGAGACGGTGACGCCCGTCGAGCGCATCCGCCTCATCCCGAGCGAAGAGCTGGTGAAAGCGCAAGCCGCGGTGATCGCGCCGACCGAAGGCACGACCTCGCTCGACTGGAAAGCCGCGTGGGTCGTCGTCGGCGAAAGCTCGCTTCTCGGCGACCCGTATTTCTTGGACACTTCGAAGCCGGACCCCGAGGGCGACTGCCCCGTGTACACGGCCATGAGCGGTCAAGAGCGCTGGGTGCCCACGCTCGCCGCGTCGAGCTTTGCTCAGTTTCTCCGGATCCTTTCGACCGCGATGGAGATCGCACAGGGGTTCGGGGACGCCATCATGGATGACGAGGACGAGGACAGCTTTCGCGAGGCGCTCGGGCCCAAGGTGAAGGTCATCGACACGGCGGCGTTGCGCGCGGGGCACTGGACGTAGCTTCGCGTTGGCGTTCGCGTTCGCGTTGGCGTGGGCGTGAGCGTGGGCGTGAGCGTGGGCGTGAGCGTGAGCGTGGGCGTGGGCGTGGGCGTGAGCGTGGGCGTGAGAGGAGAGCCATAGGGGGCTGCTAGGTGGGGCTCGCTCGGCAATATTATTTTGCCACCGTGCTCGGACGCGTCAACGACGCCTGCGGCGCCGCCAGGAGGCGGTGGCTTCGCCATCGTTGACACGTCCTCCGCGCGGCGGCGTGGGGTGGGTGCGATCGATTGGCGATTGCGAAGGAGTCG
>JBBSFE010000175.1:0-10466 GCA_038239005.1 Polyangiales bacterium
ATCGCGGGCGACCTCGGGCAACGATCGACCTGTCTTTGCGAGGCTGGCGACAGCGTCAGCTTTGAATTCAGCGGTGTAACGAGGCAGGGTACGCATCCGATTTCTTTCGGCGGCGTGTCAGCGAATCCGAGGGAGGTCTACGGTTTGAACCCCCTCTCCTCTTTTCTTCTGGCGCCTTGGCGCCTTGGCGGCTGTCTTAGGTCGCGGCGAGTTAGTGGGAAGCGGCGATGCGCTTGGCGGTGTCGCGGACGCGGGGTTCGACGTCTTTTTGGGACATCGTCGTTGCCACCGAGGCGGCCGTTGTTTTGTCGTACGTCGAGAGCGCGATGAGGGCGGCTTCGCGGACCAATGCGTAGTTGTCGGTGGTTGCGGCGTCGCGGAGGGATTTGGTTGCTTCCGCTGCGCTGCCGGCGACGCCTAAGCGGCCTAGCGCTTGGGCGCCTAGTACGCGCATCGCCCAGTTTTCGTGTGTGCGGACGAGCTTGCTGACGGCCGCTACAGCCGCCGCGTCGGCGCGGTTGCCGATGGCCGCGAGCGCGACGCGTTGGACGCTTTCGTCCGGATCGTCGACGGCGCCGACGACCGCGGTTTGCGCGTCGCTCGAACCTGCGCGCGCGAGGAGCACGACAGCTTCCATCCGCGTTGCGGTGTTCGGGTGACGCGCGAGCGGGACGATGGCGCCCTCGAGCGCTTTGCCCATCTCGGTGGCTTTCGCTTTTGCGGCGGCGGGCGCGGTGGTGGAGTCGCCCGAGACGAATGGCTTGAAGCTGCCATCACCGCCACCGAGTGAATCGAGCACGGTGCGTGCGCGATCGCCAGACGTCTGCAATGCCGAGAGCCCGGCACGCGTGAGTTGGGATTCGAACTTGAGGAGTGCGGCGGCGCGTGCGGCTTCGTTCTGATTGCGCGGCACGAGCTGCTCGAGCGAGCCTTCGACGTCGAGCATGCCGTCGGGGACGGGCAAGAGATCGACGTTCGCGCGAACGAGCGCTGGATTCGCGAGGAGCGTGAGCGCTGCAACACCCGCGCGCTGAACCGCTTCGCCTGCGAGTCGCGCGCGCGAGCTCTGCGTCTCGCCGCCTGCGAACACCGCATCGCTCATCGCTGCGAGCGCGGCTTTGCCGCCGGGCGGCTCGGCGCTCTTGCTTGCGCCCATGCGCGCGAGTGCGACGAGTGCGAGCTCGCGCGGAAGAGCATCGTTGCCTTGTGCGAGCGCGAGGAGCGCCGGCGCCTCGGATTCGGCCGAGAGCTCACCGAGCGCGTACGCGGCCGCCGCGCGTGCAATCGTTCCGGTGTTGGGTGCGCGTGCGACCGCGGCGACGTCGGCCATCGATGAGCGATCTTTGAGCTGCCCAAGCCCGAGCAACGCGACAGCGCGCATCTCGGGTGTGCCTTTCTTCGTCAGGAGGCGGAGCATCGGGATCGCACGGCGATCGTTCACGCGCGCAACGCCCCACGCGGCGGCCACGGCAACTGCATCGGCGGGCATCGCCTCTTCAGCTGAGGATTTTGGCACGAGGAGCGATTCGAATTTCGGCAGCATGCCCGGATCGCGAAGCGCACCACACGCGATCATCGCGCGCACGCGCAGCGGAAGCTCGGCCTGCCCCGTCGCGAATGCGAAGAGCGACGGACCCGCGTTCTTGTTTTGCACGTAGCCAAGCACGTCGATCGCGATGCGTTGCTGCACGGGGTCGCCATCGGCGAGGGCATCGAGCAGCGGCTTCACGGCGCGCGCACCAATCTTTGCGAGCTGCGTGCGTGCGTCGTCGGCTTCTTTGCCTTCGCCGTGACGAACGTGCTGCATCAAACCGAACGTGAGCTCGCCGTAGATGTCGACGAGCGTGCGCCGGTAAATGCTCCGCTGCGGGTTGCCAATCGCGAGCGGCAAGAGATCTTGCTCGAGCGACTCGAGCGTGCCCTGACCACGGTTGATTTGCTTCGAAGCCGCCGCGGCACGCGCGACGTACTCTTCGTCCGGAGCGCCGCGAATGATGCGGCGATAGAGCCTGTCGGCTTCGGGCGTTTGCGCTTTCGCGATCAAGAGATCCGCGAGATCGAAGTAGACGGCGAAGAGCCGATCGTTCTTCGTGATCGCCGCGCGATACTCGGTGATGGCGCGCTCGATGTCCTGACGCCTGCGATACATGTCGCCGAGGCGTCGGTGCCCTTCGGCATCGTCTGGGTTCAGCTCGACGGCGCGCGCGGCGTACTTGATGGCGTCGTCGTCGCGATGAAGCTGCAGAGCGTATTCCGCCATGCGCTGGTTGATGGCGCGCGCTTGCTTCGGGTCGACTGCGAGTAGCCTCTCGAGCACCGCAATCGCTTCCGGGAGCTTCGTGTTTTGCACGAGCACGCGTTCGAGCGCGAGGTAGCTGTCCGAGTCGCCGGGGGCGAGCTCGATCACGCGACGCAGCGTGGTTTCCGCGTCGCCGAGCTTGCGCGCATGGAGCTGCGCTTCGGCAAGCGTGCGCCCCGCTTCGACGTCCGGCGTTTTCCCGTTGAACTGCGCCTGCCAAATCGGAATTTGCGCTTCGAGAAGGTGCTCGATCGAAAGCAGCGTGACGATGTGCGTGCGTGCCTCGCGCGCCAAAAGCTTGTCGCCGCTCTGGCGCGCCTTGTCGGCGAGCTCGGTCCAAATCTGGCGAGCACCTGGGCGATCTTGTTTGCGCTCGAGCGCGCCCGCGAGCTGCTTCTTGAAGTTGATGTTGGCCGGCTCGAGCGATACGGCTTCGCGGAACGCCACGAGTGCGTCGTCGGTCATGTCGTGCTCGAGATACACGTCACCGAGAGCCGAGAGCGCGCGCGACCGCGGCGTGATCGTCGTGAGGATGCGTTTCCACGTAGTGATCGCAAGAGCGGTGTTGCCCTCTTGGAAGTAGCGATCGCCGAGGTCGACGAGGTGCGATGGATCGGCGCTGCCAATCTGCGTGAGGCGCTGGAGCACCTTCATCGCTTTGTCGGCCTCGTTGATGCGGCCGTAGAAATCCGCGAGCCGGCTGAGCGACTCTTCGTCGCCGCTGGCGCGCGCCTCGAGCTCCGTCAAAAGACGCAACGCGCGAACGCGATCGCCTCGCTGAAGGAGCGCTTCGCACTCCTCGAACACGAACTGCGGGTTGTTCGGTGCGGCGCGAATGAGTCCTTCGTACTCGGCGATGGCTTTGTCGAGCTCGCCTTGCGATTGGAGCAGGCGAACCATCTTCAAACGGAGATCGATGTCGCGTGGCGAGATCGCGAGAGCTTTGCGATAGGTGGCGATGGCGTTGTTGGCGTCGCCCGTTTCTTCGTAGAGCGAGCCGAGCAATCGCAAACGCGCGAAGTCGCCGGGGTGCTCGTCTTCAATCTGCTTGATCAAGATCGGGAGCTGCTGATCGGCGCGGTAGATCTCCGTGATGGTCTCGTAAATCTCCGCGCGGACGGCTGCTTCTTGCCCGGCGACGCTGAGAGCGCGCTTGAGCGTCGAGAGCGCGTCCTGGTTCTTGTGCGCCTTCGCCTGGGCCTTGCCGAGATCTTTCAGCGCGGGTGCGAGAGCACGGTTGTCGCCGGTCGCTGCGGTGACGAGCTCTTTGAACTCGGTCTCCGAGCGTTCATATTCGCCGCGCGAGAAGAGCTCGCGACCAAGCTCGCCTTTGACGTAAAGGCTCGTGGGCTCGAGCTTCACGAGCGACTCGTGGAACGTGCGTGCGCCTGCCCAATCTTTGGCGTCGAGGGCGAGCGCCATGAGCGTGCGAAGCGTGAGCTCTTTGTCCGTCGTCGCCGTCTGAAGCGGGAGCGCCTGCTCGAAACGAATGCGTGCAGCCCCGACATCGCCGCGATCTTGATGCGCATGCGCGAGCGCGAGCACCGCCGATGGATCGGTGGGCTTGATGGCAATGCCGCGTTCGTAGGTCTTCACGGCGTCGTCGATGCGACCTTCGATTTTGTAGATGCCCGCAAGCGACACGACCGCTGCGTATTGATCGGCTCCCGTCACGCCCGAGCGCTTCTCGAAATCGTCGATGAGGTTTTTGAGGTTGCCGTCTTTCTCGCGATAGAGCTGCGCGAGCCTCTGAAGCGGGAACGGTGAGCCTGGCTGCGAGAGAACGATCTTCGTGTAGCGATCGATCAGGACTTGCGGCGACTGCACTGGCGTTTGCTGACCGCCGCCACCCGTGGGATGTCCGCCGCCGCCGGTCGGGTGACCACCGCCGCCCGTGGGATGCCCACCGCCCCCCGTGGGGTGTGGGTGATGGCGCCCGTTCGGATCGAAGTCTTGCGCGCTGGCCGCTTGCGCGAGGAGCGCGAGGACGAACGCGGACGCAAGATGGAGAGGTCGGAATTGCACGGGGAGGCTCGTGGAGAGCGTGGGGTCTAGTCTAGTGGATGGAACGCCCGAGGCGAGAGCGACATTGGGCCTATTCGGGTGATACGCGCCGCCACGATGGAAAATGCCTCAGCCGAAGAGGTCTTTGAGCTTGTCCATGAACGTTCGGCGCTGCGGGGAGACGTCCTCGCCGAGCTCTTTCGCGAGCTGTTCGAGCAGCGCGCGCTGCGCCTCGGTAACCTTTTGTGGGACCTCGATGGTCACCTCGGTGAGCTGATCGCCGCGGCCAATCCCGCTGCGGCGCGGGATGCCCTTCTGCTTGAGCCGGAGAATCGACCCGGGCTGCGTGCCTGCAGGGACGCGCATTTTGGCTTTGCCGTCGAGCGTGGGGACTTCGACCTCACCGCCAAGCGCGGCTTGCGTGAAGGTGATCGGAACTTGGCACGTGACGTCGTCATGGGTGCGTTTGAAAAACGGATGCGTTTTGACGCCGATCAAAATCTCGAGATCGCCCGGCGGTGCGCCGGGTCGCGGCCGGTTGCCGACACCCGCGACGACGCGTGATGCGTTCGGCTCGACGCCCGCGGGAATCGCGACGCTCAGCGTCGTGCTCTCCTTCATGAGCCCACTGCCGCGGCACCCTCGACACGGATCGGTGACGACGCGCCCGGTGCCGCGACATCGCGAGCACACACGCTCGACCGCGAGCGGCAAGAGCCCTTGCTGAAACCGCACGCGCCCGCGACCGGCGCATGCCGGGCAACGCTCGGGTTGGCTGCCGGGTGCTGAGCCGTTGCCGTGGCAATCTTTGCAGTCGACGATTTTGTCGTACGTGACTTCCTTCTCGCAGCCGAACGCGGCTTCTTCGAAGGTGATGCCGAGCTCGATGCGGACGTCGCCTTTGTCGCCCTTGCCGATGCCGATGGCGCCGAGGATGTCGCCGAGGATGCCGTCGATGGCGATGTCGCTGATGTCGACGACGCCGCCCGCGAATGGGCCGTTGGGGCCAAAGGGTGACTGGCCTTCTTCCGCGCGGTGACCGAAGCGGTCGTACATCGCGCGGCGATTCGGATCGCCTAGGACTTGATACGACGCGTTGATCTCTTTGAAGCGCACGATGGCGCCCGCGTCGTTCGGGTTCTTGTCAGGGTGGTGCTGCACGGCGAGCTTGCGGAAGGCCCCCTTGATTTCGTCGTGCGTCGCACCACGCGCGACGCCGAGCACCTCGTAATGGTCGCGTTGCGCCATCGCCGGAAGCATTCTGCGTAGCACATGGATGGGTTTTGCGGTAACGAGGCCGCCGAGTGACTACGTTCGAGCGGCTTTCGCAGGCGGAGCAAAAGACGCTCCTCGACCGCATCGTCTCCCGGTGCCACGCGGGCGAAAACGAGCGCACGCCGGTCATCGTTTTCGACCTCGACGGCACGCTGATGGACAACCGCCCGCGCACGGCGATGATCCTTCGCGAGCTCGGCGCGTCCTGGCGCGCGCGTGACGCAGAGATCGCTCGCAAGCTCGAAGCGGTGCGCTCTGAAGATCTCGCTTATCTGCTCACCGATTCGCTTGCGCGCCTCGGCGTGACGCGCACCGAGCTCATCGCCGAAGCCGAAGTGTTTTGGCGCGATCGTTTCTTCACGGATCATTACCTCGCGCACGACATCGAGGTGCCGGGCGCCAGCGCGTTTGCGCGCGCTTGCTACGATGCAGGCGGCATCTTGATTTACTTCACCGGTCGCGACCTTCCGTTGATGGGCCTCGGCTCGTTTGCGAGCTTGCGCGATCTCGGTTTTCCGATTGGCGTGCCAGGCACCGAGCTCGTGCTCAAGCCCGACGCCAACATGCCGGACGAAGCGTTCAAGCGTCAGTCGGGGCCGCGCCTCGGTCGCGTGGGTCGCGTCGTCGCGGTCTTTGACAACGAGCCAGGCAACTGCAATGTGCTGAGCGATCATTTTCCCGAAGCCGATTCGGTGCTGCTCGACACGCAGCACCTTCCGGGCGCTCCACCCTTGAAGCCGAGCGTTCACGTCGTCACGGATTTTCGGCGGTGACGATGCGTCGCGTTCTCTGGGCCCTCGCGCTGCTGTTTTCGTGCAAGGCCCCGAGCCCGCTCGACACACCCGACGTGCTTCAACCAAGCCCGCAAGCGAGCGCGGAGCCCGCGCCCATTGCAACGCCGCTCGTCGCGAGTCTCTCGCCCGAGGGCGGTCCACCACCGACGCCCATGCGCGGTGACGTCGCGCTCCAGGCGGAGTTTGCGACGGGAAAAGAGCTAACGGGCTTCACGATTGGCGCCGTCGTTCGTTTGCCGGACGCGCCAGCCGTTCCGTCGGGGCCCACGATCGCAGCGGCGGCCATCGACGTGATGCGAAAACAAAACGAGCCACGCTTCACGATCGATCTCACGCCGTCGCGCATGCGCATGCAGCTCGCGAGCAACGGGTTTTTGCTCGCGCGTGACGCCGAGCTGCGGTCACGTGTAGATCGCTATGGCCATTTGTTTTTCACACCCGACGTCGCGAGCTACCGCGTGCTCGCGCCGGGTGGGCTTCGAGCATTCTTCGGTGAGCGTCGCGCCGATGTGTCGCCGTTATCGCCAGGCGACGTCACGATCCACGGCGATGGTCCGCAGCGCCTTGGCTATCACACGCGTCGCGCGGAAGTGACGAGCCGCGCCGGGAAAGGCGTTTTCGAAATCGCGAAGGTGCCCGAGCTCGGCGATGGCGGCGCGCTCCTCGTCCGCGCGCTTCTGGATTTGATGAACGTCGCGCCGCAGGTGATGGTCGTCGGTCCCGACGAGCTGCCGCTTCACGTCGAGCTGCGATGGTCGACGCGCGGTGCGGTGTTCTTCGACGTGACATCGGTTACGAAGCGCGCGGATCTTTCGGCGCTCGCGCTTGCGGTTCCACCCAATACGGCGGCATTCACGACAGGGCCGATTTCGGCTGTCGCGGGTGAAGTGCGTGTCGAGCCAAAAGAGCTCTCGGCGATTCACACGGGGCCGATCGATCTGGGTCCGCAAGCTGCGAGCGTGACCGCGGGGCCGCTCACGCTCGCGAATCCGCACGATACGCCGCGCTTCGCATGGGTCGACGGCGCACCTGTCGCGTGGGTCGCGGCGGAGGGGCGCATCGAGCTCGCGTCGCTTCCACGTGGTCGCTATCAGGTCGAGTGGCGTTCGTTTCTCGACGACGCAGCCGACCCGGCCAAGATGCTGACCGTGCCCGTGCTCGCACCCGCAAGCGCCGACGCTGGAACGCACTGAGGGAGAACGTCGCCGGCGTTTGCGTCGACGCGAACGCGCGCATGCTCGTCGCCGCGCGAGGGGCCGCGGTTGATGATCGCGATCGGCATGCCGCGGTCGCGAGCGCGTAGGACGAATCGAAACCCGGAGAACACGGCGAGCGACGAGCCAACGACGAGCAACACATCGGCCGCGTCGAGGATCGCGAACGCCGCATCGACGCGCTCGCGCGGAACGCTGCCACCGAAGAACACGACATCCGGTTTGAGAACACCGCGACACACGGCGCACGGCGGAATGTGAAAGTCGTCGATGGTGGCGTCCTCGAGCTCCGCGTCGCCATCGGGTGCCATGCGAAAGCGCGCGATGGAATCCGCGTCGGCGAAGGTCGGGTTGAGCTCGAGAATGCGATGCTGCAGCGCTTCACGCGATTCGCGCTCGCCGCACGCGGTGCAGCGGACATCGGCGAGAGCGCCGTGAAGCTCGAGGACGTTGCGGCTGCCGGCTTTGTGGTGAAGCCGGTCGACGTTTTGCGTGATGACGCCGGTCGTTCGTCCGAGCGCTTCGAGCTCCGCGATCGCGCGGTGTGCGGCGTTCGGCTCCGCGCGCGACATACGTGGCCACCCAATGGTGCTGCGCGCCCAATAGCGTTTGCGCGTCGCCTCCTGCTGCATGAACTCGCGATGCTGAATCGGGTTTCGCGCGCGCGCGAGCGTGCCTTCGCCGCGATAGTCGGGAATGCCCGATTCGGTGCTGCAACCGGCGCCAGTGAGGATCGCGATGCGTTTGCCGGCGAGCAACTCGGTGAGGTCGTGCACGCTCACAAGGCAGCTCGCATCGCATCGAGTGGCGCAGCGACGCCGAGCCAAAGCTCGAACGCGAGCGCGCCTTGTCGCGCGAGCATGCCGAGCCCGTTCGTCGCGCGAACGTTGGCAGCGCGCGCGGCGGCGAGAAACGGCGTTTCGCGCGGCTCGTACACGACATCGAGAGCGAGCGCGTCTTTCGCGAGCATCGTGAAGTCTACCGCGCGCGCGACCGCGTCGCCCGGATCCGCGCCGCGCATTCCGGCGCTCGTGGCTTGAACGACAAAACGAGCGCCACGTTCGCTGCCGCGCGCCTCGAGTGTTTCGTCGCCGCCGTGGCGTGCGCGCACGATGATCTTCGACGCGCCGATTCGCTCGAGCGCGAGCTTGGCTGCCCGCGCGGCTCCGCCGTTGCCGATGACGATTGCGGTGGCGCCCGTCGCGCTGCCGAGCTCGGCCTCGAGCGCGCCAACGTCGGTGTCGAACGCAACGACGCGACCGTTGCGCAGCGCAAGCACGTTGCACGCGTCGCATGCGCGCGCGGTTTCGTCGACGTCGTCGGCGAAGGGAATGATGGCGCGTTTGTGCGGCACGGTGATGTTGATGCCGCCGACTTCGCCGCGGCGCAGTGCCCCAACCCAGTCGCCGAGCTCGTCTTCACGCGCGCGCACGGCTTCATAGGTGTGTGGCATGCCGAGCGCGCGGTACGCCGCGGCGTGCATGGCCGGGCTCTTCGAGTGCGCGACCGGATCGCCGAGCAAGACGAAACGCATCACTCCTTCTTCGTCACGCGCGCATCGAAGCGGCCTTGATGAACGCGTACACTGATGACATCGCCGACATCGACCTCGGTTGTGTCGCGTACGGCCGTTCCATCGAGCGTCGCGATCGCGTAGCCGCGCCCGAGTACGCGCAGCGGGCTCATGGCGTCGAGCCCGGTGACGATGCGGCCCAGATGACTTCGCTCGCGCGCGAGGCGCGCTTTGAAGAGCGCGGTGATGCGCTCGGTGACGCGCAACAAATCGCCGTGCTCGCGCGCGACGACTGCGCGCGGATCGACGCGCCCAAGCCGCGTGCGATTCGTCTCGAGCGACGCACGATGCGGCGCGAGCACGTGACGTGCATCGAGCGATCTCGCCGACGAAGCAAGCGCCGCGCGTCGCTCTCCGAGCTGACTGCGCATCGATCGCACGAGTCGCTCCTGTAGATGCCGCGCCTCGCGTCGCCACGCTGCGCGATCGGGAACGCACATCTCCGCCGCTTGCGATGGCGTCGATGCGCGTTTGTCGGCGGCGAAATCGGTGAGTGCGCTGTCGACCTCGTGACCCACGGCGCTCACGATCGGCACGCGGCAGTTCGCGACTGCGCGAACGAGTGCTTCGTCGCTCCAGGCGAGGAGCTCGTCGAACGAGCCGCCGCCGCGCCCGACGATGATGACGTCGACGGTGTCGACCTTGTCGAGCATCTTGAGAGAGCGCGTGATCGACTCGGCCGCGCCCATTCCGGAGACGCGCGCGGGTGCGAGCAAGAGGTGAGCGCCGCCGCGCCTCGCCGCGACCTTGCAAATGTCGTGAATGACCGCGCCGCCCGCGCTCGTGACCACGCCGATGGTGCGCGGGTCTTTGGGGAGCGGGCGCTTCCGCTCTGCGTCGAAGAGGCCTTCGGCGGCGAGCTTCTCCTTCAAGCGCTCGATGGCCTCGAGGATGGCGCCCTTGCCGGCAAGCTCGATACGGTCGGCCGTGAACTGAAGGCGCCCGCGCTGGACCCAATAGGCGGGCCTCCCGTGAACCCGAAGCCTCGCGCCGTCGCGAATCATGTCGCGGGTCCGATTCGTGAGGCTCGCGCGGTACATGACGACGTCGATGGCCGCGTCTTCCTCTTGATCTTTCAGGGTAAAATACAAATGCCCACTGGCTGCCGGCCGCGCCCCGACAACCTCCCCCTCAACCCAAACGACCCGCGGCACGGCCCGCTGCACCCCACGCTCGAGCACCCGCCCAAGCTCCGCGACCGAAAGCACCTCTCGCTGGGGTAGATCGTTGGGTTCCCCCCGATCTGCCGGGCGGGGGTGGTTGGGGTGCCGACGGTGGGGACCCGGGGGGGGGGGGGGGGGGGGGGG
>JBBSFE010000176.1:0-10463 GCA_038239005.1 Polyangiales bacterium
CGAGCGGGCCCGTGGTCGTCTCGACGCCCGCTGTGTGGCCGTGCTCCGGGTGTCCGGGAGTTTTGCTTCCCCACTGGCGAAAGTTTTTGATGTCGTCGAGCGTGAGCGGATACCCCGACAAATGGAGCATTGCGTAGAGCAGCATGGACGCGTGCCCGCACGAGAGAACGAATCGATCGCGACCGAGCCACGCTGGGTCTCGCGGATCGTGACGAAGCGTGTGCCCGTAGAGCTCGAGCGCGATGTGCGCGAGGCCCATCGGCGTCCCGGGGTGCCCGCTGTTCGCTTTCTGAACGGCGTCCATCGCGAGCGCTTTGATCGTGTTGATCGCGAGATCGTGAGCCTCGCGAAGAGCGGAACCATTTGTGGCGTCAAGATCCATTGGCGGCGACTTTACCATCGCGGTTGACCGCTCGTCGCCCTCCGCATAACGTTGGAATCAGCGGATGAAACTGCTTAAAGCGGCTTGCGGTGTCGGTCTGTTCGCCGCGATTGGTATCGCTGTCATTGCGACGTCGACGGCCTGCAGCAACACCGGTCAAGTGCGCGCTGTTTTCATGGCGCTCGACTCCACCGGCGATCGCGTTCGAGACACGTTTTTCACCGACACAACGACGATCTTCTGCGACATCTCGTGGGTCGGGCGCGGCAACGACAACACCGTCGGTGTCGTGTGGATGCAAACGTCCGGTGAGCAATCGATCTTCGACGGCACGGACACGCGAGTCCCCGTGTCTCGCATTTGGGGCGGCATCGATCAGGGTGCACCAGAAGGCGAGACCACCATCAGCTTCACGATGAACCCCCCGCAAGCGGGCGACGGCGGCACCGCCTTGCCGTTCCCCGTCGGCGACTGGCAGTGCATCGTGAACGTCAACGGCGAGGTTGCCAGCACGAAGGAGTTCAAGATCCTCTACCCCACGCCCGATTGCCCCGCGGACAACGCGGCATCGAACGGCATGCCGTGCGCTGGTTATATGCTCACGGCATCCTGCCGGAGCGACGACAACCCAGACCCGCACGCGTGCTCGTGTCCTGGAACGCCGGATCCGATCGCACGCACATGGGCTTGCAATTGAAAAAGAAGAGCGGCCTCATCGTTTCTGCATTGCTCATCGCGGTGACGCTCCTCACCATGAGCGGGGCGTGCTCGCAGCACGAGCCCGGCCCATACGAAGGCGGCGGCCGCACCTATCCGACGGCCGTCATCGGCGCGGCGCAAGGCAACCCGGGCGACGACACGGGCGCTCCGCCCGACGTGTTTCAGCTTCCCGAGGTCAGCACGCAAGACGTCGCTAGCGGTCAGTAACCCCCTCTGGGTGCACGGCGCTGTTGTGACCGCCGAGCGTTTCTGAAAACGTGTGGCGCCCGCCGCCTTTCGCCACGAAGAAAAAGTAATGCGTGAGCGCGGGGCTCATCACCGCTTCGAGTGAGTGCGCCCCGGGATTCGAAATCGGCCCGGGCGGAAGGCCATCGTGCACGTAGGTGCTGTACGTGTTGTCCGGGTCGACGTTGATGTCGTGCGTGATCTTTCCCGTGTACGCGGCGCACGGGATCGACGTGCCGACGAGGCAACCATAGCCCGCGGTGGGATCCGATTGCAGGCGCTTCGGCGTGAACGACGGATCGCGCAAGCGATTCAAGAACACGCTCGCGATGACGGCGCGCTCGTCATCGACCGCGGCTTCTTTCTCGATGATGGAAGCGAGGATCACGATCTCGCGGCGACCCCAACCGAGCGAGTCGGCGAGATCCTTCAAGCCGGCATCGTGTTTGTCCTCGAGCGCGATGATGCGTTTCTCGAAGAGATGCACCATCTGGCGGACGATCTCGGACGCATCGCCGTCGCGCTCGAGATCGTACGTCGCGGGAAAGAGGTAGCCCTCTGCGCTCGCTCCGGTGATGTGGAACTCGGAGAGCAGCTTCTTGTCTTCGGTCGCCAAAAGAAACGATCGAATCGTACAGATCTGGAGCGCGTCGAGACGCTTGGCGATGTCGAAGCGCGTCCAGCCTTCGGGGATGACGGCCTTCGCGTGCGAGGCATTGCGGCGTTCGAGGCGCCGCATGAGCTCGCGTGGGGATGCGTCGTCGCTGAGGAGGTGTTTGCCTTTGATGATCGACCGTGTGCCGCCCGTGAGCCGCACGTACCACGTGAACATGCGTGCATTCTGCACGAGCCCAGCTTCGTGAAGCTCGTCGGCCAGCTTGGCGGGGTCGTCGGTTTGGATGTCGAGCTCGCGCGTGATTCCCGCACCGCCGCCCGCGCTCGACGGATAGACGACGAGGAGAAGCACGGCCGCGATGGCAGCGGAGACGACGAACGTCGCGAGGGTCCACCGAAGAAGCTTCGAGGCGCTCTTCTGTTCGTCTTTCGGCGGAGCCTTCTTGCGGCGCTTGGCGGGGCTCATCGTCGCCTGGTCCGTGCATCGAGCCACGATTGAAGGAGCGTGACGGCAGCCACCTCGTCGATGCGCGTTTTGATTTTTCGCTCGTCGAAACCGGCCGCGGCAAGCGTTCGGCGCGCTTCGGTGGTCGTGAGCCGCTCGTCCCAGAGCTCGATTTCGAGACGGGTTGCGTCGGCGAGGCGCTGAGCAAACGCGCGCGCCTTTCGTGCGGCGTCGCCTTCCCCGCCCTTCATGTCGAGCGGAAGCCCCACGATGAATCGCGTCACGCCCGAGTCCTTGGCCAGCTTCGCGAGGTGCGCGAAAAGAGCCGGCTCGGGTTTCGCGGGCACCACACCGCGCCCGTGCGCGAGAACGCCGAGATCATCGTCGATCGCCACGCCGACGCGCGCTTCGCCCCAATCGATGCCGCATGTGCGTTCGTCCGGCACGCTCGGGGTTTATCATGCTAATTCCGTCGGGCCCATGGAACCGGTTCGCGCCGTCAAAGGGATGAACGACATCCTCCCGGACGAATCCGCGCGATGGCAGCGGATCGAAAATGCGTTTCGACGCACGTCCGCCCTCTACGGTTTCCGCGAAGTGCGCACGCCCATCGTCGAGCCGACGCGCCTCTTCGTGCGCACCGTGGGCGAAGCGACCGACATCGTCGAAAAAGAGATGTACTCGTTCAGCCGCCACGACGACGAGCTCACGCTTCGCCCCGAAGGCACGGCCGGCGCGGCGCGCGCGTATGTGGAGCACAACGTCGCCAATTTGGAGCCCGTGACGCGTTGGTACTATCTCGGTCCGATGTTTCGCGCCGAACGGCCGCAACGCGGACGCTATCGCCAGTTCTGGCAGGCCGGCGCCGAGATTTACGGCGACAAAGGCCCCGGCTGCGACGCCGAGATGATCGAAATGCTCGCGACCTTCTTGAAGAGCATCGGCGTTCCCGATGTCGAAGTGCTCGTCAATTCGATCGGCTCGGGTGACGCGCGCACGCGTTTCAAGGCCAAGCTCCAAGAGCACTTCGCGGGGAAGACGCTCAGCGAAGAGTCGCAGCGCCGGCTCGCACAGAACCCCCTCCGGATTTTGGATTCGAAAAGCCCGATTGATCAAGCCGCCTGCGAAGGCGCGCCGACGATCGAAAGCGTCCTCGACGACGACGACAAGAAACATTTCGACGACCTCAGGCGCTTGCTCGACGCGCTCGGTGTCGAGCACAAGGTCGATCCAAAGCTCGTTCGCGGGCTCGACTACTACACGCGCACGATTTTCGAGATGAAGGGCGCAAAAGAAAAGCTCGGCGCGGGCGACACGCTCCTCGGTGGCGGCCGCTACGACGGCATGATCGAAGAGCTCGGCGGGCCGAAGACGCCAGCGCTCGGTTTTGCCGCTGGCGTCGATCGGTTGCTCATCGCAGCGGAGCCCACGGGCGCCGAGTCAGTCGTGGACGCATTCGTCGCGCCTCTCGGTGAGGAAGCCATCGCACCCGCACTCGTCATCGCGCGCGAGCTTCGTCAGCGCGGCATTGCAGCGCTCGCGGATGCACGCGGGACGTCGCTCAAATCGCTTTTACGCCGCGCCAACACGCTCGGCGCACGCGTCGTCTTGATTTTGGGTAGCGGCGAGCTCGAACGTGGCGTCGTCGCGTTGAAAGATCTCGCCGGGCACGCGCAAGAAGAGGTGCCGCGCGATCGCGTCATCGACATCGTCGCCGACCGGCTCGTCGCGAGCGGCGCAGTTCGGCCGGAGGAGGCGCGATGAAACGCGCGCTGCTCGGCGTGGCCGTGTTCTTCGTAGCGCAGCTCGCGCTCGCACAGAACGGCCCGCAACCGAAAACGAATCAGGGCTCCGCGGTTCGCCAAGAACCGACCACGCCCATTCCGACCGATCCACTCGTGATGAGCCCCGAGATGCGGCTCACGGTTGGCACCGACTACGAAACACGCCCGGGAAAACCAGAAGGCAAAACGCAGCGCCACTTCTACGGCTTCTACGAAGAGCGCAAAGGCGATTACCGCTTCCGCACGCTGCCGCCGCTCTACTTCGAGCAGACACGCGGCCTTCTCGACCCGCTGCACCCCGAGCTCGGGCAAAACCCCGACCGCGAGGGAATCTACGGGATGTTCTACTACCAGCGTCGCTCGGAGAAGATTTCCGCCGACGTCCTCTTCCCGCTCTTCTGGCACGTCCGCGACGAGAACAGCTACCTCACCGCGTTCGGTCCGCTCGTTCACCAAGAGAGCCCCACGGGTCACGACAACTGGCTCGCGCCGCTCTTCTTTTCGGGCAACCACAAGAAGGAAGGTGGCGATTCGGGCTACCTCATCGTGCCGCCGCTTCTCACGTTCTCGACGTGGAAACCCGAGAGCGCGCTCACGATCTCGACGCTCTACTTTCGCACGCGCACCGGAAGCGACGTCGATGCGGGCGTCATTCCGTTCTATTTTCACGGCGACAACGGCAACAAAGACGGCGCCCGGAGAACCTACACGCTCATCCCGCCGCTGCTCTTTTATCATTCGACACAAGAGCTCGAGCAATCGAGCTTCACGGTGGCGGGTCCCGTCATCACGAGCAGCACGCCCTATCGAGACGTGTTCGACATCGCGCCATTCTTCTTCCACATCGAAGGCAAACCCGAAACGGGCGGCGTTCGCGAGACGCACACCACGCTTTTCCCGCTCTTTCACTACGGCAAGAAGGACGACCTCACGCTCATCGCAACGCCGCTCTTTCTTTCGCGCAAAACGCACGACACGAGCACCCTCATCACGCCGCTTTATTCGCGCGCCACGACGCGCAGCGGCTCGGCGGTGATCGATCTCGCGGGCCCCGTCGTTCCGCTGTATTTTAGCTACCGCGACAAAGACGTCGACCAACACACGTGGTCGATTTTGCCGCTTTTTTACCGAAGCACGAGCCGCACGCGGAACGACTACCTCACGCCGCTCTTCGGACGCTTCGAAAGCTACGGCGTGTCGCGCACGTATTGGGTGTTCCCCACCGTCACGGCCACATTCGACACGCACGGCTTCGAGACCGACATCCACCCGCTGGTCTACGTGGGTCGCAACGACAAGACACGACACACCGTCGTCGCGCCGTTTTATTGGGACTTCGCCGACCCCGACAAACGCCTCACGATTGGCTTCCCGCTCTACTGGCGCCTCGCGGATCACAAGAACGATGCGGTCGTCGAAGTCGTCGGCAACACGCTCTACACGCAGAAGCGAACCTCCGAAGGCATGAACTGGTCGTTCCATTTCTTGCCGGTGTTCTCCTACGGCGAGAGCCCGCACGGATATTTCTGGAACGTGCTCCTCGGGCTCGCCGGTTACGAAAAAACCGAGCAGGCGAAATACGTGAAGGCGCTGTGGTTCCCGATCAAGGTCGGCGGCGCAGACCCCGTCGCGCACACAGCGTCCTTGTGGCGCTAAGCCACCGCGCTCCACCTGACACTCGCCAAGCCACGATTGTGACCTACCGGCGACGACCGTTGGCCACCCCTGGCCACCAACCCCTGGCCCAGGCCACCACCCGATCGTTCGGATCCGAACAATCTGGGCGTTTGCGGGATGTTTTTTGGTGCGCGGGGGTGGCACGGGAGTCGCAGTGTGGCGGGGGAGGTGGAACTTGGACTCAGTATTTTGGGCGGCCAAACGGACGCATCACGCGGCTTTGAAGTTTTGTCGGCCGCTCTTGAGGGAGCTTGGGCTTACGCCCGCGCGGTTCGACGTGCTCTTTTGGGTGGGAGGACAAGAAGAGACGGCGACGCAGAGTCGGCTTTGGAGGGCGTTCGGGCTCGCACGCGCAACCGTCTGCGAGATGTTGGCGGCCATCGAAAAGCGCGGGTGGCTAAGGCGGCGCGTGTGCGGGGCCGACCGGCGAACATTCGACCTCGAGCTCACCGCGCTCGGCCGGGCGCTACTCGAACGCGTCTATACGCGGTGGGTTGGCAGCGGGTTCGTACCAGTCGGCGTTGACGCGACCATGTCGAGCTTCGACGTCGAGCGCGATCCGTACGGTGAGCGTTGCCGCTTCGAAGCCTATTGCGGTCGACTGCGATACGCGTTTGGCGAGACTTCGAGCGACATCTACGAAGAGGACCTCGACCGAATCGAGGGCGCACTTACGTTGCCAGGGCATGGAAGCAATGGCGTGCCCTTCGTCACTCAGTGACCCGGCGCGGCAACCACGCAAAGACTGAACGAACGTGCGGGCAGCGTTCCATTCAATGGAAATGCGGAACGCCTGATCACGACGCGAGCAAAGTTTCCGTCTATCGCGCGCTTGGCGGCGACGTTTGAAAGTGCGGTTCAAGTTCGCGTCGAACGTTGACGTTCTAGGACACGTTCGAAAACCGCGATCGCGAAGTCGATGTCGCCCGCCAGGGTGTCTTCGCCAAGTGAGATACGAATCGTGCGGCGCGCGCGCTCTTCACCGAAGAGTGACGTGATGGCGGCGGAGGGTTCCATGGTCCCCGCGCTGCATGCCGGTCCGGCTGAGGTGGCTACGCCTTCGAGATCGAGTGCGGCGACGAGCTCGGGTCCCGAGAACCCAGGCGCCGCGATGCTCGTGACGTGCGGCGCGCGTTCACCTGAGCCGTTCACTTCGGCGCCGAGCGCGCCGAGGCGCGCCTCGAGTCGATCGCGAAGCGGCGCTTTGCTCGCGTAGGCCGCCGCGCTCTCGTCGGCGCGCGAGACGGCAGCGAAGAGGCCTGCGCAAGCAATGGGGTCGACCGTGCCAGGCCGAAGCCCGCGCTCTTGGGCGCCGCCTACCAAAAGCGGAACGATGCGTGCGCCCGCGGACGTCGCGATGGCGCCGATGCCCTTAGGCCCGCGGAGCTTGTGACCGGCGAGGCTGATGCTGTCGGCCCGGCGCGCGAGAATGCTTGCACTCTGCACGCGTCCGAAGGCTTGAATGGCGTCGACATGCACCCAAACGCCGCGCCCTTGTGCGAGCCCGATTGCGCGATCGAGCGGCTGGACGATGCCCATCTCTGCGCTCACAGCGACGACCGCCAGCGCCGCAACTTCTCCCTCGGCAAGCGCGACACTCAAATCATCGAGATCGATCGCGCCGCTCGGGAGCACCCGGAGCCACCGCACGCGACCGTCGGCTTCGAACTTTTCGGCGACGCGCGTCACCGATGGATGCTCCATCCGCGACACGAGCAATTTTCCAGGCCTCGACGCCATCGCAGACACGAGCGCGAGGTTGTTTGCTTCTGTGCCGCCGCTCGTGAAGATCACATCCCGGACGTCTTTGCCCGTGAGCGTCGCGACGGCTTCACGCGCGCGCTCGACCCATTTGCGCGCCGTGCGACCTTCGGCGTGCACACTCGCGGGGTTGCCCCACGCTTCGGCCGCGGCTTCGGTCATCGCCGCGCGAACGCTCGCATGCGGCGGCGCGGTGGCGTTCCAGTCGAGATATGCGCGGCGAGTCACCGCGTGATTGTGGTCGTCGTCTCGCTTGGCCGCAATGCTGTGATACTTGCGCTCGCGGGCACCTCATCGGGCACGAGAAGCATGCCGCCGGGCGCGTGATCGTACGGGAACCAGTAGGCCGTCGTGGTGCCGCCGCTCCAACGCACTTCGCGCGGCTGCCCGTTTTCGACCCAGGGCTCGCGAAACGATACGTCGGACACTTTCACGACGCCCGTCTCGGCGACGTTGGCGACGGAGAATTTCTTCGCCGTGCGCGCGCGGCCGTTCGCGATGAAGTCGTAGTAGTAGCCGTTGTCGCGCCGAACCCGCGTGAAGAGCATGTTGTAGTGAAAATCGCTAATCCACGTCGGCGGGCAGTAGCCCATCAGGTCGTTGGCGACGCTGGGATCGACCATGGTCTTCGCGATCGAATCGTATCCCCACACGGTGATCGACGCGGTGGGGTATGGCCAACCCGGCGTGATGCCTTGAGCGCCGCCACATGGAGCGTGACCGAGCCCGTGAGCGTGACCCACCTCGTGAACAGCAGTCTCGGTTGACACGTCACCCGTGTAGCCGATGCCAACGCTCGTAGGTGGTCCGATGCCACTCAACCCAGTGATGCACCCGCCGCCGCAAAAGGCTCCGAAGTCGTTCGTCGCCTCGAATGCCGCGTAGTAGTACACGTCGACGTCGGGCTGATCCGACGACCGAAGCTTCGTTGCAGCTAGCAGGAGCGCATCGATGCCGCTGCCGCTGCCGTTGACGGCTCCGCTGTACGGCCACGGATCGTGAACGGTGATCTCGACGTCGGCAGTTGGGTAGAGCTGAGAGAAACGCACGCGGTACGCCTCGATCTGCGCGTCGCTGGTATCGGGTAGACGATGCGAGCCGTCGGCGTCGTATTGCACGGGAACGATCATCACCTTGAGGTGATCACCGCCGCCGCGCACACCGAGATCGGCTTGCGAGCCGTCTTGTGGCCACTTCGCGTTGCTCGTCGTCGTGTCTGCGGGATCGCCGGATGCGTCGTTGAGCACGACGGTGACAGTCGACCCGACTTCGAGCGCGACGCCAGGAATCGGAATGTTGAGCGTGGTCGTGAGATCGTCCTCGAGCGATGGCCGGTCGACGGTGGCGGTCGTCGAGAAGACTTGTGCGGACGTTTCCGTTGGCCCAGCCGTCACGATGCGCGCGCGCGCCGTGAGCTTGTGCGACTGATAGCCAGACTGCGGGTTCACGTAGACGCGCAAAATCGCGTCGCGCAGCGCAACGATCGGAATGCCGGAGTGATCGGCGGCCGTCCCGTTTTGCATCACGGGCACCTTCACGACTTGCAGCAGCGCGATCTCGGAGATCGCGATGTTCTGCGCGACGGGCTCGGTGAGCGCCGTTGGATCCACAGACGTCGACGAGCTCCCACACGCAAGCACGCCAAGCGCGAGCCACTTCTTCACTTGTCGCCTCCTTCGGTTCCGCCTTCAGGCTCCGGTTGCGGTGGGCCGCCGTCGGTCATGCCGAGACACTGCTGGATCGGGATGCACTCGGGCGCGGTGTAGAGATATTCCGCGCAAGGATCGCTCACCTCTTTGTTGCGACACGCTTCCCACTCGCTCACGGTCACCGTGGTGCACGCGCTCAAGAACGAATCGAGGCACTGCTGGAGGCTCAAGTTCGAAATGACGAGCCCACTATCGCACACGACCGATGCGTCGTAGCCGCCGCCGATCGCGGCCGTCCAGTTGCACAGCTTCTCGCGCTCGCTCTCGGTCAAGTCGGGGAGATAGCGAGGGCTTGCGTCGTCACCTGGATCGACGCCGGATGTGGGGCCAACCTTCGGTGCCGATGAGTCGGAGCACGCGAAAGCCTCACAAAGCACAACGGAAGACAAGGTGGCGACGAGAACCGCCAACAAGCGCATGGACAACAGCTACCAGCTTGCGTGGATCAATGCACATCCAAGGTGCCGGGATAGATCGTCCCTCGCACCCAATCCCACAAGGGAACGGTCACGTTGAAGTTCCACTTCTGCATCAGTGGCGGGTGATGATGCGTTGCGTGATGACGGCGCAAACGCGCCACGAGCCCCAGGCGACCGACGAAGCTCGTGGCCGGCAAATGATACGCGAGGTGGAGCCACTCGTAGCTCAGCACGTATGACATCGTCGTGGCGACGAAGAGCACGCGAGGTTGCGCTCGAAGAACCAGAGCGCAACGGTGACGGGCGCCGTCATCGCAAAAATCGCGACGATGCCGAACCACGGCAAGAGCACGAGCGCGCACTCGCGTTTGTCTCGAAGCGCCATGTCGCTTGCGATGAAGATGCGATGATGTTGCGGCGTGTGGCGATCGTAGAGAATCGTCAGCCCGGGCGTACGCTGGTGAAGCGCCATCCGATGCGCGCGATGCTCGACCGCGTTCGAAAGAACGTAGACGAACGGCACGAGCAAAAGCTCCCACCACTTCACGTGGTGGAGGCTCGTAAGGGAGACCGCGATGAGCACGAGCCCGACAAGGCCCGGCACGGCGATGTGGACCGCAGGCGAATACCGTTTCGGGATGCGAGCGGCCACCTCGAGTCGGAACTTCTCGCGCGAATCTGCCGCTTCCGGGGAAAGCGCCCAACCGCCATCGGCCATGACTATTC
>JBBSFE010000177.1:0-10405 GCA_038239005.1 Polyangiales bacterium
GCACCTATCGAGTGGCCTCGCACGCGCGAGCGCGAAGATGTCCGCGCCTTGCTCGACGCCAACCGTTTCCGTCAGCTCACAATCGTCGCGACTTCGTGATTTCCGCGACCATTTCCGACGTGGTTCGCTGAACGGATACGTTTGTTTACGTCCGAATGCGCCGTGTAAACGCTCGCACATCTCGTTGAGCGCTTACGTCGGTAACGAATTGTAAACATTTTCGGCGCATGCACCTCGCGAAATCTCCCTAATCTGTCGTCTATGGGGACTTTGTCGATTCGCGTCGGTCGTATTTTTGGCACCGGGATTTTTCTGTTCGGAATTGCACTTTCGCAGTGTGTCGGCGACAGCAATACGCAAAACGATGCCGGCGGAGGCCATGACGCGACCGTCGATGTCGTGGCCCAGGACGGTTTGCCGATGAGCGACGTGCTGGCGGAGGCTGAAACTGGGGCGTGCAGCGCGTGTGACGGAGGCTGTTATGGCGGCGTGTGCGGAGGAAATGCCGTTATTCAAGTTGCGGCCGGTTGGACGTCGTCATGCGTGGTTCTCGCAGATGGTGAAGCGTGGTGCTGGGGCGACGACCAATTCGGCGAGGTCGGCATCGACCCCACGACGCTAGGCTCGAGCCAGATCTGCACCACATACAACGGTGGCAACGAGCCGTGCGTGACGACGCCCACGCGAGTCGCCGGCTTGCCCCCCGTGACTGCCATATCGGTTGGGTTCGTAACGTGCGCGATCGATCGCAGTCAGAATTTGTGGTGCTGGGGTGACAATGACAAGTCCCAATTGGGCCACGTCACCGGTAGCAACGGGGATGCGAACGGCATTCATCCTGCGCCAATTCAGGTCGTCGGATTATCGAGCGTCGTGCAGGTTTCGACGGGTCTGGAGAGCGCGTGCGCCCGCACGGTATCGGGAGACGTTTATTGCTGGGGAACCCAGATCAATGGCGCGCAAGGCAATGGCGATACGTCGGGTCCCGATGTGACCGCGCCCACGAAGGTGCTATCCGGTATCAGCGATATTTCCGTCGGCTTAAACGCGCCAACAGTGTGCGCTGTGAAGACGGGTGGCGAAGTCGATTGTTGGGGTTGGAACACGTACGGCGCGGCGGGACATACCCCAAACACCAACGGTGACGTTCCGTGTATTGGGATCCCTGCGGATAGGTGCAACGGCACGCCCACGGCAGTTCAGGGCCTCGTGACAGGCGCACAAGTCGCCGCTGGCCAACAGGGAGCTTGTGCTCTACTGACAGCAAAGACCGTGTCCTGTTGGGGATATTTTCCCGAAAACGACAAGGTCAGCGGTCGATTTCCGCCAGTTGACATGGGCCTTACAGCGATCAGCTTGCTCTCGATGCGCACGGGTGAGGAAGCGTGCGCAATCGGGGCTGCAGGCGTGGCCTCGTGTTGGGGTGATAACTATGCCGGGCAACTTGGTTTGGGGTTTGTGCAGGGCTTCGACGCCGGCGGAGCCCCCTGCCAACAATATGCCTCACAAGCTTGTTATGATGCGCCGCAAACAATTCCTGCCCTGCATTTTTCGCAGATCTCCGCGGGCGCGGCGTTCGTAGTCGCTCTCGGTACCGATGGCAAAGCCTACGGATGGGGAACCAACGAATATGGGCAGACCGGGCATCCGCCCGCGACCGACGGCGACACGATCTGCAAGAGCGGCGTTGACACAGGGAGTGGTCGACCGTGCAATCCGAAACCTCTTTTGGTCGGCGGGTTGCCTTGATGTGCCACGTGCCATACCAACACGATCCGGTGTTGTGGCTGTGTCTCGGATTGTTGGTCGCCGCCGTGCTTGCCGTGCTTGGCGTGTTTGGCGTGCTGTGCGCGCGCTTTGCCTACAAGCACCGGAATTTCGGGCAAACACCACCGTCACCGTTGCACCCGGCACTTTGGACGCTAAGACGAGGACCTGAGCGCGAAGCGGAGTTGACGTAACGCCAGGTGAACGCGATGCGTCTGCTCTCACGGAAAAAGGCGCACCGCGATCGTGTCGAAAATGAGGAGATGACTCGAGATCGAAAACTTGGGTTTGCCCTCGGGCGGATGCGGAAGGCGTGCGAGCAGGGCGTTGTCCGACGCGCGTCGAATCGACTCGAAACGCACACGCAAACAAGAAGGACGCCCATGGACAAATACATCGGGCTGGATGTTCACGCTACGAGCTGCACGGCAGCAAGCGGCGGTGATCAACGGACACGGCGATCAACTGCGGCGATCAACTGCAGGGATCAGCCTCGCAACACGCTCGCGGAATCGTCGGGCGACACTTCTAGGATGAGATCGATCGGGGTCTTGGCGAACAGCCGAGTGGCGGCGGCGAAGCGGGGGTCCTTCTCGTGGTCGAGCGACCACTGCGCGTGCTCGGCGAGAAGCGCGAGCTCGACGGAGCGGCCCAGCGTGAGCGCGAAGCGGCGCGCGCCTTGTTCCACGGCGGGCATGTCGCCGGCGCGGGCGACAATCCATTCACCTGCGCGGGTGATTGCGCGCGAGGCTGTTTCTGCGGCTGTTCGTAGCGATGCGTCGGTTGTATTCTGCACGCATCGGGCGGTTTCGCGCACGAGCGGTTCGAGGGAGCCGCCGCGGGCGAGCACGCGCAAGACATCGAGCGAGAGCACGTTCGTGGTGCCTTCCCAAATCGGGAGCACTTGTGCGTCTCGCAGCATGCGCGGGAGGCCCGTGTCTTCCACGTAACCCGCGCCGCCGAACGCTTCGAGTGATTCGCTCGCCACTGCGACGCCTTGCTTGCCTGTCGTGAGCTTCGCGAGGGGGACGATCAAACGAAGGAGCTCCGTTTCGTCGTCCGTGATGGTGCGCGCTTCTTCTTTTCCGATGAGCTCGACTGCGCGATACGCCAGCATGAACGCGGCCCATGATTCGGCGGCGAGCCAACCGAGTGTGTCGAGGTGGAGAGGTTTTTCAACGAGCGGCGCGCCGAACGCCACGCGCTTTTTTGCGTAGTCGGTTGCGAGCGCGACGCAGCGGCGCATGCCCGCGACGGCGCACACCGAGTTCCATGTGCGCGTCGTGGTGAGCATCGGCGAGATGTTTTTGATGCCGTCGCGTGTGCCCTTCACGGGTCGTGCGAGCGTGCCTTCGAGCGTGAGCTCGGCGGTCGGCACCATGCGTGTGCCGAGCTTGTCCTTCAAACGGTTCACGAACACGCCGTTCGGTGAGCCATCGGCGTTGCGCACTTCCAAATAGAAGAGCGCGAGGCCGCCGCCGCCCGTTGGGTTGCCCTCGGGGCGCGCGAGCGTGAGCGCCATTTGTGAAGTCGTTGCCGACGAAAACCATTTTGTGCCGAAGAGGCGAAACTCTGCACCGTCGGCGCGCGCGACGGTTTCGGAAATGGCGACGTCGGAGCCGCCTGTGCGCTCGGTCATCCATTGGCCGCTCGTCCACGCTTTCGCGGGATCGCGCGCGGTGAGATGCGGAAGCGCGCGTTCGATGAGCTCTTGGTTGCCCGATGCGACGAGCGTGCGTGCCGCTCCATCGGTCATGGCTAGCGGACACGAATACACATGCCACGAAGGCTCGAGCAAATACGCGAGCGAGAACTGAAGCACGCGCGAATACTCGCCGTACTTTCGTTCGTACGCGGCGCCAACCACGCCGCGCTCCGCCGCAATGCGCGCCGCCTCTTTCCAGAGCGATGACACCTCGATGCGATCGACGCGATGCCCCCATGCGTCGTACGGGACGAGCTTGGGCTCATCACGCCCTTCTTCGAGCGAGCGCCGATGCAGAGCGCCGCCGGCAATCTCGCCAACTTCGCGCAATTCATTTTCGATCGACGCGCGTGCATCGCCCGGAAGCTTCCGCGCGAGAAAGCTCCGCAGCATGCGGTCGCCATCGAAGGTGTTGCCCAAATCTGGAGGCGTCTGAAAGAACATGCAGCGCTATTTGTACTCCACTTGAAACTCGCACGCCGTGTCGCCACGAAGCCTGCACCGCACCTCGCGCGCGGACGTCACGGTGACGCCGCTAATCACCGCGGACTCTTCGATCCACCCGAGCACCGACAAGCAATGCGCGCGGTGCGGCGTCGCGAATTGTTCCACGGTGAACGCGACGCCATTCGGAATGTCGCGCGTGCTCGCGCGCCCAGAGTCGTAGTGCGTCGTCCACACGGCGCTCGCCTTCGAGATGATGTAGCGGAAGCTGCCGATCTTGTAGAAGATGCGATAAATCGTCGGCAAGTTCACCTGCGCCGCATATCGCCCGAGCGTGCGGCACAGCGCGAGATCGCCCGACCCGTAAGCGCGATCGGTCGCAACGCAAAGCGCGACGAACGCATCGAACGGCACCCAAAGCGTCGCGTTCACCGCGGCAATGAGCGCGGTGGCTTGCGTCGGCGAAATCGAAACGAGAATCGCGCGGCGCGCCTCGCGCCCGTGATGCTCTTCGACCCACCGCAGCCGCGCGAGGATCGCACTTGCCCGAACATGGACAACGGGGTGACCCATCGCGGCGCATCATAGTAGACTCTAGGCCATGAAAACTTCTTCTCTTCTCTTGGTTCTCGGGGCCCTCGCTACCGCATGTGGCACGTCCGGTGGCGGCGACGACAGCGGCATCGATTCGGGCGGAAACGATTCGGCATCCGGCAACGACGCCGCAAAAGACGCGGCGAGCGACTCATCCACGAACGACGCCTCTCCGACCGACAGCGGCAACCCGAGCGACGCGAGCTTCGGCGACGGCGGCCTTGGCGCCGGCTCGCCATGCGATCCCAAAGACAACCTCTGCTTGCCCACCCTCCTCTGCTGCTCGGAGCCAACGCACAACTTCGACGGCGGCCCGCTCAGCGCATACATGTGCGAGACACCGCAGAACGGCAAGTGCCCGCTCCAACCGTAGACGAAGCTACGCGACGGAAAGCCTAAGCATCCGCTGCTCGAGATCGCGAATGAACGCCTCGAGCTCCGCGGCGGTCGCGCCGTCTACAACCGGCGGCGCGTGGATGCTCGAGAGTAGCCATGCGAGCGTCGCAGGCGAAACGCCGCCATCTTTCTTGCGCGCATCCGCGAGGTGATCTTCGACGCGATGTCCAATGCGCTCGAGCGCAAACAGATCGACCAAGTCTCGCAGCTCACTTCGCCCTACGACCGCCGCAATCTTGTTGGCAACGATTTCTTCCGTGTCGTCCATGAGAACGCCGTCGCGTGTCACCTTCGGACGAAGCTCGGGAGTGCGGTCGCGCACGAGATCCACCCGAACACTTTCGTCGCCTCGCGAGAGCACGTACCGATGAAAATCGGGAGTCGTCGTGAGGGACGTCGGGCTCGCGTGAATCGCGCTCGCCGCGCCGCGCACCGCCGAATCGACGAGCGCCATGGCGTCGTCGCTCGTCGTGAAGAAATCGAGGTCGTCTGTCGTCCGATGGCGCAGCGTCCACCCAGCAAGCACGGCGCCCCCGGTCAAGAAGAAGCCGGGCGCCCGACAAGCGAGCGCTTCGAGCGCATCGCACTGCAGCGCCGTGAGCTTGCCACTACGCAATGCCATGGCGCTGCCAAGCATCGAGTAGGTAATGCCAAAATGCGCGACGCCGGCCCAAGTAGCGATCGATCTTCGGAAAGAGCGCGCGCACTTCGGCGATCGTCGTGAACTTCCAGACGTCCTCGTCGCGCGCTTCGCGCATCAACTTTCCGATGAGCCGCGCTTTGGCGTCGTCGTCTGCCGTCGCCAACGCGTCGCGAAAGGCACCAATCGTCGTCGTCGGCTCGTCCCACAAAAAGTAGGGCCGCGCGTTCGAATCGCGAAGGTCGACCGACAGGCTCACCCGCACGAGCTTAGCATCGACACTCTCAAGTGCGCTCAAGCGGCCAGGCGCAGCTTGGCTTCCTGGCCTGCGTGGAACATTTCGTGGAGGTCGCGGCGGACTTCGTCGAAGCGGCGGCGGCTGATGTGCTCGCGTTCGAGGCGGCGCGTGAAGCGGAGCGCGGCGCGGTTGGCGATTCGGTAGCGTTCGCCGAGCTCCGTCGATTCGACATGCAAGTAGGCGACGCGTTCGTAGAGGCGTTCGCGGAGCTCAGCGCTTTTGTCGACGTCGAGGGATTCGATGCTGCCGGCGAGGACGACCCACTTGTCGACCTCGGCTTGGATTTCCATTTCTAGCGCGGTCGTTGTGCGATCGCGGGATGCGCGCGTCGTCACGTAAACGAAGTGGCTGACGCCCTCGATGATTTGGAAGACGTCGCTCGATGGCAGCTCGAGGCGAAGCTCGATGGCGCCGTCTGGAGCGTTGTGCACCAAAAGCTGCTCGCGCTCGCCGGGAGAGATGTAATCGGCAACGTTGGCGACGCGGTCGAGGCCGTAGAATTGCTCGAGCAATGCTTGCACTCTGCAAGCAATGTCGATCACTGCAGGCCCGAGGTCTTTCTTCCGGGATAAATCCCGTGCTCGCCGAGTGCGCCCGCGACGCGTTCGCTGCCGGTCTTCAACCAGCGTTCATAGAGCTTGAGCAAACCGGCCGACGTCGATGCGTTGAGGCCCGTCATGTCGGCGACCTCGCTCATGACGAGCGCGAACTCACCGAAGCGGTTCGCGAGCTCTTCGAACAGACCGCCGGAGCCCGGCGCCAAGATCGTTCCGGCCGTTTCGTATGCGCGCGATCCAATGGTCGTGACGTATCGCGGCTCGAGCCCTCGCGCGGCAAAGTGGTCCGCGAAGAACCCGCTTGCGTAGAGCACGGCGTCGCCGAGCTTGCGGAGCCGCTCGAAGCGCTTGCCCGGCTCTTCCACGATGAGCGCCTCTTGTAAGGAGAGAGCGAGCGGCCGCCCGAATGTCTCGAGCCCCTCGGGATGGGCGTAATCGGCCAAAACCCCGACGATGTACCGCGTGGCGCTTTGCGAGGCCTCGACGTGGCGCGCCTTTAGGGCGTCTTCCACGACCTCATCGAAGAAGCTGGCTATCGAGTCTGTCGCGACGATTGACACGTCACTCCATCCATACGATCGCGTTTCGCAAAACGCAAAAAACCCAAGATTCAGCGAACTTACGCTGGCGCACGCGACCTGAGAGTGCCAACCGCTCCAATCGAGGCAGTTTGTGGCTTGACGGGGCTCCGGGGACGCTTATCTTCCGCGCCAGCTGCTAGCACTCTCACTATGGGAGTGCCAACAATCGACTCAGGAGTCAAAATCATGGCAAGTATTCGTCCCCTCCAGGACCGCGTCATCGTGAAGCGCGTCAAAGAAGAAGAGATGACCAAGGGCGGCATCATCATCCCGGACACCGCCAAAGAGAAGCCCATCGAGGGCGAGATCATGGCCGTCGGCAACGGCAAGGCGAACGAGGACGGCAAAGTCCGCCCGCTCGACGTCAAAGTCGGCGACCACATCCTCTTCGGCAAGTACTCCGGCACCGAAGTGAAGATCGACGGCGAAGACCGCCTCATCCTCCGCGAGGACGACATCCTTGGCGTGCTTTTGAAATAAGGAATTAGAAAAACATGTCAGCCAAAGAAATCGTTTACACGGAATCGGCACGTAACCTCATCCTCGCCGGCGTCAACGCGCTTGCCGATGCGGTCAAAGTCACGCTCGGCCCCAAAGGTCGCAACGTCGTCATCGAGAAGAGCTTCGGCTCGCCCACCGTCACCAAAGACGGCGTCACGGTCGCGAAAGAGATCGAGCTCGAGAACCGCTTCGAGAACATGGGCGCGCAGATGGTCAAAGAGGTCGCCTCGAAAACGAGCGACGTCGCCGGCGACGGCACGACCACCGCAACCGTTTTGGCGCAAGCGATCTACCGCGAGGGCAGCAAGCTCGTCGCCGCGGGCCACAACCCGATGGAGATCAAGCGCGGCATCGACGCCGCCGTCATCGCGATCTGTGAGTCGTTGAAGAAGATGGCCAAGCAGACGAAAGATCCGAAAGAGATCGAAAACGTCGGCACCATCAGCGCCAACGGCGACACCGAAATCGGCGGCAAGCTCGCCGAGGCGATGGCCAAGGTCGGCAAAGAAGGCGTCATCACGGTCGAAGAATCGAAGACCGCAGAGACGACCCTCGAAGTCGTCGAAGGCATGCAGTTCGATCGCGGCTACCTCTCGCCGTACTTCGTCACGGATCCGGAGCGCATGGAAGCCGTCCTCGAAGACGCATACATCCTCATCTCGGAGAAGAAGATCTCCAACATGAAGGATCTCCTTCCCGTGCTCGAAGCGATCGCGCGCAGCCAGAAGCCGCTCGTGATCATCTCCGAGGACATCGAAGGCGAAGCCTTGGCGACGCTCGTCGTCAACAAGCTCCGTGGCACGCTCCACTGCGCCGCCGCCAAAGCCCCGGGCTTCGGTGATCGTCGCAAGGAGATGCTCAAAGACATCGCCACCCTCACTGGCGGCCAAGTCATCTCGGAAGAGCTCGGCCTCAAGCTCGAGAACGTCACCATCAGCGATCTCGGCAAAGCCAAGCGCGTCACGCTCGACAAGGACAACACCACCATCGTCGACGGCGCAGGCGAGAAGAAGAAGATCGAAGGCCGCATCGAAGAGATCCGCAAGCAGATCGAAACGACGACGTCCGACTACGACAAAGAGAAGCTCCAAGAGCGTCTCGCGAAGCTCGTCGGCGGCGTTGCGGTGGTCAAGGTCGGCGCAGCCACCGAGACCGAGATGAAAGAGAAAAAGGCCCGCGTAGAAGACGCACTGCACGCCACGCGCGCAGCCGTCGAAGAGGGAATCGTCGCCGGTGGCGGCGTCGCTCTCCTTCGCGCGCAGTCATCGCTCGACGCGATCAAGCTCAGCGACGAACAAATGTTCGGCGTGAAGATCATCCGTCGCGCCATCGAGGAACCCCTCCGCCAGATCGTGCAAAACGCCGGTCTCGAAGGCTCCATCGTCGTCAACAAGGTCAAAGAAGGCAAAGACGACTTCGGCTACAACGCCGCAAGCGACCAGTACGGCAACCTCCTCAAGATGGGCGTCATCGACCCCGTCAAGGTGGTCCGCACTGCCCTTCAGAACGCGGCAAGCGTTGCGAGCTTGATGCTCACGACGGAGTGCCTCGTCGCCGAGCGCCCGAAGGACAAGGAAGCCGGCGGCGGCGGCGGCCACGCAGGCCACGGCCACGGGGATTTCTAATCCCGCCTAGTTTCCGCAACAGTCTGAGAAGTACCAAAGCCCTCGGGTTCCGAAAGGAGTCCGGGGGCTTTCGTTTGTGTCTCGCGAGTGCGCGGTTTTAAGAACGCGTAAGCAGATCCGACGAACCGCACGATCCTCGCAGGGGGTGGAAAGTCGAGACAGACGTCTCGTTGACCAACGCCCGTATTGTCGCAATCGGGCACTCTGTAAAAAGCGCACTACGATTTAGTTTCGCAATCCGTCGACGATGTCATGGCGCGACAGCGTACATCGTCTTCCCCACCGCACCCGACAGCAATGACGAGTCCCAACGCAACGAGCGCGGTTGCCGTGCGTTTCAAGTGGGTCTCAATCGTAGCGCAAGCATTAGCCGCCATCGCTTCCGGCCGTGCGAACAAGGCGAAATCCGACGCCAGCGCCCGAGATCCCAGACCTTGGCGCTTGGAATCGCGCAGCCGAGCGGCACAGCCCGTTGTACAAGCTGAAGCGCCCTCCGCGCCAAATGCCTCCGAGATCGAGACCGGCATCGTCACGCGTCGCGCCAACCGTCCCGAACGGATCCGTCAGCGGGCCGGGACCGTAGCCCAAGCCGTCAAAGGTTCCGTCGACCCACTCGATTGCATTGCCAATCATGTCGTAGAGGCCCCACGCGTTCGGTGTTTTCTTACCGACGGGCTGCGTCGTGAGAATCGTCGCCCCTGACTCACAACACCATCCGATTGTATCGATGGCCGGATCTGGATAGCAACCGATTCCGGCCTCGGGTTGGTCGAGCACGTCGCCCGCATATGTAGCCGTTGTCGTTCCCGCGCGATCTGCGTACTCGTACTCAGCGTCGCTCGGTAGGCGAAAACCGGGACAGTCGTAGAATGTTGTCGCTGTATCGTTACGCATGCAGGCGAGCCCGTGACCCACGCTGCCGGTGCATCCGCTGAGGACGTAACATGGGGGAAAAGCGTTCAATTGCGATAGAGCGTTTGCGTAGCTGAGCGCCTCCCAATAAGTAATATTTCCGACTGGATAGTTCGCACCAATCCCGTCATCAACCCCTGTTGGCGCGTGGCCGCTCGGATCGTCGAAGCACAACGCATCCCACTGCGCCTGCGTGATCTCCGTCGCCGTCATCATGATTTTGCGCGTTAGCGTGACCTGAACCTGGGTATGCGATGCACGAGGCCACGTCCTTGTCGTGAGCGCCGCCTGGGCGCACGATCACGCGCATGACGGACACGGAAGCGACGTGGTCGGCGCGCGTCGCGGAATGGAAGGCGAGCGGCAAGACGGTCGAGGAGTTCGC
>JBBSFE010000178.1:0-10083 GCA_038239005.1 Polyangiales bacterium
AGCTCGCCGACGTCCTCGGTGAGAGCCAGCCGAATGTCTCGCGTCACGTGGCAACGCTGAAACAAGCGGGTCTCGTGGCGCTGCGTCGCGAGGGAACGCGCGCGCTCGTGAGCCTTCGTGACGACGGCGATCTCGTCGTGCGCGATGCGATCTCGAGCGGCCGCGCGATGTGCGAGAGCGACGGAAGCCTCAAGCGTCTCACCGAGGTCATCCGTGCGCGGGACGCCATCGCCCGCGACTACTTCGACAAAGCCGGTGCGTCGTCCGCTTCGAGCTCGGCCGTCGTCGATGTCCTCGGCGCTTACCTCGCGGCGCTCGCCCCGCTCGTCCCGCATCGCGCGCTCGCGGTCGACGCAGGCACCGGCGACGGAAGCATGCTCGAGGTGCTCTCGCCGATCTTCCAACGCGTCATCGGCATCGATCGCTCGGAGACGCAGCTCGCGATGGCGCGCGCGCGCGTGAAGCATCGCGGCCTCGCGAACGTCACGCTCGTTCGCGGCGAGCTCGACGGCGCCGACGTGCTCAAAGTGGCCGGTGGAAAAGCGGACGTCGTCTTCGCCGTGCGCGTTCTCCACCACGCACCGAAACCGGCCGTCGTCTTGCGCAAGCTCGCCGAGCTCCTCCGCGATGACGGCACGCTCGTCGTCATCGACTACGCGCGGCACGATGACGAACGCATGCGCGAGCACGCCGACCTATGGCTCGGCTTCGGTGACGGCGAGCTCAAGAAGCTCGCGCGCTCGGCCGGTTTCCACAACGCGAACGTCTCGTCCATCCCTGCGCGCTTCACCGGAAGCGGTCCGGACGCGCATCTTCCCTGGCAAATTTTCACTTCGCAAAAAAAGAAGAAAGGCACTCACCATGGCTGACGGCTCCTCTCACGTTCCCGGCAAATACAAGGTCGCTGACATCTCGCTCGCAGATTGGGGTCGCAAGGAAATCGCGATCGCCGAAACGGAAATGCCCGGGCTCATGGCGCTCCGCGCGGAGTATGGCGCGAAGAAACCGCTCAAGGGCGCGCGCATCGCGGGCTGCCTCCACATGACCGTTCAGACCGCAGTGCTCATCGAGACGCTCACCGCGCTCGGCGCCGAAGTGACGTGGTCGTCGTGCAACATCTTCTCGACGCAAGATCACGCTGCGGCGGCGATCGCGAAGACCGGCGTCCCCGTGTTCGCGTGGAAGGGCGAGACCGAAGCCGAATACAACGACTGCATCGAGATGCAGCTCCTCGCGTTCGCGCAGAAGCGCGGCCCGAACATGATCCTCGACGATGGCGGCGACCTCACCGTCATCTGCCACGATCGTCACCCCGAGCTCTTCGCCGGCCCGGACGGCATCAAGGGCATCAGCGAAGAGACCACCACGGGCGTTCACCGCCTCTACGAGATGTTCAAGAAGGGCACGCTCAAGGTCCCGGCGATCAACGTGAACGACTCGGTCACCAAATCGAAGTTCGACAACCTCTACGGCTGCCGCGAGTCGCTCGCCGACGGCATCAAGCGCGCGACGGGCGTCATGTTCGCCGGCAAGGTCGCAGTGGTCGCGGGTTACGGCGACGTCGGCAAGGGCTGCGCGCAATCGCTCCGCGGCTACGGCGCGCGCGTCATCATCACCGAGATCGATCCGATCATCGCGCTCCAAGCGGCGATGGAAGGCTACGAGGTCACGACGATGGAGGAAGCCGCTCCGCAAGCGGACATCGTCGTCACGGCCACGGGCTGCCTCGACATTGTGCGCGAGCCGCACTTCATGTCGATGAAGGACAACGTCATCCTCTGCAACATTGGTCACTTCGATTGCGAAATCGACGTCGCGTGGATGGAGAAGAACGGCACCGAGGTGAACATCAAGCCGCAGGTCGATCAGTTCACGATGAAGAACGGTCGCCGCATCATCCTTTTGGCGCGCGGCCGCCTCGTGAACCTCGGTTGCGCGAACGGCCACCCGTCGTTCGTCATGAGCTCGAGCTTCACCAACCAAGTCCTCGCGCAGATCGCGCTCTGGACGGAGAAGTTTTCGCCCGGCGTTCACATGCTCCCGAAGAAGCTCGACGAGAAAGTCGCCGCGCTCCACTTGGACAAGCTCGGCGTGAAGCTCACGAAGCTCACGTCGAAGCAGGCCGAGTACCTCGGCATCAGCGTGGAAGGGCCCTTCAAGCCCGAGCACTATCGCTACTAAAGAGAGAAGAGCCGCCAACGTTGGCGCTTCGAGCGGCCAACGTTGGCGCGACCGTGTGAGGTCGGCCGCAGCCGGCGTTGGTCGACGGATCTTTCGCCATCGCGACGACGTAGGTGGGCGCGTCGGCCCCTTCGAGGCGCGCGCTCACGAGATCGGCTTTGCGCGCGAGCGCTTCGCGTGAGCCAACTCCAGTCCGTGGAGCGCTGGCTCCACGGGCATGGAGGCAGAAAGCGCAATTGACGTGCGCGACGCGCCCCGGTGATCGAAACGATCGCGATCGATGCGTTCGCCATTGCGTGCGCCAGTCGTGTTGCGCGCGTTTCTGCGATGGCGCGCGTCGTGCAAAAGAGGCGCACATGAAGCGTTTTGTTTTTGTCTTGCTCGTCGCGTGTTCTTCCGATGCTCCGAATTCGAGTGACGCGGGCCCCGCCGTCGATGCCGCCGTCGACGTTGCCGCACCTGCTCCCGGATGCGACACGACAACGAACGTATGCCTCGACGCGCCTGCTACGTCGCTGATCTCACCGATCCTCTCCGCTGACATGGAAGGAACGTGGTCGAATCACCCCGTGCCCGAGCCTGCGACGGGGGACGCCGCGACCTACCTCTCACTTTGGGCCAAGCTACCGTTTACGCGAGTCGAGTTCTACGGAGGCTCATCGCACGCGTGGCTCCATTTCGCGCCGCAGGTTCCGGACAATGGTCCGATCATCTCGGGCATCGTCCCGCGGTGTCCGAGTGAGACGGGTGCTGCATGCGCCGCGGGATCCAACGGCGGAAGCTGTCCCTCGTGTCCATCGGTCCAGCGTCAAGGTATCTACGTGTGGCAGAGCGACATCGATCACCTCAACACGTTTGCAGGTCACGAGAGCGATACGCGTTGCACGGTGGCCGGCCTCGCGTTTGGCTGCGCGGTCCACGACCACGTCTTTTGGGACGACTACGTGCATTTCACGAAGGCGAACGCCGCTACCATTCGACCTTCGCTGGTCCTCAACGTGCTCAACGGAACGACGGACGACGCCAATCTCCAGCTCGACACGCTCGAGCCCATCGCCCACGTGGCGGACATCAGCCTCGGCGTGGAGCAGAGCATTTATACGGACTATTACGGCAACGGCGACGACGAGGGTCAGAGCTACGTCAACCGCGTGACACCCTTCATCGCCACGCTGCACCAATATGCACAAACACACGCTACGTCCTTTTCGATTCACGCGGCCGTTCCGCCCATTCATCAAAGTAGCGGACATGCATGTCCGGGGAGCGCGGCTGCGTGCTGGACCAAAGACGTGAACGAACAAGTTCCGAGCGACGTCGGGATCGAGCAATATTCGTATCTACAAATTCCCCATACGGTTGCCGACGACGGCGCGCTCGTGACGCAGATTTTCGGCGCGAATGGCATCGCGGGCCTCGAGCAAGACTGGGATTCGTATCGGACGGCATACCCCGGGCGAAACATGCTCGTGGGCCAGTGGAATCTCCAGGGCGACGACCTGAAACGGGATAACTACGGCCACCTCGGGCTCGCCGAGGCGATTTACGTCGTGCGATTTGCGTTCGACGCGGCGCTCTACGACGTAGCGCACGCGGGTTTTTTCGAGAGCATCAAATACTACAACGGGCGAAACCTGGTGGACGAGAGCAACGCCGTTACCCCACCGTATGATGCGTTCGCGATGCTTGCGCCTGCGTTCGGGGGCGCGGCGAAGCTTTTGTATTCTGCTTCGTGTCCGGGTAGCGCAGACGATACATGCCACCTCTACGCCATCGAGAGCGGAGGCGCGTCGGTCCTCTACGCAACGAACTTTCGATCCACGGAGGTCGACCTGGTGCTCGGCGGCGCGCGCTCGCCTGCGGGCGCGACGACGGTGGAAACCATCAGCGGCCCTTCTTTCGACGCTTCCTATGTCGATCACCGCGCGACGCATACGGTCGCGCCGGGAACGTCGCACGTGAGCGTGCCTCCCAAGAGCCTCGTTGCCGTGAAGTGGCCGACGCCGTGATGCTCCCGCGGTGAACTGCGTTATGCTCGAGCAGTGACCGAAGGCGACGATTTCAGCACGGCGCTCGCGCATACAATCGACTTTTCTCCCAAGCCCGAAGCGGTCTTTCGCGTCGACGTCGTCGATGGGCCAGACCTTGGCGCGAACGTGACCATCGACGGCGGGTCCGTGGTGCTCGTCGGCCAGAGCCCCGTGTGCACGTTACGCCTGACGGATGCGACCGTGTCGCGTCGCCATTTGTCGCTCGAAGTCGTCGGCACGCGCCTGCGCGTCCGCGATCTCGATTCGAGCAACGGAACGTTCTTCGGCAACATGCAGCTCATCGAGTCGCTTCTCGCGGGCGGAGAGGTGCTGGCTGTCGGCGCGACGCGACTCCGCGTCGATCGCGAGCGCGGCGGAGCTCCTTCGCGCGTCGGAACGGAAATTCGATTTGGCGGCGTGCTCGGCGCGAGCCGCGAGATGCGACGCCTTTTTCCGCTGATGCAACGCCTCGCCTCCTCGACCGTCGCCGTCCTCATCGAAGGAGAGACGGGCACGGGGAAAGAAGTCGTCGCGCAAGCGATTCACGATGAGGGTCCGCGAAGCACCGAGCCCTACGTCGTCTTCGACTGCACGGCCGTGTCGCCGGCGCTCATCGAGTCGGAGCTCTTCGGGCACGAACGCGGCGCGTTCACCGGCGCGACTGCGCAGCGTCAGGGCGTCTTCGAGCAGGCTCATGGGGGGACGCTCTTCATCGACGAGATCGGAGAGCTTCCGCTCGATCTTCAACCCAAGCTCTTGCGCGCGCTCGAGCGCGGAGAGGTGCGCCGCGTCGGTGGCGACAAATGGATTCGCTGCGACGTGCGCGTCGTTGCGGCAACCCGCCGCGATATCGAGCGGCTCGTTCAAGAAGAACGCTTTCGCGACGATCTCTTTCATCGCCTTGCCATTGGCTGCATCGACCTTCCGCCGCTGCGCCGTCGAAAAGGTGACGTCCTCGCGCTCGCGGAGCACTTCTGCTCCGAATATGGTGCCAGCTTGAAGGCCATCCCGGCGGCCGTTTTGGCTGGCTGGTTGCGAAACCCTTGGCCGGGCAACGTGCGCGAGCTGAAGAACGCGGTTGCGCGTGAGCTCGCCCTCGGAGACTTGTCGCGCATGGCCGCATTACCGCCCGAGCATGCGAGCGCGCCTCTGCCCGAGACGAGAACCGTGACCGACGTCGAGGCGCTCCTCGCGCTCAAGCTTCCGTTTCCGGAAGCGCGTCAACGCGTTCTCGATCAATTCCAGCGTCGTTACCTTCAATACATGCTCGACGAAAACGGCGGCAATATGCCGCGCGCCGCGCAAGCCTCGGGTGTGGCCCTGCGCTACTTCCAGCTTTTGCGCGCGCGCGTCAGATGATCAGGCGAGAAGTTATGATAAGATGGGCGACGCGTGCGCTCCGTCGATCGTTACATCATCTACGACGAAATCGCGGCAGGCGGCATGGCATCCGTGTGCTTCGGGCGCTTGCGCGGTGAGACCGGTTTTTCGCGCGTCGTCGCCATCAAAATTCTCCATGCGCATTTCGCCAAAGAGGACGCGTTTCGCGCGATGTTTCTCGACGAAGCACGCCTCGTGTCGCGAATTCGTCATCCCAACGTGGTGGCTACGCTCGATGTGCTCCAAGACGCAGGCGAGCTCTTTCTCGTCATGGAATACATTCATGGCGAAACACTCGCGCGTTTGCTGCAAGCCTCTCAACGCGCGCAAAAGGAAGTTCCACTCCCGATCGCGAGCGCGATCATGGTCGACTTGCTCGAGGGGCTGCACGCGGCCCACGAAGCACGCGCAGAAGACGGAACCGCGCTCGATATCGTCCACCGCGACGTGTCCCCACACAATGTGCTGATCGGCCTCGACGGAACGGCGCATGTCGCAGATTTCGGGATCGCAAAAGCCGCCGGTCGCCTCGCGGAAAAATTCAGCATGGAGGAGTCGGTCAAAGGCAAAGCCGGCTACATGTCCCCGGAGCAGGTGAGGGGCAAGGTCGATCGGCGGACCGACATTTATGCGAGCGGCGTCGTGCTCTGGGAGATGATCGCAGGACGTCGCCTCTTTTCCGGAAGCTCGTTCGTCGAAATCCTCACCCAAACCCTCGACGCGACCATCGCACCTCCGAGCTCCGAGCGCGCGGATGTTCCGCCGACGCTCGACGACGTCGTCCTGAAAGCGCTTCAGTCGGATGCAAAAGAACGCTTCGCGACCGCCCGTGACATGGCGCTCGCGATCGAGCGCGCCGCGCCCATCGCCAGCGCGCGCGAGGTCGGAGCGTGGGTCGCAGAAACCGCGAAGGACGCCATCGCGCGCAAGCGTGAGCTCATTGCCAGGCTCGAACGGGATGCGATGGTCGACGAAGCCGCTCCCGCAGCGACGCCGCCGGCGGAGGATCCTGCGGCGGCGACGCTGCGAGAAATCGGCACGCTCCCCGGCGTCGCGCCGCCGGTCAGAAACGATAGCCCGCGCCGCCCCGTGCGCGCGTGGGCGGCCGTGGCCATCATCCCCTTTGTCTTGGCGGGCGTAACCCTCGTGTGGACGTTCGCGCGCGCGCGCGCCGTGCCGGCTGTCGTCTCGTCGGCGGCGCCGGCGATCCCGTCGCTTTCCGTTGTTAGCGTGGCGCCATCCGAGCTCACGCGCTCGATCGAGCGACCCACCGCCACAGCGTCGGCGTTGATCTCCGCGCCGACCGTCGCGACAACGCCACTGCACCGCGAGGTTGCCCCGCGGCATGTGCCTCCGCCGCCGAGCGCGGCTCTCCCGTCGCTCGAAGCGTGCTGCGACGGCGCGCTTCGCCGCAAGTTCCCACCCTACTGTCGCGACAATTGTCCGCCGGGAACATGATGAAGATTCGCTTCTCGCTTGCCTTTTTGACCCTTGGTTTGATGAGCGCGCGCGCTTCTGCGGATGGCACCGATGATCGTCGCGCCCTCATGGTCGCAGGTCAGGTGGTTCGCAGCGAAGGTCGACTCCTTCGAGCTCGCGATCTCTTTTCGACGTGCGTCCGCGCTCCATGTCCGGAGAGTGCCGCCAACGACTGCGCGGATATCGGGCGATATTGCAAAAGCCGCCTCGACGAGGTCGAGCACGATATTCCCGTCGTCACGGTGCACGTCGAGGACGATCGCGGGGTGCCAATTCACGACGCCACCATTCGCGTCGATGCAGACGGCGTCGACGGGTGGACCGCGATGAGGCTCGATCCAGGTCATCATGTCGCGCGCGCGTCGTACGCGCGACGTACGGGCACAATCGATTTCGATATAGTTCCAACTCAGCAAAGTACGATTCGCGTCGTCATCGATTTACGTCAAACCATCGCGCTTCGTCCGGTGCCGTCCTATGCGATCGCGCTCGGCAGTACCGCGCTTGCCTTTGCGGTCGGCGCAATTGCGTTCGGTATCGCCTCGCAGGTCCAGGTCGATGACATGGCCTTTTGCCGGCCGACATGTGGACACGAGCGCCAGGGACTTTTCGCAACAACGACGACGCTGGTCGATGTCGCGCTCCTCGCAACAGCCGTCTCGACGCTTGCAACCGCGGTCGCGGTGCTCGCTCGCCCGACCGTCCACAAAACCGTGCACATCGAAGAGACCGTCAGCCGGGGGTCGCAATGAACCGCTTGGCGCTTGCGGCTTTCGTCGCCGTCGCGATCGGAGTCGCGTGCACGCTCGTCAACCGACAATCGGACTTCTTCGATCCAAACGGACGCCTCGTGACGATCTACACGGTCGACGTTCAAGTCGACGGGCTCGTGCTGACCACGGACGATGTCGTCATCAACACGAGCTCGCAGGTTTTTCGCGTTCCGAAGACTGGCGGTAGCGCGGTCGTTATCGCGGACGGCCTCGATCTCGTCCACGATTTGGCGAGCGATCAACAATCGCGCGTCGGATGGTGCCAGGGCAGCTCGGTCCAGCGGTGGGACGCAGCGCGCGGCATGCTCGACCCCATCGTGCTTGCCTCCGGCATGTCGTGCGAAACCGTCGCCGTGTCGAAGGATAGAATCGTCTACACGGCTTCGTCGACCTCCGACGATGGCGGCAGCGACGACGCGGGCGCCAAGGGCACGCTCTTTTATTCGCTCGACGACGGTGGTGCGTCGCCCGCGGGCGGATTCGGTCTTCCCTTCGTTGGGTCGAGCTCGCACCGCCTCGTGACCGTCGAGTCGACCTACTTCATCGCCGGCGACCGAACCATCTTTCGCGAAAAACACGATGGCGACGTCACCGCCGCGACCGAGCCGCCAGGAGCGCCGACGTGCCTTCTAGGCAACATCAACGGCTTGGCGACGGCGACCGCGCTCTTCGTCGATCTCAACGAGGAACCCGCGGTTCTGGCTGCGAACACGAGCTTACGCGTGATCCGTCAGAAGGCTTGCTGTTCGATTTTGGGGCTGGACGCCTCTTGCGCCGCCATGAGCGATCCGTTTCCGACAAGCAACGGGGTGACGCTCCACGCCGGCAAGTTCTACTATCTCGTCGCGGGCGGCATCGCGATCTCCACGCTCGCCGACGTTGCAGACGGCTCCGCCAACGCGGCGACGATCCCGCTCGGCACGAGCGGCGAGACGAGCCATCTCGCGGTCGACGACGAGAGCGCGTTTTTTCTGCTCGGCGATCGCATCGAGCGTTTGTCTCTCACGGCGCAGGACTAGCGAACCCGTCGATCGCGATCGGATCGATCACCGGCGTGTCACGCACCCGTGAAATCGCGGCATTCTTCGTTGGCGCGTGCATTGCTCTGATGAAAAGGCATGCGTCATCACTTTTGTGGCTTCGGGCTTGTGCTCGCGTTAGGACTCCTCGATTGCAGCGATGCAGCGTGCCCTTGCGCGGCGGATGCCGCCACCTCCGACTCCAGTAACCTAGATGTGCAGAACCCGAGCGCCGACGCCGCGCCCACGGCCGACGCGTTCGACGACGCGCAGGCGCCGCCGAATCCGTGTCCCACGCAGGTTTATCCTGCGGAATGGCACGTCGTCGCGGACCCGATTGCGACGTGCATCGACGGGTCGCCTGCCGTCTACTTCTTTTCACCGGGCAGCGGCGCTGGCGCGAACCGCTGGCTCATCGACCTCGATGGCGGTGGACACTGCAGCACCGTTGCCGACTGCCAGAACGAAATCACGCAGCAGCACTACACCTCTTGCCGCTCCGACATCGGAACGCAAGGCAGCACCGACGGAATCTTCTCGCGCAACGCGACGGATAATCCGTATTTCTACCAAGCGAATATCGTCTTCATATTCTACTGCAGCGGGGACTTGTGGAGCGGCGATCGCGCGGGTGGTGCCGACAACGGCAATTTCCCCGTACGAGGACGCCGTATTCTGGCCGACGTCGTGAGCGAGCTTGCCCCGCAATTGGCGAGCGCGACGGACATCGTACTGGGCGGGCAGTCGGCAGGCGGTTTCGGTGTGCTCGTGAATGCCGACCGCGTTGCCGATCAGCTCAGCGCGCTTCACGTGAACGCACGCTATAGCGCGCTATCCGACTCGGGCTGGGGCTACGAAACCGACTCGGCCGGCGGCCTTGCCGCGCAAAAGTTTTGGGGCATGCAGCCCGACGACAGCTGCGCTGCGGCGAACGCAGGCCAAGCATGGCAGTGCATTCAGGGACCCACGCTCTATCCGTTCTTGACGTCTCGCACGCTCGTTTTCGTTTCGCAGGACGACACTGCGCAAATCGGCAATGCCGGTATCAAGACGACCGACACAGCCGGGCTCGCGCAGTTCGCCCAAGGCATGCGTTCATCGTTCGACGGCGTGGCCGCGCCCGTCAGCGCGTTCGTTCCCGATCGCATCGGCCACGTCGTCACGGGAAGCACGGCTGCGATGAAGGCCAGTGACGTGATCATCCAAGGCACGTCGTTCTGG
>JBBSFE010000179.1:0-9914 GCA_038239005.1 Polyangiales bacterium
ACCCATCTCCCTCTTCTGGCGCCTTTGCGCCTTGGCGGCTGTCTTAGGCTGCGCCTAGGTGGGTTCTGTGGGAGCCAGTCGCGCAGTGGCGGCGAGGAGTCGGTCGCGTTCCGGGCAATGCGCGTCGTACGTAGCGCGGGCAGCGTCGGTGCGGAGGAATGCGCGGCGCTCGTCGTACATACGTTGGGCACGTGCGAGCACTTTGCGTGCGGCTTCGACATCGCCCTTGGAATGAAGCGCCTCGGCGCGGACGACGAATGCGTAAAGGTCGCCGATGATGAGGACGTTGCCGAGCTCCGTGAGCAGCGCGAGCGCGCGGTCCGACTCGGTGATGGCGTCGTCGACTTGGCCGAGTGCGAGAACGACGTCTGCGAGCACCGCGTGCGCATACATGCGAATCGGCGCCATGGGCGCAGCAGCCACACCAGCTCGCGCTTCGTGTTCCGCGCGATCGCGGTCGCCTTGGCGTAGAGCGGCGCGTGCAATGCAAAGGTGCGCCAGTGCCATGAGTCGTGGCGCCTCGATTTCGGCGCGCGCGAGAATCTCTCGCGAAGCGCGAATGGTCGCGTCGTCGTCGCCGGCGCAGAACTGCAAGAACGCCAGATTCTGCATCGCGTTGAGCTCGAGCGTCGCGAGCTTGCACCGCCGCGCGATCTCGCGCGATCGCTCGAACGTCGCCGTCGATTCGACGTGATCGCCCATCCACATTGCGGCGAACGCGAGGTTCGACAAATTCATCACGAGGCCGCGATCGTCGCCGAGCTCCTCGCGCACACGTGCGCTCGCGCTGTGCGCGTCGACCATCGTGCTGAAATCGCCGAGCTGGTACGCCGTCAGTGATTTCGACAATCGCAGCGATTCGCTCACGTCGACGTCCGACTCGAACGCACGCGCTTCTTCCTCGAACAAACGCACGAGGTCGTCTTTGTCACGCACTTGTCCGGTCACGTTCAGACCCTTGAGAACTTGCATCAGCGCGAGTAGCCATTCGATTTTCGCGTCCGGCAGTGGCATTGCGTCGCGCACCACCGCGGTGACGCGCGCCATCAGCTCGACATCACCACCGAAGCTCGCTGCGTACGCCATGAGCCTGAGCGCGCGAAAATACGTGACCGTTCCTTCCTTCGCGCGTTCGCTCGCGGCGAGTGCCGACGTCGAGCACTCGCGCGTTTCGCCGCGCCACCGATGCGCCTCGGCCTCGATCAAAAGCGCTTCCGCGAGCACGGTGCCTTCGGCATGGCAGCGTTTCGCACGTTCGATGCGCTCGATGGCCGTCGCGAAGTCACCGGCGTCGAGGGCGGTCGATGCTGATCGAACGTAGTGCGCAATGGCGCGGTCGGCTTGGTCGCCGCGTTCGCGATGCTCGGCGAGCACGAAAGGATCCGCGCCGCCCACACGCTCGAGCCAATCGGCGGCGAGCGCGTGACCGAGTCGGCGATCGTCGTCGGTGAGCATCGCGTATGTGACGTCGCGCACGAGCGTGTTGCGAAACTCGAGCTCGCGTTGCCGCGCGCTACGAGGCGAGCCGCGCTCACTCACGATCTCGTGCTGCGCGAGCGCATCGATGCGTGTGTTCGTCTCGGCGCGCACGCGCTCGTTTGGCTCTTGCGCACCCGCGAGGAGAACGCACACGCCGTCCGTCGAGAACGTCGACCCGAACACGCTTGCCGCGCGCAGCACACGTCGCTCGGCGTCGGGAAGCGACTCCACTTGCGTGGAGAGAATCGCGAGGAGCGACTCCGGCGCACCGATTTTTCCTTCAGCCGACGCCCGCACGAGCTCTTCGAGGTGGAGCGCGTTTCCCGAAGCGAGCGCGACGATGCGCTCCACCGCTGCATCGTCACGCTCGAGCATCGATCGCACGAACGTCGCCCCAGCCTTCTTCGAAAGGCCAATGAGCGGCATCCGCTCGACGACACGCGACCACACGTTTGGAAAGGCCGCATCGATCTCGGGTCGCGCAAGCGCGAGAACGAAGATGGGCGATTCGGCGAGGTCTACGAGCATGTCGTCGACGAGCTTCACCGTAGGCAAATCTCCCCATTGAAAATCTTCGAGCACGATCAGGACCGGGCCGTGCGCGGCTTCACCGCGAATCCACGCTTGCCACGATCGACGAATGCGATCGCCCATCAATCGAGGATCGCGGCGTGCGGCAGCGACTTGCTCGCCTGGGTCGTCGATGCGAAGGCCAATCACCTCGGCGATGAACTCGGCTACGTGATGCTCGCCCGCGTCGACGACGCTTCCGACGCGCGCGGCAAGCTTGGCCCATCGCTCGTCGATGGGCTCGTCGTCGGAGATGCCGAGCTCGCGTCGCACTGCCGCGCCGATCGCCACGAACGGCGACCCAGCGATCGTGGCATCTGCTTTTGCGCGAAGGAGAAGAGCGGGTGGCGCGGAGGTCTTGAGCTGTTCGAAGAGCTCGTAGAGGAGCCGTGATTTTCCGAGCCCTGCATCGCCGACGATCAGCATCGCGCGCGCGACGTCTTGCTCGCAAACATCGGCCCACGTCGCGAGCAGTGTCGCGAGCTCACGCGTGCGACCCACGAATGGCGTGGGCTTTCCGAGAAGCGTGTATTGTGCACGCGCGCCCGTCCCGCCGCCGCGCAGCGCGTGGATGCTCGAGCCCTGCCTGCGCGTGACGTCGAAATCCGCTCCGAGCAATCCGGCGGTGGTGTCGTCGATCACGATCGGAAGTGGCCGTTCAGTGTCTTCCTCGCCGTCCTCGTGACGAAGGAGCACTGCGGCGCGTTCGAACACGCCCGAGTAGCGCGAGTGCGTTCCGGTGCTGCCGCTGGCGTCGTCGGACATCGTTTCGGTGGCGTCGTCGCCGCGATCTTCGCCGCGGCCAGTTGCGAGCACGATGGGCGCTTCGGGCATGACGCGACGAAGCTCGAGCGCGCACCTCGCCGACACGCGCGCGAGCTCGGTGGCGTTATCCCGCCCGCTGACGACGACGACGACCGATCCGTTCGCGAGCCCCTCCGCGCGCGCACCGAAAGTTCCGGCAACCGCACGTGCCACGTTTGCGTCGACTTTTCCGGTGAGCACCATGAGCGACAACAGCCGCCGCTCGCGCAGCGTGAGCCCGCTCGGTGCAGGCACGGCCACCGTCACGTGGATCTCGCTCGTATCGAGCAAATCGATCGCGCGCACGACGGCCGTGCAATCCGCGTATCGGTCGCTTGGCTCCTTCGCGAGCATCTTCTCGAGCAAATCACCGACCGCACGCGGCACGTTGGGAACGATCGCGCACACGTCCGGCGTTGCGTCGAAGAGCAAGTGCGCGAGCACGGCGATGGCGTCCTCGCCGTCGAACGGCGCGTGCCCCGTGATGCATTTGAACATGAGCGCGCCGAGCGCAAACACGTCCGCGCGCATGTCCACGGTTTGCCCCCCACGTGCTTGCTCGGGCGCCATGTATCGCGGCGTCCCGATGACCGTACCAAGCTGCGTCAAGCCGACCGCGAGTCCCGTTCGCGCGACGCCAAAGTCGACCAGCACCGGATCTTCGATGTCGTCGTTGCGCAAGATCACGTTTCCGGGTTTCACGTCGCGATGAATGATCCCGTGCTCGTGCGCATGGGCGAGCGAAAGCGCGAGTGCGCGCCCGAGCTTGAGCGCAAGCGCGAGGGGGAGCGGCCCGCGTTTCAGCGTCTTCGAGAGCGTCGGCCCCTCGATCCATTCCATCGCGACGAAGGCGTCGTTGCTGTCCGAAGTTCCGTGCGCGACGTACTTCACGACGCCCGGATGCGACAGCCGCGTGAGCGCTTGCGCTTCACGCGCGAGGCGCGCCAAATCTTCCGGCCCGCTCGTTCGTAGGATCTTCAGCGCTACGAGATCGTGCGTCGTCGAGTCACGCGCTCGATAGACATCGGCCATGCCTCCAGAGCCGGCGAGCGCCTCAATCCCGAAGCGCCCGGCGACAATCTCACCGGCGTGCATTCCTACAAGCTGAACTTATATCGGGCCGTGCCGTCTACGGGCACGGTAACGGTCGTCGACTGCGTTTTGCCGTCGCCGGTCGTACAGGTCACGCGATGTGGGCCCGAGCTGAGCTCGATGCCTGCGAGAGGCGTCGGCCCTTTGCCAGCGCCGTCGACTGCGACATTGCACCAACCGCCCGAAGCGCCGACGTTCAGCTTGCCCGAACCGCGCGGTCCGGTGTCGATGTGCGGGCCCGTGCCCACCGCGGCAACGGCTTTCACGAGTGTGACGTCGAAGTGTTTCTTCTCGCTCGGCTGCCCGATGAACTTCGTTTCGTAGTCGACGTAGCCGGGCGCAGAGACGACGATCTTGTGTTGATCGCCCGAAGCGATGCCGTCGATCGTGAGCGTCTCGTACTTCTTTGCGTCGAGCATGATCGTCGGCTTGAGATTCGCCGGGAGCACGACGAGGTCGATCACGACGGAGCCCTTCTTCAAAGCAACGTTGATCGTGCCTGTGGGCGATGCGTCGGTGAGGGTGATCGTTTCTTTGTACGACTCGAAGCCCTCTTTCGAGAGACGAATTTCGATTGCATGATTGTTGGTCGGTAGCTGCGCGATCGTCGCGGGCGTGGCGTCGGCGCGCATGTCGCCGTCGATCCACACGGCCGCGCCCGCGGGCTCCGTGGTGATTTGAATCGCGCCTTTCGCGACGGGCGCAGCTTGTGTCGGGCCGGGGCCGGCTTGCGTACCGGTGCGCTGCTTCTGCTTCATCACGACGATCGTCCCGCCGATGCCAACGGCGATCAGCACGAGCACGAGCACGGCGCCAATCGCGGCCATGCCGCCGCGACGCGCGGACATATCGGTGACGGTGTTGGTCGCTGCGGGGGTGCTTAGCAGCGCCGACGACACATCGAGGTTCGAGTCGAGCGGTTGCTGCTGATCGATGATGTCTGCGAGCTGCTTGCCTTGAAGGAGGGCTTCTTTTTGCGACTGGAGCTTGTCTTCGAACAAGCCCTGCATGAACTGGCTGAGCGCGATGTTGCTGACGGCGATGCGATTCGCGCGCACGAACGCTTCGAGGTCGCTCTGCATCTCTCGCGTGTTTTGGTAGCGATCGACGACGCTCTTCGCGAGCGACTTCATCACGATGCGTTCGAGCTCAGGCGGATAACCCGGGCGCACTTGCGAAGGCCTCGGGTAATCGCGCTCGCAAATGAGCTTGAGCGTTTCGAATTCACTCGAGCCTTTGAAGAGGCGCTTGCCCGTCGTGAGCTCGAAGAGCATGACGCCGGTCGCGAAGATGTCAGAGCGTGCGTCGATCATCTCGCCGCGAGCTTGCTCGGGCGACATGTACGGGACTTTGCCTTTGAGCTTTCCGCTCTTGGTCTCCGTGTGCATCTTCGTGTCGCTCTTGGCGATGCCGAAGTCGACGATCTTCACGTCGCCCGAGAACGTGATGACGACGTTTTGCGGGGAGATGTCGCGGTGCACGATGTTCAGCTCGCTGCCGTCGAGATCGCGTTTCTCGTGCGCATACGAGAGGCCGGCGCACATGCCCATGGCGATGGCGAGCGCGTGCTCGAGCGGAAATTCCGGCACGCCTTTGGCCTTCATGCCGCGCACGATCGAGCGAATGTCTTCGCCGTGAACGTGCTCCATCGCGATGTAATAAATTCCCTCGGACTGCCCGACGTCGAAGATCTGGACGATGTTCGGGTGAGAGAGCGTCGCTGCGATGCGCGCTTCGTGGAGGAGCATCTCGATGAACGCTTTGTCTTGGTTCATCGACGGCAGGATGCGTTTGATGACGAGAAGCTTTTCGAAACCGGCGACGCTCTTCTGAATGGCGAGAAAGAGCTCCGCCATGCCGCCCTTCGCGAGCACGCGCAGCAGCGTGTACTTTCCGAATCGTTTCGGGAGGCCATCTTCGTTGACTGGCACCTGCCCCGACACGAGCGCGGGAACACTCACTCCGGGTTTCGAAATCCCGGGCTTCGAAATTCCCGGCTTCGACAAATCGGGTTTCGAATGATCACCCGCTCCCGCAGTACGTGCCTCCGCAGGTGCGGGCACACCGGGAGACGAACCACCGGGAATGGGCGGGGGCGAAATCGGATCAGTCATGAAACAAACGCGAATTAAACGCTAGACTGCGCGGCCCTTAGGGTCAATTGAGCGGAGCGATGTACGGCCATGTGCGTTCGACGTTGTTAACCTGCTCCGGCGCTTGCGCGCCGATCGTCGGTGCAGCTCTCTTTGCGGCGTCGACTGCGAACGCGGGTGGGTCGGAGTTCGAGTCTGGCCCATACTTGAGCCAGCTTTCAGCGCGATCCGTTGTCGTTCGTGTCGAGACGGAAAGTGCCGAAGAGGTGACGCTGACGGCCGAGCCCGGCAAGCTGCGCGTCATCGACGACAAAGCGAAGACAGGCGTCCACTCGCTCGGTTTCGACGCACTCTCGCCATCGACCACGTACCACTACGCGGTTCAGTCGAATCGGGGCGCGCGTGAAGAGGGAACCTTCACGACCGCGCCCGCCGACGACGACACCAAAAACGTTCGCTTCACTTTGTACGGCGACGATCGCAGCGGCACGACGATTCACCAAGCGATCGTCAAGCTCATGCTCGACGAGCCCGCCGATTTCTTGGTGCACACCGGCGACCTCGTCGCCGACGGACGCATCGCTGCCCAATGGGAGGGCTTCTTCGACGTCGAGGACAAGCTCCTTCGCGAACGCTGCCTCTTCACGGCGATCGGAAATCACGACGTCCTCGAGGAAAACGGCGCCGCGTTCTTGCGGTACTTCGGCACGGCCGAGCAGCAGCAGAAGCATGTACTCTACACATCATTTCGCTGGAGTTTCCTGCGATTTTTCGTCATCAACGGCGAGGGGACGTTCCTCGGCGAAGACCGCGTATGGCTCGAGCGCGAGCTTCAGAAAGCGGACACGGAGCCTGGCATCGTGTGGCGCATCGTCGTCGTCCACGACGGACCGTTTGCGTCGGGTCTCCACGGCGACAACGACAGGCTCCACGGCGCGCAGCTCCCTCAGCTCTTTCGCGATCACCACGTCGACTTCGTGCTCGAAGGGCATGACCACATTTACGAACGCGGCACGAGCGACGGGATGCGGTACGTCGTCAGTGGTGGCGCGGGCGCGCCGCTCTACCCGATTCGCCATCGCCGCGTGACCGCGCGCAAGATCGAGTCGGTCTATCACTACGTGCTCTTCGATTTCGGGCGCGACAAAGGCCGAATGACGGCGAAGCGCGTCGACGGCGCCACGCTCGAGGAGATCGGCTTTTCGAAATCGAACATGTGGGACGACGACATCGTACAAAAGCTGCCCGGCGTCGCGACCACCGACGCCCCCGACGGGAGCGCTCCAGCGGCGCCGGCCGACGTGCCACCGCGAAGCGCGTCGAACGGGTCGCCGGTGCCGTACATCGTCGGGCTGCTCGCTGCGGCCGCGGGCATTTGGTTTTGGATGTCGCGCCGGAAGCGGAGTTGATATCCTGATGGCCATGCGATTCGTTCTCGCGGTCGTCACGCTTTCGCTCGCGGCAGGCTGCGCGACGTACCACGACGAGCTCATGCGCGGTGAGCAGGCCTACGAGAAGAACGATCACGAACGTGCGCTCGCCGTGCTGCGCGCGCTCGAGCCCGATCAATCGCACTTCGATCAAACCGAAGAAGCTCGCTACGCCTACCTCCGCGGCATGACGGACTACCGCATCGGTTACCGCGCCGACGCCCGCCACTGGCTCGCGATCGCGAAAGCGATCGAAGAGAAAACACCCGACTCGATCCCCGCAGATTGGCGAAACCGCCTCACGTCGACGCTCAAAGAGCTCAACGACGAAGTGTACGGCGGCGGAATGCAGGCCCTCGCGGCTGAAAAGAAGGCCAAACAAGAGGCCGACGGCAACAAACCCATCATGAAGAGCGAAGACGAGCCTTAACCCTTCTTCGCTCGACGTTTTGCGCGGCGGGCCTACGTTGTCGGTTGGGATGGCGCGCGTCGGTCAGAAAAAATTGTTCGGGCGCATGCTGCTGCTCGCGAAACCGGAAGCGCGCAGCTTGGTGCTCGGACTCGTTGCGCTCGTCATCGCGTCGAGCGCGAGCCTCGTGTTCCCCCAAGCGATTCGGCTGTTGGTCGATGGCGCCCTCACGCAAGGCAAGTCGTCGATCGATCGCGCGGCTGTGTTCTTGTTTGGTGTTGGTGTGGTCGCAGGTGCTGCGGGCGCGGTGCGCTTCGTTCTCTTCTCGGTGTCGGGCGAGCGCGTCGTCGCACGATTGCGGCGCGACGCATACAGTAAGCTCCTCGACCAAGAGATCGCATTCTTCGACGCCAACAAAACGGGCGACCTCTCGAGTCGCCTCGCATCCGACACCGCGGTTTTGCAAAATGCGGTGAGCGTGAATCTGTCGATGCTGCTTCGAAACTTCGTCGCGGTGCTCGGTGGCGTCATCATGTTGCTCGTGACGTCGTGGCGACTCACGTTCATCATGCTCGCGGTCGTGCCGGCGATCGCTCTTGGCGCAGTGATGTACGGGCGGCGCGTTCGTCGTCTCTCGCGCGACGTGCAAGACGCACTCGGCAACGCGGCCGCGATCGGCGAAGAGAGTCTCGTCGGCATTCGCACCGTCCGTACGTTCGCCGCAGAAAAGCAGGAGTCCGCGCGTTACGGCGACGCCATCGAGCGCTCGTTCTCGATCGCGAAGCGCCGCAACGTCGTCACGGGCGTCTTCATGGGCGTCGCGATGATCGCGTCGATGGGCGCGGTTGCGCTCGTGATGGGTTACGGCGGGCGGCTCGTCGCCGAGCACGCCATGACCGTCGGTCAGCTGACGTCGTTCCTCGTCTACACGCTCGTCGTTGCCGTTTCGCTCGGCGCGCTCGGGGATTTATGGGCCGACTTCATGCGCGCAACCGGCGCAGCCGAGCGTGTCTTCGAGATCCTCGATCGCGAAAGCACCGTCGTGAGTGGCGGAGTCACGCCCGATTCGGTCGTTGGGCGCATCGAGCTCTCGCACGTCGAGTTCGCATACCCAACGCGGCCCGAATCACCCGTGCTTCGCGGTCTCGATCTCGTGATCGAGCCGGGGGAGGTCGTCGCGGTCGTTGGATCATCCGGTGCTGGCAAGAGCACGCTCGCGGCGCTTCTTTCACGTCTCTACGATCCGCAAGGCGGCGTTGTGCGTCTCGATGGTCGCGACGTGCGCGAGCTCGATCCGGATTGGTTGCGCCGTCAGATCGGCGTCGTCGCGCAAGAGCCGATGCTCTTCTCGAGCACCATCACAGAAAATATTCGGTACGGGCGCGCCGCTGCAACCGACGACGAAGTGATCGCCGCCGCGCGTGCCGCCAACGCTGATTCGTTCATCTCCTCGTTTCCCGAAAAGTACGCGACCAAAGTGGGCGAGCGAGGCGTTCAGCTCTCGGGCGGCCAGAAACAGCGCATCGCGATCGCACGCGCGGTCCTGAAGGACCCGAAGCTTCTCGTGCTCGACGAAGCCACGAGCGCGCTCGACGCCGAGAGCGAGCACCTCGTTCAAGAGGCGCTCGACCGCCTCCTCGAAAACCGCACCACGCTCGTCATCGCGCACCGCCTCTCCACCGTGAAAAACGCCGACCGCGTGCTCGTGCTCGACGCCGGCCGCATCGTGCAACAAGGCACGCACGCAACACTCGTCAGCGAAGCCGGCCTCTACCGCAAGCTCGTCGAACGCCAATTCGTGGCCGCGTAAGTCCCCACCTCCCTACCTCCCCCACCTCTCACGCAGCTCGACTTACGTATCCTAAGACAGCCGCCAAGGCGCCAAGGCGCCAGCAGACGAGAAGAGAGTGTGGAGTTCCCTCGGTTTCGTTGACAGTCGCGGTTACGCAACGGCGATGTAAGCGGACTCGACTTCGGCAGGAGTGCGGTAGTCGAGGGCCGAGTGCAGGCGGCGGCGATTGTAGAAGGTTTCAAGAT
>JBBSFE010000180.1:0-9821 GCA_038239005.1 Polyangiales bacterium
CTCCGCGAACGCCGCGCTCGCGAAAGCGTGAAGCTCGACGTTGAGCATTTCGGCGCCGATGGAGTCGAGTGCGTTGTCCCCGCCGCGTTGAACGAGCGCGTACGCGCGCGGCACCGTGGCGTTGCCCTTTTCGAGCGCGACCGCGAGCGCGACGGCAGCTTGAGGTGAATCCCAATCGTGCGGCAACCACGAGGGCCGCGTGTTCGTCTCCGGCTGAGCGCCCGTCTCTGGAACCTGCGGCACGACGGCAAGCACGATCGCGCCCGACTGTTTCACGAGCGTGGAGATGTCGGCGACGAGCGAATCGAGACGAAGCGATGCAGGGGAGCTATTCGGTGGAGTCGTGTCGCGGAGGTTGGCGGGCTCGAGTCGAGCGAGCGTCGCGGCGAGATCGCGCGGGTCGCGCTTCGCGAATGCTTCGAGCGCGGGCCGATCGAGCGTGACCATGCGTCGAGCTTTGCGCTGGAGCTCCGCGTCGATGGCGGGCGGGTAAAGCGGAGGTCCCGCTTTGAGGAGTGTCATGCCGGCGCGCGCCAAGCGGCGAGCTGCGTCGAGCAACCGCGAGGCCGGCGTGGGTCCGACGCGCTTGCGCGCGACGAGACGAATACACGCTTCGTACAGCGGACCACGCGGATCGGATTGAAGGAGCCGCGCATCATAAGGTGCGGCGCCAGCGCGAACCGAATCCATCGTCTGCGCGATCTCGAGCATCGCGGCGACTTGGAGACCCTTCGTGGTCGACTCGATGAACGACTCGGCCATCGATGCGTCAGGCGACGGGCCAATCGCGACGGCAAAGACGAGCGTCGCGATGGTGGTGTCGTCTGCGGCGAGCGGCCCTTCGACGGAAGCCGCACGCGCCTGCCGAGCGATCGCGGTGCGCACGCGTGCGACCGTTGCGGGCGTTTGGCAAACGTTCGCGGTGATCGCATCGAACGTGAAGCTCGGTTGGCTCCTCGTATCGGCGACGAGCAAATCGCGTTCGTCGCGCGCGAGGCGCACGCGCGCCAGCAAGCGCGCAGTCGGCACGCCGTCGAAGAGCGCACGAGCGGTCGATGGATCGGAAGCTAGGAGCTCCACTGCGTCACCCGACGCGATGTCCAGTCCCGCGAGCTCCACGGAATCCATGGTCAGCCGAAGAGTAACACAGCGCTCACTTTTTGGTCGGATCGCTCGGCGCGGTGTCGACGTCGTCGGGCACGCCGTCACCGTCGAAGTCGCGTATCGGCGCCGTTTGCACGATCACGCCGGGCACTTTGCCCGCGAACACGTCCGACACGAACGCGACGAATTGCATCCCCGCGGTGCGATAGGGGTTCGCCATCACGAACTCGGCATCGAGCCGTGTGTAGAGAACGGCGCCTCCGTAGTCGACGTATGGGATCGCATATTGGTGTGAGCCTTTGCTCGAAACCCAATCGGATCCGTGATCGCATGGGTCTGCCTGAACGACGACGCCCGTGAGCCCCGCTTGCGGCGTGTCGTGAATCGTCCCGGTCGAGTCTGGCGACGCCACGCCGAGCGGAACGTGCCAGCGCCCGTTCGATGGCGTCTTCAAATCCGTGACGCCCGAGTTCACGCCGACATTGGGCGATGACAACAAAAGCCCCGCTTCGCGCGCCCACGCTTCGCCCGCTTCGTTGGCGACGAGCTCGTCATAGAGGCATTCGAGCAGCATCACGTTGTGCGACTTCAGCGGATAAGGCGCGATGGTCCGCGGTGCACGCACGAGATCGCGCGCGTAGAGCAGCGGGTCGGCCGACTCCACCACCGTCTGCACGAGGTTCACGATCGGATTGAACTCGGTGAGCCGGTCGTGGAGAAAACCGAAATACAAACCCGCGGCCGCGCCGAGGAGCGCGCCGATCCCAGGACCATGGACCGCGGCTTCGTAGATGAAGCCACCACCGCCAACCGAAAAAATGTATGGGTCGATGCGTGGCTCGAGCGCGGCCGCGACCTCGCCCTCGATCGATCCGAGCGACTCGCCAATGTATGCGATGTGCGCCGGGTCGATGTGTGGCGCACCATGCTCGGTGGTGAGCACCGAGAGATCCGGATCGCTCGCGATGACGCGATAGAGCTGCGCGGTGTCGAGCGCGGCCTCGCGGAGCTGATCGCGAAACGCACCAAAGTTTTCGAAGTTGCCGAAGAGATCCGTTGGCGGGTTTCGGCCTTGCGCGGTGATGTCGGCAATGCCGTCGGGCCCGTTGTATTTCACGCCCGGGCCATTCACGTAGTCCGTCGTCTGATCGACCTGATATTGCGGCTCGATCGCGCGCGCGCCAAACGTGATGCTGTCGATGCCAACGACGAGCCAACCCTGCGCGCAAAATAGATTTGCAGTCTGCACGAGATATTCGCGCGACGCGCCAAGGCCGTGCTGCACGATCACCGTTGGGTATCCGCCCGCGGGCATGGGCACGTCGGGCACGGCGATCGAGACCCAAATCTTGTACGTGGGCGCGGCGGTGTTTTGGACGATGTTGCCGGACGCGTCGCGGAAGAAGTGCAGTTGGTCGGGCGTCTCGAAACCGCCGGGTGGGTTCTTCAGGAAATTCGCAGCGGCGAACACGCCCGTACCCCAGGCCGAGATTTTGTTGTGCGCCGGCACCGGCAATTGGTTGTCCCAGTCGTCTTGACCGTCTGGCAAAACGTTCTTCGGGTCGACGACGCCAAGCCAATCATCGAGGCTCGCGGTGAACCCGGCCGGTAGCGAGCCGCTCACGAGCTTCGAGAACAGCGACGCGCCCATCGGCGACGCATCAGCCTGCGCGAAAGAGATCTTCGGGATCGGGAGCGTCTCGAGCGTGCTCCGCGCTTGAAAGAGCTCTTCGGCGCGCGTGTGCGTCGTGAATGGGGCCATCGCGACGATGACGTCTTTGCCGAGCGCGCTCGCGAGCATCGTGTTCGCTTTGGAAAGTGCGTCGCGATACATCGTCTGCGTGGCGTCGGGCGACGCAAGCGTGGCGAGCTTGCCAAAATCGTCCGACGCCTTGACGGCCTTGCCGCTCGCGTCGTGCACGCGACTCGTGAGCACGGCAGCGTAATGATGACCCTCTTCGAGCACGACACCACGCGCGGGCCCCACGGCCACGACGGGGCGGGACGTCGAGCCGATCTCGCGGTCGTCGTGAAAGTGCGCTCGACACAGAACGCGTGTGCCGGCTTCCAGATCCAGCAAAAACACGGACGATGCGTCGCTGACGCACGCGGCTTCGTCGTACGGAAGCGACGCTTCGTCGATGGTTGCAGATTGCACGTTTCCGTCGGCGTCCTTGGGGAGCGACATGTCGTCGATCCAAAAGAACGCATGCGTGATGCGCGAAAACCCATCGAGCTCGGCGAGCTCGCGCCCGATGAGACCCGGATTCTGCGTGATGACGGCATCGAAACCGGGAATCGGATTGACGATCCGATGGCTCGCATCGAGGTACACATCGGACGGGTAGGGCACGTCGAGCATGTTCGGCATCGTGCCGGCGCTGAGCGTGAAACGCGCCACGACATCGCCGCCCGAGCCGCACCCGTGTGCGGACGTCAGCAGGACAGCCGCTGCGAAGGCGAGAAATGGAGCGGCGGGGCGCATCGACCGGGATTGTGAAATACTCCCGGTGTGACGCCTATCGAAATCGGTCCGAAGGATCGCGTGTTCGTGCTGACCGGAGCCGGAATCAGCGCCGAAAGCGGCGTGAGCACCTTCCGCGACAGCAGCGGCCTGTGGGAACAATATCGGTTCGAGGAGGTCGCTTCACCCGAAGGATGGGCGAAGGACGCTCGCACGGTGTGGCGCTTCTACTCGCAGCGCCGCGCCCAGGTGAACACGGTGAAACCCAATGCCGCGCACGTTGCGCTCGCCGATCTCGAAAAGAAAATCGGCGACAGGCTTTACTTGTGCACGCAAAACGTCGACCCACTCCACGAGCGCGGCGGCTCGAAGCGTGTTGTCCACATGCACGGCGAGCTCATGAAGAGCCGCTGCGAAGAATGCGATCTCCCCGCCTTCGACGACGAGAAACTCTACGAAAAAGAAATCGCGACATGTTCGTGTGGCGCGCGCATTCGCCCGCACATCGTGTGGTTCGGTGAGGTGCCGTTCTTCTTGGAAGAGATCGCGTTCGCACTTCGTTCGGCCGATGTGTTCGTCACGATTGGAAGCTCGGGCGCCGTTTATCCCGCGGCAGGTTTCGCGAGCGCGGCGCGCGCGAGCGGAAAAACGCGCACTGTGTATGTCGGCCCCGAAGAACCAGACAACGTTCTCGCGTTCGACGAAGTGCGTTTTGGAAAGGCCACCGAGGTCGTGCCGACGCTCTTCGACGTTCGATGAAAAAGTGGATGATTCGCATCGCCGTCGGTCTCGCGGCTCTCTACGCCATCATCTGCGCGGTCGCCGCGACGACGTATCGAAAGTTTCTCTATCCCGCGCCAACGACGTCATCGATCCCGTCCGACGCGAAAAAAGTCGAATCCAAAACCAGCGACGGCACGACGGCATACGGTCTTCGCTTCGGCCCGGACGACGCGCGCGCGACGGTATTTTTCTTTCACGGCAACGGCGAGGTCGCCGAAGACAACGTCGACATCGCCCGCGCGCTCGCGAGCCACGACTACGGCGTCGTCCTCGCCGAGTATCGCGGCTACGGCATGTCGAAGGCCGCGGGCTCACCAACCGAGCGCGCTCTCTACGCCGACGCCGAAGCGCTCCTCGCGGGGTATCCGCCCGAGCGCATTATCGTGATGGGCTTCTCGCTCGGCACGGGCGTCGCCGTCGAAATGGCTGCGCGCGGAAAAGCGAAAGCGCTCGTCTTGATGGCGCCATACACTTCGATTCCGGATGTCGCCGTGCGACACGTCCCGGTTCTCCCGCTGCGCCTCGTGATGGGCGATCGCTTCGATTCACAATCGAAGGCTGCGGCGATTCAATTGCCCGCGCTCGTGATTCACGGCGACGTCGACCCGGTCGTTCCGTTCGACATGGGCGAAACGATCGCGCACACGTTTCCGCACGGCCGCTTCGTTCCCGTTGCAGGTGGCCACCACGGCGATCTGTTCGCGAGCGACGATCACTTGATGCAAAAGCTCCTCGACTTCTTGATCGACGTGGCCCCGTGATGTCGAGGGGAGGCTTGTCATGAAGGTGTGGCATGCGTGTCCGCCATGGCACTTCGCGACACGACGAAATGCCACGAGTGCTTCGTTGGCCGTCGAATAGCGTCCCGAGGGTCGGGTCACCGAATTGCAGCGAATAGAAGCGTGGAGATCCATTGAGTACGGGCGGAGGCGAATTTCCGCGCGTGGTGGGAGCGCTTCAAAACGCAATCTTCAATAGCGCCAACTTTTCGAGCATAGCCACCGATGCCGGAGGCGTAATTCAGATCTTCAATGTCGGCGCCGAGAAGATGCTCGGTTACACGGCAGCCGAAGTCGTGAACAACGTCACGCCCGCCGATCTCTCCGATCCGCAGGAGCTCATCACGCGCGCCAAGGCGCTCAGCGTCGAGGTCGGAACGGTCATCACGCCAGGCTTCGACGCGCTCGTGTTCAAGGCCTCACGCGGCATCGAAGACATCTACGAGCTCAACTACATTCGCAAAGACGGGAGTCGGTTCCCGGCTGTGGTGTCGGTCACCGCGTTGCGCGACGCATACGGTGCGATCATTGGCTACCTTCTCATCGGCACCGACAACACGGCGCGCAAGCAGGTCGAAGAGGAGCGCACCAAGCTTGATCAGCGGCTGCGCGATCAGCATTTCTATACGCGGTCGCTCATCGAATCGAATGTCGACGCGTTGATGACGACCGATCCGCGCGGAATCATTTCCGACGTGAACAAGCAAGCCGAGGCGCTCACGGGCTGCACACGAGACGAGCTCATCGGTTCGCCATTCAAGAACTACTTTACGGATCCGAATCGCGCAGAGGCTGCAATCAGCCGCGTCCTCAGCGAGGGCAAAGTCACCAACTACGAGCTCACGGCGCGTGCGCGAGATGGCACCCTCACGGTGGTCTCCTACAACGCCACGACCTTTCACGACCGCGAGCGCGTGCTTCAGGGCGTCGTCGCTGCCGCACGCGACGTGACGGAGCTCAAACGCTTCGAGCAAACGCTGAAGCAAAAAAACGCCGAGCTCGAAGACGCGAGCCGCATGAAGTCCGAATTTCTCGCAAACATGTCGCATGAGCTCCGGACGCCGATGAATGCGATCATCGGTTTCTCCGAGGTGCTCAAAGACGGCTTAATCGGCGACATCAGCGATCAACAGCGAGGCGTCGTCACCAACATCTTCACGAGCGGCCAGCACTTGCTGTCGCTCATCAACGACATCCTCGATCTCTCCAAGGTCGAGGCCGGGAAGATGACGCTCGATCTCGAGCAGGTGCCCGTGTCTTCGCTGTTGAAGAACAGCTTGTCGATCGTCAGCGAGAAAGCTGCAACGAGGGGCATTGACCTCACGATCGACGCCGACGATTTGGGCTCGATTCAAGCTGACGCGCGAAAGGTGAAGCAGATTGTCTACAATCTCTTGTCGAACGCGGTGAAGTTCACCCTCGACGGCGGGAAGGTGTCGCTCCGCGCGAAACGCGTTGGCGAATTTCTCGAAATCACCGTGACCGACAACGGTATTGGCATATCGGCCGAGTCACTCCAGTTGCTGTTCAAGCCTTTCACGCAGATCGACAGTGGCCTCTCGCGCAAATTCGAAGGGACCGGGCTTGGCTTGGTGCTCGTCAAGCTCCTCGCCGAGCTTCACGGCGGCAGCGTGGCGGTGAAGAGCACGCTGGGCGAAGGTTCTTGCTTCAACGTCTGGTTGCCGATACGAGCGCCCGCGGCCGGAACCGTGATGGCCAAAGCGGTCACTCCACCGGAGATTGCCGTGGTCGATGGACCGCGCACGGCGCTCGTCGTAGAAGACGACTTCAAATCGGCGGAGCTCATTCGCATACAACTCGAAGCGATGGGTTTGACGGTGCTGCACGCGGCCTCCGCCGAAGCGGCGCTGGTCCTTGCCGTGCAACAACCGCTTTCGCTGATCACGCTCGACATCATGTTGCCCAACATGGACGGCTTGGAATTTCTCGCTCGCCTCAAAAAAGCGCCGTCCCTCGCGCACGTTCCCGTCGCGATCATTTCGATCGTCGCCGACCGCAACAAGGGCTTCGGGCTCGGCGCAGCAACAGTGATGCAAAAGCCCATATCGCGAACGGAGCTCCACGCCTCACTCGTCGAGGTGGGCCTCTTTCCCGAGTCATCGGCGACGAACGCGGGCACGACATGACCGTGGGCTCATCGGTCGCGGACGCGCGCGCACGTGTGGTGCTCATTGTCGACGATGACCGCGACAATCGCGAGCTCGTGGAAATTATCCTCAAGAGCGAAGGCTTCACCACCGTGACCGCGGCCAGTGGCAAGGAAGCGCTCGCGTGCGTGGCGACGCGAGCGCCGGACCTCATCCTGCTCGACGTCATGATGCCGAACATGAACGGCTACGAAGTCACGACCGAGCTCAAAGGCGCCGCCACTACCAAGAACATTCCGATCGTGATCCTCACGGCGCTCAATGATTCCGCCTCGCGTGCGCTCGCGACGAAGGTGGGTGCCGCCGATTTGCTCAGCAAGCCTTTCGGCATCGAGGAGCTGTGCGCTTGCGTTTGGAAGCACTTGCGCGTCTGATCATCCGTCGTGAGAAAGATGTCGTTGCTTGGAACGGCAGCCGTCGGCGCGATCATGCTCGCCTGTCGGAAGGATCCGCTGCCGGCACCGACCGTGAAAATCAAGGAGCCGGCAAACGCCGCAGGCGACGTGGTCTTTGTCAAACAAGAACGCGACGAGCGCTCACTTCGACTCGACGATGCGGGGCTTCATCTTCGCTTCGAGACGACAGCGGGCAATCGCGTGTCGTTTCTAGGCACCGAGGTCACCGCCGGTGTGGACGACGTCACGGTCCCGGATGCGCTCGCCCGTTTTGCAGATGCGCGTGCGCTCGAGGAGTGGATCGATTTCGACAACAAGGTCGTGACGCCCGACGGACGCACGGCGACCGAGAAAATTCGGCTTCGCATCGATCGCGCGATGAGCAAGCGCATCGAGGCCGTGCGCACTGCACCGGTGCGCTTTCCAGGCGAAACGCTCGCGGCGAGCACGAACAAGCTCGCCTACGTGCGGCCGGCGCTCGAGTCGCTCCCCGCCTATGTCATCGGCGACGGCCGCTGGCGCGACATCGATCTCGTCGCGTTCGAATCGTCGACGACTGGGCAGCAGAAGTACTGCGGCGTGCAACAAGCGAAGCTCGGAGCGTTTGCGGACGTTCCCGTTCTTCGAACGCAGACGAACAGCCACGTGGAGCTCTACGATCGCCGCGCAGGCAAGCGCGTCGACGAGGCGACCATCACGGGAGCGCCACCGACCTGCCCAGGCGAAGGCGGCGGCGATGCTGGCATCTCGAACGAGCCCGGCGTTCGCGCGTGGATCGCATCCAAGCTCGCTCTGCCGTGAGCAGAAAGTCTCGACTTCTTCGCCGACGTGGCGCCATGATCACGACATGAAAGCACGCGTTTTCGGGGCCGCGCTGGTTTTGATTCCGAACGCCGCGCTCGCCGGGAACACGCTCACGGTCGGCCCGGGGAAGACGTACGCCAAGCCGTGTCTCGCGATTGCCGCCGCGCAAGCTGGCGACACCATCGAGGTCGACACCACCGGCAGCTACGACGGCGACACCTGCGCATGGGCGACCGACAACCTCACTGTGCGCGGCGTCGGCACGGGGCGCGCGAAGATCGACATCACCGGCGTTCCGCCGAATCAGAAGAAGGGCATCTTCACGATCTCCGCCCCGAACGCGACGCTCGAAAACTTCGAGCTCTCCGGCGCGGCGATTTCACAGAGCGATGGCAACAACGGCGCAGGCATTCGTCACCAAGGTTTGAACCTCACGGTGCACAACTGCTTCTTTCACGACAACCAAGACGGCATCCTCGGCGCGCCATCGACGGACGGGCAGGGGAGCGTGGTCATCGAGTCGTCCGAGTTCGCGCAGAACGGCGCGGGTGATGGGTACTCGCACAACATGTACTTGAATCACTATGCGAGCTTCACGCTCCGCTACTCGTATTCGCACGGCGCGAAGGTCGGGCACCTCGTGAAGACGCGCGCGTACCAAAACTTGATTGCGTATAACCGCATTACCGACGAAGCCGGCACGACCGCGAGCTACGAGATCGACATCCCGAACGGCGGCACGTCGTATGTCATCGGCAATTTGATCGAGCAAAGCGGCACCTCGCAAAACCCGGAGATCGTCACGACTGGTGAAGAGGGGACGACGAATCCCGATCAGCATTTCTATTTCATCAACAACACGGTCGTGAACGATCTCGGGAGCGGCACCTTCGTGAACCTCGCCTCGGGAACCACGGCCGTGATCGAGAACAACATTTTTTTCGGGCACGGAACCGTACCAACGGCATCCACATCGACCACGCTCACGACAAACTTCGACGAGTCGATGGGCGATCCGAAATTCGAGAACGAGGGAGCGTTCGACTTCCGCTTGCTCGCGGGCTCGCCGTGCATCGACAAGGGGACTGCGCCTGGGTCCGCCGGGAGTCAGTCGCTCGCGCCGGACCACGAGTACGTCGACGTCGCCAGCACCGAGGGGCGCGCTATCGCTGGGAGTGCGATCGACATCGGCGCTTATGAATTCGGAGGCGGAGGCGGAGACGGAGGCGCAAGCGGAGACGGAGGCGCAAGCGGAGACGGAGGCGGAGACGGGGGCGGGAGCGGAGACGGAGGCGGAGGCGGAGGCGGAAGCGGAAGCGGGTGC
>JBBSFE010000181.1:0-9788 GCA_038239005.1 Polyangiales bacterium
GGGGCGCGCGCGCTCGCGCGACAACGAGTGGCTTCGGCGGTTCGGCGGGCTTCGCCGCCTTCTTCGTTTTCGCTTTGCGCTTCGGAGCTTCGCCCTCTTCGTCGCTGTCCTGTTCGCCCTCTTCGTCCTCTTCGCCCTCTTCGTCGGACTCTTCGGCCTCTTTCTTCTCGTCGTCTTCGCCTTCAGCGTCCGAAAATCCTTCTTTGATTTTCCGCTGCACGTTGTCTTCGAGATCGGCCTCTGCCTCCGCGCGACTCGCATGGCGCTTGATGCGCGTCTGACCTTGCGTTCCCGTCTTGCCGAATCGGTAGCAAAAGATTGCGTCGTCTTTGATCCACGCCTCCCAGAATTTGTCTTCGTCGGCGTGCTCGAGTCGGCGCATGGCGAGGGTTGATCAGAATCGCCGTCGACATCGCTCTTGGCAATACGCGGCGCAAATCGGAATTTGGCCGCTTCCGTCGATCAATCGTGCAAACTACACGCGTTGCTCGTTCGTTCAAACGCCCGGAACGCTCGACTTGAGCCTTCGCGCGATGCGCTCTTCCAGAGCTTGCGCCTCGATGCCAAGCGATGCGGCGGACGCAAGCAAGAGCGCGCGCTCCTCGGGGGCCACGTTGCCATCGACGATGGCGGCCTCCACCAAGAGAGCCATCACGCGCGCTTGAACATCGGGAGCGAGTGCGCGCAGCGTTGCCGTTGCGAGCCCCGGCGCGCTCGCGACGATTTGATCGGCGCGGTCTGCGTCCTCGATCCCGAACCGCTCGAGGACGCGACGCAAGAACTCGCGCTCGTCACCGGTCACGACGCCGTCGGCCGCAATGACGGCTTCGATGAGCCCAACGATCTTCAGACGCTCGCCGATGTCCACGGTGCGAGATACAGAATACGGTTGTATCTTCGCGTCAATGGGCTCCGTCCTCGCACTGATCAGCAAGCTCGATTGCCTCGACGCTCGCGGGGTGCCACGATGACGGTCATGCGGAACCTATCCATTGTGGGCTTCGGCGTGGCGGTCGCGGTGTTCGGTGCTTGCGGCCCCTCGCACAACACCTTCGAGGACGCAGGCGCCGATGCATCCCTCGACGGCACACCGCTCGACGACGTCAACGTCGCCTTCCCGGACACCGGCTCGCAGGACGCGCCCGCGTGCGTGCAGTGCTCCGCGGACCTGCACGAAGTGCTCACGTGTGGTGACAATCCCACTGTCGTCCAGACGTGCACCGGCGACACGGGCTGCGGCGCGACGGGCTGCATCGCCGCGTGCGACGCCGCCGCGCAGAACAAAAGCTCCGTAGGGTGCGACTACTACTCGATGCCCTCCGATGGTTGGAACACGGTGATGGGCACTGACGGCACACCCGGCAGCTGCTTCGCCGCGTTCGTGACGAACAACTGGTCCTCGGACATGAGCATCTCGCTCGTGTGGAAGGGCAACACGATCAACGGCAACAACTACGCGTACACGCCGTCGGGCTCGGGCAGCTCCGTCACGTACACCAAGGTCCCTTCGACCGGCATCCCGCCGAACAGCATGGCGATCGTCTTTCTCAATGACTACCCCGGTGGCGGCGACTCCGCCTTCAGCGAGTACACGCCGTGCCCGAAGGGAGCGGCCGTCACGACGGAAGACATGGTCATCCACTCGACCTCGCTCGGCCACGCCATCGAGATCAAGACGAGCGTTCCCGGCGTCGTCTACGACATCTATCCATTCGGCGGCGCCCACTCGTACATCTCGAGCGCGACGCTGCTCCTCCCAACAACGGCGTGGGACGTGAACTACGTGGCGACGACGATGTCCGACGACACCACCCACCCGACCACCATCAATTTCGTCGCGCAACAAGACGGCACGCAAGTCACCATTTTACCCACGGACAACATCACCGCGGGCACGGGCGTCGCCGCAGCGACGAAGGGAACGCCGAAGACGTACACCCTCAACACGGGCGAGACGATCCACATCGTTCAGAACGCCCAAAGCGGTGGCGTCGATCTCTCGGGCAGCATCATCCAGTCGAACTTCCCGATGGGCTTGTGGGGCGGGCACGTGTGCCAAATCCAAACGACCCCACCAACGTGGCGCATCATCGGCTTGGTCGACGGCACGACGCTCACGTACGAGCCAACGAACTCGAGCGCGCCGACGACCGTGAAGGAAGGTCAGGTCGTCGAGTTCGTCGGGCCGGGCGCGTTTCACGTGAAGTCGCAAGACGACAAACATCCATTCTATCTCGCGGCTCACCGACCCGGCAGCGACTGCGACTCGGCGCACCAGCAAATCCCGCCCATCAAAGCGCTCGCGAGCGAGTACGTGGCCGTCGGCAACGAGTCGGCGAACTACGGCGTCGGCGGCCCCGAGACTGTGAACGTCGTGCCGCCTGCGCAGTTTCTCCCGTCGTACATTTTCTTCACCGATCCGACCTACGGCTACAGCGAGATCGCAATCACGCGGCAGAAGGCGAGCGACAACACCTTCCACGACGTGACAGTCGATTGCGTCGGCAAGGTCACAGGCTGGCAGCCCGTTGGCACGTCCGGGCAGTATCAATACGTGCACGTTGATCTCGCGACCGGGGGCGCAGGTGTCGGCTCATGCAACAATGGCCTTCACACCGCAAAGAGCGACACGCCCTTCGGCATCACCGTGTGGGGCTACGACAGCGCATCGAGCTATGCATACCCCGCGGGTGCGAGCGTGAAGCCGATCAACACGGTGGTCGTGCCGCCAACTCCGCACTGATTAGAACCAGAACGCGCGAATCTCGACGTGCGCGCCGATCTCGTTCAGGTGCATCCAACCCGTGTCGAGATGCAAGAAGTCGTGTGCGTAATGCACGCCGAAGCTCCAGACTTTGAAGCGCGCGTCGAGCGCGAGGCCGATGTCGAGGAGACCTCCCCAGTTGCCGTTCGCGTCCGCCGCCGAGCCGTGCAAGAAAACGAGCGGCTGGAACCAATAGATGGACCCGCCAGCGCGAAGACCGCCACCGAGTCGGCCCAAATGCAGATCGCCGGTGTCGGCGAAGAGCTGGCGGTAGCCGCCGATGATTTCGAATTGGAGGATCAAGCCGTAGGCCGCGCCGATGATGGGCCAGCCTCGTGGAAGGCCCGTGCGGTAACCGATACGTCCATCGACGCTCACTCCCCAATCGCCGCTGCCCTCCGCAACGGCCGCGTCGAACGCAACGACCTCTTGGGCTTGGCTCGGACGCGCGACGGCGCTCGCGGCGAGGAAGGCGAGCGCGGTGCGAGTTGCGCGGCTCATGGCGCCTTCACTCCGTCGTCCGGGCCAACGAGACATTGAAAGAGCACGCTCCGATTGCCGTCTTCCGGCGGCATCGGTTGATAGTCGCAGCGATCGGTGATGCGGCTCACGGTGCTATCGAGAATGCGTCGTACCTTCACGTAATTCGCGGGCGCCTTGCAGCCGAGCGAATGCGACCGACTGCCGCATTTCCATTTCTGATCGTTCTGAATGCGGACGATCGCCCAGTCGCCTTGTTTGGTGAGGTCGCCAGGTTTGAGCGGGTCCGCGCGGTGCTGCTGATACTTCACCTCGCCGCCTGGAAAGGTGATCGCATTTCCGGGATCGCACGCAGAATAGACTTCGCTGACTTGGTGGAGCGGTGCGCCATGGTTCCATCCGCACGGACACGAGGCGCCACACGCAGCCCGCGCGGCGAGCGGGTGACCGTCGCATTGCGGATCGCGCTCGAACTTCAGCGGCGGACACAGGCCCATCTCTTCGCAACGCGAAAGCCTGCGCGCCTCACGCCACATTTCGATGTACGCGTTGGCCGATCCGAAGAGATCGTCGAGCGCGACATGGCGTGCCTCGTGCAGTTGGTTCGACACGTCTTGGAGCATGTCGGGTGCGAGGCCGAAGTGCGCGAACCCGTCGACGTTGACGTCGTAGGTGCGGAGGCCCGACGTACGGATCGAGCGGAACGTTCGAGCCGCACTTCACGTCGGGGTTGTTCGACGTTCCGTTCACGCAGGTCTTGACGCCCGACGAGTAGCTCACGGCGTCCTTTTGCGCGGAGAAGGCGTAGTGCTGCGGATCGAGGAGCGTCTCGAGGAGCTGTGCGCCCGTCCCGAGGCTCGTTCCTGCGGCGAGGTAGCCCGCGCAAGCTTGCGGTCCGAATCGCGGAGACGCGCTTCCGGTGAATGCGAAGTCCGACGCGAGCCCGATGCCGCCCATCCCGCGCATGTGCTTCTTCGCGAAGAGCATCGCGGCTCCGAGACCTTGCGACGAGCCCGCGCAGTCGAGCGCGATGGGAAGCTTCGTCAACCCGCCGGGTAGATTCGACGCGTCGTAGCTCACGTCGAGCGTGCCTTGACCGATGAACACGCCGATGACGCCGTTGCGCACGCGGACTTGCTGCAGCTCGGACGAGGGAATGTCGTACTCGCGAGCGAGATTCTCCCGAATCGTCGTTCCCGGTTGGGTTGCTCGACGCGCCCACTCTTTTGCCTTCGCGAGGATGTCGGGGTTGCACGCCTTGTTCGTTTCTTGCGGATCACGAATGCACGCGCTGATCGAATGCGTCGGGTTCCGCGCGACGAGGTCGGCGTGCATGGAGTCCTTCGTCGCATCGCCGAAGCTCGACACCATGTCGGAGTAGTCGACCTTCATCTGGAGAGGTCGGAAGTGCGTGTGCGAAATCATGAGCGGGTAGGGGCCGCACGCGTCGCCGGCGACGTCGTAGGTGCTCGCGAGCGTGGCGTCGGACATGTGCGCGAGATCGATCAGCATGCCGTGCGCCATCAGACGCTGGATGAACTCGGCGCCGCGGCCCGTGAGACCGCGCACGTTGCGATGCGGGCCCTTGAACTTCCCGTAGAGATTTTTTTCCGTCTTGAAGAGCGGCGTCGCGTTGACGAGCGGGTGCATGCGCCCGAACGTGCCAACGATGAACGGGATGGCAGGTGGTCTCGGATAGATGTCGCTCAGCACGATGCGCACCGGATTGCTGAGACGAAACTGAATGGGCTCGGTGGGCTCGATCGGCTCGACCACGGGGAGCGTCGTGATCTGCGGGCTCGGCCTCGTCGTGATCTCGTAGAACGACGCCGGAAATTGGCCGTAGACGGTCTTCCCCGACAGCGTCTCCACGCGATCGCGGAATTCCTTCGGCCGGTACATCCAGTCGTTGACCGAGTTGTAGAGATCCTCGAAGACGGCCGTGCCACCGAGCAAATTGTCCATGCCGTGGACGACGATCACTTGGCGGATCCCGAGCGCTTCCAAGTTGCCGACCTGCTCGGCGGGGTCGCCGTCGTCGTCGAGCCCGAGCTCGGGGACTTCGACGCCGAGCACGACCGCAAGCTTGTTGCTCCGGATGATGCGACGCACCTCGTCTGGCGTATATGCAATCTGCATCCAATCCGAGTTGAGATCCGCGAGCTGTCGCATCGCCTGCACGTGCGCACGGATGACGGTCCAATCGGGTGTCGTGTCTACGGTCGGGTTGCCATCGTCGCCGCAACGAACCCAGCCGACGCCGTACTCGAGCCCGCGGTTGTGGATCGCCATCGCGGACATGAGACGCAAGCCGCCGAGGTACGCGCGATGGATCGCGCTGACGTGATACTGCTCGTGCGCGCCCGATCGGAAATCCGGCGTGGCGGTGAATGAAGGGCCACCCTTCGTGTCGTGCGTGAACGCGATCGTCGCGAGCGAGAGGTCGTCGACCGCTGGTGCGAGCCGACCTTCGGCCGCGTTGATCATGATCGGAGCGGCGAGGCCTCCGTGGTGACCGTTGAAATTCAACGTGGGCTCGTCGCATTCGGGAATGTCGCGCGCAAACGCTTTGTGAGTGGCGGCCGGATCTCCGATGTAGTCGCCCATGCTGCCGCCCGGCGCACCCCACACCGGGTGAATGCCTTGCAAACCGCCGAGCCCGAGATAATTCGTTGGGTGTGTGTGATAATCCGCGAGCCCCCACACCGGCGTGGCGTCTTTCTCCGCATCGGTGAGCGGCGCGTCCGTGAGGCCCATCGCGCCGACGTTGATGTGTCCCGTCTTCGATTCGTCGAAGATGCGAGCCATGGCCGTCAGCTTCCGTACATCGCACTCCGCCGCATCAAGACGGATCTCGACGGCCTCGAGCCGCTCCGATTCGGGCGCGAGCGTGCCCGACCCTCGCACCGTCCGAAGGATCGTGAAGCCAGCGGGCGCGCTCGGTCCGACGTCGTCGGCGCTCGGTGCGGCGTCGCCACACTTCAGCGTCTTCGGAAGTGCTTTCACGAGAAGCTGCACGCCGACGCCGGCCTTCCCGGTGCCGCCGATATGCACGCGCAAGTACTTGCCGGTGAGCTCGAACGGCGCCGACGTCATCATGCCGGTGAGATCTTCTGCACCTCGCGAAGGAAGCGCACCTAGAGCGCCCGCCGTGAACGCGGAGCTCACCCAAGGCGCGCTCCCCGCGGGTCCGATGGGATATGGCGTGTCGCGCCAATAGTCGCCGCCGATCGGAACGATGGACGCCGCGCGATCCGCCGCGCTCTTCGAGAGAAGACTCCGCTGCCGATCCTTCAGCGCGACGACCACGTCTTGGGCGCGCACGCGCGGCACGTCGATGGGCTGTCCCTGAAGGAACGCGCCCGTCTTCGTCGGCCACTTATCGAGCGCCGCATCGAAGGGCGCCGGCATCGCGATAACCGCCTTCGCCGGAAGCTCCGCGGGATGGCAGTGATACGCCGATATCCCCGCCGGCGTGGGTATCGGAAAGTGCGGCGGCAACGCCTCCTTGCCGCACATGGGGCAGCCCACGGCAATCGCGGCGCACACCCAAAGCATCGTCCGTGTGCGAACGAACATCGCCATTCCTCCCTCGCAGACAACAACCCGCGCTTTACCGTATCGTGCACATAGCGTATGGGGTTGGTGCGTCGAGTGACAACATAACGACCTTCATGCACGAGCCTGATGGCCTATGTCGTTTGCGCTCAGAGGTACGCAACGCACAAGCCCGTGTGGTCACCCTCGTACGTCACGGTGATCCACGGTTGATCCGCAAACGGGACGATGACGGAAACGATCTCGGTGAGCTTCGTTCCCGCTTGCGCGCAGCTCGCATCGAGGGCGAGCTCGGTGGGAGCGCCCGCAGCCGGAAAGCGCATCACCGTGTGGTGGTTGGTGATGGCCCACGCCGTGCCGGCGGGATCGATCGCGCTGGCGTTTTCCGGAAGGACGCGCGCGGCGGACCACGTGCCTGTCGCCGATCGCTCGAGCACGCGCGGCGGCGTCGCGCAGGCTCCCGTGCGGCGCTTCGCGTCGTCTGGTTGGTGTGGCGATGCGGCTTGGTTTGCGAGGAGCACGTAGAGCCCTCCGCTCGCCGAAGGAAACAAGTGCGCATGCGTGAACGGCATTCCCTCGGTGTTCGTGCGCTCGGTGCACGCGTCGGATCCGGGAACGAGCTCGAGCTGGAGCGGAGAGACATCGAGCGACGCGATGAACGCGCCCGCACGACACATGTCGCCACCCACGACAAAGGCCCTGCCGGCTGCATCCGTTTCGAGCGCTTGCTCGAAGAACGACGGCACGGCGCGCGGCGTCGTGATTTTTCGATCGCCGGCAATCGCGAGTATGGCGAGCTCCGTTGGCGTCGTCTTGCCGCATCGGCCGGTGTCGAGCCCGCCGATGAAGTGCGTCCCCTCGGGGACGAAGAGATACGCAACGCCTTTCGAGAGTGCGGCCATGCGCGGCACGTCGATGAATGCGGCCTTCGACGCGGCGAGAGCGCCTTGTCGCTCGAGGAAGAGCACGGAATTCGGACCGGCGTACTCGGCGAGGTCTTTCTGTCCGGAGACCACGGCGATGTCGGGCCAGATGCCGCCGACGGCTTGCACGTGCGACGCCCCCGACGTCGGAAGCGCATCACCCACGTGCGCATCCGCGACGTACGCCGCGTGCGATTGCGCCCACCCGACGAGGCGCGTCCCGCGTGCAACGACGGCGCGGCTTCCAACGCGGAAAATCCTCACGTGCTCTGCCTGCGTGCCGACCATGACCGAGGCGAATGTCGCTTGCTTCGCAGCGCCGGGCGATGCATCCGCCGTGGATGCGGAGACGGATGGCAGCGGTACGGCTGAAGCCGTGGCCATCGTCGTCGTCGAAGACGGCGGCGCCTTGCAAGCCAAGACGCCGATGAGGAGCGATACGCAGCGGCGTGGGTCACGGCGCGATCATACTACGCGAGCGAAGTGTCGCACGCACCGGGGCCTGAAACGGCTAGGATGGGCGTATGCGCGTTCTTCCTTACATGGCTCTTGTCTTGGTCGCGAGCTGCACGGCCAAATCGCATGAAGTGCCGCAAGAAGACGCCGGTCCAGACGGCTTGTTCCAGCCCGCTGATGGCGGCGATGCCGCCTTCGTGGACGATGCGGCGTGCGCGAGCGTCAAGCAGGTCGTGGATCCCACTCCGCTTCCCGTGGACATCATCTGGATGATCGACAACTCCGCGAGCATGGCGCCCGCGGTCGCAGCGGTGAACGCTGGCATGAATGCGTTCGCGAACCTCGTCGACGCGAAATCGCTCGACTACCGCGTCATCGTCCTTTCGCTGCGAAGCGCGACGTCGCCCATCCAAGTCGGCGGCTCGACGCGCTACCCCATTTGCATACCGCAGCCGCTCGCCGGCGACGACGCCTGTGGCAACGGCCCGCGATTCTATCAGTCGTCGATCGACATCCGGAGCACGCAGACCTTCGAGCAGTTCCTCGGCACGCTCGGTCAGACGAGCGGCTACACACAAGGTCAGGCACTCGGCGGCGAGGCATGGAAGGCGTGGCTGCGGCCGGAAGCGACCAAAACGATTCTCGTCGTCACCGACGACAACGCGCGGCTCACGGCGCAGGAGTTCGAGACGTACACGGGCGGCCAGAACCCGTTCAATTCAAACTCGCTGCCACCCGGCATGCTCGATGTCTCGTGGAATGGCCTCTTCAACACGGACTACATTTTCGGTGGCGTCTATGGTTGGGGCGATCCGAAAAACCCGAGCGTGCGGTGCACGTACGCCGATAGCTCGCTGCCGCCGTCGGGTGGGTCGACTTACTCGATGCTCGTGGCGAAGACGGGCGGGCCGCGCGCCAAGATCTGCGATGGCGCATCGGCGTGGACGCCGTTCTTCGACGCCGTCACGACCGCCGTCCTGGCAGGATCGAAAATCGACTGCACCATGTCCATCCCCGATCCGGGTCAGGGTCAGACGCTCGACCCGCACGAAGTGAACGTGACGCTCGAAGACGGCACGTCGACGACGACGCTCACGAAGACCGACGGCAAGGGCACCTGCGGATCGGATCTCAGTTGGTACTACGACGACGACACCGCGCCGACGAAGGTCATCCTCTGCCCGGCCGCGTGTCAGACCGCGCAAGCGATGGTCGGCGCCGGCAAGACCGGCTCGGTGAACGTCCTTCTCGGTTGCGCGACCATCGTAAAGTAGCCGCGTCGCGAGCGACTTTCTTGGCGCGATCGTACACTGCGAGCACGCGTGCATCAAGGCCGGCGCGGAGACCGCTTCGCCTCCAACGGCCGACCCATCTACCGCCGAGTGCGAGAGCCGTGACGTTGAGGTCGCTGACGCTTATCGTGCGAGGCGCGCCATCGAGCTCGCGTTGCCGCCATTGTCGCACAATAGGTAGATCGCGAGCTTAGGAGCCTGGTCGAATTTATCGATCCGCTCATGGAAATAGCCGACGCGCGCGGGCTGTTGGTGCAGCATGGGCAACGTGGATTCCGTTCGTGCGAAGTATCGCAAGCTGCGCGGCGTGATGGA
>JBBSFE010000182.1:0-9729 GCA_038239005.1 Polyangiales bacterium
GTGACGTGTCCTGCCAAGGCATGGCGGTGACTGTCACCTATGTCTCTGGAACGATGTGTCACCCGGTCACCCCTGTCCGCGAGATGGACTGTTACCCATCTCTCTAATCCGGACCCCCGGTTATCTGGGCTTGACGAGTCGCAAGGCCGAACTATACTGCTGAATCAAGATGGCTCGCCAACGCGAATTTGTGTTTCGCACGTGGGGCGGCAAACGCCTTGGAGCCGGGCGCAAGCCCGCGCATGGCCGCGCGGGGGTTCCGCACGTGGTTCGCGCGAATCACCGTGCTGCGCATCCTGTACACATCACGTTGCGCGCGCGCGCTGGGCTTCCGCCGTTTCGCGAGCGTGCCGTCTTCGCCGAAATGCGGCGCTCCATCGCAAGCGCGAGCCAGTCGCGGTTTCGCGTCGTCGAGTTTTCCGTCCAAGACAACCACGTGCATCTCGTGGTCGAAGCCCACGACAAACGAACCCTGACGCGCGGCGTCCAAGGCCTCGCCATCCGGCTGGCTCGGGCCGTCAACCGCATGCTCAGCGCGCGCGGCCCCGTCTGGGGCGACCGCTATCACGCGCGCGAGCTCCGCACCCCGCGCGAGGTCCGCAATGCCATCGTCTACGTGCTCATGAACGCAAGAAAACACGGCGCCCGCCTCGGCTCCGGCATCGACGCGTTCTCATCGGCGCCTTGGTTCGAAGGCTTTGCCAAGAAAATCGTCGTACCGCCCGATCCCGCGCCTGTACTCAATGCCCGCACGTGGCTTGGCTCCGTTGGCTGGCGCCGTCGTGGGCTCGTGCGTCTCGACGAGCGACCACGAGCGCCGAGCTAACGCAAACTAGCTACGATTCGGCAATGCGGTCGTGGTCTCTGCTCGTCGCCACGACGCAGGCCCGCCCGATGGTTCACCGGCCGACGTCGCACTGGTACAAAGAACTTCGCAAACAGCGCTCGCGTGCGTTCGCAGATAGCGAGCGTCCTGTGGAAGCATGAAACGAACACGCCGAGCTCTATCGCTCGTGCCAGATGTCCTCCGGCGTACGCGTGTTGCGTTATGTGCGCGCGATGCTCGGTTAGTTCTGCGTCGGGTACACGTACCAGAAGGCGCCGAGACACATTTCGTCGGTGGTCTGTTCGCCGAGCGTAACTTGCGACGTTTGCGTCTTGCCCGCTTCGGTGAGCGACTGCGCGAGGAGCGGATTGGAAAACGTGTTGTTGTACGTGCAACGCATCTCGATCTTGTCGCCCTTGCTGAGCGTCGGCAAGCTGAGGATGGGCGCGTCGTATTCGTAGGCGCGCTGCCAGTTGAAGTTCCACTGCGGCGTCTGCAAGAGGCAATCGCTCTGCGGATTGTAGACAGTGGGGTTGGCGCGCGTGAGCGTGATCTTCTCGTCGACGCCGACGAGATGCATGTGCGAGGCGACCGCGAGAACGAAGATGCTCGCATTGACGGGGCTCGTCGCTTCCATCGTGAACTGCGTATTCGGCGAATCGGGCGGAATCACGAAGGGCCCGTTTTCTAGGCCAAACGCCTTGGTGCCGGGTGGGTCGGTGAAGTTGCCGATAAGACCCGTTGCGACGGTCCACGACGGCTTGGTCGTGGTTGCTTGAATTTGGAACTTCGTGACGTCGGGCTCGGGCGTCGCGAGCGTGTGCGGGTGATAGTGAATCTGCATCACGAACTTCGTGCCGGGATCGACCGGATGCCCGACGTCGGGGGGATATTGATACGGCGGCGCTCCCGGCGCCCAAACCGCGACGAGCTGCGGAGCGACAGTCCCCGGAGCACCGGGCCCACCGAAACACGGATACTGAACCGGATCAGGCAACACCGTGTCGCCTGGCACCGAGAACACGAGCGCGTGGTGAACGACCGTCTTGTTGCCCGGTTTGATGTTCGTGCCGGTGATGTACGACGTCGATGTAAACTGCGGGTCGAGCACGAAGCACTCGAACGCGTCTGCGCTGCTGCTCTTCAGCGTGTACGACGCGGCGACCATCTCTTGTGCGTTTGGCAAATCGGTCAGTGGCGTCGTGGTGATCGGCGCGGGCGCGTCGGCGGCGTTACCGGCGACGTCGCCTTGGTCGTGCCACGCCTTGATGGTGTCGAGGTCAGCTTGGCTCAAACGCATGTCGCCCTTCCACGGCAAACGCGGATGACATTCGTCGGTGTCGAGCGCGCCCCACGGCGGCATGATGTGGCCTTGTGTGTCGGCGACCATGTTGTCGGAGTTCGCGTGCGCCGTGTCGTACGAGTCGAACGCGAACGGAGCGATGCCGCCCTGCACGTGGCACGTCACGCAGTTCTTCTGAAGGATCGGAACGACGTCTTTGTAATACGTGACGGCTGCCCCCGAGGAACCACCGCTCGTGTAACAAGACGCCGTCACGAGAAAAGCCGCGCCAACGACCGCGGTGCCAAACATCCATCGCATGGCGCGAGTATAGCGCGACGTCAGGCTGCTTCGAGTCGCTTGAAGAGCGTCGATAGATCGGGACGTGCGCGCAGCGGCTCGACGAGCGAGGCAGAAAGCGACACTAGCTCCTCTTCCGCGGTGTCGATCTCTTGCGAAAGCTGCATCACCAAGCCTTGCACGGCTTCGCGCTCGGCCTCGGTGTCGAGCTCGTGCATCGCGAGCGATTCGCGCAGCTTCATGAGCTGGAATTCGAGATCGCGCACGGTTTGCTGATTCGTCTCGACGACCTTCTCCGCCTCGCGCTCGTGTTTGCGCGCTTCGATCCAACCTTCGATGACGTCGGCGCCGTCTCGATATGCGTTCATCAAATCTTCGTAGGGCTCGGCGAAACCGCTGCGGCCTTCCCAGTACACCATCGTCTTGTGGCATTCGAAGAATTGCTTCTTCGCGGTCTCTTGGCGCTTCTTGCTCGTCGAAAGTTTTTCATCCGCGGCGCGGAGCTCTTCGCGGCTGCGCGATGCATCGGCGCCGAGTGCGTCGACCGCGTGACCGAGGCGAAGGCGCCCGTCACGGCCGCGCTTGACGATGTCTTCGAGCTTGGCTTGCTCGGTACCGCTCCGGCCTTTGAGCTCGGTGACTTTCTGCGCGAGCGTGTCGACGCGCCGCAAGCGTGACGCGATGTCGGCCGGTGTTGCGGTGGCGCCGTATGCACGCTCGAGCATTTCGCGAAACACATCTGCGCGGCGAAGCCAGCGACGCGTTCCCTTTTCGGACGTCGGCATCTGAACGGCGGGACGCGAGCTCGCGGGATCGACTTGCGGCTCGGGCGGAATGCGAGCGCCAATCTCACGCGCGACGTCGATCAAATCGGCCGCGACCTTGTGCGCGTCAACGGGCCTATTTTTGGGGTCTTTCGCGAGCAGCCGCTCGATCAAATCTGCAAGGGACTCCGGCGTGCCCGGATGAATCGTGCGGATCGGAAGTGGCGCATCTTTGAGATGGCGCACGAAGAACGTAGCGACGTCGGGCGCGTCGAACGGCAAACGCGCGGTGAGCATCTCGAAAAAAATCACGCCGAGCGCGTAGAGATCGCTCGGCGCGCCTGCGTCCGTAGACGTGATGCGCTCGGGCGCCATGTATTGAGGCGTGCCGAAGAGCTCGCCCGTGCCCGTGAGGCGCGAGTCTTGTTTGGAGAGTGCGATGCCGAAGTCGAGGAGCTTGACGAGATCGTCGTCCTCTTCGTCGTGCTTCTCTCCATTTTTTGGATAGCGCCGGCAGACGAAAATGTTTTCGGGTTTGAGATCGCGGTGAATGACACCGAGGTCGTGCGCGCGTGCGATGCCGCGCGCCATTTGGATCATCAGCCCGACGGCGCGTTTCACGGGGATCGCGCCTTTGCCAACCATGTCGGCGAGGCTTTCGCCGTCGAGGAACTCCATGACCATGTACGCCGTGCCGTCGCCGGTGTCGCCTTCTTCGAAAATCTCGATGATGTTCGGGTGAGCGATCTTCTTCGCGCTCTTGGCCTCGCGACGAAACCGCTCGCGCACGATGGGGTCGCGCGCGAGGAGCGGATTCATCAGCTTCACGGCGAACGTTTGGTCGGCGTTCACTTTGTGGCGCGCGCGATAGACGATGGCCATGCCGCCTTCGCCGATGATGTCCTCGAGCAAGTAGCGGCCCGCGATCGCCGTGCCGAGGCGCGCGTCTTTGAGCGTGTCGAGCGCAACGCCGTCGACGAAGCAGAATTGCCGATCGTCGGCGTACCGTTCACCGCATTTGGGGCACGACTTCACGGACCCCAGAATCTACCGGTTTAGGTGTGCGCGCTCAACGTTTCGAGCTTGCCGGCGCGGACCAGCTGGATTGCGATGGGAGCGTCGACTTTGTCGCGCAATACCGATGCGAGCTCCCACGGGGATTCGACCTTCGCGGAGTCGACCGAGAGGAGGATGTCGCCGATGAGGATGCCCGCAGTTTCGGCGTGGCTCTTCGGTTCGACTGCGTTCACGAGGACGCCAGCAACGTGGCCGACCGACTTTGCGAGGGCCTCCGGCAGCGCGACTTTGTGCACGCCAACGCCGAGGTAGCCGCGACGGATCTTGCCGTGAGCCAAGAGCTCGGTGACGACGCGCTCGATCGTGACGTGTGGGATCGTCAAGTGCGCGTGACGCACGAGGCCGCGGTTGTTGACGCCGAGCGCGCGACCTTCGAGATCGAGCAAGACGCCGCCGGACCAACCCGTTGCGATCTCTGCGTCGGTCTCGAGCCATCGCGCGATGCGTGCGCCGGGGCGCGTTTGGAATTCGGCGCCGAGCGTGCTCGCGATGCCGAAGCTCGCGCGGATGGTTTTGCCAGGCCGCGCGACGGCGACGACGAACGCCCCGACACGAAGCCCATCGAGTGGACGAAACTTCACGGGGACGAGCTTTTCGCCCGTGACTCGGAGGAGAGCGAGATCGGTCGTTTCGTCGCGACCAACGAGCGCGGCCTTCACGGTCCTGTCGCCGCCGTCGGCGCCTCCGGAGCCGCGGGACACGCCGAGCTCGATGTCTTCGTCGTGCTCGACGACGTGACTCGCGGTGACGACGAGATCTTCGGACCACACCGTCCCGGTGCCGCCAAAGCGATGACCGGCGTCGATGCGTACGATACTGGGAGAAACTTTTTCGACGAGGTCAGAGATCGCGTCGGGGGAAAATGCTGTTGCCATGGCCGATACCTTAATTGCGCCGCGCGGCGCCCACATCGGCCGAACCGCTAAAAATCGTTAAGCTCAACCTAGCCATAGGGGTGGCTCGCTTGACGGGGCAGGCGTGCATCCCAACCTTCGATGGATGGATATGGCGAGCTCGATGCCTCTTTCGGAAGGTCTCTCGCTCGCAGTGGTCGCGGACGATCCGCTCGTTCGTTCGGCGCTTCTCTCGCTCTTGTCGGGCCAAGATCTTCGCGCCGAGGTCGCGGCCGCCGACGATGTCTCGGCCGATGTCGTCGTGTGGGATCTCGGGTCCGATCCGCGCGCGGCTCAAGCTCACATCGAGGATGTCGAAGACGTCGAGGCCGAGGTCGTCGCGCTCCTTCCGTCGAGCGCGATCGCAGCCACGGCGCTTGCCGCAGGCGCGCGCGGCTTGCTGATGCGCGAGACTTCGGGCCGTGCGCTCGCCGCTGCGGTTCACGCGGTGCACGCGGGTTTGCTCGTCTTCGATCCCGTGCTTGCGTCTGCGCTCATTCCTTCGCGCGAGCACACGCCACTCGCAGAGGAGCTCACGGCACGCGAACAAGAAGTGCTCCAGCATTTGTCCGAGGGTCTCGCCAACAAAGAGATCGCTGCCAAAATGCACATCAGCGATCACACGGTGAAGTTTCACGTGAACGCGATCCTCACGAAGCTTGGCGTCACGAGCCGCACCGAAGCGGTCGTCACGGCTGCGCGCCGTGGCCTCGTCATCCTCTGATCCTCTCCGCCTGTTAGAAGGTTGACGGCTCACGCATAGAACCGCGGGAAACCCGCGTGGCATCGCGGTTGCACTTGCCGCGGGCCACGATGAAACTCTCGCTCGTCTTCGCCTCGTCGCTTTTGCTTTGCGCGTGCTCGAGCAGCCCCGCTCAATCCGGGGACGACGCGGCGACCGCGGACGTCGTCGCGGATGCGCCCGTGATCGATGCGTCGACGGTGCAGTGTGCCAACGCTTCTCCGAGCAAGTGCTCGCCCGCAAATCCGGGCTCGGTGATTCGTGGCGTTGCGACGATCGATCCGAGTCACTACGCGGTAGGCGCGAAGGTCAATCTCGGCATCTTCCTCTACCACCAGTGGGTGATGGACTCTTCCGAGGTAACGAACGGCGGGCACCCGCACGCGTACAAATACGTGAAGAACGTGGACGTCACGACGGGGCAGGTTCCGTTCGTGCTCGACATGTGCGAGCTCGGCGTCGCGATGTACAGCGAGGAAAACTGTGGGTTCAACCTCGTTTTGATGTTCGACGAAAACGGCGACAACAACCCCGACGTGAGCGGCCAAGGCGCGCTCGTGCCGACGAAGGGCGAGCTCGTGAAGATGACGCCCGTGGACGTGTCGTGTCATGGCGACTCGCAGTGTCTTGGGATCACCGCCGACTGCGTCGACGGGAAAACCTGCACGACATACACACCTCTCGCGATGTCGGCGTGCAAGTGCGCCGCGAGCTCGTGTCCGAGTCAGTCGGTCATATGTACGTCGGCCGACGCGGGCGCGAGCGACGCAAACAGCGAATAGAGGATCGAGACGCCGCGCGCGAACGCGACCGTTGCGAAGCCATGGGAAAGGACCGATGCGAGCGGCGGCGTGTGGCCGTCCCAGTAGGTCCAACAAAAACGCGTCGTCCCCCAGTATTCGAGGAGCCATCCGAGCAGCGAGCCCGCGGCGAAGCGGAGTAAATCTTCGCGTTTCGTTTTTCCGGTGATGCACGTGATCGCGACGAGCACGTACGCGACGGCGGTCGTGGGGTGCGCGCGGCCGGGCGTCGTCCACACGACGAGAAGCGTGCAGAATGCACCGAATACGAGCAGGTGGATGGTCTTGAGTGCTCGCGCTTGAATCGTCACGCGCGCCGCGGCGAGATCCAGCAAACGCGTGAGCCGCTCGGTCGCGAGCGCGGCGACGGGCCACGCGGGCAAGATGAAGAGCGGCGGCTTCTCGTGCGTGAAGTACGTCCACAACCCGGAGCGCGTGCCCCACGACTCGATGAGCGCGCCGCCAATGAACGCGACGCCCGCGAGCAGCAGATCGCGCTTCAGCGAAAATCGCCACGCTGCCAGCGCGACCATGAGCAGCCAGCAAAAGACGAGGAGCGGGTCGAAGTCGGCCCACGTCAGCGACACGTACTGACGCCAGATGAAGCCCGAGGCCGTCCCGATCGCCGTGACGACCGCCAAGACCGCGAGGCTTTTCACGTCGTAGCCCGAGCGCACGCTCAATTCTGGATGGGGCGGGTGTGGATGACGCATACTCGCTCGAGCGTTTATACGCGAAACAGGTATGGGTTTCCTTCCGCGGATTGGCATTTTGATCGTGCTTGCCGGCGCCACGCTCGGGGCCGCACAGCACGCGCGCACCCGCTATTTGCCGCCCGGTGAAACGCTTCCGGGTTTGCGCGTCGACGGCGAATCGATCACCGGTCCGCTGAAGACGTTCGTGTCGGCGCGTGCTGCGCTCCTTCGCGATCGCAAAGTGCATCTCGCGAGCGACAAAGGCGACGATCTCGGAGAGCGCACGCTCGGTGAGCTTGGTTTGAAAGTCGACGAGGACGCCGTCGTCACGCGCGCCGCACGCGTGGGACACGTTGGCGCTCTGTTTGCTCGCGCGGGCGCCGAAGAGCGCGCTGCGCGTGGCGAGATCGATGTCCCGCTCGTGTGGTCGCTCGAGACGGCGCCGTTCGTCCAGATCGTTGCACAATACAAGGAATCGCTCGACGCCCCGCCGTCGTCCGCGCGTCTCGATCTCGAGCATCGCTCTGTCGTGCCGGAGCGAGCGGGTCGCTACCTCGATGCGTTTGGCGCCGTTGCCGCGCTCGAGCACGCCATCGGCGATGCGTCGGTGCACGATGTCGTGATTCCGTTTTCCGAAGTTGCGCCGCGCGTCACCGGCGACTTCGTGAGCAAGCTCGACGTGCACTCGGTGCTCGGCTCGTTCGATACGTGGTTCTCGCGCTCGGGCGATCAGAAACGCCGCGGCCAAAACATCGACGTCGCCGCATCGAAGCTCGATGGCGTCGTGCTGATGCCCGGCGAGATCGTCAGCTTCAACACCATCGTCGGCGATCGCTCCGAGGACAACGGTTTCCAGAAGAGCTGGGAGATCTACAAAGGCGAAATGGTCGAGGGCGTCGGCGGCGGCACGTGCCAAGTCGCGTCGACGCTCCACGCGGCCGCGTTCTTCGGCGGCCTCGAGGTGCTCGAGCGATTGCCGCACTCACGGCCAAGCGCGTACATCCCGATGGGGCTCGACTCGACAGTGGTGTATCCGATCGTCGATCTCAAGCTTCGCAACCCGCATTCTTTCCCCGTGGTCGTGCACGCAAAGACCGACGGCGCCAAGCTCACGATCCAACTCCTCGGCGCGGGCCGCCCGACGAAGGTCACGTTCTCGCGCGAGGTGCTCGAGACGAAAACGTGGCCGCGCAAAATCGAAGAGGACGTGCGCCTCACCGGCAACCACGTCCTCGTGAAGCAACACGGCATCCGCGGCTACCGCATCAAGCGCACGCGCGTGGTGACGTTCGACGATGGTCGCCGCAAAGTCGAAACGAACGTCGACATCTACCCGCCGACGACCGAAATCTACGCGGTCCCGCCGGGCTTCGACGATGGGAAGCTCCCTGCGCTCCCAACCGACGATGACGCCAACGCCGACGCCAACGCCAACGCCAACGCCAACGCCAACGCGAACGCCAACGCCTCCGCAAACACTGCACCGGACGTCGTCTACAACGACGCTCCCGGCGCTCATGCCCCCACAACGACGCAAAAAACGCCTGAAAAGTCACTTACGCTGACTCGATGAGCTAAAGTGTTCGGTATGCGAAAACTGGCTTGGTTGGCTGGCACCGCGAGTCTGGGCGCCGTCGTGGCGACGCTCACGTACGTGGTGAGCTGCGTCGACAACGGCAACGTCGACGTCACGTGCCCCCGCTACTGCCAGGACATGGCAACGACGTGCACCGACATCGACCAGCAATACGCCGACGACAACACCTGCAAGACCTTCTGCGCCGTGATGAACCCCGGCGAAGCTGGCATCGGCGGCAGTGACACGGTCGCGTGTCGTGATCTCAGCGCAAGCAACGCAAAAGACGACCCAACCGCCGCTGACAAACACACTGACTGCGTGAACGCCGGCCCCTCCTCCGGCGTCTGCGGCCCCTCGCAGTGCGCCGCGTTCTGCGCGCTCACGCTCTCGCTCTGTGGTCCCTCGCGCACGGGCTACCCCGACACGAACGCCTGCGAAACCGCGTGTGCCACGTGGGGCACGAGCTTCGACGGCAAACTCATCGGCTCCACGGGCAACACGCTCCAGTGCCGCACGTACCACCTCCAGCTCTCCCAAACCGGCAACGCCAACGACCTCGAAACCCACTGCCCCCACACGGGCGTCGTCAGCGCGCGCTGCTTCGACGCCGTCCCCGACGCGGGCTCCGACGCAGCCACCGACGCCCCCACCAGCGACGCCGCCGGAGATTGACCCACCTCCCGTGGGGGGCCGCACGGGGGGCCCGCGGCCCCGCGCCCCCGCCGGGGGGGGCCGCCCCGGGGGCCCCCCCCCCCGGCGGCTGGTGGGCGA
>JBBSFE010000183.1:0-9579 GCA_038239005.1 Polyangiales bacterium
CGGTGCTCGTGCGGCGCGCGCGTGCGCTCGACGTCGATTTTGATTCGGGCATCGATGAAACGGCGAGCGAAGTGAAAATCACGTGCAGCGCGGCACGGAAGCTCGGCGACCGACTCGCCGTGCTCGCGAAAGACGAGCTCTACGGATTTCACACCGCGCTCGAGATGCCGCGCGGCGCATACGGCGTGATCGAGTACGTCGTACGCAACACGCCCACGCTCGACGCGCTCATCGTGGAGCTCGTGCGCTTCTCGCGTCTCATCAACGCACAGACGTTCACGACATTTCGAGACGGCCGCCTCGAAGAGCGCATCGCCGGCGAACCCGAGGCGCTTGGCAAGCAAGGCAACGAGTTTTCCATCACGCATCAGACTCGCATCGTGCGCGATGCATCGCGCACGCTCGTCGCGCCGGAGCGCGCGTACTTCGCGCACGCGCAATCGGGAGACGACCACGAGCTCCGAGAATACTTGGGCGTACGCGAGATCGTCTACGGATGCGGCTTCAACGGCGTCGATCTCTCGAAGGCGGCGCTAGCGACTCCGTTCGTCGCAGCAGACCCGGCGCTCTTCAAGGTGCTCGAACAGCGTGCGGCGGACATCGTCGCGAAGCTCTCGACGAGCGACGAGCTCGAGAACGTGCGCCGCGCGATCGCCGCCGAGCTCGCGACCGGCGAACCGACCGCCAAACACATCGCGTCGATTCTCGGAACGAGCGAACGAACGCTCCATCGCCGCATTGCAAGCCACGCGTCGTCGTTTGGAGAGCTCGTCGATCGCTTGCGCCACGAGCTCGCACTCGCACACCTTCGCGACGCGTCGCGCAGCGTCGCGGACGTTGCAGTGCTTCTCGGATATTCGGACGGGCGCGCATTCGCGAGAGCCTTTCGGCGCTGGACGGCAACGACGCCCGTCGCGTGGCGCGCGTCACACCGAAGCGAGTAACACGACCGTCGTCACGGAAAACAGCCGGGCACGTCTTGGTGCATCAGCTGTTTGAGGTCGCCGCACGTGACCTCGAGTGTCGCGCAGGTGGTGTCACGGCACATGATGTTGCCGGGCGTCGTGTGGATCAAACCGATCGCGTGACCGATCTCGTGGAGCACCGTCTGATGAAACGTGAGAGGGTCGAGCGAGATGAGCAAGTCGACGCGCGACGATTCCCCTTGGTAGAGCGCGTCGCCGATGGCGCCACCGCCGAACTCGGCTGTCATCTCGGTGGCGGTGTCGGCTTTGAACGTGATGATGTCGGTGCTCGAGCTCGAGTCAGCGGCGTCGAACGTGACGTAGTTGCCGCTCGCTTGCTGCCACTCGGTTGCGCCATCGAGAATCGCGGCGCGCTGGTCGTCCGTAAATTCAGTCGCGATGAACATGTGGTAGTGCCGCGACGGATTCGGCTGCCAGCCGCCGCATCCGAGCACGAGCGCGAGACCGATCGCAGCTCTCACTTGGACGCCTTCATGATGGCGTACGACGTCGTCCAGTAGACGCTCGCGCCGTCCACGACGAGATCGTTCGCGTCGCCGCTGGTGCTCGTGATGACCGTCGTCGCTCCGCCGGTCGTTGGCACCCTCGAGAGGTTGGCCGCATCGATCCAGTAGACGTCCGTGCCGTCGGTGGCGATGTGACCGACGCCAGACAGACCCGACACGAGCATGAACGGCAAGGCCGTTCCGTCTGCACGAACTGCGATGAGATCGCCGGCCCACGTGAAATAAACGTTCGTCGAATCGGCTGTGACCTTTCCGATGGCGGACTTCATGGTGGCGAGGAGCGCTTCGCTGGTTCCGTCCGTTTGCACGCTGCGTATCTCGAAATTATCGTTCGCCCAAAAGAGAGTCGTGCCCACGATGGAAAGCGAATGCGGCGTTGATTCGTTCGCGATCACCGTGGTCGCGGAGCCACCACCTGACGGAAAGCTCGTGATCCCGTCCGAGCGTGCGACGTAGATTGCAGTGCCGTCGCTGACGACCTCGTTGGCGTCGGCGGTGGGCACCGATTGAGTCCCTTCGGTTCCACCGTTGAGGGGTACGAAATCGACAGAGCCATCGACGGGCCAATTGACGTTCGCCCCGTCGGCGGCGATCGAGAGCGCGTAGAGCGCGTCACTGGAGAGAAGCTTGGTCGCCGAGCCCGTCTTGCCGCCGCGCCAGACTCTCCCGTCGTCCTCGACCCAGTACACGTAGCTCGTGTCTTGCGTGATCGGTTTCGCGGGTTGCGAAATGTAGTGAAGCTCCTGGACGCAGTGGCCGCCGCCGCAGGTCCCGCCGAGGGTGGTGCACTTCGCGGCGCAGGCTCCGCAGTTGTATCCATCCGTCATCAAATCGACGCATGCTCCGGCGCACTCGTTCGGCGCACTGACAGGGCAGGCGCATTTGCCGGCGACGCAAGCCCCGCCCTTGTCGCAAACGTTTTGGCACGCGCCGCAGTTGCCGACGTCCGTCGACACATCCGTGCAGTATGCAGCTTCGTTTTTTGGCGTGCAAAGCGTCTGCCACGCGCCGCAATCGGACGTGCACTTTCCGTCGACGCAGGCAGTCTCTGCTGAGCACCTCGTCCCGCAGGCGCCGCAGTTCGAGTTGTCGGAGGCGAGGTACACGCAGTAGGCGACGGTGCTGGTGCACATCGTCTGGCCGCTCGCGCATGACGTGGAGCACGACCCGTTGACGCAAGCTTCGAGCGTCGCGCACTTGGTGTCGCAGAGGCCGCAGTTCGAGCGATCGACTTTGACTTGCACGCACGACTGGCCGCACTGAATCGTGCCGCCGCCGCAGTTGGTCACGCACTCGCCTTGCGAGCACACGAGACCCGGATCGCACGCGCTGTCGCAACGGCCGCAGTTGATCGGATCTTTGTAGAGCGCCGAGCATGTACCATGGCACATGGTCTCGTCCGGCGTGCAATACACGACGTTCTGCGACGGACTACACGCCGCGAACAACGCAAATGAAAGTAAAGCACCCCAGGCGCGCACGCTCCGCACCATTGCGAGCAGCATAGCATGCGGACACTCACGGTAAGCGCCAACGGCATTCGGTTTGTGTGCCTCGAAGAAGCTCCTCACTCGGGTGGGCCGCTCGTCATCCTATGTCACGGTTTTCCCGACACGCCCCACACGTGGCGACACGTGATGCCGCTCCTTGCGGCACGCGGCTACCGCGCAGTTGCCCCGTTCATGCGGGGGTATCAGCCCACGGCCATTCCCGAGCAAGACACCACCGACGAGATGCTCGCGCGTGACGTGCTCGGTTTGATCGAGACGCTCGGCGAAACGAGCGCGATCTTGATCGGGCACGACTGGGGCGCTTCTGCCGTGTACGGCGCGACGTCGATGGATCCGAGTCGCGTGTCGAAGCTGATTGCGATTGGTATTCCGCATCCGGCGACGCTCAAACCGACGCTTCGGAAGCTTTGGGGCGTGCGCCACTTCATGCTCTTCAAGGTGCCGGGCGCGGCGCGCCGATTTGCCGCGAACGATTTTGCGGCGCTCCCCGAGGTTTGCAATCGCTGGTCGCCCGCGTGGCACCCAACGCGCGAAGAGCTCGCCGAGGTGCGCGAGTGCTTTTCGGATCCCGTGAGCTTGAACGCCGCCATGGGCTACTACCGCGCGCTCACGTTCACGGCGCGGCCGCACCTGCGTACGCGCATCGCCGTGCCCACGGTCGTCTTCTCCGGCACGGGAGATCCGAACGCCGACCTCGACGACTACGAGCGCGGCCGAAAGATGTTCACCGGCGAGTACGTGATCGAGCGCGTGCCTGGCGGCCACTTCATGCATCTCGAGCACCCCGAGGAATTCGCCGCGAAGCTCCTGCTTCACATGCCGTCGAAAACGCCCTGAAATACGGCCCGCGGCCACGTCCGCGAGCGTCGCGCGGTGGTAGTGAACATCGCATGCGAAGCGCAATCTTCTTCATCGCCGCGATGGTCGTCGCGTGCAGTGACGCATCACAAGGTTCGAAAGATCCAATCGACGCCGCGGCCGCGAGCGACGCGAGCGCGCCAGACGATGTTGCGACCACGGACGACGCATCCGCTGATGCCGAGCCCGCCGATGCGTTACCGAGCCAAGGCGGATGCGCAGCGTGCACGGCGAATCAGTGTCTCAACGAGCTTCAAGCGTGCGGCGGCTCGCAAGATTGCTTGAACGATCTCATCGATTTCAACACGTGCCTCTCCACTGCGGCGGGAAATTGCGGCACGAAGCTCGCCGCAGGCGGCAAGCTCGAATCGAGCCTGTGGTCGTGTCTCGCGAGCAAGTGCACGAGCACTTGCGGTACTCAGTAACACTTCAATCGTTCGAGCAAATCTCGGCGATCGGTTTGCCGTCGTTCGGCAGGGCAAGAGGGCGTCGTAGCTCGTGTGAAGCTCGAGTCGCGATGCGAAAGAGCGAAATCGCGCCAATCGTGGCGTGATTTCGGCCAACGGTGCTCCAGTGCGCTCGGGCGCGCTAACGTCGGCGCATGAAGTGGGCCTTGCTCGTAGCGTGCGCAGGTGCGTTGGCGTGTAGCAGTGATGCGACCGCGCCTATCGACTCGGGCAGCGATGCGTCCACGGACGCAACCGACGGCGTGATCGACGCCGAGGCGCCGCGTTGCATCGTCGATGGCGGTGGCTCGAATGATCCTGCTGCGCTTCCTGCATTCGGAAATTTTCGTGGAGGCAGCGCGGCCGGTGACGTGTGCTTGGGCGGGCGCGTTCGCAGTCGTTCGAGAGTCGCTCCTCGTCATCGAGACAGGCGACTTCGGCGACGCCAACACGTTCTTCCAATTTCAATCGCCCGCATTCGCGATAGCGGGCTCGCTCGCAGTTTGCGTCTCGCGCGGCACGCATCTCACGACGATCGACGACCCAAGCGAAGCCGCGTTTCTTGCCGCGCTCGTGCCCGCGGGTTTTTGGAGCGCCGCAGACAAGAGCGAAGCGGGCACGAAGCTCTTCGTGTGCGAAGACGTTCGCGCGCGCTCTCCCGATCCGGGCGACGCATGCGACCCATGCCCGAACGATTACGATCCGAAAGACTCCGCGCTCACGTCGATTGCCGACGCCGGCGCCGACGCGGATGCATCCCACGCCGACGCGTGCCCGTAGGATGTCGGCTGCAACCGACATGCGTTGGCTCGAGCCGACCTGCGCCCCTCGTGATTGACCCGGAAATACGCTGAATTCGAGCGGCACGACAGGTGCACCTTACGCCGTCAACTCGGACAAAGGAACGCCATGGACGCCTCGCAATCGATTCGTCTCTTCATCGTCGCCATCACGCTGGCGGCATGCAGCTCCACGCAAGCGACCAGCGACGCTGCACCACCCAACGACGGCGCGATCGATGCTGGCGACGCTGCGAGCTCCGACAGCGGAGCCGACGCGCAGACGTGCGCGTGCGTCGCGAGAAGCACCACATCGTGTCACGCACTGGCCGGGCTCTACGCCGACGACGGCCACATCGCTACATGTCGAGCGAGCTGCGCTTCGTACGATGTATCGACGTGCACGTACGACACGTCGGGCAAAACGGTCGAGAACGTCTATCCAGGCGAGCGCGATGCGCGCTTCTCCAATGCGCGATGCAACGACAAGACGCCGTTCGACTTCCGCGTGAGTCTTACAGGCAGCAGGCGCTGGATCGTGTTCTTCGAAGGTGGTGGCGCTTGCGATGGCTTGCTCATTCCGTGCGCGCCGCGTCTCAAAGCGAACCCGGCGCTCTTTTCGTCGAGCACCGACGCAGCCGACGGAACGACAAGCCAATGGAACGGCAGCGGCGATGCGATCTTGTCCCGTGACGTCACGAAGAACCCGACGTTTGCCGACGCGAACATCGCCATTGGCAACTACTGCTCGAGTGATTTGTGGACAGGGACGTCGACGACTCCGGTCGCGGGCGACATCGCGTTCGACTTGCTGTTCGCCGGGCGTACGAACGCGAAAGCGATGCTGCAAACGCTCGTCGAACGCTACGGTTTCGATGACGCCAAAGACATCGACGTCATCGTGAGCGGCTCCAGCGCTGGCGGCAATGGCGCGCGCAACAACACGGATCTTTTCGCGAACGCGTTTCCGGCCGCCGTCGCGGCGAATCGCGTGTGGTCGTTCCCGGTCGCGGGGTTTCAGATTTACGAATGGAACTATCCGGGTGCCGGCGTTGGTGGCACCGACGCCGACGACCCATCGTCATGGGAGGCCGCGTATGTACGATGGTCTGCGGAGCTCAACCCGAAGTGCCTCGCGCTTGCGTCGGCGGCGGGCCACGGACCCGGCGCATGCTTCGCCGGGCTCTATGCGTCGCAGTCACTCGTGATGCAACAGCCGCAAGGCTACGGCGTGCGTGTGCTCGACGCCACGAATCGGACGGACCCCGTGTATCTCGGTTATCACGGCGTCACTCCCGCGACGCCCAACTACACGCAGATCTTGGACACGTGGGAGTCCATCATTGTCGGTGAAATGCAGGCGAGCAACCTTCGGTGGCAGCTCGCGCCCGAGCACCGCGGAACGCCGAACGTGCATGGCCTCATGGACTTTTGGACGACGCCCATCCCTGCCTACGATGCGGCGAAGGACAAGTGCAGCTCGCCGTGGCCAACCACCATCACGACGTTCCGCGATCTCGTCGACGCCTTCTACCGCGACACAACCCCACAAACGAGCGGCATCAAAGTGTGCCCGCCCACAGGTTGGCCCTATTGAGCGACGAAGAGCGGGAGAATGCACTTCGGTGGGACGCCGCCGTCGACGTTTTGCTCATGGCGTCGTAACGCGATGCATCCGCTCAGCCGCAGCTCAATTGGTTTCCAACGGTCGAACGGCGCGACGACGCTGGGGTCGCCGCCCGGTGAACCGCGCGGCGCTCCTAATTTCCCCAAGCCGACATGGCACCGAGCAAATGCACGTTGCGATAGCCACTCTTCACGAGCTCCGTAGCGGCCTGCTCGCTGCGATGACCCGATCGACAGTACAGAACTAATATGGTGTCTTTGCCGCCGAAGTCGTGCGACGCGACGGCGTCGAGCGGAACATTCAGCGCGCCATCGATGTGTTTTTCCGCAAACTCCTCCGGCGAACGGACATCGACGAGGACGGCACCTTTGCTCACTAGCTCGTGCGCGGCGGGGCCATCGACGCGATCGACTCGAGCTTGCACTTCAGACGTAGGATTCCGCGATGGCTCGACGTGTGAGGTCGAGCCGCCGCAGCAGACGACGAACGCGAGCGAGGTGATGATGCGACTCATTCGGTGGGTCATGCGCCCCCGAAGCTGCAATGCGTGAGCCAACATGCGTGGGTAGCGATCACGGGAATGCATTCATGCCCGCCGCGCACGGCTACACGAGTGGTTTCGGCCGCAGCTCCTGCGCGCAACGTGCAAGGCGTGCATCGATCGCACGCGGGCTCGCCGCTTGCTTCTCGATGGCTCGATGAACGACGACCATCGCTACCATGACGTCATCGACCCGCACGTCCGAACGCGCCGCATCGCGGAGCTCATTCTCGGCGGGCAGGACGGGCTCGTGAACGTGCTCGGCGTCATTCTCGGCGTCGCAGCCGCGACGCACTCGACGCGCGTCGTGCTGGTCGCGGCCATGGCGGCTGCTGTCGCGGAATCCGTTTCGATGGCCGCAGTCGCATTCACGTCGACCGCCGCGGAAGGCGACCGCTACCAAAGCGAGCGCGCGCGCGAGCTCCGCCATATCGATGCGGTGCCCGACCTCGAGCGCGACGAGATCCGCGCGCTCTACGCGCGCAAGGGATTCAGCGGAACGCTGCTCGATCGCGTCGTCGAGACCATTACGAAGGACAAAGACGTGTGGGTCGCGGTCATGATGGCCGAAGAGCACAATCTTCATCCGGTCGACCGGCGCGACAGCTTGCGATCGGCCGTCATCGTTGGTGGCTCAGCGCTCGTCGGTTCGCTCGTTCCGCTCGTTCCGTTCGTGATCTTTCCGGTCGTCGCGGCGGCATGGGCTGCTGTCGCGCTTGGCGCGGTCACGCTCTTCGCGTTCGGCGTGTACAAGGCGCGCGCAACGATAGGGCACCCCTTCAAGAGCGGCGCAGAGCTAGCGCTGATCGGCACGGTTAGCGCGCTCGCGGGATACGCCATCGGCGTGATACTGCGCGTTTCGTGATCTCTCATGAGCGCGCTCGCCGCCGCTATCAACGCCCTTCGGTCGTCATGATTGGGTACACACGAGCAGCCACGCCTTCGGATCGCTTGGACGCGACGAGTGCGCGCACGAGTCACACGCTTCACAAACGAGGACCGGTACGCGCACGTGCAGTTTGGGACAATCGACGGTCGCCGCACCGACGCCTTTGTCGGCATCGTAGATCTGGAGGATTGTCGGTCGCAGCATGGCTCAGGGATGCTCCTTCAAGTCCCGTTCCATCGGTTCGCACCGCAGATCCACGTGTCGGCGTAGTGGGCGACCTGCACCGCGTGCGCGAGACGCGCATTCGGCGCGTGCGCGATCAAGGCACAGATTTCGCTCTTCACGACTTCGAGGTGCCACATGCCGCTAGTCCACGAAGTGATGAATCCGAATCTTCTTTACCTGCGCGTTGGCAATCGCGTCGAGCTGGCGTTGCAACCGATTCTCGACTCGGGCCTGACTGCGGTTCCGGTGCTCGACGATGATCACCGTCCAATCGGAATCGTAAGCGTGCATGACATCGCGAGCGGCGCGCGCGGCCATCGTCCTAGCGCGGAGAAGATGAAAACTATCGTCGCGACGGCCATACTCGAGGACGCCGCACGGATACTCGCCGACGAGAACCTTCACCATCTCATCGTCATCGACGACCGCGGCGTTGCCGTCGGAATGCTGTCGTCGCTCGACGTGGTGCGCGGCCTCCTCTCGTTACCACCGCGACACCCACGCACGCCACAGAGCTACGCAATCGGCGACGAAGACGAAACCGATCGCTAAGGCTCGAACGCACGCGCGAGCGAGATCAGTGGTCGGCTGCGTGCTCGATACGGATACGCCCATCGACGGCGAGCACGCCGCCGTCGGGAGCGAACGCGAGGAGCGGGTTGATGTCGATCTCGGCGATCTCGGGCATTTCGAGCGCGAGGCAACTGATCGAGAGCAGGGCGTTCCGGATCGCTCGTCGATCGGCAGCAGGCGCGCCACGATAGCCGTCGAGCAGCTTGCGCGCGTGGATCGCATCAAGCATTTCGTCGGCGTCATCTTCTGTGAGCGGGGCGATCCGAAAAACGACATCCCCCCAGATCTCGACGCGCGTGCCGCCGATGCCGAACGCGATGAGTGCACCGAACTGCGGATCGCGGGTCATGCCCACAAAGAGCTCGAGACCTGAGGGCGCCATCTTCTGCACGAGCACGCCATCGAGCTCTTCGCCGCGTCCGAGTGTATCGATGCGCGACATCATCTTCGTGTAGGCACTTGCGACGGAGAGCGCGTCGCCGAGCGCGAGAACGACACCGCCAACATCCGTCTTATGCGTGATCGTGCGCGACGCGATCTTGAGCGCGACGGGAAACCCCATTTCGCTCGCAGCGCGTACGGCATCATCGCGATTCGTCACCACGCGTGACGGAGGCATCCGCACGCCAGCACGATCC
>JBBSFE010000184.1:0-9416 GCA_038239005.1 Polyangiales bacterium
ACTCGGCCCTCGACTACCGCACTCCTGCCGAAGTCGAGTCCGCTTACATCGCCGTTGCGTAACCGCGACTGTCAACGAAACCGAGGGAACTCCAGAACCCAATTCTCTTCTCGTCCGTTGGCGCCTTGGCGGCTGTCTTAGGGTGCGTTTGTCGCGAGGAGGGCGCCAAGGACGGCGGCGGGAATCGTTTCGGTGCGGAGGGTGAGGGGGCCGAGGGAGCAGAGCGTGAAGGATGCTTGCTCGGCGGCGGTGAGCTCTTCGGGAGTGAAGCCGCCTTCGGGGCCCGCGACGAAGGTGATGGGTAGGAGTGGAGCGAAGGCCGTACGGAGAGGGGCGCCGCGCGGATCGAGAAGGATGCGGAGCGGGGTCGCGATCGTCGTGAGCACGTTCGGGAATGTGTCGAGGGTGATCGTTGGGGCATCGCCTCGACCGCACTGGCGGGCGGCTTCGCGAGCGATGCGCTCCCAGCGGGGGAGGCGGGAAATGGCCGGCTTGGCGATGGTGCGTGCACTTTGCACCAATATGATTTTCGTCGCGCCTAGCTCCGTGACGTCGCGGACGATGGCGTCGGCTTTGTCGGCTTTCGGGAACGCGTGGACCCACGTGACCTTGCGCGTCGGGACGAGCGTCGCGGGGCGCGGCGGACCGAGCTTGATGCGGCGTAGCGACACGACCTCCGCGTCGCACTCGATCACGTGCGCAGGATCGAACGCGATGAATGGATCGCCGGGGGCGAGGCGATGCACACGCGTGATGTAGCGAGCCTCGGGCGCGGAGAGATCACGCTCGCCAGGCGCGAGGTCGTCCATCGGCACGCGAATCATGACGTGTACGTGAGCGCAACCCATTCACCGAGCGATGCGCGAGCGAGCGGTTTGCCGAACGCTTTGCGAACTTCGTTTTCGCGCTCTTCGAGAATTCCGGAGAGGATGAGCCTGCCGCCGAACGTGAGGTGCTTGTGGAGCTGCGCCTTCATCGCGATGAGCGCGTCGGCTTCGATGTTCGCGAGCACGAGCGGGAACGTTTCTTTCACACGCGCGAGCGGCGTCGTTTCGAATTTCGCCTGCGTCGCGGGAAACTCGTTGAGCTTCGCGTTCTCGCGGGCTACGGCGATGGCGTCCGCGTCGACGTCGATGCCGAGCGTGCTCTCGGCGCCGAACGCGAGCGCGACGAGAGCCAAAATGCCGCTTCCCGTGCCGACATCGAGCACGCTCGTTCCGCCGAGCGTTCGCCGCTGGAGCGCGACTGTTTCTGCGACGAGCCGCGTCGTGTCGTGGAGGCCCGTGCCGAACGCGCGTCCGGGCTCGAGGATGAGCACGCGCTCGCCGCGTCGCGCCTCGTGCGCTTCCCACGGTGGTCGCACCCAAATGCCTTGGCACAAACGAAATGGTCGAAAGTGTTCTTTCCACGCGTCGCGCCAAGCGTCGCCGACGATCTCTTCGACCCGCGCGCTTTCGCCGATCTCTTTCTTCGCGGCACGTGCGGCCTTCTCGGTCTCGAAGCTAGCGACGAGCGTGACTTTGCCTGCTGCGCCGCGCACGAGCGTTCCTTCATCGCGCTCTTCGACGCCGCCTGCGCCGAGATCGAACATCTGCGAGCTCGCGACGTCTACTTCGTCGGCATCGACGTCGACGGCCACGAAGAAGTATTTCGGCGTCACTCGAAGACGCTGATGCTCGCGGTCGCTTTGCTTGCGCCGAGCGCGCCCGTGCCGGCGAGCACACCAATCACGATGCCCGCAACGACGGCCACGCCGATGCCCACGCCCAAACCAATGAGCCAACCTTTGCTGGGCGCCGGAACTGCAACGCGAAGCGGCGCTGCTGCGTCACCGCGAGCGACGACGGGAAGACCGCCTTTATCGAGGCCTTCGAAGAAGTACTCGACGAGCGGCGGCTGCACGATGTTGCCGGGAATCGTTGCGCGCGCGATGCCGTTGCCGAATTGCGTTTCGTGCTCGGCGAACTTGCCGCTCGATGATTGGCGATAAAAGAGCTTCACGTCGTAGACGCGGCCGAGCGGGTCTTCGAGCTTCACGCTCAGCGGGATCGCGGTGCCGGGCGCCACTTGCGAGGGCGACACGTGCTGCATCTCGACGGGGGCGGGCGGAGGCTCGGTCTCTTTCACCATGCCGGGGCGACCGTCGTCTTCCCACTTCTTCTGTGCTGCCGTGAAAAAATCTCGGAAGCGCGGCGACTCGGCCGCGGGGAGCTTGTAGTTCGGGTCGAGCGCGAGGAGCCCGCGCACGGCGCTCTCGGATTCGTCTTTGCGATTGAGTGTGATGTAGTTGAGCGCGAGCAGGCGATACACTTCGAGGCGCTGCTGCTTCGTGTTGTTCGGACGAAGGAGCGCAGCCGAGAGTGTCTGGATGGACTCTTCGTATTGCTGATCGTCAAAGAGTGATTTGCCGCGCTGGACGAGATCTTGCGGGCTGCGTTGCTGCGCCCATGCGCTCGAGGGTGTTGCGAGATACGCCGAGCACACCGCCGCGATCATCGCGATCCGGAGCGCCAAACGCGCCAAACGAGCCCTATTCATGCGGCCCAAGGTAACACAACTACAACGCTGCGGAATCCCCGACGGGGACGGTCATGTAAGCTCGCCGCTCATGCAACGCTCTCACGCTGTGCGAGGCTGGCGGGAGACGCTGGACTTCGCCGCACGAATCGCGTTCTTCGCAACGGCGCCATTCGTCGTATTCGTTTTGGCGAGCGTATTTCCCGTCATCCCGACGCTCGTGAACGTTGCGCTGTGCCTCGTGGTCGTCAGTTTCGCCGACATGGTTCGCACCGCACAAAGGCGCGTGCCCGCGCTCACGCACGTGCTGACGGGGCCGCTCGAGTTCGAAAAATATTACCGCCTCCACGCCCCCAAACCATTTGCATACTACATCTTTTTCCCGTTTCTCTTTCCGTACTGGCTCGCGAATGATTCGGCGCGTCGCGAGTTCCTTCTCTACAAAACCGTGAACCTGGTGAGCCTCGCGTTTTTGGTGGGGACGTCGGTCTACGAGTACTTCGCGTATTTTCGTCCCGAGCTCGGCGTGCGCGAGTGCGTCATCATCTTGCTCGCGACGGGCATTCTCGAAACGGCGACGGTGATGATCGTGCTCATGCCGCTTGCCACGTCGATCGTGAAGTATCGACTTCTCGGGCGGCGCGATCGTTTGATCACGCTCATCGCCGTCGGTGCGGTGAGCGTTGGGCTGGCCATCGTTGCGATCGCGGCGCGTCGTGATCCGGTGGTGTCGTGGGCGGCGCGCGAGCGCGTCATCTTGCGGACGCAGGCGAACAAACCCAAGGCACGCGTCGCGCAAGTCGCGGCGACGAAGGCAGCGTGGGCCGCGATCCCGACGCACAAAGACGACATCGACCCGGACGGCAAAGTCGAAGGCGCGCCCATCGTAGCCGCGCGCGATGCGCTCAAAAAATTCTACAAAACCGACGAAGCCCAAGCGTTCGACGCGTGGGTTTCGCACGGCAAGGCGCCCCTCCTCATCCTTTATGTGGAGGGCGCACACCGGAGGCCGCCGATGTTCGTCGCGCTCGATCGCGCGGGTCATGAGGTGAAAGACCAAAAGAAGCTCCCGAAAGGCGCTCTTTCGGCCATGAAGCTCGCTTCCGACGGAATCGCGCTCGACCTTTAGTCGGTTGTACGATGGACGAGATGGACCCGTTCGACCTCGTCGGTGACGATCTCGACGGGCAATTCCGTGTCGAGGAGTTCATTGGCGAGGGCGAGCTCAGCGTCGTCTATCGCGCGCACAGCACGACGCTCGATGCACCCGCATGCGTGAAGTGTTTGAATTTGCCTTCCACGCTCGACAAGGCATTTCAAAGCTCGGTGATCGAGAGCTTCACCGAAGGATGCAAACTGCACTTTCGTCTCGCACGCGGGCATCTCGCGATTGCGCAGACGTACGCGATGGGCACCACCGTGGCGCCGCGCACGGGCGCGCAGATCCCGTATCTCGTGCGCGAATGGTTCGAAGGTGAATCGCTCGTGCGCGAGCTCGCGCGGCGCCGCGCGGAAGGTTTGCACGGTCGAACGCTCGCCGAAACGATCTCGCTCTTCGAGCCCATCGCGGCGGCGCTCACGTATGCGCATCAGCAAGACGCCACGCACTTGTCGCTCTCGCCGAGCAATCTATTTTTGGCGACGAAGAAAAATGGCAAGACCGAGCTCAAGCTGCTCGACTTCGGCGTGGGTCGCGTCGTCGACGAAGTGGTGTCGTCGCGCACGGGCGCCGCGCGGCCTCCGCGACCGCCGCGCGTGATGTTGATGTTCCCGTCGTATGCCGCGCCCGAGCAGCTCGATGCGGGTCTCGGCCCCACGGGTCCGTGGACGGATGTGTATGCGTTCGCGCTGGTGCTTCTCGAGTCGCTCTCGGATCGCATGGTGATGTCCGAAAAAGATCCGACCGCGATCGTCGCGCGCGCTCTCGCGACAGCGCGCCCAACGCCGGAATCACACGGCGTGACGCTTCCGCCGTCGGTTGCGAAAGCGCTCACGCGCGCTCTCTCGCTCGAGCCGGAGTCGCGTCAAGAAACGGTTGCCGAGCTGTGGCGCGACATCGGCGGCGCTGCCGCACTCCTCCGGAACGAACGCCGTCGCCTCGTCGGCCTGCTACGTCGCATGCGCCGCGCGCGCCGCATCACGCGCCGCCAGTCGGAGCATCCCGCCGCGCCCGAGTTCGAAACCGAGGAGCCACCGACGACAAAAGCCCGAAGCGTCGCCTCGATGCTGACCGCCCGTGCGATGCGCGCCTCGACGCGCCCACCGGCGCTCAAGAAGGCGCCTCCCGTTCCAACACTGAAAGGGAAAAGCCGCCAAGGCGCCAAGGCGCCAGCAGAAGGAGTGGGGGTAAGAGAAGAAAAGATCCCGGTGCACGCACCACCTCCCGCTGACCTTCTTCCGCGTCCGTCGCCCCCGCCGCCGCCGGCATACCTCTTCACGCCCGACCCTCCGCCCCCTCCGTTCCCGCCCCCGTTCCCGCCCCCGCCTCCGCCTCCGCCTCTGTCTCCGCCTCTGTCTCCGTCTCCGTCTCCGCCTCCGCCTCCGTCTCCGCCTCCGTCTCCGTACGTTCCGCCTCCGCTGCAGCCGCGGTCCCCGTCTCTGACCCCGACCCCGTTTCTGACCGACCCACTCCCGACCCCGTCACTGTCTCCCGCGTCGCTGCGTGCGCTGACGCCTCCGCCCTTCATCCCGCCCGCGTCGCCTCTGGAATCGAGCGGCCACGTGGACGCCCACGAAATCCCGGTCCTCGCGAATCCGCTGGCGCTCCCGCGTCGCTCACTCGATCGCCGCACGCTCGCGATTGCCGCGTCGGCATCGGTGGTCGCGCTCGGCGCGCTTGCGATCCTGATCGCGGTGGTCCGCCATCACCCGACGCCAACGCAAACGCGCACGCCAACGCCAACGCAAACGCCAACGCAAACGCCCACGCCCACGCCCACGCCGATCGAATCGACCCAACCCGTCACCACCAACACAGCCCCGCCGCCGCTCCCGACGTCTACGGCCCGCCCGGGTCGCTTCGATCGCAAACGCGCCGTGGCCGCGATCAACTCCGCGACGTCGGACCTCTCCACGTGTCGCAAAAAAGGTGGAGTGTGGGGCATCGGGCAAACGGGTGTCACCTTCAACAACGACGGCACAGTCCGCCGCGTTTACATGAGCGCGCCGTTTCGCGGCCCCGAGGGCGATTGCGTCGTGAAGCTCATCACCGACAACGCGCGCATCGATCCCTTCACGGGCATCATCGGCCCCATCTACACGAACTTCGTCGTGCCCTATTGAGACGAGGCGATCGCCATCGCGTTGATCCGCTAACGCTGCACGACGTGCCGGCGTGTTTCACGGCCAATTGGGCATGGCATGTGGATTGCTGCGTGCTCGTCCGATGATGAAGCTCGTGTGGATTGTCGCCGTGCTCGCAACCGGGTGCGGTGCGCGCTCGGAGCTGTACGTCGACATCGCCGATGCAGCGATCGACGTTCGCCCAATCCGCGATGCCGCTCCCGATGTCGAAGTCGTGGACACGGGAGTCGACGTTCCCAAGTCGGCCTTTTGCGTCGCAAACGATGCGGGCGTTCCGACGAACCCGGCGAACGTCTGCACCGCAAGCCTCATCGTCGGAGCGATCGCGAAGCAATCCGGCGGCTGCTATGTCGACGTCGCGGTTCACGAAGGCGACACGGGCATCATCCACTACGCGTGCAACGGAGACCCGTCGACGTGGGCCGCTGTCACGGTCGGCGCGACGACGTTCGAAGGGGCCGTGAACGGAACGATCCTGGACGTGTGCATCGGCACGACCTACCCATGGCAGGACGGCGCTTTTTGCAACTACGCCAAGAGCACGTGGGCGAGCGCGCAGCGAATCTACGGCGACATCACGAGCGGCAAGCTGACGTTCATCTATGACGAGCAGCAAGTCGGTGGCTCATCATGCGACATCGCCTGCTGGGCTCAAGCCGAGGTCGTCACATCGCCTTGATGCGCGCTCAGGCAGCGGCTTTGAAATCGGCGCTGCGAACTTCCGCGTACAAGGGCGGCGCTTCGAGCGACAATCGCCGGCGCACTTCGTCGACGGGCAACGCGAGCATCTCTTCCCACGCTTGCTCCGGCATCCATGCGGCTTTGCGGCCGCGGCGAAACCCATCGAGAATCGTGCGACGCGCAGCTGCGCCACCAAGCGGGCCAACGACGGTCTTGCTCAAGCCGATGGCGATGATGAGCGCGATCGCCGGGTTCCACGTTTGCGCAAACGTGAACGCGAGCAGCGCTGTCTCGCCGAGCACGTCACCCGAGTAGCCGGTGGCCGCGTGCCAGAGATCGTGCGTGTCGCGCATGCGCGAGTGCACCCAATCGAGCGGAGCCGGCATAGGCGTTTCGTTCGTCATGCCTTTCAGGCCAGCCGCGACGATGCCCTGCGGCGAAATCTTCTCGCGCTCCACGAACGCGAGGTAAACGCGCCCGAGGCTGCCGTCCGGCAATTGCGCGAGCGCGCGACGATCAGCGAGGCGCTCGACGATGTCGACGCGGTCGTGCATCAACCGGCGCCCCGTCTCCGATTGCTCGAGACGGCGCGCGATGCGCTGGAGCGTGTCGCCGGAGAGTGACTCGATGATCGTGAAGACCTGCGGCAAATCGTCCGGGTCCGAAGCGAGAATGCGTGCGGCATGAAGTGCGCGACGTGGCGCGAATTGGACGAACGTCATGAGTCTGATCTGGTGCTAGTGAACAACATTGTCAATAGCTGTCGACAAATTTGTAGATAAAGGTAGGATGTCCGGCGTGGCCAAAGCCAAGCCGAAAGCCAAGCCTCGGCGACGCCTCGATGCGGAGACAGCGCGCGAGCTCATCCTCGATGCCACGGAAAAACGGCTTGCGGCTCAGGGGCCTTCGGGGATCCGCCTTCAAGAAGTGGCGGCCGACGCGGGCGTTTCGCACCCGACGGTGCTCCACCACTTCGGGAGCCGTGAGCTTTTGGTGAAGGCGGTCATCGCGCGGTCGCTTCACGCGATCAATTTGACGCTCGTCGAGGCCATCAACGCATCGAGCGGCGACGAGAAGCAGCTCGAGGCCATGATGGAGAACGTCGCGACCGCTCTCGAACGCACCGGCCATGCGCGTGTGCTGATGTGGCTGACGCTCGAAGGTCATCGCGTCGATGGCGCGGAGGCGAGTCTCAGCACCGTGGTGGATGCCGCACACGCGCTTCGCCTCTCACAAAAGAAATGTGCCATTCGCCCCACGCGTGAAGACACCGCACGAACCGTGGTGCTTGGCGCGCTCGCGCTCGTCGGCGGCGCAGTTCTCGTTCCTGCGCTCATCGAAAACGCCGGCCTCGGCAAAGACGCGCGTGCTGCCATTCACTTTCGAAGCTGGCTCGCGCGCTTGCTCATCACGCACCTCGACGCCTGACGAGCGCTATGCCGCGCGATATTTTTTCGGCGGCTCGAAGTAAGCGCGTGCCGCATTCTGCGAAACGAGAAGCGCACGACGCCGCGCCATCGATCGCGGAATGCGCTCGCCCTCGGCGAGAACCATCGCGGTGAGGCGGCCACCGTAAACGCAAGCGGTGTCGAGCCCCGTTGCCCATGGGTGCACTTGCAAACCCGAAAGCGCGTTGTGACCAAACACGATCTGCGGCGGCCCCGCATAAAGCGATGCCCACGGAATCCCCTGCGCTTTTGCGCTCGATTTTTTCGAGCCGCGAACACCGACGGTGCGAATGTGCATCAGCGTGTGTGGGTCTTGCTTTTCGATCGCCACACCCGGCAAGACACCCGCATGAACGACGCGTGCGCCGTGGTCGGGAAGATCGAGCCAGATCGACGACGTCTCGAGGAGCGACCAATCGACATCACGAAGAGCGCGCGCGACATCCATGTGCGTGCGACCGAGAACGACTTCTTCGTCTTCACGCCAGTCGAGAAGCTTTTGTTCGTGGTTGCCGCGAACGATGAGCGCGCCAGAGCGCCGCGCGATGTCGAGCACGCCGAGTGAGTCAGGACCGCGCGCGATGAGGTCGCCGACGAAGACCAATTGGTCGCCGCTAGAGAAACGTATCCTGTCTAGGAGCGCTTCGAGCTCCCGGCGGCAGCCGTGAACGTCGCCGACGATGACAGTCCGCAATGGTCTACAAGGAGAATGCCTGCTCACGCGCCGGGTGCCAACAATAGATTACGGTCCATCCGTACAGTTTGGGGATAACCGTGCTAAATACACGTAATTACTTGCGTCATACAACGAGCTCCCCTGGCGCGAGCGCGGCACGAAGCTTGGAGTATGAGACCTCGCAACCGCCGAGGGGCGGGCGAAGGACAAATCCCGGCCGCCCTTCTCCGCTCCTCGGCGGTGGTTTCTTACTCACCGCCACGCTCTCCGCGAGCCTCACGCTTGGTTGCGGCGCGCGTACGGAGCTCCACTCCCAACCCGACGGGAGCGTCGAGCTCGATGCCGGCGGCGTCCCTTGCGGTGATGCTTCGTGCAACGCGGCGAGCGAGTTTTGCTACACACTCGGCGGCGGCCCACCACCGGGCGTGACCACGCGCACGTGCGAGGAGCTGCCCGCGGGATGCCACAAGTGCGAGTGCGCCAAGAAGCCGCCCGACTATACCGTGTGCGTTTGCACGGCTGACGGACCGGCCATCACCGTGGGGTGCGCGTTCCCTTAGGGCGGAGGCGGAGACGGAGCCGGAGCCGGAGCCGGAGCCGGAGTCGGAGCCGGAGCCGGAGCCGGAGTCGGAGCCGGAGAGTTTGTCTCTGACTCTGTCTCTGTCTCTGTCTCTGTCTCTGTCTCTGACTCTGTCTCTGTCTCTGTCTCTGTCTCTGTCTCTGTCTCTGTCTCCGTCTCTCTCCCTGGACGAACTCGGGTGAAGTCGGAGCCCGAGACGGAGCCGGAGGCG
>JBBSFE010000185.1:0-9371 GCA_038239005.1 Polyangiales bacterium
AGGATGCGCTTGCCCGGGCCAGGCCAGAGTTGAAGCGCCCCGATGCCGGATTGGATGGCATCGAAGAGAGGATTGCCGTCGCCGGGGCTCTGATCAATTGTGTTCGTGGTGAGCCACGACTTGATGTCGTGACGAACGCCGACGCCATCCGACGACTTCTTCGTGCCGGCGTAGCTCAGGTTGACCTGCGGAAACGCAGGCACGCCACACGCGACGGGAAGGTTGAAGACACACGCAGGACCCGTGACCGTCGAGCTTGGTGCTGCCATGAGGCCGAGCGTCATGGTGTCGAAAACATTTTGGTCGAGCGTGCCGACGACCGCTTGCGCTGCGAAGACCCACTTGTTGTTTTGCGCCATGCTCCCGCTGCGCTGGAGCAGCACGAGCATCGCTGCGGGCTGCTGTTTCGCTTGGTACTCGCCGGTCGCGCATGCGGGCGCGTCGCCCTTGGGGAGTGCGCTGTCGCTAAAGGGGCTCGAATCAACGCCGCCGTCGTCACCGAAGTTCTTCGATGGACCACACGCGAATGCGATGAGCGGGCCGGCAGCAAAAGCGATGAGAGACAAGCGGCGCATGGAAGCCTCCAAGGCTGACAATATAGCGTAAGATCGTTTCTTCATGCGGCGCTGCCCGGCATGCCACGCGCTTTACCCGGACGACGATCGCTTTTGCGAAGTTGATGGCGAGATCCTCGTCGTGAGCGAGGACAAAGACCTCGCAGGTGCACCGACATTGCCCGTCGCTGCGCCACCTCCGGATGTGCGCATCACATCGGGCGGGCGCCAGCTTCTCGGAGACGGCCCCGATCTCGAGCCCGCACGCATCACGGCAATCGTCCGCGAGACTGTGGACCTCGCGCGGCGATTCGATCTCACCGGGCTGGCGTGGCAGCCGCAACCCGAAGACTTCGTCGTCGAAGATGGCGTGCTCGCGCTCTCTGCGGCCCGCGGCGTGTTTCGTCGATCCGGCGCGTTCGATGTGAGGCCCGCGCTTCGTGCGCTCGGTGAAGCGCTGCTCGACGCGCCCGCTGCGCTCTGCTCCACGGCGGTGGTGCGGTTGCTCTCGGATCCATCGTTGCCGCGGCTCACGCCCGATGAAGCCATCGCGATTCTCGATCGCGCCGAGCAGCTCGAAGCGGAGAGCACAGGCACGTCGGCGGCGCTGGCGCACGTCGGATACAAGCGCGCAACGCAGCAAGACGCCGTGCGGCTGGGCAAAGGTGATGGCTGGACGATCCTCGCCCTATGCGATGGCGTATCGGGCTCCACCGACGGCGGGCTCGCTGCGCGCGTCGGAAGCGCGGCCGCATGCGATCACGCATGCGAGATGATGCGCGCAGGCGAGGCGCTCGATCGCGTTGCGTTCGAATCGATTCTCACCGCGCATCGCGCGGTTTGTGTCGCGGCCGCGGCGCCTCCACGCGTTTCATCGCGACCGCCTGGTCCTCTCGCCGCCGATCGCACGACCGAATCACCGCCAGGCGCGCCACCCAACGCATCCGACGAGCCACCGGGGTCCACGATCGTCGTCGCGGCGATCCGCGGCGACAAGCTCGCGATTGGATGGGCCGGCGACAGCCGCGCGTACGTCGCCGGCGATTCACCCGCGCTGCTCACGCACGATCACTCGTGGGCCAACGCGATGCTCGCAACGGGGCACGTCACCGAAGAAGAAGCCTTCTCGCAACCGCTCGCGTACGCGCTCACGCGTTGCATCGGCCCACTCGACGATGGCGCAACCGATCTCGTTCCAGAGGTCATGACCACATCGATCGCGCGCGGGTCGACGCTCGTTCTCTGCTCGGATGGCGTGTGGAGCTATCTATCGAAACCCGAAGCGATGTCGGCGATGGTCGGGTGCGTCGATCGCGTTGCGGGCGAGGTCGCGCGCGCACTCGTCCACGAAGCGCTGCTACGCGGCGGCCATGACAACGCGAGCGTCGCGATTTACGTAGCGCCGTTGCCCTGACGCTCCGGAGCGGACCGCTCTTCCACTTCGACGAGCGCAGCGGCCGCCTCGACGCCGATGTCGTCGTGACGCGGGAGAACACCCGTCAAGGCGCTGATGATGCGCTCGAGGATCTGAAAGAAGCGCACGTATCGAAGCGTGGCGTTGAGCCAGCCCGACGAGATGCAGTACGAGCGATCGAACGGCGCGACGTGGTGAAGCGCGTGCGACTGTGGCGGCAAAATGAGGCGCGTCCACTGAAGCCACGTGACGACGCGCGGGACATGATCGGCGTGCGCCCATTTGTGGATTTGGCTCGTCATGGACATGAACACGGCCGCCGACAGATAAGATGTCGCCAAGAACGCGGCGCCCGCGGAGCTCCCCATACACGCGTGACCCGTGAGGATGAGGATGATGCCTGAAAACATGTTCGACCCGTTGGTCTCGACGAAGTCGTGGCGGCAGATTGCTTGCGGGTCGATGTGGTGCTCGCGGAACGTGCGCACGAACGCGCGACCGATGAACGGCGTCGTGGGTGAAAACCAGGTGTCGAAACCCCAGTGGAACATGCCCGTGATGAAGTCGCTCAGGAGGATGCCGACGATCGTCGCTAGCACGACAAACGCGGGGCCACGAAATCCGCTCCACGTGCGCGCGAGTAGCGTGAGCCACCAGAGCGGAAACGAATACGTGCACACCGTTTCGAGAATCCGAAATGGCTTTGCGGTGCCAGCAAGCGTGCTGACTTCGCGCTGCTGAATCCGCAGCGGACGAGTGTCCCGGCCCATATCCCCACGCATCCTAGCTTAAGGTACGTGCTCGCGTGAACGACGGTTGCTAGCTAGAGTGCGCAGCGGAATGGCCAAAGCGAAATCCATTTCGCAGCGCGAGCCTCGCGGAGATCGCTCGGAGTCCGAGCTCGATGTTCGCGAGCAAGGCGAGGATGCGCGCTTCGACCGAACGCTTCGCCCGAAGACGTTCGACGATTACATCGGCCAAGAGAACCACAAAGAGAACCTACGCGTCTTCGTCGCCGCAGCGAAACAGCGCGGCGAGCCGCTCGATCACATGCTGCTCTGCGGCCCGCCGGGCCTCGGCAAGACAACGCTCGCGCAAATTCTCGCTCACGAGATGGGCGTCACGCTCCACATGACGAATGGACCGGTCGTCGAGCACAAGGGGGCGCTCGCCGGGCTCCTGACGAAGCTCGAGGCGCGCGACATCTTGTTCATCGACGAGATTCACAGACTCAGCCCTGTCGTCGAAGAGAGCCTCTATCCGGCGATGGAAGACTTTCGCATCGACGTCATGACAGGCGAGGGCGCATTCGCTTCGTCGATTCAGATCGACGTGAGGCCGTTCACGCTCGTCGGCGCAACGACACGCACTGGGCTCCTCACGGCGCCGCTCTTCTCGCGCTTTGGTCACGTCGTTCGGCTCGATTTTTATTCGCCCGCGGATCTCGCGCGCATCGTCGCGCGCAGCGCCGCGCTGCTCGATGTCGAAATCGACAAGGCCGCATGCGAGGCAATCGCCAGACGCGCACGAGGCACGCCGCGCATCGCGAACCGATTGCTTCGTCGCGTGCGTGATTTCGCCCAAGTGCTCGGCACCGGCGTCATCGACGAGCCCAGCGTGCGCGATGCCGCGCGTCGCCTCGAGATCGACGACGTCGGGTTCGACGAAATGGATCGCCGCCTCCTTCGCATCATCATCGACGACTACGAAGGCGGTCCGGTTGGCGTCGAAACGCTTGCGGCCGCGCTCGGCGAGCCCCGCGACACCATCGAGGACGTCTACGAGCCCTTCCTTTTGCAGCAGGGTTTCATCGGCCGAACGCCTCGCGGTCGAGTCGCAACCCGCAAGGCTTATGAGCACTTGAAGCTCAAGCCGCCGCGTGCTGCCTCCCTCGAACAACCGTCGCTTTTCGAGTCCGACGAAAAGCGTGAAAAATAGGGTCCCGCAGCGTACACTGTGAGCGTGTCAGAGGGTCTCGTCCTCGTGGTGGACGACGATGCGGTGAGCCGCCACGTCCTCTGCCAAGCGCTCGTCACCGCCGATTTGCCGTATGTGGCCGTTGGCTCGGGAACCGAAGCGCTTCAAAAGATCGATCAGATCCGTCCGGCGCTCGTGCTGCTCGACCTCGTGATGCCGCCGCCCGATGGGTATCAAGTGCTGCGCATCCTTCGCTCGCGCCCCGAGACACGCGAGATCCCCATCGTCGTGCTCACGGCGCTCGACGCCGACGCCGAGATCGCACGCGCCTTCGAATCCGGCGCGGACGACTTCGTGCGCAAACCGTTCCGTGCCGTCGAGCTCGTCGCGCGCATTCGCGGCCAGCTCCGCCTTCGCACGGCGATGGACGACCTCGAGACCAAAGAGCGCGACGCCAAGATCGTCCTCGAGGTCACGCAAGCGCTCGCATCGAATCTCGACTTTCGCGGCATCCTCTTCACCGTCGTCAAACGCATTGCCGAGGTCGCCCACGTTGACCGCGTATCGATCGTTCTCGTCCGTGAAGACGCAGACGTCGGTTACGTCGTTGCCGCAAGCGACGACGAAACGCTCCGCGATCTACCGATCGAGCTGACGAAGTATCCCGAGATCAAGCAGGTGCTCAAAAGCGGCGAGGTGCTCGTCATCCGCGATGCCGCAACGCATCCGCTGCTCGAGCTCGTCCGCCACGACACGCAAGCGCGCGCCTATAGCTCGCTCGCGATCGTGCCGATCATTTACGAGGGGCGCCCGATGGGCGTCATCTTCCTTCGCGCGCGACAAACGGTGCCGTTCGCAGAGCGCGAGCTCGCGTTATGCCGCACCGTTTCGAATGCGATGGCGGTCGCGCTTCGCAACGCGCGCGTGCTCCAGTCGCTTCGCGACCAAACGCAGCAGGTTACCGTCGCGCGATTCGAAGCCGAACGCCGCATGCGCTCGCTCCAGCGCTACGCCGATTTTTTCGAGAGCGCCGCCGATGGCATCATCGTCCTCGATCAAGATGGCCGGCTCCTCTTTTCGAATCCGAAGGCGCGCGAAATCACCGGCTACGAAGAAGAAGATTTGCGCGGCCGCAAGCTTGGCGAAATCCTCGCCCACGAAGACGCACGCCGCGTGCGCGAGCTCCGCGAAGGGTTCACGAAAGGGCACTTTCCGAGCGGCGTCGACGTTCGCGTTCGTCGCAAAGATGGCAAACAAATCGTCTTGAGTCTCGCCTTCAGCTCCGTGCTTCGCGAAGACGGCGTCATCTTGTGCAACTTCCGCGACGTCACCCAGGACCGCGCCGTCGCGAGCGAGCTCTTGCAGACGAAGAACTTCCTCGAGCGCGTCATCGATTCGTCCGTCGACGCCATCATCAGCGCCGATCTCAAAGGCAGCGTGCTCCTCTTCAACCGTGCAGCCGAACGCATCTACGGCGTGACCGCGCCCGACATCCTCAACAAAGACGTGCGCTCGCTCTATCCCGAAGGCACCGCCAAGAACGTCATGGCGATGATTCGTCAGGGCGGCGGTCGGATCGAAGGGCTTCGCACCGAGATCCTCGCATCCAGCGGCGAAACCGTTCCCGTGCTGCTCTCGGCGTCGCTGCTCTACGAAAATGGCGAGCCCGTCGGGTCTGTCGGCATCTTCACAGATTTGCGCGAAAAAATGCGCATGGAGCAACGGCTCCAGCAAGCGCAAGAGCAGCTCATTGCGCAAGAGCGACAAGCCGTCATCGCGGAGCTCGCAGGCACCGCAGCGCACGAGCTCAATCAACCGCTCACGACGGTCGTCATGTCGGCGGACCTTTTGCAGCGCAAGCTCGAGCCTTCGTCGCCGGCATCGGGTATCGCCGAAGTGATTCGCGCAGAAGCCGAGCGCATGGCGGAGATCGTCCGCAAGATCGGCAAGATCACGAAGTACGAAACGAAGCCTTACGTCGGGCAAGCCAAGATTTTGGATCTCGACAAGACGAGTGACGAGACACCATCTCGTCCTCCGAGCTCCGTGAAAGAGGGGGAGAGCGCGCGATGACTCGCGAGAGGGACCCCATGAGAAGATCGGATAGCGAGCCCGAGGCGCGTGCGAGCGTGTCGGGATTGGTGTTGCCCGAAGAGCAGGTGTCGGCGAGTCACACCGTCCAGCTCGCGGACGTGCCATCGCGTCAGCTCGATCGACTCTTGGTGCTCGGTCACGAGCTGCCCGTCGCCGAAGGCGAAGATGTTTTGATTCAGGCGTTCGTCGATGGGCTCGCGGCACTGCTTCCGGGGCATGCAGTTGCGGTCGTCTTGAGCGATCGCACGTTTCGCGCGGACGTCACGCGTGCGTCCTACACGTCGTCGCCGCCTTCGCGCGAAGTGCCTACCGGGAAGCTCTTCGTGCAGCACCTCGTCGAGCGCGCGGTGCGCATCGCCGAAAGTGATGCGGTCGTGCTCGTCGCCGGTGACGACTCGAGCCTCGGCTCCGATGCGTCGCCTGCCGTGCAGCTCGCTCACCGTGGCCTCTTCGTCCTCGAGGACGCACGCCAGCGCTCGCGCATGGTCGACCAAATCGACAAGCTTCGCTCCGCGCTCGACGAACGCGATTCGATGCTCGTTCAGAGCAACAAGCTTGCATCGCTCGGGAAACTCGCGGCGGGGATGGTCCACGAGATCAACAATCCGCTCACGTCGATTCTCGCGTACTCGGATTTTCTGGCGAAGCGCGCTGCCGCTCGCGAAGACGCCGACGACGTCGAACGACTTCGCCGCATCACCGAATCCGCGCACCGCATGCTGCGCCTCTCACGCGACATCGTCTCTTATGCGCGGCCGTCGCCGATCATCGTGCAGCCGGTCGTGCTGAGCTCCGTCATCGAGCAGGCCTTTGCGTTTTGCGAGCACCTGTTCGAAGCGAGCAACGTCGACGTGAAGCGCACCTTCGGCGATGGCGTGCTGCCTGTGCGCGGGCGGCCCGAGCAGCTCGCGCAGGTGTTCGTCAATTTGTTCACGAACGCATGCCACGCGATGCCCGAGCGCGGCGGCCGATTGACCATCGTCACCGAGCTCGAGACCGACGAAGCTCACGTTCGCGTCGTCGTCTCGGACAACGGGCACGGCATTACCGACGAAAATCTTCAGCGCGTATTTCTGCCATTTTTCACGACGAAAGACGACAAAACGGGAACGGGGCTCGGCCTCGCCATCGTCAAACGAATCATCGAATCACACGAAGGTCAGGTCGAGGTCGCAAGCACCACCGACGGCGGGACACGCTTCGTGATTTTGTTGCCGGTTGCATCGGAGTGAAATCGAGGCTTCGTGGAGAGCGAGGCGCCGCGCGTGCGCGTGCGCTCGTGGAATCATTTCGTCCGTTTCGCCAGGCGCGTGCGGGAGCGCGTGTCGTCGTCACGGGGTTTGGTGCGTTTCCTGGTGCGCCGCGCAACGCGACGGCCGAAATGGTGCGCGAGATCGCACGTGACGCGGGCATCGCGCTGCGTTCACCCTCGGTGCGCTCGAAAGATTTCGCAGTGGGGCGAGGCATCGTGAGCTTCGCTTCCGGTCGGGACCTCGAAGTGTCGCTCATGATTCTTCCGGTGGTGTGGGAGGCGGCCGCGGCGCTCGTGGCTGCGGAGGCTCGCGCGGCGCGCGCGTCGGCGATCGTCATGTGTGGTGTTGCGGGGCCCGCGCAGCCGATCTGGGTCGAGACCGTAGCAACGACGGCACGTGTCGCGCGGCGTGATGCGTTCGGCATGCGACCACGTGCGGCGAAGAGCACGAGCGTCATTTCGGCCACGCTCGATGTGCGGCGCGCGTGCGAAGCGGCCCGCGATGCGCTCGAGCGAGAAACGCTGACGCGTGTCGTTCGCGGTGCGGAGCTTCGACGCTCGAGCGACGACAACGCTTATGTGTGCAACGCGACCGCACACGGTGTCGCGTCGCTTGCGACGCGCTCGCGACGCATGATGCGATCGAGCGCACACGACGGCGTGGACACGGCGCGCATGTGGGGCGAGCTCGCGCACGGATTCGTCCACTTTCCGCGGGACATCGACGCCGCGGATATTCCCGCGTGTGCGCGTGTGCTGCTGGCTCTCGTCGATGCGGTTACGTGAGGCGGCGTAGCTGAGCGAAATCCGTATCGGCCGTTGCGGTGCGATCGCCGCGCGGATCGAACAGCAAGACGACGTCGTTCGCGCCGACTGCAACGTGAGTGGCGTCGACGTGTCCGTGGACGACACCGTGCGCGTGGAGCGCGTCAAGCGCCTCGAGGAGCGTTGTCTTTTCGCGCGCGCTGAGAACGCGATCGAGCTTTCGACCGCGTGCGGCTTCGAGCCAAATGAGCCCGTCGTCGCGATCGACGCGCAAGACCAACTGGAGCGCGCGATGGCCCGCGCGAGCGAACGCGCCAGCGCGCGCGAGTGATTCGGGTGTGAGCGCGATGCGTTCGACGCTTCGACCAGTCCATGCGTCGGTCACCATCGGGGCGCGCGGGGTGGTGTCGGTGAGGCGTGCGCCGCTCGGACGTTCGGGGACGGGGCGACGCGTGCGCGCTGGCAGAGCTGCGCGTTCGACGTCGTGTGGCCACGTGAGCGCGGAGAGAGCGCGACGCGCCGCGAACGTGTCTGCGGGGCGATCGAGCGCTGATGGGGCGAGGAGCTTCATTACGGCGTCGTCGTGGCGAGCGTCGAGATCGCGGTGCACACCGCTCGGCCGCAGTTTGGGTTCTTCGCCGACAGCGAGGCGCTCGTTCGTGAGCATCTCGAAGAGGATCGCGCCGACGCCGTAGATGTCGCTCTGTACCGTGGCGGGTTTTCCTTCGCGCTGCTCGGGGCTCATGTACGCGAGCGTTCCGATCACGGCGGCGGTTGCGGTGACGGAGAGATCGCTGAGGTGCGCAACGCCGAAGTCGGAGAGGCGCGCGACGCCGGAGTCGTCGAAGAGGACGTTGGCGGGTTTCACGTCGCGATGGAGGACGCCGACGCGGTGCGCTTCGCCGAGAGCGCGCAGCACGGCTTCGGCGATTTCGACGGAGCGCGCTGGAGCGAGTGGAGATTGCATCATCGTCTCGAGCGTGCCGCCGCTCATCCATGCGAGGACGATCGCGGGGCCGTCGGGAATGAAGTCGCGGAGAGGGACGACATTCGGGTGATCGATCGCGCCGAGGACGCGGACCTCGCGCTCGAAGCGCGCGAGGGCGTCTCTGCCGGTGCCGCGTGTGTCCCATGCTGCGAAGATCTTCACGGCCACGCGTTCGCCGCGAACGGCGTCGGTGCACTCGAGGACGCGCGAGGTCGCCGTCGAGGCGACCTCGCGGATGACCTCGTAGCGGCCGTAGAGGCGGCGATGGACTTCGCTGGGAGGGGCGGGCTCGGCGGGCAGGCGCCTCAGCGTCGAAACCTCGCCGCCGAGTGCGGCGAGCTCGCGCGTGGCTTCGTCGTGGGCTTGCGCGAGGCCGAGCGCGGCGAG
>JBBSFE010000186.1:0-9364 GCA_038239005.1 Polyangiales bacterium
CGCCAAGGCGCCAACGCGCCAGACGAGGGAGAGGGTTCAAACCGCGCGTTTACGCGTGTTCCGAACCCAATAATCTTCTCGTCTGCGGGCGCCTTGGCGCCTTGGCGGCTGTCTCAGGCTGCGTTTAATTCGTAGGGCGGTCGAGGGCGGGAAGCATCGCAACGAGTGGCCGGATGCGGTCCATGTAGTTTGCAAGTAGTTGCTGGATGCGATCGTGCGATGGGGAGCCAAGGACCAACCCGACGTGGTTTTTTTCGGGGGAGCGGAAGACGAGCTCGGGGTCCGTGAACGCGGAGAGGTCGGGGCGTTCTTCTTTGGCGAGCGTGATGATGAGGCCGCCGTAGTCGGCGCGTGGCTTCGGTGGGTCGTATGGAGCCTTGCCGCCGCCGACTTCGATCTTGGCCCACTCGGCCCAGAGGTTTACGCCCGTTGCGGCTTCCACCATGTCGGCGATGTGCGCGCCCCCGACGCGGGCGGCGCATTCGAGCATGTAGAATTTGCCGTCGGCTTTGGCCTTGATGAACTCGATGTGCGAAACGCCGCGCACGAGGTTCATGCACTTCAGCGTGCGTTCGTTGAGCGCGCGAAGCTCGACTTCGTCGGTCGACCCGCGCGGCACGGTGCTCGTCGAGAACATGCCGCCACCGTGTGCGACGTCGAAAGGCGGAAGCCCGCACCTGTGCACTTCGGCGAAGCACACCTTGCGCTCCGAAACGATCGAGTCGACGTGATAAACGTCGCCGGGCAAGAACTGCTCGAGCAAAAAGTTCGATTGCCGATCGCCTTGTTTGTTCACGAGCTCCCAGAGCTGCTCTTCGTTGTGAACTTTGGTGATGCCCGCCGCGCTCGCCTCGGAGCGCGGTTTGTTCATCCACGGTGGCGGCATGCGCTTCATGAAATCGCGCACGGCGTCGTAGTTGAGGACGTGCACGAAATCGGGCACCAAGATGCCTTCTTCTTGCGCCTTCATGCGCATGGCGAGCTTGTCGCGAAAGTGGCGCGCGGTGGTGTCACCCATGCCGGGGATACGCAAATGCTCGCGGAGCGATGCTGCGGTTTCGACGTCGAAGTCGTCGAGCGCGACGATGCGATCGAAGCGAACGCTACGCGCGAGATACGAAACGGTGCGCGTCGTCTCGCCGAGGTCGGCGCCATCGCGCATCGCGAAGACGTCGGCGAGGATGTCACGCGGCCAAGGACGCATCAAAAGCTTCGCAGCCGTCAGCAAATAGACGCGCGCCCCCTGCGCGACCGCTTCGCGCATGAAGCGTTCGCCTTTGTAGAAGGTCGCGAGGCAGAGGACGTTCAGCACCTGCCGACGTTACACCATCAGGGAAAGACGAGCCTCAAGCCGTCTTGCGCGGAGGTGCAGTCGAAGGGCTTGCCTTGATCGTCGATGGTCTCGAAGAGCTCGGCGGCGCCAACGTGAATCTCGGCGATGCGCGAGTGCGCCAGCGTGTATCGCCGCGACTTTTTTCGACGGCACGATTGGTGGAACCGCAACGCGCGCAATCGACGCGCTCGCCAGCGGTGTGGCGATGTCGACGTGCTGCACTGACGCCGACGGGCACCCCACCAAAAAGACCAACGCCACCCACCGCATGATCGAAGAACGCCCTTCTTGGGACGTCGCTTCCCGTGATAAGTGCGCTCGAGATTTCGTGCGTATCGCTCTCGCTCACAACTTACGCCTGTCGTGCGCGGTGGAGGACGCCGAATTCGACACACCCGAGACCATCGACGCACTCGCGCGCGCACTCTCGCGTGCCGGTCACCACGTCGAACGTATCGATGTCAGCGGCCCGCCGTCGCGTCTCGTCGCGCGACTCGAGGCGTACTCGCCCGACATGATTTTCAACATCGCCGAAGGTCGGCGCGGTCGCGTGCGTCGTGGGTTTTACGCTGCGCTCTTCGAAGAGCTCGGCATGCCCGCAACGGGTAGCGACGCATACACGCTCTGCATCACGCTCGACAAATCACTCACCAAGAAAGTCCTCGTCGGCTGCGGCGTTCCTTCTCCACGCGGTCGCCTCGTCACGCGTGCGAGCTTGCGCTCGGGCGGGCTCGACGACCTCGTGTTCCCCGTCATCGCGAAGCCGAACTTCGAAGGCTCGTCGAAGGGCATCACGCAATCGAGCGTCGCAGAGGATCCGATCGATCTTGGTCGCGTCGTCGACGAGCTACTCGACACCTACCCGGACGGCGTTCTCCTCGAGCGTTACATCTCCGGCATCGACGTCCGCGTCTACAAAGTCGACGGCTGCGGAATTTTTCCGCCCATCGAATTGCGCGTTGACGCCTCAGGCCCGCGCCGATTCGCGATCGCCGACTACGGCGCGCGCATGATCATCGACGCGCCAAATCTCTCGCCCAAAGCTTCGAGTCGCGTGTGCGAGCTCTCCGAGAGAATTTTTTCGGCGCTCGGCATTCGCGATTTTGGTTACCTCGATTTTCGCGTCGGCGCAGACGGCGAAGTTTGGTTCCTCAGCGCGACGCCGCTCGCGGGTCTCGAGCCCGATGGTCCGTTCGCTGTCGCCGCCACAAAGAAAGGTCTCGATTACGAGGCTGCGGTGCTCGCGATTTTGCGTGCCGCATGCGCGCGAACGAACTTGCTCGCGCAGCTCGAACAGGCCAAACCCCGCCCCAAAACGCGTCGCACGCAGCTTCGCGTGGGCCTTGCGTTCAACATGAAACGCGTCGCATCGGATGGCGGCGACGACCGCGAAGCCGAATACGATCCGCCCGAAACGATCGACGCGATCTCCAAAGCCATCGAGAGCCACGGGCACACCGTCGTGCCCCTCGAAGCGAACGCCGATTTCCCGCGCGCGCTCATCGCGAGCGGAGTCGATGTCCTCTTCAACGTCGCCGAGGGCATTCGCGGCCGCAACCGCGAAGCGCAAGTTCCGTCGCTGTGCGAGCTACTCGGCGTTCCGTACACCGGCAGCGACTCGGCAACGCTCAGCATCTGTCTCGACAAAGGTCTCGCGAAGCGTTTGCTCAAAGACGTCGACACTCCCGAGTGGCAAGTCCTCATCACGGGTCGCGAGAAGCTTCGTGGGTTCAAGTACCCGGTCATCGTCAAACCCAACGCCGAGGGCACGAGCAAAGGCATCACGGGGAAATGCGTCGTCGACGACGAAGCGGGCGTGCGCGAGATCGCGCGTGAGATCATCGAGCGCTACGGGCAACCCGCGCTCGTCGAGGAATACGTCTTCGGCCGCGAGCTCACCGTGGGTCTCCTCGGCGAGCGACGCCCTCGCGTGCTCCCTCCGATGGAGGTCGCGTTTTTGAACCCGAGCGAGCGCCCCGTCTACGACTACGAGTGCAAGCAAGATTGGCAGCGCTTCGTTCGGTACGAAGTTCCTGCTGCTGTCACGAAAGAAGAGCTCCGCACGATCGAACGCGTCTGCCGCTCGACATTCACGACGCTCGGTTGCCGCGACGTCGCGCGAATCGATCTACGTCTCGCGCCGAACGGCAAGGTCTACGTCATCGAGGTCAATCCGCTGCCCGGCCTCACACCCGACTACAGCGACTTGTGTCTCATCGCGAACGGGGCGGGCATGGATTACCGCGCGCTCATCGGCGACATCTTGAGCGGCGCCATCAAACGCTGGCGCGAGCGCCAAGGCGACGTGGCGCGCGTGGAAGAGCCAAAGGCAGCCGAACCGATGGAAACCGAAGGTCTTTCGAACTAGCGCGAAGGGCTCGTAAAACAAGGGAACCTCCTCTAAGGTTGCCTGGCCCATGCGCCTTCGCTGCGCCGTTTTCGCGTCGCTTTCACTCTGTTTGATCGAATCGGCGGCAAGCGCACAGCTTCCGTCTCTCGACGTGCGAACGTGGCGGCCGTCACCGGACCCCTCGGCGAGCCTCGTGCTCGAGTCGCCCAATACGCCGGGGCCTTGGGCGTTCAACGTTGGGGCGTTTGCCGATTGGCAGCTGCGGCCCGTCAGCGTGAAAGACAGCGCATCGCAAAACGTTCTCTATCGCCCCGTCGATTGGGGTTTCGGTTTGAACGCCGTCGCCAACGTCGGGCTCGGGAGCTCCGCATCGCTCGGCATTGTCGTGCCGATGGTCGTCTTCCAAACCGGAAGCGACTCGATGCCAGCGACAATCGCATCGCTCCCCGTCGCGCAGACCGCACTCGGCGACATCGGCCTCATCGCAAAAGTAAAAATCATCGGCAACCCAAACGGCGGGCTCGGCCTCGCTGCAATCGCGGGGATGACACTACCGACGGGCGATCACTCGAGCTTCGCCGGTGAAGGCGCGGTCACGGCGCACATGCGGCTCGTGCTCGACTACTCGTTCGTCATCGCCAGCTTTCAAGCGAGCCTCGGATATTTTCTCCGCACCGAAACGCGCACGTGGCCCGCCGCGTCCGCGGGCGGGTACAACTTCGGCGACGAAATTCCATTCAGCCTCGGGTTTCGCATTCGGCCGGGCGTCTTCGGCATCGACAAAGACGATCGCCAAACGTGGGAGGTCGCGGTTCACGGCTGGCTGCCGGCGGGCACGCAAGCTCCGTTCGTCGATCGCGGTGCGAGCGCGCTCTCGCCGGTGATGCTCGGCTTGTCGGATCGCATCGCGCTCGGCCGCGACAAAGACGCCTACATTCTCGCGGGCGTCGACATCGGTCTGGACGACGCCGTCGGCGTGCCGGGCGTGCGTTTCGTTCTCGGCGCCGGTTGGGCGCCGCGCGAGCACGACAAAGATCACGACGGCGTGCCCGACAACGTCGACCAATGCGAAGACATCCCCGAAGATCGCGACGGCTTCGAAGACTCCGACGGCTGCCCCGACATCGACAACGACAACGACGGCATCATCGACCGCGAAGACGCTTGCCCCAACGTCGCGGGCCCGAAGTCGGATGATCCGAAGCTCAATGGATGCCCGCACGCCGTCACGACGCCGCCCGACGTGATCCCCGTCGTTCCGGTCGCTGCCGATCCAAACAAAGACGATGACGGCGACGGCGTGCCCAACGGTCAAGATGCGTGTCCGACCGTTCCCGGCGAGCCTTCGACGGATCCGAAGCTCAATGGTTGTCCGAATCCCGATCGCGACGGCGACGGATTCACCAACGACAAAGACGAATGCCCGGATGCGGCCGAAGTGTTCAACGGCATCAAAGACGACGACGGCTGCCCCGATGAAGGCGGCAAAGCGCTCGTCACCGTGGATACGCGCCTCCCGCTCGCCGCGAGCCTCGTCGTGAAGCTCGCGAACGCGATCAAGATCGCAGGCACACCTGAAGCTCCGACGATCGATCCCGAGAGCATGAATACGATTCGTGCGGTCTCGCTCGAGCTGAACAAACACCGCGACTGGACGCTCGGTATCGCCTCGAAGCCCGCGGCGACAACGCCCGAGGCGACGGCGCAAGCACTCGCGCGCTCTCTTGCGATCGTGAATGCGATCACCGCGATCACGCGGCGTGATGGCTCCGCGGAGACCGTCGGTTGGGACGCCGTGAAGAACATGCCGACGGCGGCAAGCGGCATCGGCCTCGTGATTTTCGCGGCGCCGCCGCCTCCGGCGAAGAAATGATGCGCGCGCGCGTTGCGCTCTCCGCGAGGCTCGGGCTCGCACTCGTCCTTGCGCTCGCCGTCACGACGACTCAGCAAGCCGCGGCACAGGTTCGCCATCGTCCGCCTCCTCCGCCGCGCGTGACGATGAGCGACGACGACGACGAAGAGCCCGAGCAGCAAGAAGTGGTCGAGGAATCGACCATCTCGCCGCTTCGCGCGCGGTTCGGCGCCGATCACGCCGAGGTGCTTCTTCGCGAAGGTGACAGCGAATCGATCCGCCGCGGGATTTTGCGCGCCGCTTCGTCGGGCACACCCGAAGCGGTCGCATTGATCGTCGCTCAAGCCGACGCATCCAACAACGACGACCTCACGTTGATCGAGCTCGCTCGCGCGCTCGGTCCGTTCGTTTCCCAAGATGCGCCCCGTGCGCGTCTCATTGCGTTGCTCAACGCAACAGCGCGTCCGTCACACACCGCACGCACGGCCACGCCCATCACGACGGCGACGTCGGCCGCGCGTGTCGAGCTGGCACGGCAGATTGCTGCACGTGCGCTCGTTGCGTCGCATGATCCACGTGCGCTCGATGCCGTCGTTACCGCGGCGCGCGAGAGCGGCTCGAGCCACGAAAATGCGCTGCGCGCTCTCGCTTCGGATCCATCGGCCACCGCGAGCACGACACTCGCGCCACCTACGTCGGCGTCCGCGGCTCGCGCCCTCGCGCAGTCGGGCGATTTGCGCGGCCTCGAGCTTCTTCTGGCGCGCTCGCAAGGCTCGGTCGACGCCACAACGCGTGCAGCATGCATGATCGCTCTCGGTCAGCTCGGCGATGGGCGTGTTCGACCCATCGCGATTTCGAGCTTCGCCGATTCCGATGCGCATGTTCGTGCCGCCGCAGGCGAGACGCTCGTCTTGCTCGATGCCCCCGAGCGATTCCACGCCGTGGCTCAGCTCCTCGGATCCACTGACACCGCTGCGGCGGGCATTCGCTTGGCGCACCGTGCACAAGACGGGGACGTCGTGAAAGCACTCGCCGCGCGATTTGCAGCCGTGAGCGATCGCGATACGCGCGCCGACGTCATCGCCGCGCTCGGTCGCGGCATTGCCACGGGCGAGGGCCTCAAAGTTCTCGTCAGCGTCGCCGCTGATCCGCGACTCGGCGGTGATGCCGTGCAAGCCATTGCGCGGTCGCCAAACGAAGACGCCGGCCACGCGATCGAGCGACTCTCGAAAGAACGCGCGCTGCGCCGGCTTGCGGTGCGCGGGTACGTCGTTCGCGTTCTCTTGCGCGGCGAGCACTCGAGCGTCCTCGACGAAGTCATCGAAGCACTCCGAGCTTCCGCCGACTCCGCGGATCGCTCCGTTGCCGCTTTCGCGCGCGTCGCGCTCGGTCGCGCGAACCCCGAATCGTACCTCGAAGATCGCGACGCCGCCGTGCGCCGCGCCGCGGCGATGGGCGCGCTCTCCGGCTACGACGGTCGCACGTTGCGCTCGGCCGACGCGCTCTTGTCGCGCTACTCACGCGAGCCCGACGACGCCACACGCGCTGTGCTCGCCATTGGTCTGCTCGACGGCGATCCGCGCGCCATCGTGCCGACGCTCTCGCTCATTCAACGCGTCGAAGCCGGCGGCGCTGACGCACCGCTCTCCGCGGCCGCGCTTGCATCGCGCAAAGGCGACACCGTCAAAGACAAGCTCACGTCGCTCGTCCTCTCGACGGACCCGCTCATGCGAAGTCACGTTGCGCGCGGCCTTAGCGCGAGCGAGGAGCCGAGCGCCACGGGTCGTCTCGCGGAAGCCACACGCTTCGAAGCCGAGCCGCTCGTGCGCCTCGCGCAAATCACGGCGCTCGCGCATCGTTCGCCTGCGCCCGTGCGAAACGAGATCCTCTCGGTCACCGCGCGGTTCGATCCCGAAGCGCGTATCCGAGACGTCGCGACGCGCGCTCTCGCGAACGCCACCCCGCCTGCGCCTTGGCCCGTGCGCGAGGTCGCGTGGTTGCGTGTCGCTGGCCCCGAAGGTCAACCGCCAACGCAGACGATGCTCGGCTCGTACGTCACTGCCGAAGGCGTCGCGATCCCGGTCGCGTTCGACGCCGATGGCTACGCGCTCGTTGCAGGCGTTCCGCCCGGCGATGGCCGCCTCGTGCTCGCGCCGATGGTGCCTCAGAAATGACCGCGCCGAAGGAAGCGCCTCCTCCGTCGGTGAGCTTCGAGCAATCGATGGAGCGCCTTTCGCACATCGTCGAGAAGCTCGAAGAAGGCGAGCTCCCGCTCGAGCAATCGCTTCAGCTTTTCGAAGAAGGCGTTCGCCTTTCCCGTCTAGCTCAAGAGCGTCTCGACGCCGCCCAGCAGCGCATCGAGCGCCTCCTCACCGTCGACTCGCAAGGCCGCGCCCGCACGGCTCCGTTCGAGACCACGAGCTCGAACGACGACGAACCGCCCTTCTGATCGGGAAGCGCGAAGCGCCCATCGGCGTTGTGAAAGGGTGTCGGTATTTCGCCTACCTTTTTCTTACGTGCTAACGATCGCCCGCATGGCAGCACGTCCGACGGTGCAAATTCCCGCGCCCGCCGCGGACCGCCCGTCTTGGCTGCGCGTCGGCGTGATCGCGCTCATCGGTTTTGCCATCGGCGTCGCTTGGCCCAAGATTGCGGGCGTTCGCCTCGGTCCGACGGCTCCGGCCGAAGCCTTGAGCGCCGTCGCTGCTGCCTCGCGTGCCGCTGAAGCTGCATCGGTCGCTGCCATCGCAAGCGTAACTCCGCCTCCCTCTGCAATGACGAGCGCGGCTCCCACTCAAGTGACGATCACCGTCGGTCGCGGCGCGATCCTCTCGTGCAAAGCGGAAGACGGCGAAGCGCTCAAAGGCAAAGACTGCGGAGGGCTGGCTGGTCTCGACCCGCTCGTGCAGACGCGGCTCAAGCGTCTCGCTCAAGCCCCCGCGACGAGCGACAACCCGGGCAAGCTCAACGTCGTCCTCGGCCTCGACTTCGCGAACAATCGCATCTCGGTCGAGAGCGGCAAGTCATCGACTGTGAAAGACGTCGACTCCCTCAAGGCATTCGTCGCGGGCGAGGTGAAGTCGATGAGCCTCAAGTCCGTCGACCACACGAACGCGCGCTACTCCGTGCTCTACGTGGTCAACATCCAATCCGGCTCCGAGCCGACCCCAACCAGCACGACCGCGGGCACGCCTGGCACCGGCACGCCAGGTACGTCGCTTCCGGAAGGCACGGCGGCCGTCGCGTGGGAAACCGCCGTCGTCCGCGACGCGCCACACACTGGCACGATCATCGGTCATCTCCCGCGCGGCACGAAGGTTCAGCTCGGAGCGTCCGAAGGCGGCTGGTACAAGATCAAGTTCGGCCCGACGTTCGCGAGCGAGGGCTACGTGTACCGCGGCGCGATCGGCAAGTAGCGACCGCAAAGCGGGCGCTACTTGCCGCTCACATAGGGCGCACGCCTACGCGCAACGCCTGCACCAACGCGCACGCTAACGCCAACGCGCACGCCAACGCCTACGCCAACGCGCACGCCAACGCCGCGTCGACGCCGACACAAACGCAGAAGCGAGCGTAGGCGTGAGGTGCGCGTGAGCGTAAGCGTGAGCGTGAGCGTGAGCGTAAGCGTACGCGTGAGCGGGGCGACGCTGGCTCCGTCTCCGTCTCCGTCTCCGTCTCCGTCTCCGTCTCGTATCCGTTCAGCGAACCACGTCGGAAATGGTCGCGGAAATCACGAAGTCGCGACGATTGTGAGCTGACGGAAACGGTTGGCGTCGAGCAAGGCGCGGACATCTTCGCGCTCGCGCGTGCGAGGCCACTCGATAGGTGC
>JBBSFE010000187.1:0-9163 GCA_038239005.1 Polyangiales bacterium
GAAGCGCGCGAGCGTGGTCTCGACGAGCTCGCGCGTCATGCGGTAGCACTCGGAGAAGAGAACGACGTGATCGCCAAGCTTGCATAGTGCAAGGATCGCCGTCGATACCGCGGCCATTCCGCTCGAAAAGAGCACGCCGTCTTCGGTACCTTCGAGCGCGGCGAGGCGCTCTTCGACGGCGCGACACGTCGGGTTTCCGTAGCGACCGTACTCTTCGCGCTCGGGCCGCGGGTGCCGCCCCTCGGTGTGCGCGACGATCTCGGCGGAGTCATCGAACGTGTATGTGGCCGTCATCGCGACGGGTTGCGGCACGGCATCGAACGCTTTCTTCTTGCGCTCGCCCGCGTGGACTGCGTCGGTCGATGTGATCGTCTTCTTGTTCACGACGTGCCGAGAGCAGCGTGAATTCGATCGCTGATGAGTTTCACCGCGCCATCGACGGGAACGATTTCGGATTTTTTCGGATCCTTCTCGGTGCGCGGCTTCAGCTCGACACCGCCGGCCGCGAGACCCTTCGCGCCGATCGTGACGCGCAGCGGGATACCGATGAGATCGGCGTCTTTGAATTTCACGCCGGGCCGCTCGTCGCGGTCGTCCCACAAGACGTCGATGTTCGCAGCTTCGAGACCCGTGACGATCGTCTTCGCGGCGGCGATGACGGCGGCGTCCGTGCCGAGCGTGCAAATGTGAACCTTGTAAGGCGCGAGCGACATAGGCCACGAGATGCCGTTGTCGTCATGGTGCTGCTCGATTGCCGTCGCGACGAGGCGCGACACGCCGATGCCGTAGCAGCCCATCACGACGGGGTTCTCTTTGCCTTCGGCGTCGAGGAAGGTGGCGCCCATTTTCGCCGAGTAGTGCGTGCCGAGCACGAAGATGTGACCGGCCTCGATGCCTTTGTACGCATGCAAGCGACCGCCATCGCAGCGCGGACACAGATCGCCGTCGCTCGCGAGCCGCACGTCGACGACTTCGGCTTCGAAGTCGCGCCCGTGATTGACGTTCGCGAGGTGGTGGTCCGTCTCGTTGGCGCCGGTGACGCCATTGCGAACGAGCGTGGCCGCGCAATCGATGTAGATCTTTCCCTTGAAGCCAATCGGCCCCGCGTAACCGAGCTCGGCGCCCGTCGCGGCTTTCACGTCGGCTTCGGCTGCCATGTGAACCTCTGCGGTGCCGAGCACACGAGCGAGCTTCACTTCGTTGAGCTCGTGATCGCCGCGCATCATCACCATGACGACTGCGTTCTTCTCTTTTCCTACATAGAGGAGGGACTTGAACGTCTCGCTGGGCTTCACGTTGAGGAACTTCGAGACCTCGTCGATCGTCTTTTGGCCCGGCGTGTGGACCTTCATCATGTGGATCGTGGTGGCCATCGCGCGGCGGCCCGGGTCGAGCAAGCGCACTTCGGCGACTTCGACGTTGGCGGCGTAATCGCATTTGTCGCAAGCGACGATGGCGTCCTCACCGGCGTCGACGAGGACCTGGAACTCGGCGCTCGTGTTGCCGCCCATCGCGCCGCTGTCGGCGGCGACCATGCGGAACCGGAGGCCCATGCGCTCGAAAATACGCGTGTAAGCTGCACGCATTTTCTCGTAGCTTTCGAGGGCTTTTTCTTCGCTCACGTCGAAGGAATATGCGTCCTTCATCGTGAACTCGCGGCAGCGCAAGAGTCCGGCGCGCGGGCGCGGCTCGTCGCGGAATTTCGTTTGGATTTGGTAAAGGTTCTTCGGCATGTCGCGATACGATTTGATCTCCCGGCGCGCGATGTCCGTCACGATTTCTTCGTGCGTCGGGGCGAGGTTGTAGTCGCCGCCTTTGCGGTCCTTCAAACGGAAGAGGACGTCGCCGTAGAGCTCCCAGCGGTTCGTCTCTTTGTAGTACTCGCCGGGCAAGAGCACCGGCATGAGGATCTCGAGACCGCCGGCGCGATCCATCTCTTCGCGCACGATGCGCTCGACGTTTCGAAAGACCCGCAAGCCCAGCGGCAAGAAATCGTAGATGCCAGCGCCAACGCGGCGGATGTAACCGGCGCGCAAGAGAAAGGCGTGGCTCGCGCTCGTAGCGTCTTGAGGAGCCTCTTTGAGCGTGGGAATGAGCGCGCGAGAAAACAGCATTGGACCCGGGGTGGAATACCACAAACCTTTGGCGCATTCTCAGGTGGTGGGTCGTTTCATGCGGCAGACGCTCGTGCTGACTGCGATCGCGCACGTCGTTCCGGCGGCTGCCGTCGCGGTAGCAATCTCGCCGTGGGCTGGGCTCGCATTCGCCGCGGCTGGTATCGCCGCTGCCGTTCCGCTGACGAACGAATACCTCCGCGGCGACAAGCGCTCGCGATGGCGCACGTCGCTCGTCGACGTTCCGTATTTCGTTCATTGGACCTCGGGGCTCATCGCGCTGCCCATCGCTCTCGTTGCACTCGTGCTCGCATCGGCGAAGGTCGCGCTCGTGGCTTCGTGGGCCATCGCGCTCGTGATTGCGATGTACGGCGCATTCGTTCGCCGGCGCTTCATCGCGACGCGTCGCATCGCGATCCCGATCGTGAATCTCGACAAGCGATTCGACGGCTACCGAATCGTTCAGCTCTCCGATTTGCACATCGGCCCGTGGACGCCACGCGCGTGGGGCATGCGTTGGGTTCGCGCCGCGAATGCGCTCGCGCCGGATCTCACCGTCGTCACGGGCGACATGGTTTCGAACGGCGCATCCTTTCACGACGATATCGCCGACATCGTTGGCTCGCTCCGCGCGAAGGATGGAGTGGTCGTTGCGCTCGGCAATCACGATTATTCGGCAGGCGCCGTCGAGTCGCTCGTCGACAAACTTCGCGCGCGCGGCGTCCGCGTCTTGCGCAACGAGGGCGAGCTCCTCGAGCGCGGTGGAGAGCACGTGTATCTTGCAGCCATCGACGACCGCTGGTCGAAGCACGCCGACCTCGACGAGGCACTCCGTGCGCGGCCCGAGGCCATGCCGTCGATCTTGCTCGCCCACGATCCGGAGGATTTCCCTGCTGCGGCCGCACGCGGCGTCGATCTCGTTTTGAGCGGCCACACGCACGGCGGACAGCTCGCCCTACCCTTCGCGGCGCGTCACGCCAACTTGATGACCCGGTCTCACAAACACACGCTCGGCGTTTATCACGAGCACTCCAGCACACTTGTGGTGCATCCCGGTCTCGGAACGAGCGGTCCGCCCGTTCGTATTGGTGTGGCACCTGCGCTGATCGAGCTCACCCTGCGCGTGAGCTAGTACGCATTTCGCAAAGATTAAGCCGCAAACTGCGAAGCTCGTGCTTAGATTCAGGCTCATGCAGCAGTCACGCGTACTGATTGTCGACGACGACCGCGACATGCTCGAGGCACTCCAGCTCGTCGTGTCAGGCGACGGCCACGAATGCGCCGTGGCCGATAGCGCCGCGGCTGCTCTCCGCATCGTCGAGAAGCAGACTGTCGACGTCGTCATCTGCGACGTCGTCATGGACGGCATGAATGGTCTCGAGCTACTCGATCGACTGAAGCAAACGCACCCGGCCGTTCCGTTCATCGTCATGACTGGTGTTGGCATCGGTGGCGTTCGCCAAGCAGTCGATGCCGTGAAGCGCGGCGCGTTCGAATACGTCGAGAAACCCTGCGACGCAAAAACGCTGCGCACGGTCGTCGCGAACGCCCTCGACGAGCGACGTCATCCCATCGAAAGCGAGCGCTCCACGCGCAACCCCGATGCAGCGCCCGGCATGACGGACATCGTCGGCGTCGGGCCCGCGATGCGTGGCGTCCAAACCGCGATTGATTTCGTCGCGCGGTCGAGCGCTCCCGTCCTCGTCATGGGCGAGACCGGCAGCGGAAAAGAGATCGTCGCGCGCGCCATTCACGCGCGTAGCGCCCGCAGCGAGCAGCCCTTCGTGGCCGTCAACATGTCCGCCATCCCTCGCGAGCTGATGGAGGGCGAAATCTTCGGGCACGTACGCGGAGCGTTCACCGGCGCGTCCATCGCGCGGCGCGGCCTCTTCATGCTCGCCGATGGCGGCACGCTCCTGCTCGACGAGATCGGCGATCTTCCGCTCGATCTGCAAGCCAAGCTTCTGCGCGTGCTCCAGTTCGGCGAGATCCGCCCCGTCGGAAGCGAGCGCACACAAACCGTCGACGTTCGCGTCATCGCGGCAACGCATCGCGATCTCACGGCGCTCGTGAAGGCTGGTCGCTTTCGCGAAGATCTCTTCTTTCGCCTCAACGTCTTGCCGCTCGTCGTGCCACCGCTCCGCGATCACCGCGAGGATATCCCCGCGCTCGCCACTTACTTTCTCGCGCAGGCGTGCCAGCGTGCGCCGCTCTCCCCTGTGCGCTCCATCGGCGCGGATGCGCTCGAAGCACTCGCGAAGATGGCGTGGCCGGGCAACGTTCGCGAGCTCGCAAGCGTGATCGAGCGAGCGGTCGTGTTCGGTGTGGACGAAATGATCGACGTCAACCAGATCACACCCCAAGAACCCACCACCGCGACGGGGCGCGCCGAAAGCTGGCCCACGACCTCACCGTGGACGCTCCGCGAGCTCAATCGCGAATACACCGAGTGGGTGCTCGTGCACACCGGCGGTAACAAAGAGCGCGCCGCCGAGATCCTCGGGATCGATCTCTCCACACTCTATCGTTGGCAAGCGAGCAACCGACGTACGTCGTCCTGACGTGCTCGACACGTTCATCACCTCGCACCGCGACGCCATCATCGCCCGCACGAGAGCGCGCTTTACATCACGTTCGACTCACGATGACGCCACATTGACGAGCGCCATCCCGATGTTCGTCGATCAGGTCTGTGCCGCTCTCGTGCTCGCGAAATCGAGCGATGTGATCGATCACGCGGACATCAGCGTTCGCGCGGGACGCCATGGCCAAGACCTCCTTCGGCTCGGTGTCACGATTGCGCAGGTCGTGCACGCATACGGCGACGTCTGTCAGGTCATCGCGGAGCTCGCTGTCGAGCGGTCAGCCAACATTTCTCCGAACGAGCTCCAAACGCTCAATCTCTGCCTCGACGACGCCATCGCCGGTGCCGTGACGGAGTACGCGCGCGAACGCGAGCGCACAATCACCCGCGAAGGGACCGAGCGACTCGGCATTCTCGCGCACGAGCTCCGCAACCGCGTCAACGTTGGCATTCTCGCATTCGACGTCATCAAGAGCGGTCAGGTCACCGTTGGCGGCAACACGGCCGCCCTCCTCGAGCGCAGCCTCGACGGGCTTCGCGAGCTCGTCGATCGATCCCTCGCCGAGGTGCGCGCCGACGCAGGCTTACAAACGTTCGAGCACTTCCCCGTGGCCGACCTCGTGGAGGAGGTTCAGATCGGCGCGTCGCTCGAAGCGCAATCACGACGCGTCCGTTTCGCAGTCGCACCGGTCGATCCCAAAATTGTCGTCCACGGTGACCGTCAGCTTCTCGCTGCAGCGCTCTCGAACCTGCTTCACAACGCATTCAAGTTCACGCACATCGGCGGGGCTGTCCTCCTTCGTGCGCATGTTGCCGCTGAGCGCGTGGTCTTCGAGATCGAAGACGAGTGCGGCGGCCTTCCCGAGGGGGCAGCGACGTCAGCCTTTCGACCCTTCGAGCAGCATGGCTTGGATCGCACCGGCGTTGGGTTGGGGCTGTCCATTTGCCTCAAAGTTGCCAAAGCGCACCACGGCAAGCTTCGCGTTCGCGATATCCCGGGCAAAGGCTGCGTTTTCTCGTTGGATGTTCCGGCTCGAATCGTGCGTTCACCGGAGTCATGAACACAGTTTGGATTCTGGTCTGCGACGCCGCGCGCGCGCGAGTTTTCGAGATTCTCGACCACGATCCCGCTTGGCACGTTGTCCTTGCGTGGCACCACTCCGAATCGCGCGAGAAGGCGGCTGCGCTCTCGAGCGATCACATGGGGCAGCGTTCGTCGCTCGGAGCGAGCGCACACCACAACGCGCTCGCACCCGCGTCGAGCCCGAAAGAGACGGAGAAGGCCCACTTCGGCCACGCGCTCGTGAACATGCTCGACCAAGCGAGGCGCGAGAATCGGTTCGCGCGATGGGTGCTCGTCGCGCCGCCTCATTTTCTCGGCGCCGTGAAAAACGAGCTCACGCCCGAGCTTCGCAAGCACCTTCTCACGTCGGTCGACAAGGACTTCGCCAACCTCGACACCACCGAGCTCATCGAGCGGCTCAAGCACGTCGTTCGCATTCCCGCAAATGAACGCGGCGTCGTGCGTGAGTCTCACAAACGACCTCACTAAAATCTCACGACTTGAACGCCTGGATGACCGAGAGCGAGTCTGCGGCGGTCTCGCCTACCGCGGGCCTCGTGAGATCGCCGCTGACGCCGCCGATGATCACCGTGATGTTGTCATCGCCACCGCGCTCGTTGGCGAGCGCCACGAGCGCGCATGCGGCAACGTCGAGGTTGCGCTCGCGGAGCACGATGTCGCGAATCTCGTCGGGCTCGACCGCGTTCGACAAGCCGTCGGAGCACAGCACGAAGCAGTCGTGATCGCGCAACTCCAAACGCCCAAGGGCGACCTTCACGTCTTTGGGCTGGCCCATCGATTGAAGGATGACACTGCGATATTCCGAGCGCTTGGCTTCGTCTTCGGTGAGCGAGCCGACGTCGACGAGCACCTGAACGAAGCTTTGGTCGTGCGTGACCTGCGTGATGCTCCCACCGCGAAGGAGGTAAGCGCGCGAATCACCGACTTCGGCGATGTGCGCGGTCTGCCCGCAGATGTACATCGCGGTGAGCGTCGCGCCCATGTGCTCGCGACCGGGCAAGTGCGCAGCTTCTCGCACGTCACGGCTCGCCTTCTTCACGGCTTCCTCCATGAGCGTGTCGTGGGGAGAAGGCGTGGGCGCGGAGGCCATCGAGCGCAGCAACGACTGGACAACGAGCGCGCTCGCCACTTCCCCAGCTTGATGCCCGCCCATCCCATCGGACACCGCGACAAGCACGCCGCGCTGCCCCACTTCGAACCGCACGCTTGCGGGGGTGTCGATCATGTTTCCGCCGGTCAAGTCGGCGACGACGAAAGCGTCCTCGTTATTTTTGCGCTTCAGACCGATGTCGGTTTTCCCAAAAACGGTGAGGTTGATCACGGCCAAAAAGTTAGCACGAACGGTGCCACGCGCCGCGCAGCCCAAGCAATGCCAGTTCAGTCGACGCGGTTCTCGAATTGCGAAGGATGCGCGACCAAAGCTTCCCAAGTACTGCGAGATCACTCGTGGATTGGTGGTGACACGAGTCTTGCAAGGGCCATGCATATGCTTCACGAGTTCGTCACCACGCGGCGCGAGGACCTCATTGCGCGCACCCGTGCCAAGGTGGCTCAGCGGTCCGCGCCCACTCCCACCGAAAACGAGCTAACGAGCGGTGTTCCGCTGTTTCTCGATCAGCTCGTCGCGGTCCTGCGCGTTGCTTCGGCGAAGACCAAGCAAGACATCCAAACGAGCGCGTCGAACCGGGGCGGTGAGCTGCTCCACAAGGGCTTCACCGTTGCGCAAGTCATCCGCGACTACGGCGACATCTGTCAGGCCATCACGGAGCTCGCGACTGAAGTCAACGAGCCCATCACGCCGGACGAGTTTCACACTCTCAACAAGAGCCTAGACGATGCCATGGCCGAAGCGGTGACGTCATTCACGGCGCAACGCGAGCTTCGAATCGCCGACGCCGAAACCGAGCGTGCAGGTGCGTTCGCCCACGAGCTGCGCAACAGGCTCTCGGCCACAAAGTTGGGCTTTGCGCTGCTCCGAAGCGGCGCGGCTCCGTTCGGCGGAAGCGTCGCCGCGGTCGTCGAAAGCAACCTCGAGCGCATGAATGTCCTGATCGATCGCTCCCTCGTCAATGTTCGCGTCGACTCGAACAACGTGCACAACGAACGTGTCGCGCTCCATCAAATCCTCGAAGAGGCAGAAATCAACGGGACGCTCGAAGCCAAGCAGCGCGGCGTTTCCCTCAGCGTGTTGCCGGTCGAGTCCCACCTTAGTGTGAATGTCGACCCGCATATCTTGTCGGGTGCGCTCGCCAACCTCATCCAGAATGCTCTCAAGTTCACGCGGTCTGGCGGCCACGTCGCCGTCGTCGCGACCGTGAAGGACGAGCACGTCGTGATCGACGTCGTCGACGAATGCGGCGGGTTGCCCCCCGGGAAAGCGCAAGAGCTCTTTTCGGCCTTTCGGCAGCACAGCAAGAATCGGAGCGGCCTCGGCCTCGGACTCTTCATCAGTCGTAAAGGCGTCGAGGCATGCGGCGGTACACTTTACGTTCGCGACGTTCCCGGCACTGGATGCGTCTTCACGATTGAGTTACCGCGTGCGGCAAATGCAGACTAGATGGCAAACGTTCTCATCGTCGATGACGACGTCGATGTCGCAGAGCTCTCCAAGACGCTCCTCGAATCGGGCGGCCATCGAATTCGCGTCGCACACACGGGTCAAGAGGGACTGAAATCTCTCGCAGCATGGCCGCTCCCTGATTGCCTCGTGCTCGATGTCGACATGCCCGTGCTGAGTGGTCCAGAAATGGCTCACGAAATGGTCTTGCACGATGCTGGCGAGGAGGGCGAGGAGAAGATCCCCATCGTGCTCGTTTCGGGAAGAGTTGACCTTGCGGACGTTGCGGCACGTGTGGGAACACCTTATTTCATCTCGAAATCGACTGATGACTACGGAGCAGATCTCCTCGAGATGCTCGAGCGTGCCCTCCGCGAGACTTCGTCGAAGCGTCGTTGAATTGGGTGAGGACGGTCTAGTGTGGCGGCCTATAACCCTCCGGGGTCTTGCGGCTCGGTTCCGACTGGCGCGGAGAGAAACTTCTCTCGGCAGTGATCGCTGCAAAAGTAGACGTTCGTTCCGTCACGTTCGGCATGCAGAGCCGCCTTGGGGTCGACGATCATTCCGCAAACCGGGTCCTTGGTGACGGATGTCGATTCGTTCGTGGTTGCGTCCTCTCTGGTTGTTGCCATCGCTTGCTTTCGAGGTCGGGGTTTCGCCAAGCTCAAGCCGCCAGGTTTCTCCCAAGCGCATGCCTGTTCGAAACTCTGGCGGCCTGGCCGCGCTGCTTTAGCGCTGTGCGTGTTGCGCGTTCGGCTGAACGACGATTTCGACGCGCCTGTTGTTCGCGCGACCTTCGACGGTGCCGTTGTCCGAGACCGAGC
>JBBSFE010000188.1:0-9161 GCA_038239005.1 Polyangiales bacterium
CACGAGCGCGCCCCAGATGGCAGCCGTCTGCTCGCTGAAGATGCAGGTGAGGCAGGCCGGTTTGGCGGTTTGCTCCGAGTTTTGCCAGGCAGTGCAGGCCGTCTGCGAGCCGCCAGAAGCCGTGAAGCATGCATTGACGAACGCCGTGACGTCGGCCGCGGGGCACGAGCCCGGGTTCGGGCCAGTCGGGGTGCCTTGCGCGAGCGGCACGTAGCTCGTGGTGTCGCAATTTTCGCACGTGGGGTCCGTCTGCGGACAGGTCTTGGTACCCGTGTCGCCGCCGCCGCCGCCATCGGTCTTGGGGCTGTCCGGCTTGAGCAAGCCATCGCTCGGTGCGTCGGTGCCGCCGTCGGTCTTCGCGGGGTTGCTGCTGCATCCTTGCGATGCGATCGCCGCCGCCACGAACACGCTAGAAATCACAATCGCGCTCTTCCACTGCATGATCCGCCTCCTAAGAACTTCTTATTCGCGGGTTCACTAAGAAAGCCCGCGACGTAAACCCTGACGTGTTTTTGACGTTCGGCAACTTTGCGAACGGCGCGGCAATATACAAAATCGGGATCTAGCGTCAATCGAAGAGATGACAAACTCGTTTTTGGGACGTGAACTTTTCGTGTCACCGCAAAAGTTCACGCTGACGTGATTTATGACGCGGCGTGTGATGGCTTCGAGAGCGCATGCGCAAGAAGCACGACGAGCACGACGAGAAGAAGCGATTCGGTCTTGCCGCAGGTCTCGCTCCACGCGTGAAAACGTTCGAGCCTTTCGCCGAGCGGCCCGAGCCCACGGATGGCGCCATCACGATGGAGAGCAACGACCGTCGGCGAGAGCCACGTGCCTTGAACGACGGCAAGACCGCCCGCGAGCGCGATGACCCCGACGCGCGCATAGTCGACACGGCTGAGATCGAATTCGCCAGTGCGCGTGCGAACGACCTCGGCGACGGCAACGATTGCGGCGGCGGTCATGGCGAGCTTGTCGAAGCGCGTGAAGACGATCGTCATGGCGTCGGCGCTCGCGGGTGCGGCGACTTCGCGGAAAATCGTCGGCGCGACGATCGCGCCGAGCACGAGCAAACCGCCGAGCCACACGCCCGCAGCGAGAAGCGCGAGCGAGCCCGCCACGAGACGCACGAGCGCATCGCGCGACATCAGGCCACCATCTCGACGCCGTGACGCGGATCACGCGTGCCGATCTCGAGCGCCGACGCACGCGACGTGAACGTGCGCGACTTTTGGCCATGCACGGCGACCTCGAGGCGCGCGGACGCGAGCTTGCTGTTCAAGCAGTACGTCATGGCTCCGTCGGGGTTTTCGTAGTGGAGGCCCACCATGTCGTCGGTCTCCGCCCACATTTCGCCGCGCAGCGTGATGGTGGGGCCGCGCCCAGAGAATTGCCAGCGGCGAAACGTCATCTCGCCGTGGTTTCGAATCATGTGACGAAAGCGCGTGAGCGCGTGCGTCTCGCCGCCCAACCGAACGACGAAGATCGACGTCGTCGGAATGATGATTGGCCCCGTGCGGACGCGACCGCTCGTGCCTTCGAAGACGAGATCGCTCGCTTCGTCCCAGATGTTGCAGTGACCCCACGCGTACGCGAACGCATGGCTCTTGCCCCAGTTGTGTCCGAGGAGGCCGCGCCAGCGATCGATCTTCCATGTGGCATCGCCCGCGTGCACCTCGCCGGTTGCGCGTAGATCGGGCATGGGCGAGACGAACTTGCTCGACGGAAAACGCCCTTCGTACATGCGCGGATGCGGGTAGTGCACGATCGGCGGGCCGGGATCTTCGAGCGCGAGATCGAAAGCGATCTTGCCGACGGAGCCATGCACGCGTTTCCGATCGAGAGCGAGGCAGCCGACGCGGAGATCGATCGCGCGCGCATCGAAGTGGGCGTCGCGATACGCGATGGTTTCTTTTGCGGCGACCGCGGGCTTGCCGCGCTCGAACGCGACGGCCCACGTCTCGGCGACCGGCTCGCGGTTGTGCGCGGCGAGGATGGTTGCCTTGAGCCACAGTGCGCGCTCGCCCGAGGGATCGTTGATCTTGATGAAGTAGCTCTCGACGTGAGAGGGCTGCCCGTCGAAGCGAACGCCATCGAGCGTGACGCTCACGTGACTTCCACATTCAGGTGCGCGCGTGTCGCGGCGACGGTCGCGGCTTCGCGACGTTTTTCGCTGCGTGCTTCGAGGTCTTTGCGAATCGACGACACCGCGCGGGGGTGGCCCATGCGAGCGAGCGCGATGAGCGCGTGGAACGCACACGTGTCCTTGACGTGGCGACCGAGGCCGAACGCGCGACGCTCGAGGTTGGGAATCACGTCGCGCATGTCGAGCGCGCCTGCGAGCTCGACGGCCTCGCGCTCGTCTTCGTGTTGCGCGTCGAGCTCGCCGCGCACGACGGCACGAATGACGGGTTTCGCTTTGTCGTCACCAGCGTGGCCGAGAAAAATCGCGGCGGCGATTTTCACGTCATCGAGCTCGTCGTCGAGAAGCGCGACGCCGCGAAGTCGCAGCCGCTCGGGAACGGCGGCTGGGACGACTCGCCTTGCGAATTGCTCCTCGGCGCAACGCATGGCGATGTAGCGGATGTTGAAGTCGTCGTCGGAGCTTGCGCGGAGAAGCACTTTCACGCGCGTTTCGTCGCCGGCTTCTTCGAGACGCGAGAGCGCGATGACGGCTTGGTAACGCATCGACGGGCGTTCGTCCTCGGCGGCGCGGACCAAACGCGGGACTGCGCGCGCGTCGCCGATTTCTCCGAGCGCCGTGATCGCGAGCTGGGAGACTTCGTCGTCGTCGTCGTCGACCCGCGTGATGAGCGCGTCGAGCCGCGCCCGAAGCGCCGGAACGCCGGGACCGCCGTCGCCGTCGGCGAGACCGATCGCTGCCGCCGCGCGAACTTTGGCTGCCGGATCGAGGAGCGCTTTTCCGATGAGCTCGAGCGCGCGTTCGCGATGGTCGGCGTCGCGCGTGTGCCGGACGAGATCCCGCACCGCCGAGGCGCGGACCTCGGGTTTTTCCGAGCTGACGTCGCGCTCGCACGCGGCGAACGTGCGCGGAAGCGGTGACGGCAGCCACATGGCTCACATTCGTAGCACGCTCGTCTCTCTCTATGAGTCGATCGCTCGCCCGGCCGAAATCACGGCTGCGCTCGTCACCATGATCGAGAGCGCGCCGACGACCATGACGTGCGGCGCGAACAGCATGCACGCAACGCCTTGTTCGAGAACGGAGCCGAGCGAGACGCCGCCGCGCGGACCAAGACCCACGAACGAAAGCGCGGCTTCGCTCACGACCATCGCGCCTGCGGTCGAGCCGAGCTGCACCGCGAGAATGCGCATCGACCCCGGCAGCACGTGCCGCCACAGCAAACGCGGTCCACGAACGCCGAGCGCGCGAGCGGCTTCGATGTATGCGGCGCTACGGAGCACGCGCGTTTGGGCGAGCGCGAGCCGCGCGAATGGGGCCCAGGCTGTCAGCGAAAACACGAACGCGAGATGAACGCGATTCGGCGAGCGCACGGCCGAGAGAACACATAGCGCGAGCAAGAACGACGGGAACGCTTGCACGAGATCGCACGCGCGATCGATGGCCCGCTCGAACCGACCGCGACGCAGCGCTGCTGCTGCGCCGAGCGGCGCTCCAATGACGAGACCGACCGCGGCAACGATCGCCGCGAGCACGGCGCCACGCAATACCGCGTGCGATACGAGCGCGAGGAGATCGACGCCTGCTTCGCCGCAACCAAACGGGTGCGACGCCGTCGGCGACAAAAACGACAGCGACGGATCGAGCCTCTCGGGATCGCGACCGACACCGAGAGCGATGCATCCCACGACGACGATCGCGATCGGCACTGCGTTTCGCATGCGCGTGCTCGTCATTGGCGCACACGTGGGTCGATGGCCGCGTGAATCGCAGCCGCTGCCGCTTGCACGACGACGAAAAGCGCACCAGCCGCGATGATGGCGCCTTCGAGGACGGGCATGTCGCGCGCTGCATAGGCTTCGAGCATCAGCGTGCCGAGACCGGGTCGCTCGAAGAGACGCTCGAGCACGACCGCGCCTCCGAGTAGCGCGCCGAGCTGCGAGGCAATCACCGCGAGGATGGGGCCGAGCGACGGAGGTAGCGCATGCTTCATCCACGTGCGTGCGACGCTCACGCCGCGCGCGCGTGCAGCCACGAGGAACTGCGCGCCCGCGACGTCTTCGAGCGCAGCGCGACCCACGCGAGCGATGTGCGCCGCCAGCGGAAGCGCGAGCAGGCTCGACGCGAGCAAGAGACCACCGAAGCCGGCGTCGGGATCGCCGGGCAGCGGTGCGATGCGCAAGCGAACGGCAAGTGCGTACGTGGCGAGCGGCGCAAACGAAAGAAGCGGCGTCGACGAAATCGCAACGGCCGCGCGCTCGACCCACACACGCCGTGCACCTAGAAACGGGCCCGCGGCGAGCACGGCCGCGAGCGTGCCGACGACCGCTGCAATCGCGACTGACATGGCCGCGAGCGCCGAAGTGGCAGGAAGCGCGCGCGTGACGAGCGACATCGCCGCGACGTTCGGATGCCGCAGCGACTGCCCGAGGTCGAGCGTGGCGAGGCCGCGCAAGAAGCTTGCATACTGCACATAAAGCGGCTGGTTGAGCCCGAGCGTCGCGCGGAGTGCATCGAGCTCGCCCGCCGACGCTTGATCACCGAGGAGGAGACGCGCGGGATCGCCCGGCAAGACGCGCAGGGCGAAGAAGACGAGCGTCGCCATCGCGAGGACGCACGCCGCGGCTTCGAGCGTCCGCGCGAAGACCGCCCGCACGAGACGCATGGTTACTCGCCTGCGGCGTCCGATGCTGCGTCGGTACCGGCGTCGGTGGCGGCGGCGTCGCTTGCGTCGATGTCGGCGTCGGCCGTCGTGCCGGCGTCGCCTTGATAGCCAGGGGCGGCGTCGTAGTCACCCACGGTCGGACCGCCAACGCTGCACACGGGGGGCGTTCCGCCTTCGACGGCGGTGTACGTCGTTGCGGGCAGGCAGAACCTTTCCGTTTGGTCGTTGTCGTAGATGAGCAGACCGTACTGCTCGGGCGCGATGCAGGCGTAGCCCTCGGTCTCGCGGCAGTCGGTGTCATGCGTGCAGACCTTGAGGCAGAGCTGGCGGCTGAAACGCGACGGCGCATGGCGATCGTCGTAGTCGCATCCGAGCGCGGCCGCGTTCGTTGCGATGCAGCCCGAGCCGCTTGGGCAGCGATTCGCCTGGCAGTTGAAGATCGTGCAGTACCCGTTGGGCTGCGAGGTGTCGCACAGGCGCGCGCCCGTCGTGGAGCAATCGGTCGACTGAAGGCAGTGGTCGCCGATCGAGGGTTGGCACCCGAGGATCGCGATCGCGAGGCCTGCAGCACGCAATTTCATGCGGATTCGTCCTTAGCACCCCGAAACTTGATTTGACACCTGGTCGTCGCGCCCCTACGTTTCCGCGGCCTTTTAGCCATGACGACCTACATCACGTCCGATTGCATCAACTGCGGCGCGTGCGAGCCCGAGTGCCCCAACGAAGCCATCAGCGAAGGTGACGAAATCTACGTCATCGACCCCGAGCTCTGTACGGAGTGCGTTGGGTTTTATGATCACGAAGCATGTCAGGCTGTCTGTCCTGTCGAGTGCTGTCTGCCAGATCCAAATCATCGCGAGGACGAAAAAATCCTCATCGAGCGCGCCATTCATCTCCACCCGGACGACGGCGAGCTGAAGACACGCTCCGCCTCGAACGACTACCCGTCGCGCTTCCGCAAGTGACGTTGCGCGACGCCGCGCTCGCAACTGCGAGCATGTGGCTCTTCGTGTCGAGCATGGGTTGTGGCGGCGCGATGCCGCTGCTCCATCCCGCACAAGTGCTGCCCACTGGCGAAGTGCGTGGTCAGGCGGGCATCGCGGCGCGCGCGGTCGTCGGCAATCTCGGCGACAAGTTGCGCGACGCCACCAACGCTGCTGCAGCGGCGTCGGCGCAAGGAAGCTCGCCCGTCATCGACACTACGTACGCCCAAGGTGCGCTCAGTGCGGCGGCGATGGGTCCGGATATTTCGCCGGTCGCGGGCGCGCGGGTCGGCGTCGGCGGTGGGTTCGAAGGCGGCCTCATGTACACGGGTCGAGGCGCGCGCGCGGATTTGCGACGTGCATTCAACTTCGGCAAAAAGCAGGCATTTGCGCTCTCGATCGGGCTCGGGCTCGATGCTGCGTTCGCGGGTCGCCAAAACAATTCGCTCACCGGCGTCGACGACGCCAACCTCTTCGGATTCGGCGCAGACCTTCCCGTGCTGCTCGGATATCGATCGACCGCAGGTTTGTATTATGCATGGATCGGCGCGCGTGTTTCGTACGAGCACGACACCATCCAGCCGCGGAACTCGGAGCAAGTGCCGCCGCAAGACCAAGGAACGGCGCCTCAGCTTTCGGGCGATCGCTGGGCCGTGGGCGGTTTGATTGGGCTCGCGATTGGGTTTCGTCACGTCCACGTCGCGCTCGAGCTCGAGGCCGACTACGCCAACGTCACTGGAAGCTTCGGCGGCATCAGCGCGAGGGTCGAAGGGCTTTCGCTCACACCCGCTACGGCGCTGTGGTGGGATTTCTAATCGCCACTGCGCATGCAGCCGCTGATGCTTTGATGTGATTCGCGGTCCACTCGGCTCGGCCGCTCGACCCGACGATGTTCGCGATGCCAAGCACGATCGCGAGCGGAACATTCGCGATGGCACATGCGCGCGCGACAGCAAACGCTTCGAGGTGCTCGACATCCGCGGAGTGATCACGTTCGAGCTGCGCCGCGATGGCGTCCTCGGTCGTGATCGCGAGCGTCGTCGCGACGACGACAAGGCGCGCGTCGAAGCTCGACGCGAGATTGCGATCGAGATTCACAGCTGACGGCATTGCTAGAACGAGCGCGCCCGAGGGAGACGCAAGAACGACGCGCTCGGCCACGACGACGTCGCCAATCGCGAGCTGCGAATTCGGGTACGCGCCGGCCGTGCCGACAAGCACGACGCGAGCAGGGCGATGCGCGGCGATTGTACGTGCCATGCCGAGCGAAGCTTCCACGAGGCCGACGCCAATCGCAGCGCGAGGCAAACCTGCGTCGAGAGCCGCGAGCTCGGGGTCGAACGCCGCGATGAAGAGCGGGAAAACCATGCTTCCGTGGGCCAGAACGTACTCCAAGAAGGTTGCGACGGGCCGGCCCGGCCACTAGACTATGGCCTACATGGGTCTGCGTCTCGCGCTTTTGCCGCTCTTCTTGGTCGCCACCGGGTGCGCAACCGTGGTCGCGGGCTCGGCCGAAGAGGCCGACGCGCAACCGACGAGCGTCACGGGTGTGGTCGTTGTCGATCGCATGGCGGTCGGTGAGGAATCTGCGACGCGCAGTGAGGCGTCTGCACGTTTCGTGAAGCTCCGCGGCGCCATCGACGACGGCGTCCTGCATCTCATCGGCGCGGGTCTCGATCTTCCGCCCGTCGGCGAGTGCGCGGTGTTCACGCGCCGTGCTTCGTCGCGCTCGGTGGAGCTCCTCGATGTCGGCGCGATTTCGATCGAGTCGCTCGCGAGCGGCCAGCGCGTTGCGCTCGCGCCTCGCCAAGTTCCGGACGTCGTCGATCTCGTTTCGGGAACGATGTATTCTGCACGTATCGACGAAGCGGCGGTGCCAAGCTCGTCGGATGTTGCAGTGCTCGTCGGCGGCACCCCCGAGCCTCGCGGAGAGCGTGACTTCGTGCCCGCGTTCTCGGTCCGCGCAAAGACGCCCGAGCCGCCTGCCAACGTTCGTGTTGTCGCGATCGATGCGTCGAACGTGGAAGTCACTTGGAGCGCCGGCTCGGATGCGATCGTCCTCGACGTCGGCGGCTCGCGTTGCAGCTTCGCCGATGACGGGCGCGCTGTGCTTGCCTCTTCGTCGATCGGTGATGACGGCGCAATCGTGATTCACCGCGTTCGCCGCGAGAAGCTTTCGATCCCTGGTCTCGACGGCGGCGAGCTGCGCTTCGACTTCGCGCGAAGCATCACCTATCGCCGCTAATGCCGCGAGGCATGAGGCTCGCGGAGAGCGTGAGGCTCGCGGAGAGCGTGAGGCTCGCGGAGAGCGTGAGGCTCGTTGCGCTCGTGTGCGCAGTCGCGGCGCCAGCGTTTGCGCAGCAGCACGCGAGGCCTGTCGTGCGGCCGATTCCCCACGTGAACTTCGTGCGCACGTGGCATACGCCGACGCCTGATCATATTGCGCCCGTCGACGAATCGGGCCGGCCGAAGCTCGCGCTCGTTGCGCTGAATACGCAGGAGCGCGTCGAGCTCGCGGCGCTTGGCGTGCGCGGTGGGTTTTCCTCTCGCGATTTGGATCGCGCGGCGCACCTGCTTCGTGAGCCGGGGTCGGGCAACGAGCATCCGATCGAGCCGCGTGTGCTCGACGCCGCGTATCGCATCCAAACGCATTTCAACGCGCAGGAGATCCGCGTGATCTCGGGGTATCGAACGCCCGCGGCGATTGCGTCGAGCCGTGGGTCGAATCACGGGCGCGGGCGCGCCATCGACATCGTCGTGCCCGGCGCGACCGATGACGAGGTCGCGAAGCTCGCACGCGAAATGGGATTCATGGGCGTCGGGATTTATCCGGCGAGCGGGTTCGTTCACGTCGACGTGCGCGAGCGAAGTTACTTTTGGGTCGACAGCAGCGGGCCCGGCGGGCGCACACGCGAGCGCGGAATTTTGGGCGACGTCGCAGCGCGCGCGGATCGCGAAGCAAGCGCGCGTGGCGAGCACGGACTCGCGGTGCGCGGGATGAGCGCGGATGTGGATGCGTTACTCGGCGGCAGCGTTGCGCCGGCGACGCCGGTGCAAGAAGAAGACGAGGATTGAGGCGTGCCCGAGCCGAGCCCGGAAGTTCTCGCGCTCGTTCGCGAGCAGCGGGTGCTCGAGGCGGGCGAGCTTGCCGCCAAGCGCGGCGAGCTCGAAGTCGCGAGTGATTTGTTCGAGAAGGCATGTGAGTTCTCGCGCGCCGCCGAGGTCGCGTACGAAGGCGGGGATTTCGGGAGGGCGCTCGGGCTCGCGGTCGTTGGGCGCGACGACGCGCTCGCGCAGCGGGCGCTCGACGCGCTCGTTTTACGCGAGCCCGGGCGGGTCGCGCGAGTCGCCGCGCAGCTCGAGCTGC
>JBBSFE010000189.1:0-9103 GCA_038239005.1 Polyangiales bacterium
ATCACCGTCGCGAAACGGGCGATCAAGTTGGAGCGAAACGGGTGATCAGGTTGGCGCGAAACAGGTGTTCAAGTTGGAGCGAAACGGGTGATCAAGTTGGAGCGAAATTCGCACCACACAGCCGGGCCAAGGTACGCGACGAGAACGAGCACCACGTAGTCTCCAAGACGCGTGGTCATCGGGAGCACGATCGCGGTGTGTTTGCCTGCGACGCTCGCATCAACGTTTTCGACGACAATACTGATGTCGATGGGACCGAGGCTCTTGTCGAACATGCCCCGCATCAACGCCAGGCGCGAGCGGCGGTCGTCGAGATCGGCAGGCAAGACCGGAATCGTCATGTCCAACGACAAGTGTTTCGCCAGGAACGTGGCGTGACGAACGACATCGACGAGGCGCAGCGCATCCGGAGAGAGAGCCAGTGCGCTCGAATGATGACCGAGTGGGATGACCTTTCCGCCAACGTCGTACGAGATCCCGATTCCGTTGGCAGCGTTTCCGCAGAGCGACATCAGCTCGATCGCGGACGCCAGTTCAGACAGTGGGACAGGGTGCTCTTGCGAAAAATGCCACGAGAGCGACATCGTGACTTCCGCAGGTTTGACGACGACCGATATCGTGCTGCTCGCGAATCGCGCCTTGAAGTGCTCGGGCGGCAGGTCGCCGAACATCATCGTGGGTATGTATGTGTTGAACGCGTGCGTTAGTGATGTCGCGCGTGCTCGGTCTGTAAAGATTAGCTGCGTCGTTGCAACCGATGGCGGTCCGTCAGTGCCAAACGACATCGTGCCTCCGAGTACATCGCTGTGCTCCTTGACGGTTTGCGCGATCCCAAAGCGAGTGTTCTTGACGACGAACGAACTGATCGGCAGCGATCCTGTAAGCCCGATAGCAAAGTCGACAAGCCGCTCGTAGTCCTCCGTCGTTCGCGTCGGCGTAGTGAACGTCGCTTCGAAGGGGAACTCAGAGAATCCGGCACGCTGGATGACATCCGCTTTCTTCGCGATGTATGAACTCAGCGTCCCCACTTCGCCAAGAATCGCATCGCGGAGGTTTGTACCGAAAGGCTGCGCGACCGACTCAGCATCGCTCCACGTCAGCGCCATCGTCACCTCGTTCAGGTTAGGACGGTCGTCGGAGAGTTCTCGCAGGCGCTTGAGAACGCGTTCGATCCATTGTTGCCCCACGTGAATCAGGTACACACGATCTGGTTCACCAGCGTCGTCGAGTGAGACACGAACAAAGAACCACGGATACGGGTCCTTTACCATTCGTTGCCAGTTGGCCAGCGTTACGTCTTCCCGCGTCGCACCCGAGGCAGTCGTCTTTACCTGGACGAATGCAGTCGCTTCCGGAGCGACGAGGTCGAGCGGCCCGACGGTTGCAACGTTCGGTTCGCGGCGAAACTGAAAACAGAAATCCCAGCCGAACTCGTCGCGCTGAACCGGATTGGCGGTGACGCTGGCCTGGGACGCCCACAGCCTCACAAGGTCCTCGCCAATCGCACCGGTCTTCACGCGCACAAACGCACCACGCGATCGTGTGGTTTGGCAATGGTGCCCGAGAAAAAACCGCGTCGTCGGGTGCTGAGCAAGTACGGGCATCTAGCATCCGTTGATGAAATTGCAGTGGGTGTCACCGTGCCGAACGTGGTCGACGAGTTATGATCGCGCCGTGCGTAATCGAATTGAGCTGACGGACAGCGCTCAGCACGTCGTTCACCGAGTCGTTCTCGCCGCTGAACGCTTCGACTTGCCCGCGCTCCCCCCCGTTGTTGGCGGCCGTTGGGGCGACGTTGTGCTCGATGGCTTTTGGGGACCGCTTCGCACCGAAGGCCCAGCCCTGTTTTGGGATGCTGAAGCGCGCTTCGGGACGGACACCAAGGTCGATCAGATCGATCGTTTGCACAATGAGTCCGCTTCCCTCGTGCTTGCCGACGGTCGTCGAATCGAAGCGGACTTCGGAAGCGGAAGTGGCCAGGGCGTATTCCGTTCCGAGGGTGAGTTTCATCTTTGGCACACAGAAGGTGGCGTGCCGGTCGTGCGGTGGGTCGGGCGACTGCGAGGCGCCGGCTTTCTGCGCAGCAACCTCGTGATCACGTCGTCCGACACTTCGAGGTCTATGAACATGCGCCTTCAAGGAAGGCACACGTGGTACCTGCTCACGACCGATCGAGAAACCGACGAGCTCACGATCGTCATCGATGGTGCGAATCTCGCGCCCGCGCCATTCAACCGAGACGCTTTGCGGATCGATTTCGACGCGCTGCAAATCGCCCTTGGCTGTCCTCTTCAGCTCGACACGCTCACTGGCCTAGATGAAGCAGGCAACATCGTTGGAGCTGCGGGCGTCCACCTTGGCGGTAACCGCGCGACGAAGCCTCATCGTCGCGCCGATGGCCCCGTTCCCGATGAGGTTGTGGATGAGTGTTGGATTCCACTCTTCTTCGAATCGCTGAGTAGAGCGATGACAACAAGGCCGGACCTACCTTGGGGAACGGCGTGCACCGCATACCTGGATTCAGTGTCGGACGCGACAATCGACGGTCGCTATCTGAAGCTTCAGGTGGCGCTTGAGGTCTTTGCAAGAGCACTGCAGGAAACCGCTAGCGACAACCGTCGCTTACTTGTGGTGTCACGCGAAACGTGGACACGTTGGGTCAAGAAGCATGGTGAGGAGCTGAAAGCGATGGTTGCAGACCCAAAGCAAGAGAGTGTTTTCGTAAACAAGGTTATCTCCGCGATGAATCTTCCGTCATCGGGCGTGGTTGCCGAGGCACTCGCGCACCTCACGCCACCGCTTGCTGTTGACCCTCTGCTACTCGACGAAATCGGAAAGAGAAACGTTCCCGCACATCATTTCAGGATGAACAAACCTGGCGTCGAGTACCACGTCGAACGTGACGTCGAGAGGGTCGACATGTTGCGCTCACTCCTTGCCGCGCTAATCGCCCGCGCGAGCGGATACGACGGGGCATTGGCAGGATGGGTGACGCGAGACGCGTCACACTGGAAACCCCAGCCGGGCTGGTGGCCAGCACCGTCGTCGTCAACGCTCTTGCGCGCGCGCACGATTTTCGAGAGCAGACGAGGTCCGATTCGAGGGCTGCGTCGCAAAACATTTCTCTCACGCATTGCACAAAAATTGACCCGCAAGTGATGAGCGTCCAAGCCACTAGCGACCCCGCCGCGCTCTTTCGCGTTCGAGGTCGGCGACTCGGGACCGTTCGAGCCGGCGTGCCCTCAGCTCGTCGGCCATGAGCATCACGGATTCCCAATGACCGGCCGCACTCGCCCGTTCGAGGGCGCGAACGAGCACGGCGTCGACGGAAGCCGAAACTTCGAGTGGTCGCGCGTCGCCTTGTGTCACCCTTTGTGCGTCGCTTCCGCCACAATTGGCGACACTTCGCGCAGACGTGTTGGCCGATTCAATCCCTATCGCGCCTACACATTCCCACGGCTTTCCCGCTGTCGCGTCAACCTCGCGACGCCGAAACGCCGCGAGCCGATCGTGGCGTCGTGAGCAACTCCGCCGGTAGGGTCGGGAACCGTGGGCGGTGCACGCGCGGTTCGCGGTCGCGACTGCGTTGCTCGCGCGTTCGGGCGCGGCCGGCCCGCGCCACGCGCGCAACTGCGAGAAGACCCTGCGCAACGGTCCGAGCACGATCCGCTGGATCGACGACGAGGAACCAGCGCCGACAAAATCCGGCTGAGCGCGACGCCGGAAAGGCCGAATGCTCGCGCGATCGTTGTACCGCATCGGCCGACGCCGCTGGAACGCCGCTTGCGAAGGAGCTGGCCATGACGACCCCTCCCTCCGCCACGTCGCTGTTCTCGTGCGCGCTCCTCGCCTTCGCCGTGGGGTGTGGAGCAGCCGACTCGGGGAGCGAATCGGACGCCGTCTCCGGGAATCCAAAGAACCTCAACATCGGCTTCGGTGGGGATCGAACGGCGCCCTCGACGGACGTTGGCCAGTTCAACGCGATGAAGACCTTCTTCGCGGCGACGGTCACGCAGCCCGGCGATCGAATCTGCCACCTCTACGTCCCGTGGACCATCGCGCTGAGTGATCCGGAAGACCCGGGCTTCGTCGAGCGTCATCTGCTCGAGCTGTGGATGAGCCATCCCGATAACCCGTGCGTCGACACGCTCATCAGCTTCAAAGCGATGTCCGGCAAAAGCGCCAAAGCGCCATCGGACTTTCACGACATTTCGGGCTGCACCACTTGCTACGGCACGGCGTTCAAGGCATTCCTCGATACGTTCACACCGATGTGGACGACGTCCGCGCATCCGAATCGAAAGTTTTCATTCACGGCGTGGAACGAGCCCAACAACGGCGGGTCCGCCGGAAACGGATTGGGCTCTCCGATGTCGCCGGTCACCGCCGCACAATACTACTTGATGGCGCGCCACCTGTGCGGCGCGGACGCGTCACATTGCAAAGTCGCGGCGGGAGACCTCGCCTCGAATGGGAACATGATTGCGGACTTTCAGCAGAACTGCGCTTCAGACGTCGAAAGCACGCTATGCGCGAAAGCAAGTTGGCTGGACGGATACAAACACTTCATCGCATTTCACGCGAACGATCCTGCGTTCAAGCTCGGCGACGAATTCCGTCCAGAGTACTGGGCGTATCACCCTTGGCAAGTCGTCAACGACTATACTGCGTGGCTGCAGTCGAATGGCAAGAAAGGCAGTGAGTGCACGAGCGACGCGAACTGTTCGACGCCAGCCTTCGTGCATAGCCTTGGCGGGAGCTGGAGCAGTGGGCACATCTGGGACACGGAGATTGGCGCGGGCCAGGGCGCGGCGCTGACCGACGAAATCCAAGCCAAAGGCGCCGCGTATCTCCTCCACATCGAGACGGCGGTCACCAATCGTATTTGGCGCATCTACTATCAGGGCGTCGAGACGGGGCCGTGGCAGATCATTTGCGACGGAAAGAAGCGTCCATCTTTCAACGTCCTCGCCAAGCGCGAGACTTCGTACACCGGCGGCCCATCGAACACCTGCAACTGAGAGAATACGAGCGCGCCGATGCCGTGCTGATACGCACCGCACGAGCTCGCCGTGTCTCGGTTGACATCCGCGTCCTTGACGCGACGAGTGTCCTCCCACCGGAATCGAAGCCGCAAAACTCGATACCGGTATCACTCGCGCTCGTCGCTGCGTCTCGGTGTGCAGCGTCCGTGCCGCCGCCGTCTGTAGCCGTCACTTCCGAACGCGACAGTCGACCGTCCGCAGCTCGCATTCACCAGCGCAGGTGAACGCATTCACCAGCGCTGGTGAACCGACGGCGTCTTCGGGTATCGTCAGCCCGATGAGCGATCTAGCGCGCGTCGAGCGGAAGGGCGTTGCGAAATCAGCCGGGCTCGTGGGCAAGGCTCGGGCGGATATCGCGCTCGTTAATCGGCGGAAGCACGAGATTGCGTCGGCGTTTTACGATATCGGGGAAGCGCTCGCGCGGCTCAAGAAGCCCGCGGTGTGGAAGGCGCTCGGGCACGAGAGCTTTGCGGCGATGTGCGATCGCGAGCTCGGGCTTTCCGTGTCGCAGGCCGATCGGCTCATCGACATCGTCCACCACATGACCAAGAGCGAGGCGCGCAAGCTCGGACCCGCGAAGGCCGCCGCGCTCGCCGACCTCATCGACGCCACCGACTCGCGCGACACGGTGCGCGGTGCGCTGTCGCGCGGCGTGAAGCTCCCTGGAGGCAAGAAGCTCGACGTGCGCGGCTCGTCGACGCGCGCCATCGAACGCGCCACCAAAGCCGTGCGCGGAAGAAAACCAAGCGGACGCGGACGCCACGTTTCGAAAGTCGACGCCGCCATCGGCGCATCGCTCGCGAAGAGCCTCCGCAGCCTCGGGGCGAAAGACGCCAAGGTCACTGTCGTCGCAGGCCTCACCGGTCGCCGCGCCCGCGTGCGAATCGACATCGCAGCAGACGAGCTCGTCCTCTTGCGCAAGGCGACCTGACCGCCCCCGCGCGCACCTCGTGGCGGCATCGATCTTCTAGTGGGCAGAGGCCCGCTTCGAGCGTGAGCCGGCGTCGAGCACGAACTTCGCCCCTTCGCGGCGAAGCATCCCGAACGTATTGATGTACTTGAGTCGGAGGCCAACGCAGACGTTTGGGATTTTGATCTTCTTCGTCGACGTGGACACGAGCTCGTGTGTCACGACGGGCAGGCTCAACGCGAGCGCGTGCCCGATGAGATAGTAGTCGGCGCTCTGAAAGAATATGTCGACTGCCGCCGGCTCGTACGACTGCGCCGTGACCCAATCGCTCACTTCTTTGAGCTTCTCGATCACAAGTCTTGTTGGATCAAGGAAAAAGGAGTTGCCTCGCTTACTCGCCCACTTCGCGAGTTCATCGCCGCCTGCCTCGAGCTCCTCGCCTACCTTTGCGACGCTGTGAACGTCGCCTCGCGTATGTGCTGCAACCAGCCAGTCCCAAAAACCCGGACACGTGTCGAAGTCGTAGTAGAAGTTCTTCGCTTGTATGAAAACGTTCGCGTCGAGCAAGTACTTCACTCGAGCACTCCGAGGTGCTTCGCGTAGCTCTCGAAGGTGCTGGCCTTCGTAAGGCCGAGAAGCCGAAAGGCGTCGCGCCGCAGCGTTTGCCCTTCAAGCGTGCTCACGACCAGTGCATGCGCGAAGCGCCTTCCGTTGCGGGTGTCTTGCGTGCGGTAGAAATCCCCGCCGCTTGCTGCCTTCTTCGCCGCAGTTGTCGCTGCGTACTCGTGTCGAAACCGATCGCGGTCGATCAAGCCGACGTCGTGAAGGCGGCGAAGCATCACGAGCTTGCTCACTTTGAACAGCGTCGCGAGTCGCGGCAGCTCCGTATCGAGCGTGGCGCCGGGGGAAAGGCGTGCGCGTAGCGCAGATAACGGCACGAGAAACTCGGCCGCCACCGCATTGCACCACGTTTCCATTTCGCGGTGAGCGGAAGCGACGTCGAAAGTGTCTGGCGCGCTGTCGGTTAGCGCGGACGCTCCGGCGACGAGATGCGCCACCTCGTGGGCGAGAGTAAACATCTGCGCGGCCTTGGCGTCGCTGCCGTTGACAAAGATCAGCGGTGCGATCGGGTCTGCGATCGCGAAGCCGCGGAACTCATCGGCGTCGAGCTTACGCTTCGTGTTGTTGAGCACGACACCGTTGCACATGACCAGCACGCCCGCGTCATCAAGCCGATCCGTGAAGAGACGCAGAGCCTTCTCCCATGTCGCCGTTTTTTGCTGCGACGCCAGGTCGAAAGAAATGGCGGCGCGAATCTTTGCTGCTGCCTGCACCACCGGTGTCGATGGGCCCAAGTGCGGGAGCCTTGGCGGTAGAATCCCGACAAGCCGAGCGTGATCTCGATACCACTCCTGACGCAGCTCGCACGCGTAGATCGTCTCCCGAAGCTCAGCGCTCGCTTGCTCGGTGCGCCGACTTGCGTGCGTTCGAAAATCGGGAAGCGACAATCCCTCCGCAGGCGGCTTGGAAAGGAAGAAATATCCGATCGCTGTACGCGTCGCCCTCGAGAACGCTTCGAGCTGCGGCAGCGTCGGGTGCTCAGTCCCGCTCGCCCACGCGCGAACGTGAGGGAAGTCTTCAGCGAAGGCTTCCAGATCATGGCCACAGCGTGTGGCGGCCCAGTTGAATAGCTCGGGCTCGACGTCGACGTGTTCGCGCACGGCGGTTAGAGCTTAGCGCTAGACGCATCCCCGCCGCCAGTTCGTCGGCGATTTCGTTGGTAGCTCGCCGCTTGATGCCCGCCACAAGACATCTCCATAAACTGGAGCGCGAAGCGCGACTCGACGTCGCGAAGAAGCTCGAAGCGGGTAACGTCACGGCGTGCACCTCCTCTTCGTGTGCTTGCACAATTCGGCGCGGTCGCAAATGGCGCGGGCGTTCTTCGAGCGCATGGCGCCGAGTCACACGAGCGAAAGTGTGGGTTTGCATCCGGGAGCGCAAATCGATCCGCTCGTGATTCGGGTGATGGGCGATGTCGGCATCGACATCAGCGAGCACAAGCCGCGCGCGATCACAGCGGACGCCGTCGCGCGAGCCGACGTGATCGTGCGAAGCCTCGCGCCCGATCCCGACGACTATGCGTGGCCGAACGGGCCACGCTACATCGACTGGCGGTTGCCCATGCCCGCGGACGAAAACGCACCGACGCTTGCGGAGATTCGCCGTCTTCGCGATGCCGTCGAGCTGCACGCGGCGATGCTCGTGCGGGAGATCGCCAACGCGACGACGGATGGTTCATAACGCCGAACATGCTCCGAGGCGTCTAGATCCGCGCACGCACGCTGCTCGATGTCGGCGCGAGGTGGCTGTGATGCGTGCACAAAGGCTTGCCGCGCAGCGTGCGCGCCGCGATCGGCAAATCGTTGCCGCACGCCGAGCATACGGCACGGTTTACATGCGTGTGATAGCAGCCGCGACATATCCCTTCGCGGCGCGGGCCCCGGTAGGAGGGCACCTTCTGCTCTTTGCAATACATGCAACGCTCGAGCGGCTTCATTAGCTTTTCGTAGCAGAGCAGACACACACGACGATCGTGCTCGTCGCGCGCGTGCGTCGGTCGCGGTTCGCCGCAATGGACACATGGGCCCGAGTTGAGCTCGCGCTTGTAGCAAGCCTCGCAGTACGCGATGCCCTCCGGTCGAGCGTTGATGAGTTGGTCCGGGCGCTTGCAGCAGCCACACGTCTCGCGCGGCGCGTAGTGTCGCCGATAGCACGCGCGGCAAATGAAGCCGCCTGCGGCGCTCGAGTGCCATCCCCCTTTCCGCTCGCGGCATCGAACGCACCGTCCGGTCTCCACCACGCGAGTATAGGCCGCTCAAAGCGTTCGCACACTTCGAGCGCGTTGACGGGCAAGAGGGGTCGGGGTTCGCGAGGTCGTTGCATGCAGTGGAGCGAGCCACGAGCTAACCGATCGACGACGTGCGCACCGACCTCACGGCGAAATGTTCGCTTAGGAGCCTGGTCGAATTTATCGATCCGCTCATGGAAATAGCCGACGCGCGCGGGCTGTTGGTGCAGCATGGGCAACGTGGATTCCGTTCGTGCGAAGTATCGCAAGCTGCGCGGCGTGATGGATGAGCGCGTGACG
>JBBSFE010000190.1:0-9072 GCA_038239005.1 Polyangiales bacterium
GCAGCTTCTCCAACAGCGTCCCTTCGATCGGCAACATGCGCGCGCAGCCAAGCACGCCCGACTTGCGGCGTCAGCCCTCGCCACCGCGGCCGGCGCTGCGCAAGTGCGAACGCTTACGCCGTTGCTGAACGGGTTACGATGCAAGCGCCCTTCACACCCACCAGAGCGGCGAAGCCGGACGCCTGGAAAACACGCTCGCCGTGAACGAAGCGATCGCCCTGGCGGACGCTGTCTTCCAGTCGACTGTGAACGACCGGGTAGGGAAGGCTCGCGCGGACACAAACTCCAAAGCCAACGTGATCGGAGTCGCCCGCACCGCCCAAGGGACGGTCGGGAACACCGCCGAAGTTGTGTCGGCGGGGCCGGCGGCGGCCGTGCTCACCGGCGCCACTGCGGGAGACGCGTACTACCTACAGGCAGCGGGGGGCATCGGAACCGCCGTCCCCGGAGCGGGCAACCGCGTCATCCAGGTCGGTGTCGCGAAGAACACGACGGACCTCTTCGTTCGCATCGTCGACTACGGAAAGAAGGCGGCGTAAGCCGGTGCCGGGGACTGACCGCGTTCAAGTCGTCAAGCGCGAGTCCGCCGCGCTTGGCGGCAACGCTGCGGAGGACCTACCGTTCGACGCGCCCATCGATCCGCAGGAAGACGCGCTCGAGTGTGCAGGCGTCTATCTCCAGGATGCGTCCAACCGGGATCAGAACATCTACGTCGACCGCGCCGGGAGCGATCTCCGCTTTCGAGATCTCAACAACACGACGCCCCTCACCCTATCGAGGGTTCGCGGCCAAACCGTGTTCTCGGAGGTCACCTCCGATACGACCACCAGCTCGACCACGTTCGTCGATCTACTCACGTCGACCATCACGACCGTGGCGGGGACGAAGCTCGTTGTCCTCGCAACCTTTGCCACCTCGAACTCGAACAGCAACGCGCAGCAGCACTTTCGCCTCCTGGTCGACGGCGTGGTCAAGCGCGGCTGCGGGCTCCGCTATACGAACGTCCCGAGCGAGTCTGGCTCGATCGCTTTCGTGATCGCCGGCCTCTCTTCGGGGTCGCACACGATAAAACTTCAATGGCGCGCCGACGCGTCGGGGGGCACCGTGCGCATACGTCCCGTTGCAGCACCGGACGACGAACACGCGTCCCTCGTGGTGCAGGAGGTCGCGGCGTAGCCGAGGATGCAAGATGAACGTCATCGAAAAGAGCGCGGCGGCCGCGCCCCTGACGCTCACGGTGGTTCTCGACGGAGCGGGCGTCGTGGGCTTGACGCCCACGGTTGCCCTGCGGAACGCGGCTACGCTCAACAGCTACCTCGACTTCGCCGACGGCGCCTTCAAGACATCCGGATGGGGGCTCCAGAACGCTCCAATGACCGAGATTGGCACCGGGCATTATCAACGCTCGTTGGACGTGGCAGCGACGGCCTCACTCATCCCCGGCATGCTGCTCGCCGCCGAGTACCACTTCGACGATGCCGCGGGTCTGGTTGGCGACGATCACGACCTCATCGCGATTGCACGCCTCCAGCAGGATACGACGCTCCTCCGAAAGCACCTGACGAATCGTCTCGTTGAAGTGTCCGGCAATCCCGGGACGCTTACGCTCAAGGACGACGACGACGTCGCAGATCTCCTTGCTTGGACCTTGAGTGATGAAGGGGGCGGTCCGGTTCTCTCCGCGGTGGGAACACCCGCGCGTCGCACCAAAGCCACCGGCTCGTACTGATGCGAGGTTTTCTCGCCCGCGCGGGTCACGCGCTCGGGCGGCTGATTGTTTCGCTCGGATACGGCGGCGTTGGCGGGAACCAGGTCGATGCGGCCTGCCTCGAGACGGCGGTTGCTGTTCGCCCATGGCTCCGGAGCATCCTTTCGGCGGTCGACGACGCCGGCGAGATTGTCTTCGCAGAAGTCGCAACGGCACTGACGCTGCCGTCGCTCGAGTGCTCGTTTGCGTCGCCGCAGCTCGCGACCGTGCTCGTCGCGGCGAACACGATGACGTCGTCGATTCGCATCTTCGTTCCCGGCATCGTTTCTGAATTACCGGCGCCGTCGATCGAGTCGTATCTGCGCAAGGCGGATTGCCCGACGCAGTTGGGTGCGACGGCACTCGCGACCGTTCTCTCGAACATGAAACTCCGCACGAAGGTGGAAGGGGACTGCTGACATGATCGACCTCGTCTACGGCAAGCACACGTATCCGGACTGCCTTTGCGCGGAATTGGGCGCAGCGGGTCTTCCCGCGCACAAGCTTGTCGCCGTCGAGACGGGTTGGAAGCTTCCAGACGAGTCGGCCATCCCCGCCTCATTCACCTGCGTGCGCGTGACGAACGACACGACGGACGCCGAAAAGAAGCTCGTCGATGCGGCCGTCGAGACGCACGACGAATCCGAGAAGATCACCAAGGAGGAGCGATGAGCCGCTACGTACGAAAAGCAGAAGCCGTCGTCGAGGCATGGAAGAAGCGCTACGGAGTGATGCCGTCGAAGCACGCTGTGGTGCTCGTCTGCGCGGTCGCTGAGCACGAAACCCAATGCGGGGACGCGTGGGGCTTTTCGCACAATTGGGGCGCCATTCAGAGGCGTGTGCTGACAGCGGAAGAGCGCGCCGTCGCGACGGCGGGTGGAACGCCCAACCCGAAGGACGCATTTGAGGAACTTCACGGCGACAGCTCTCCGGTCCACGGCCGCTACCAGACGTGGTTCTGGAAGTTTCCCGACGACGTGCAAGGGGCGGACAAGCTGCTGCAGGTGCTCCTCGACAACCGCTCCGCGATAAAGGCGCACACGGATACCCTCGGCACGGACGAGCTCGCGCGCCTCATGTACCTGTCCCACTACTACGAGGGGTTTCACGATCCGCGGCCGAAGCCCGATGAGGCGGTCGCGCCCGGCGGTCTCACGCTAGGGCAGCTCGCGAACATCGCCGACTACGCGCGCGCCATCGCGCGAACGTCCGCAGCGCTCGAGGCCGGGCTTGCGGGTTGGACTCCGGGGCAGCCACACATCCCCGAGGATCCGAACTCATTGGATCTGACGACGATCGCGGGCGTTCAGCTCGCCCTCGCGCAGCTCGGCTACAATCCGGGGCCCGCCGATGGGCAGAACGGTCCCCGCACGATCGCCGCGGTGAACAAGTTCCAGACCGAGCACCAGCCCGACGCAGGCCCAGTCGACGGCATCGCCGGGCCGACGACGCGAGCTGCGCTCGCGGTCCTACTTGCCAAGGTGACGAGCACGAGCTGATCCCAAACCTCGAACCACTGATTTTCGCGCCGGTCCCTTCGCGGGGATCGGCGCTTTTGGCTTTTGTCCTACGGACCGAGCCGAGCACATCGCGTTCGCCGAACGAAGCTCAGGTCGGACGCGGTAGCGCATCGCGCCGAGATAAGTCTTGCGGTAGGGTCGGCCCGGTTGATGAAAACGGGCCTTGTTCCAGTGGGGGCGTGGGTTTGGCAGGTGCGAGTACACCCCTGGCCACTCGTCTGGTCGTGGCCGGGACTGGACTTATGTTCAGCCACGATGCTAAGGTCACGGACTGTGGAGCTATTTTGAAGGACGTCGAGCGCGAGTGGCTTCAGATGCGGTTCAAAGGCGCGTTCCACGAAAAGCGTGGAACCGCGTTTCAGGATTGGTTCGCCGAAATCATGGCGGCGGCCTACCCGGGCGACTTTCAGCGCGTGCGTCCATACGGCAAGCGTGGAGATCTGAAGTGTGACGGGTTCCTGCGCTCCGCGGGCGGCGTGTACCAATCGTACGCACCGCGCGACATGAAATTGCCGCAGCTTCTGAAGAAGATCGCCGACGATTTTTCAGGCGCAAAGAAGAACTGGAAGAACGAGATGAAGGCGTGGACTTTCGTCCACAACGACCTCGAGGGCCTGCCCGCCGACGCGGTGAAGGCCATCGAGAAGCTTCGGGCAGCCAACCCCTCACTTGCGTTTGCCGAGCTCACCTACGAGGGCCTCGAGAAGCTCGTTCTCGGTCTGTCCGAAGCCGACCGAGTCCGTCTCTTCGGTCGCCCACCGACGAGGAAGGACTTCGACACGGTGGGGTTTGAGCAGCTCGCCGTGGTGCTATCCCATTTGGCGAACGCGACGGGCCCGGTCGTCGACGTAGAGATTAAGCCGATTTCACCGAAGAAGCTCGAGGCGAACGCACTCTCATCGGTGGCGGCGAGCTACTTGACGCTTGGCCGGCAACGCGAGCCGCTCGTGGAGGAGTACTTCGGGAAACATCCAAATCCGTCGTTGGGTGAGGACGTAGCCAACGCCTTTCGGAGCGAGTACCGACGCCTGCGTGCCCTGGGGCACGACGCAGACAAGGTCTTCGCCGCTCTCCAAGACTTCGCGAGCGGGAATACGCGTGGGGCTCTCAACCACGAGGCGGCCGTTCTCTCGGTGCTCTCGTACCTCTTCGAGAGGTGCGACATCTTCGAGGCGCCACCGCAAGGAGCGGCGAAGTGATCCTCCCCACCAAGCACCTGCGTGAAGACCGAGCGCTCCTGACCATCGGAGCGGAGCTGATCACAGACCTACGCGAGCCCAAGACGGTGTCCCGCCTTTGGAGCGACTTCAGCAGGGAGCGCTCGGGAGCGAGTCCCGTAACCTACGACTGGTTCGTTCTGGCGCTGGACCTTTTGTTCGCGATCGGAGCGGTCGAGTTTGCGCGCGGACGCGTGCGGCGAGCAGGACAATGATCCGCTCCGTCACGAGCTCCATCGATTCGTTTAAGAGCCTCCGGTTTCAAGCCGGGCTCAATGTGATCCTCGCGCAAAAGAGTCCCGGCGCAAGCGATCGACAAACCCGGAACGGCGCCGGGAAGACCAGCTTCGTCGAGCTCGTTCACTTCCTGATGGGCGGCAACTGTGGCCCTGAGCACTTCCTTCGAGCCGAAGCGCTTGCAAGCCACGTTTACGCGGTCGACTTCGACCTCGGCGCGTCACCGATTCAGGTCGAGCGGTCGCCCGCCCACAAATCGCGCATCGTGGTCACCGGAGGCGAGGTTGCGTCGTGGCCTCGCACACCGAAGCTCGACAAGAAGACCGGACACCTCGTTCTGAAGAACAGCGACTGGAGGGTCGTCCTAGGCGCCAAGGACTTTGGGCTACCTGCCGACGACGAAGACGAAGATGAAACGCGCTTCGGTCCGACGTTCCGTTCGCTCTTCTCCTACTTTGCACGTCGTCAGAACGCCGGCGGCTTCGTCGTGCCTGAGAAGCATTCCGAGGATCAGCAACCCTACGACCAGCAGGTGGCGCTGTCGTACCTGCTCGGGCTCGACGCGAGCATCCCGCAGCAACTGCAAGAGGTCCGACAACGCGAGAAGGCGCTGACGGAAGTTCGAAAAGCCGCAAAGGAAGGCGCCTTCGGCGAGTTCGTACCGAGAGCGGCGGATCTCCGGACCAAGCTCACCGTTCATGAGGCCCGTTTGAATCGGCTTCGGGACCAACTCACGATCTTTCACGTCGTCCCCGAATACCGCCAGCTCGAAGAGGAGGCGTCGGAGCTCACGCGCCTGCTGTCTGGGCTTGTGAACGACAACCAGACCGATCGCGAGTTGAGTCGCCGGCTACAGGAATCCATGCAGACGGAGACGCCGCCGCAGTTCGCGGACGTCAAGCGCGCTTACGACGAGGCCGGCATCGTTCTCTCAGACCTAGTTCAGAAGCGCTTTGAAGAGGTTCAACGTTTCCACAAGTCGATCGTCGAGAACCGACGCTCGCATCTACAAGCCGAGCTCCGCTCGGCCGAACATCGCGTGCAGGAGCGCGATCGCGAGAAGGAGAAGCTCGACAAGCGGCGCGCCGAAATCATGGGCGTTCTCCAGTCGGGCGGAGCGCTAGAGCAGTTCACGAAGCTGCAGGGGGAGCTTGGGCGCCTCGAAGCGCAGACGGAGTCGCTTCGGAGGCGCTTCGAGGCCGCGGAGACGCTTGAACGAAAGGGTGCCCAGCTCGAAGTTGAGCGCGCACGCCTGCACGAGCGTCTGAAGGACGACCACCATGAGCAGCAGGGTGTGATCGAGGAGGCGATCCTGACGTTCGAGGATCTCTCGAACGCGCTCTACGAGAAGGCCGGTAGCCTCACCGTACGGGACACGGCCAACGGTCCGAGCTTCGAGATATCCATCGAGGGGTCACGAAGCAAGGGCATCAACAACATGCAGATTTTTTGCTTCGACATGATGCTGATGGAGCTCTGTGCGCGCCGGAATCTTGGGCCAGGCTTCCTGATCCATGACTCGCACCTCTTCGACGGCGTCGACGGGCGCCAGACCGCGCATGCATTGGAAGTGGCGGCGGAACGGGCCAATAAGTACGGCTTTCAGTACATCACGACGATGAATGAGGACGCCGTTCCGCGCTCCGAGTTCCGGGGCGCGTTCAAGTTCGACGACCATATCGTGGGCGTGCGACTAACGGACGCGGACGATGGCGGACTCTTCGGCGTCCGATTCGATTAGCAGCGGTGCACGGTAGGCAATGCCACCCCATACGTGGCCCGTCTCCATCGCTCTCCATGGAGAACACGCCGATCGCCTTGTTTTCTCGAGGTGTCTTTGTCTGCTCTTAAGACGCGCGAGTTGCCTTGCTCTTAAGACACCCCACAAAGAGCGTTCGTTTTCGGTAGGGTATGGGGAGCCACTCACGCGGCCCGCGGAAACGAGAGCGCGGGGGAAATGGGCCGATCGCGTGACGCGGGCGGCGGCGGAGAGGGCGCGAGAGGCCCGCTCTGAGAGCGATTTGGGGAGAGAGATTCTTAAGGGCTCTCTTTGTACTGCTGAGCGACAATCCCATCTCCCCAACGACGACAATTAGATCGCCCCATCGAGGGCGCGCGTGAACCGGTAGCGGATCGGGGTCGCAGCAAGCGAAAACCCCGGCGTGAAATCGGTGAGCGACGCGCAGGTGAGGAAGCTGATGGAGGAGATGACGAAGCACGGGAAGATCGGCGTGTCCGCGATGAAGGCGGACATGGATCGGAAGACAGCGAGGAGGTACGTGGCGGCGGGCAAGCTGCCGTCGGAGATGAAAGCGCCGCGCGACTGGCGCACGCGGGAGGATCCGTTCGCGGAGCACTGGCCGGAGGTGGAGTCGCTGGTGCGCGAGACGCCGGCGCTCGACGCGAAGACGCTCTTCGAGCAGCTCTGCGAGAAGTACCCGGAGCGCTACGAGCCGGGACAACTGCGTACGCTGCAGCGTCGGGTGCGGACGTGGCGCGCGGCGGAAGGTCCGAACAAGGACGTCGCGTTTGGTCAGCGTCACGTGCCTGGCGAAGCGATGCAGACGGATTTCACGACGACGTCGGAAATCGGCGTCACGATCGCGGGGCAGCTCTTCGTGCACATGCTCTGCGTGTGCGTGCTGCCGTATTCGAACTGGCTCTGGGCGACGGTGTGCCTGTCGGAGTCGATGGCGGCGCTGCGCAAGGGCGTGCAGCGCGCGCTCTTTCAGCTCGGTCGCGTGCCGCGCCACCACCAGACCGACAACTCGACGGCGGCGACGCACCGGATCCCCGACGGCAAGCAAGTGCTCTTCGCGGGCGGCAAACGTCCCTTCAACGAGGACTACCTCGCGGTGATGCGGCACTTCGGGATGACGCCGCGCACGACGGCGGTCGGCGCGAAAGAGCAGAACGGCGACGTCGAGAGCGGCAACGGCGTGCTCAAGCGTCGACTCGAACAACTCCTGCTCGTGCGCGGGAGTCGCGACTTCGACGACGTCGCCGCGTGGCAGTCCTTCGTCGACGACGCCGATCGAAAGCGCAACCTCGGGCAGGGAAAGCGTGTCGGCGAAGACCTCGCGGCGATGCGCGAGCTCAACGTCGCGAAGCTGCCTGAGTACGTCGAGGAGACGGCGACGGTGAGCGAGTGGAGCACGATCCGCGTGAAGCACTGCGCGTACTCGGTGCCGTCGCGACTCATTGGCGCCGAGCTCAAAGTGCGCGTCTACGAGGATCGGATCGAGGTGCGCTTCGGCAACGTGACGGAGCTCGCGTGCGAGCGGCTCGTCGGCCGCAGCCAACATCGCATCGACTACCGGCACGTGATCTGGTCGCTCGTACGGAAGCCGGGTGCTTTCGCGCGCTACGTCTATCGCGAGGAGATGTTTCCGTCGATCGTCTTTCGTCGCGCGTACGACGCGATCCAGACGCCGCATCACGGCACGAGAGGCGACCTCGAATACCTGCGCATCCTGCACCTCGCGGCGAGCACGATGCAGGCGGACGTCGAGGCGGCACTCGCGCTGCTCTTGTCGGCAAACGAGGCGATCACGAGCGACGCGGTGAAGGCGCTCGTCGTGACGAGCGCGCGCCCGCCGGTGCCCGCGATGGCGGCGCTCGAAGTCGACCTCGGCGCGTACGACGCGCTGCTCGCGGAGGTCGGCACATGACGACGACGACGATGCCGCCGCCGGAGCCGACGCTCGCGATGCTGCTGCGCGTGCTGAAGCTGCCGACGATCGCGCGGCACGCCGAAGAGATCGCGAACAAGGCCGAGAGCGAAGGATGGTCCTTCGCGCAGTACATCGGCCATCTCGCGGTGCTCGAAGTCGAGGAGCGACGACGACGGCGCATCGAACGAAACCAGTGCGCGTCGAACCTGCCGAGCGAGAAGACGCTCGCGACCTTGAACCGCAAGCGACTGCCGGCGGCGGCGGCGAAGATGGTCCCGACGCTCTGCGAAGGCGGCTTCGTCGAGCGCGGCGACAACGTCCTCCTCTTTGGTCTGCCCGGTCGCGGCAAGACGCACCTCGCGTGCGCCATCGGCCACGAGCTCGTGCGACGCGGACGTCGCGTGCTCTTCACGCCGACGTACGCGCTCGTGCAGCGCTTGCTCGCCGCGAAGCGCGAGCTGCAACTCGAGAAGGAGCTCGGCGTGCTCGACGGCTTCGACGCCGTGATCCTCGACGACATCGGCTACGTGCAGCAGAGCCGCGACGAGATGGAGGTGCTCTTCACGTTTCTCGCCGAACGCTACGAGCGAAAGAGCGTGGTCATCACGAGCAATCTGCTCTTCAGCGAGTGGAATCGGATCTTCAAAGACCCGATGACGACGGCGGCGGCGATCGAC
>JBBSFE010000191.1:0-8838 GCA_038239005.1 Polyangiales bacterium
AGCACAACACCGGCGAGCACATCGTGCATCTGCGCGCGCTCGCACTCAGCGATAGGTGGAATCATGCGATGGACATCACACTACGCGCGCCACCCCTGCGGATTCGAAGCGCGGCGTGATCAGGATGAGAGTCACACCCTGATGAACTGGCCACTCCTCGGCGAAATCGACCTCGTCGTCTACGCGATACCGCCGACGTCCCGCACCGCACGCGGCCTCGAGGCCAAGTGCGCCGGCGATCTCTCCGAAGCCCGCGAGCTGCGACGGATCTCGTTCAAACACTCGACACTTCAATTGCTGCGAGACGTCCTCGCCGAAGCGCAGAGCAAGAGGCTCCGATGACGCAATCCTGGGCCATCCTCGCGCCAGCAAACGGGCAGTCCTGCCAATTCGTTGGAGTGGCGTCATGACGCTCAGAGCCGGTCACGGCAACGGCGCAGGCGTTCCCCGTATTGAGGTTCTGCCAGCTGACGAATTGCCGCAGCCCCGTCCCATACCCCCGTCTACATGCGGGGCAGCGCCACCCGATGACGGCCTAACGCCAGAGCAACGACAAGCCCGCGAATGGGGCAGGCAAGGCGGTCTCGCGAAGGCTGCGCGTTCGCGCCTGCTCAGGTCACTCGGGCTCGTCGAGCTCGCCGTCGGCCACCTGTTCCACGCGTACGAGGCCGCCGGCCAGGCGTGGGTAGAGAAGCATCTCGCATCGCTCGCCGCGGACTACGACGGCATCGTCGAGGAAGGTCCCGCGAGCATCGTCATCACCGCCGGCATGCAGATGGCCGCGAGTCGTTTTTTGTACGACCAGGGCAAGCTCGTTGGAGACGCGAAGCTACTCGGGCAAGCCTCAAGTCTCGGCAACGATCACCGGCAGAACGTCCACGCCGCGATGGAGCTGCAAAGCCGCGAGGCGGCGCGCCGCGCGTCCACGTCTGGTCGCCGTGGCGGCGACATCGACTCGCAACTCGATGCTGAGGCCAAACGATGAAATCAACATTCCTGAAGTTCGCAAAATCGCTCGGCATCCTGTTCACGCCCGCGCAGTCGACGCTGTACGCGACGCTATTCGACAACGCGCCCGTGCCCGAAACCGAGATGGCGCTCGAGATCTTCGGGTTCACGGGCGAGGTTCCGCGTCTCGCCCGCAAAACGAAAGTGATGATCAAGGGCGCGCGCATCGGCGGCACCCGCTTCGGCGCACTTGCCGGCCTGTGGTACGGCCTCACCTGCGACGACAGCAAGCTCGCGCCCGACGAGCCGCTCTACGTTGCGTTCGTCGGGCCGGACATGCGCCTCTCGCGCACCGGGCTGGGATTTGCGCGCGGCGAGATCAACAGCTCTCCGGCCTTGAAGAGTCGCGTCATCAGCGATTCGATCGACCTCATTGTCCTTCGTCGAGACGACGGTCGGCTCGTGCACTTCGTCGCGTTGCCTGCAACTGCAGGCGGCGCAGCGTTGCGCGGTCGCTGGTACGCGTTCGTGCACTTCATCGAGTTTGCTTTCTTTCGCGACTCGAACAGCGTCGTCAACGATGCCGATTGCTACGGCGCGGTGCGCGTCCGCACGAAGGGTGCGATCCTGATCGAGTCGACGCCGTGGACAGAGCGCGGCTTGCTCTACGAATTCGACCGCGACAACTTTACGATCCCGACGACAGCGACCGTCGCGCATTGCCCAACGCCGCTCATACGGACCGACGACGCCAGCGTGCTCGAGGACGTCGAAGCCGAGTACCTCCGCGATCCAGACTCGGCGGCCAACAACTATGGCTGCACGTTCCTTGGCGGCGGTGCGGAAGCGTTTTTCGACGAAGCATCAATTCGCGCAAGCGTCGACACGTCGATCGTTCTCGGTCGGCGTCCAAGCGGCTTCACGCACTACGGTGCCGACGTCGGTCTCGTCAGTGACGAGTCGGTGATCGTTCGCGCAGACCGCGAAGCTGACGGCGTGATCTCCATCGGCCAGATCGTCGCGCTCAAACCGAAAAAAGGCGCACCGCTCAAACTCAGCGAAGTGATCGCGACGTTCGCGGCAACGATGGCCGAATGCGGCGCGTCGTGTTTCATGGCTGATGGCCACGTACGCGAGCCGGCGCGCGAGCACGCAGCAACGCATCACATCAAGATCGACTCCGCGCCCGAAGGCAACGCAGGCAAATTCAAAACGTACGAGCTCGTGCGCCGGCTACTCCGCGAGGGGCGCCTGAAGCTTCCCGATCATCCGCGACTCCTTCAACAGCTCCGGACCATCGTCGCGAAACCGATGCCAGGCGGCGGCTGGTCGATCAGTTCACCACGGCGGGCTGGCATGGGCCACGGCGACATCGTGAGCGCGCTCGTGCTCGCCGTGTGGGCCGCGCACCGCGCATCGCGCGATAGCAACCATCACCCCGCGCCGCGGCCCGAAATAATGTCGTTCGACGAACACTGTGCACTCGCCGAACGTTTTCGCGAGTCGCGCACCATCGACGGACAAACGGATTATCTCGGACACGAAGCAGCAAATGAGTTTTTTCGAACAAGACACTAGGAGACCCCAATGATTCACAAGCAAACCACACAAGGCGTCACTCAATTTTTCAGCGTCGACTCGTCGGACACCGACCGCGCACTACAATCGCTCGCGCGCGCCGAGGTCGTTCGACAGCGAGAAGCCGAGCTGCGACGCGAAGCCGCACGCGCTGCGCAATTCAAGGCCGCACGTGAAGCGCTTCGCCCGCAAGGCGAGGCCATCGACAATGAACTACGCGCTATCCAGCCTCGATTGACGGAGCAAGCGGACGCGATTGGCAATCTCGTTTTGCAGCTTGTTGCAGCAATCAACACCAACGAGGAGACCTGGGCGCATGTCGAGGCGCTACGCACTAGCGAGCCGCGAAAGTCGCTGTTGAACCCATGCATCTTCCCCTCGCGCGCTCACTTTGAGGCCGCCGCCTTTCGAAAGCACGCACACTCAATCACTGCGGCTGATGCCGACGCCATTCGACGAAGCGTCATCACAATCATCAGGAGTTTTTGATGCCCAGTCTCGCTGAGACTCTCGGGATCACTGACCCAACAATCATCGCTGCGTCGGTGAGCGAGTCGCACGCGTCACCCACATGGCGAGCTGTCATGGCGGCATCCTACCGCCAGTTTTTGGAACACGAGGCGGACCATTCCGCCAACAAGAAAGAGACTGAAATGAAAATCACGAATATGCCGGCGCTGCCGGCGCTCGAAGCGGCCATTGAACACCTTGCCATCTTTGGTGTTACGCCGGCCGAGGCCACGGAACGGCTGATGTTGACCGATTCACAACTCACTTTCGAAAGCGCCGCGGACCAAGTAAGCCGCGCACGCGAGCACGCGCTCGGAAAGGTGCAAAGCGTCGCGATGGACCTTCTTGGAGAAGACATCGAAGACACGTCGACTCGCTTGAGGGCCGCAGATCCGAGCCTGTCGCGCTCGAGCTCGATGGACGCGGCTTTTGTAATTCGCGAACACGCCCGCGCCGCACTGCGAGGAGTTTTTTAGATGCCCTCCGCGTTACCCCGTCTCGATCTCATGCTCATGCCATCTTCGATCGGCGACATCCTCGTCGGCGCGCAGCAAGGCCAAATGGCCGGTTTTCTCGCACTGCCAATCGCATTCGGCACCGCCGACGCAACCGTGCTCTACACCGTTCCCGCCGGTTTGCGTATGCACATCGTCGACGCATACTGGGAGCCGTCAAGCTCTTTCACCGGCGGCGCATCATCCGCTATCGGTTTGTCGTCGAGCAATGCCGCTTATAACACCCGCGGCGATTTGCTCGGCGGCGCAGGCGGCGACGTTGCCGCGCAGCTAGTCGCCAGTGCGACAAGCCCGTGGGCGTCAGGCGCTGGCCGAACCATCGGTGCAAAAGTCAGTCGAGGCATCCTGCTGATTGGCGGTGACTCGGTCCGCTTTGACCGCGTAACCAGCGCCTTCACCGCGGGCTCAGGGTTCGCTCATCTGAAATATCGACTCGTTCCCGCGAGCTGAAAAATGTTGGGCCGCCTACGCTACTTGGGACCAGGGCGGCGCCGAGGTTGGGATCTCGGCACCACGGCGCGTGTTCTCTTTGATGCACGCGTCGTGGCCACTTCCCCTTTCCACCATGATTGACATCGAAAAACTCCAAACCGAACGGGCCCGACTAAGTCGCGTTGCGCTTGAGTCGTTTGCGGCGAAGACAGATCCCGACACGGCGATCACCATTGCGGGCGTTCTCGATGACACCGAGCGACGCTTGCTCGCGCGTCGTCATCAGGACGCAGCAATCGTCGCAGCGCTCGAGTGCGACGTGTTCGTCGCTGACGTCGAGCAGCTGCTTGCGGAACCGAAACTGAAAATCGATCGGGCTCTGTTCACGAGCTCAAAAAGCAAAACTTAAAAATGGGAGTTGCGCGAATCAGCGAGCTGCAGACCACTACGCGAGCGCGCCTCCACACCGTTTGCAGAACGTGGCGTTCACCTTGTTGGCTTGCTGACACCTCGAGCACGCCTTCATCGGAAGGCCGCACGTATTGCAGAAGATCGCATCCGCGTCGTTGTTCTGGTGGTTGCATTGAGCCGTTCTACCCGCGATCGGTGGAGGTGACGCGGCCGTCGCGAGTTGCGTCTTCGCCATTTGCAAAACTGCGAGCGCGTGGTTCACGGAGAATTTCTGCTCGCGTGGCGGAGGACGTTCGTTGAACCACCCAAGCGCGTGTTCGAGCGTAGCGATGGCCTCGGGGCGAACGTCTCGCATTTCCATCGCGACCAACGAGTTTGGATCTCCGCTGTAACCGACGATTTCGGCTAGGCGCTCAACGGTCTCCTCGAAGCACTGCGATCGAAAGTTTCGCTGCGTCTCCGGCGAGTAACGCCCCGTCACGATCAAGGTACAATTGTGGAGAGCTTCCATCAGGTCTTGGAAGTCGCGCTTGTTCCCGAGCTTCGACGGGCTCTCTCGGATGTCTTGGACGTACGCGTCCAGATCTTCGAGCCACAAGTGCACGGGTGCGCGAAACTCGAGTGGGACTCCGCGCACGTCGAAGTATCCGTTGTCCGCCGTGCCGACTCGAAACTTTTCAATGAGCGTCGAAGCTTCTGCCAACGCTCGACGGTGCGTGTTCTTGTCGGCTGAGAAGAGGCCCATCGCTCACCGCCGATAGATGACAACGCCACCGAAGACGGCGATCACGGCGCACAGGGCGATGGTCTGCAAGGGGTAGTAACCGATTCCGACGCAAACGATCCCGAGCAGCGCAACTCCGAGAAGCACAAGCGGCCACATGCTTCGTGGTCGTGGCGCAGCTGCGGTGCGCCGCTCGTGTTGTCGTCGACGCTTCATCTTCGGAATACGCACTACGGGCAGCGGCTCCACGTCGTCCGCACCAAGCTCTTTCAGGGCACGGGCAAGTCCACGTTCGTTTTGGACGGTGCGCTTGGCCATTCGTGCACAAGTATAACCGCATCGCCGCACGCACGTTCCGGAATGACGTACGAGCCCTTTGTTGGGCACATCGTCATCGAGAAAGGCGTCGTATACAGTGCGCTCGCACCGCGCGAGATTGCCAAACGCATCGTTGAGCGTTCGGAGAAGAGCGACAAGCCGTTCGAGTGTGACCAACTCACACGGCGGCTTTCTTCACGCGTGGCACGTCTTTGTTCGCGACTATTCCAACCTATGGGATGGGTCGAAGAAGGACGAGCTAGATGCCGAGAAGCTTTGGACGGACGCGGCGGACTACGCAGAGGAGGCGGCGAAAGGTCGCAATGAAAGGATCGTCTTGCTCGTAAACAAGACCATGACAGGCCCGGCAAGATCGCCGTCGAAGCCCGCTGCAGACGGGCCCGACGACTCGCCGCAGTGTTTGACCCTCCGGCGCAACTGTCCATCGGCGGACGCGGCGACGAGTTGGACAAGTGCAAGGTGACGTACCTGCCAACGCTGTGAGCACGGGTTGACTCTCAGGTGCCCTATCACCGCGCCATACCGCAGTGAGGTACTGTCTCGAGCATGTGGAGGATCGTTGGCCTTGCGCTCACGCTGCTGCTCGGTTGTCCCGAAAAAGAATCCGCCGCGGTGCAGGTGGAGGCCGCCGCGCCGATCGTCTCCGTCACGCCACCGCCGCCGATCAAGCCAGCGCTGACAGAGTCCGCGCCCGTCTTGCCGGACGCGACGCACGCACTTCGCGGCATCGCCAAGCTGCGCGCACTCGTCACACAACGCCGCGCGCACATCCACATCGAGACGGAAGACGCGTGCACCGCGCAACAAACCCGAGCCAGTGTACCCCTAGCGCAGGCCGACGAGGACATCGGCGACGTACGGATGTCACGGGAGAGTCGCTACGCCAACGCGGCGCCCAATCTAGGCCTTCGCAACGCGACGCCGGTCGTCGATTGTCTCACGCTCTGCGCGATCCACATCGAAGACGTGCCCGACCAGGAGAGCATCGATGCGCTGCGGGACGACTGCGACAAGGCAATCGTCATTCTCGACGACCTCGAGCGCGACGTGCGGGCTGGGAAGTAATACGGCGCAGCCGATCGCGAACTTGAAAGGTGAACGACTCGGCTGCGCCGCGCGGACCTGTCGGCGGTGTGCCGTGAGAGTTGCTAGGTTTGTGCGATGACGTGGACCGAAGGTCTTGGCGTGGCCGCGTTCCTGCTGTCGCTTCTGTCGCTCGGCTGGCAGGTGCTCACGTGGTACTCGCGGACCGACGACGAGAAAATAAAGGGCGAGATTCGACGCAGCGTCGACGAGAGCGTCGAGAAGACGAAGGGCGAAATTCGGCGCGACGTCGAGCAAAGCCTGAAAGAGCAAGAGACGCGACTGCGCATCGAAGCCGAACTTCGTCTACGGCTGCACGACAAAGCGTGGGGACTGCTTCGCGACCTGCTTGGCGCTGCGTACGAGGCGCACCGGGCACTCGCCGACTATGTGCTTCTTGTCGCGCACATGGCCGCAACAGATGACGAGGCGGTCGCGGCGAAGACTCGGCGCGAGGGGTTGCACCAGCGATGCGCCGAAGTACTCGCGCGCCTGCAGGTTACCGCTGGCACGGTCCCGCCGGACATGGGTGCCGGCCGCGCCGCGACAAAGTTCAGCGCGGCGTTTACGAGAATCAACGGGCTCACGCTTTCGCCGCCCGAAGACGCGGATCGATTTCGCCAGATAACTAGTGCCGTGAGCGACGACATGAGGGACGGGTTTGCAATCGTGGTCGCCGTGACGACGGAGTGGAACAAACAGCTTTGGGCGGCGGCACAATCCGAGCGTCTCGTCGAACCTTTGAGAGTGCGGGTGGAACGCACCAAGACCGACGACCACAAGATCCCAGCCGATGACATGGCTGACGCGCTCAAGGAAACGGTCGAGCGTGCCTCGAAAAAAGCCTAACGCTTCTTTCGATCAAGGCGCGCGATTTCCCGCTCCATGCACTCGATGACCCACGAGTGCACGAGCGATGACGCCGTGACCGTCGTGGGCACGTTTGCCGATCGAGCCCGTTCATTGGCCGCATCAACCAGGCGCTTCATCTGCTCTTCGCGGTGCTCGTTGAACCGCATGCCGACATGAAAAGCCTGCCGCCCTGCTGGCGCGCCTGAGGGGTCACGCGGAGGCCGTCCGCGGCGCTTTTTGGGCTGAGTCTCACTCACGGCGGAAACGGTACGGCAATCGTCGACCACGCACAATTTTAGCGATCCCTATTGACGGTGATCTACAAATATCTATGATGTCTGAGGAGGCTTTGGACACTATGAGAAACCGAAAGACGACACCCGACACAGTGGGGCTGAGCATTCAGCTTCCGAAAGAGACGCACAGGGCAATCAAGATCGCCTGCGCCGAGAGTGGGCTCACGCTGAATGAGGCGGCCGAGAAAGCGTTTCACGCCTGGGCGACGAGCGAAGTGAGACGGATGATGCGAACGCGTCTCGCTCGCGAGGCGAAGGCGTCGTGAAATTGATTCGAGCCCGCACCGTGCAACCGGCCGAGCTCGTTGGTCCGAAAACTGAAAAGGAGAATCGAACAATGAACCGTGTAGCAAAGAAGGTCGTAGTAGTCCCGTCACCGACGGGCGACATCCACGGATATCTCGACGCGGAGTACAACGCGGAGCAGCTCGCGGCCTACGGCGCATGGGCTCGGCGTCACGAGCAGCGGGTAGAGGCGAGCGAACTGGCGAAGGCGCTCGACGCGGCGGCAGTCAAAGAGTCGAAGGCGAGGGCGTCATGAGCGGCCTCGACCTCTCGCCGCCGCACCCCGAGGACGAGGACGTCCTGCGTCTGCTCGGAAACCACGACAAGCTTTCAGAAGGTCAGCTCGTCGATGGCACGCAGCGCTATGGCTCTCGCGGAAGCGACGCGATCTGCGACAGCCTTCAACGCTGTCTCGATGGCGGGTGGATTCATCGTGCCACCGCCGGCGCGGTTCCTCCGTTTGGCCCGCGCCCGATGTACGGCCCGACAAAGGCCGCGATCGCGTGGCTCAAAAATCCGGACGACGCGGCGAAATGGGCTGAGCTTCGAGGGGCGAAGTAGCGATGGAGAAGCGCACCGGTCGCCCGCCGAAGGGCCACATCTTCTATGAGGGCGGCCGGTGGAAGGTTCGCGTCACGTGCACGAATGGCGAGCGCGGAACGTTGGCGCTCGATCCGACGTTTCCGCCGCACGACGCCAACGCTCGTGGCGCGAAAGACGATCCAAGTGCGCATTTCGCCCAACTTGATCACTCAGTTCGCATCAACTCGATCGCCTGGTTCGTGCCATCACGATCGGAGCGAAGCGACGCGTAGGTCAGTTCTTGGGTTCGTGTTCCTTTCGACGTGAGGGCCCCTTTAGCACG
>JBBSFE010000192.1:0-8430 GCA_038239005.1 Polyangiales bacterium
GAGGTCGGCGCCATCGTCCTCAGCGTTGCGGCCGCAGTCGTCACCAAGGTCGGCCACTTCCCGATCAACGATCGCGTTCGCGGGTGGAACCCCACAAGCCCGCCTGCGGATTGGGCCGAGACCCGCGCGAAGTGGTCCGCCCTCCACCGCGCGAGAACCATGGCGACGGTCGGAAGCTTCGCGCTTCTGTTGCTCTCGAACCTGACGAATTAGCGACGAACCCAAAAGGACACCCATGACGTTTCGCTCCGCCTCCGTTCTCGTGCTCGCTGCGCTGCATGTGGCGTGCAACAAAACCACGCCGGACGTCAACGACTCCGGGCCGCTGCAGCCTCTCGGCTTCGCGCCCTCGAACATCAGCCTTGCCGGGATCGATCTGTCGATGGTCGTCGACGAGGACCTCTCGTCCGTCTGCGAGCTCGACACCGATCCCGTCGTGTCTCCTGGTGGGTCCTGCTTTCAGAGTGCCGTCGACACGGTCCTCACGCAGTCGGACGGCACCAAGGTCCGCGTGATCATCGTGAAGTCGTTGAGGCTCGAGGCGGGCGCGCGCCTCTCGGTGAACAGGCCCCCCGCCGGGCTGCCGCTGGTCATCGTCGCGCTCGGGGACATGACGATCCTCGGCACGATCGACGTCCGCGCGAACGGTGACCAAGCCTACGGAGGTGGCTTCCAGTCCACCCAGAACAACCAGAAGGGAGCCGGTCCTGGAGGAGGACCTGCAGCCACCGGCGTCGCATTGACGACAATGGGCGCGGGCGCTGGCGGTGGCTCGTACTGTGGCAAGGGTGGCCAGGGCGCTCTCGAAGCGACGGCGACTGCGCCGGCCGGCCCGGCGACCGCGCCTTACGGAACGCCGGAGATCGTCCCGCTCGTCGGCGGCTCTTCGGGTGGCTCGGGCTCGTTCGGCGCGGGCGCGGGCGGGGGCGCCGTCCAGCTCGTTGCGGGCGGTCAGTTCTCGATGGGCGTTGGCAGCTACGTGAACGTCGGCGGTGGCGGTGGCCAACCCGCTGTGAGCTCCAACGAGGGCGACGACAGCGGTGGAGGCGGCAGCGGCGGCTCGATCCTCATCGAGGCGACGGGCGCACAGATCGCGGGCGTCCTCGCAGCCAACGGAGGCGGAGGCGGAGGCGTGAGCGCCTCGGGCCAGGACGCAACGCCGAATTCCACGGTTGCGGCGGGCGGCGCGATGGCGGGCGTCGGTGCTGGCGGTGCAGGTGGCGCGGCGACGACCATCGATGGCACCACGCCCGCGTCGGTGACGCCCGGTCCAGTCGGCGGTGGCGGAGGCGCCGCAGGCCGCATCCGGATCAACACGACGACCGGCTCGGCCGTGATCACGAGCGCAACGCTCTCGCCAGCCGCGACCACGACGTGCGTCAGTCAGGGGAAGCTCAAGGCGAAGAGCTGATTCCCAGACTGGACCGAGGTGCCAACAAGTGCGCCTTCGAAATGCTCACTCGACGCACATAAGCGGGAGCGCTTCGAGCGCCCCGTCTTTCGTCGTGACGGCGAGGAGCGCCCGCGCTCCAGTCGACTCCACCGCGCCGTACACGACCGCCGACGTGACGTCCTGTGAAAGGAGCCTTTCAGGACCTCGCGGCGTTCCGTCCGGTGCAAGCGCGCGCGCGTAGAGCGACATCTCATTCGTGGGCTCGAGGAGGACCCACACGGCGAGCACATCACCGTTCGGCACGGGGAAGATTGAAAGCTCGTAGACGGTCGATGCGTTCGAGACCATCTGCGCCGCGCCGGCAGTCTGACCGAGCGTGTCGACCGGCAAGGCTTCGATCGTGCTCGATGACCACGTCGCCATCGCGCCGCTGCCCGCGCGTGCGATCGACGCGGGCGCGCCAACGAACCCCCCGATGAGGTTGCCGGGACCGAGCGGGTTGCCGCTCGTATCGTAAGGCGTCAGCGTGTTGTCGTATTGCGCGTTTGCCTGCTCGAGAAAGGTGTCCAGCAAGAAGGATCCGTCGGTGAAGACGACGCGATCCCACAGCACCTGCGGCGCGGCCGTCTCGAGGGTCTTCTTCTTCGTCGTGCCGTTCTCGAGGCCGACGAGCGAAACGTTGCCTTGCCCGTCGGCGTCAAGAAAGCTCCAAGACTTTCCGTTCGCCGCGAGCGCGGTGCAACGTCCGGTGCCGAGATCGATCGCGCCTTCGAGCTCGTGGCCGGTTTGATCCATCGTGACGAAGCGACACCCGTCAGCGTCGTTGACGAGACCACCAATACGCGTGCCATCGTTGGCCAGCGAAATCGCCCCTGGCGCGCTCGAATGCCCTGCGATCGCGGGATGCGCGAGTGGCGACGCGAATAGCTCCCCCGCAAAGTCGACAGCGCCCGTCGTCCAAGCGATCGAATCCAAGCTCACCGTGCACCACGCGACGAGGACACCGCACCCGCTCGCGATCGCGCCGCTTAGATTGGTGCTGCTGTCGGCGGGCGCGATCGTTCGCGGCGTGCCCGCATGCCACGCGGTGCACGACTTCGCAGGTGCGGCCGGCGTCGAGCATGCGACGCTCACACCTACGTCGACCCGTGCGCCGAGATCCGTGCGCGCGCCGCACGCCAACAAAAATGCGCAGATCACCGCTGGGAGCTCTCTGCGCTTCACTTGAAAATGATGCGCCCTCGGAGCCGTCGGTGCAATCCGGCATAAAGCTCGGAGTTCTATTTGACCGAGTCGCGTTGAACGTGCCGGTGTTGGTAGCGTCGGCGTACCGCTCTAATGAGGCAAGTGAACCGCGGCGAGCGCGCCGGCGTAGGCCGTGTGATACGTCGCGTAATCCGGATTCGCCGGGTCGTACGCGACGAGCAGGTCTTTCGTGTAGATCTCGAACGTCGTCACGTTGTGCGCGAGCGCGAGCGCAAGAAGTGGAGGTAGCGGCCCAGTGGCTTGCTGCGCGCCATTGATGCATCCGCCATCGGATGTGGCACACGTTCCGCTCGGATCGCTCTGACCGAACGTCTGCAGCTCGAGAATGGGCGCTTGCCCAGCGTACTGGTTGAAGAGCTTTCCCCAGTTGGTCGCAGTCACGGGATATGTGGTCAGGTCACTCGCTTGCAAACCCTGACTGCCGAAACCAAAGCCCTGAGCGACCGCGTTTGCCGCTTCGGCGTTGACATAAGTAGCGTCGGTCCCAGCGTAGGTCGTTGGACCGACGACATAAAATGTCGGGCTCTGTTGCTTCTCGAAAGCGAGCATTTCGGCGTCGTAATCGAGTATTGCAGCCTGGACTCCGCCGCCATCCGGAAGATAGGCCGCCAATGCCGACGCGCAAAAAGGATAGATCTCGCCCCCGACGGTGAGCCCAAATCGCATGTAGCCAACGTTTGGATTGGACGCGTAACGCGCAATCACGGCGGCGATGAAATTTTTGTAGTTGTCCTTGAACGCCGTCTCCCAGACGACGGGAAAACCTGCGTATGCGCTACATGTCACCGTATCGACCGCACCGACGACGTAACCCGGTGTCGCGAGATTTTTCGGGCCACCCGGCTCTGATATAGGCTCTACGATGATATTCACGCGCTTACCAGCGCTCACATAACTAGCAAATTGCGTATCGAATGCCGCAGGCCATTGGTATTGGCCTCCGCCGGCGTCCGGACCATGATCCACCGAGGCCCAAGTGAGCACGGGATTCACGCCGTCCACGTCGGCGGCGGTCAGTATGTGTTGGTTGAAAGCGGCGAAAAGCGGATTGGTCGAATCGGGCGGAAAAACTGCGTTGACGCTCACGCGCCGTGGTGCGGCATCCGACGCGTCGTACATCGCATCGACAGCGCCGGCGTCGCCGACGGTCGAGTCGGTGGTCGGCGCGTCGGCTCCGCCATCGATGACCGACGCATCGTCGCCACAACGAAGCGTCAACATCGTGCAAGCCGCGACCCAGCACGGCAGACCAATCCTCAGTTCGCGCATCCCCACATGTCGCGCAACTCGCCCGGAAGCGTCAAGCCCCGTCGGCTTGCGCAGCGACCTTAGCGGCCGATGGATCGGCCGTGGTCTCGGCAGGCGCCTTCGGAAGCGTCGCCGCATGGCCTTTGGCGACGAGCTCGTCGAAGCGCGCCTCCATCCTCTTACCGAGCGCTTTCAGTGTTGCGTCGTCGATGACCTTGTCGACCTTGGGGAAGAGATCCTCTTCCTCTTCCTCGACGTGATGATCGATGAGGTCGAACACTGCCTTGGCGCGTGCCGTGAATATCGACCCGTCGCCATCGGCGTCGAGGAGACGCTTGAGTGCGATTTGCGCGAGCGCGTGCTCTTCGTAGCTCTCCATCACGAGATCGGGTTTCACCTTGAGGATGGCGGGGTAAAAGATCGTCTCTTCGATGATCATGTGGGCCGCAAGCTCGCTTGCGACTTGATCAAGCACCTTGTCGTCGCGCTTTTTGCTGAGCTTTTTGAGCGCCGCTTTGGCCTTTTTATGATGCGTTTTGAGGAGGGCGGTTGCCTTCATGGTCATGCCTTCTTGGGGACGCTGTCTTCCGACTTCGTTGAAGCATCTTTTACGCCCGCTTCTTTGAAGACGTCGAGCGCCTTCTTCTTCATGTCGCCGTCTTCGGTGTGGACCGCGAGGAGAATGTTGCCGCTCTTGATCTCACCTTCGTAGGTCTTCGCTTCGAGCTCGGGAATGCCCATGCCGACGAGCGCACCGGTCACACCGCCGATGGTCGCGCCAGCTGCTGCGCCGCTGAGTGCCGCCATGATCGGTCCGGCCGCGATGAACGGACCCACACCCGGAATGGCAAGCGCGCCAATGCCGGCGAGAAGCCCGAGCGTGCCACCAATGGCGCCGCCTGCGCCAACGCCAGCAATGGCGCCTTCGGGTGCTTTCGTATTTTGCTCGTGGGCGAAATTCTTGGTCGTGCGCTTGTCCGGAAACAGCACGGAGATGTCGTTGGTCGCAAAACCAACTGCGTGAAGACGCGCGGCGATGGTCTCTGCGAGCGCCTCGGTGGGAACAATGGCGATGACGGCCTTTTTCATGATCTCTTCTCCGTTTTCATTTCGTGACGATGTCGAGATCATTCTCGACGTGATCTGCACCTGCAACGGCGGCCGCTTTGGCGCCGACCGAAGTCTTTTCCGCGTCGCTCTTCACCGGTCCGCGCAGCACGACTTTGCCGTTCGCGGTGATGACCTTGACGTTCTTGGCGTCGGTCGACAGCGAGTCGTCGGACATCAAGCTCTTTCGAATCTGCGCCGTCCTGTCAATGTCGGCTTGGCTGTTTCCTTGGTCCATCGGGGTTGCGTTGCTTCCGCGATCGCGCGCGTTGACCTTGGTGTTGTCGGCGGCGCCGTCGACGCCGGTTGTGGCCGTCGGATCGGCGTTGTTGTCTTTGCAGCCAGCAACGATGAGTGTCGCGGCCATCAGTGTGGAGAGTGCGAGCTTCATGGTCCGCGCTCGATTGCACATCTCGCGCCATCGTCGCTGCCGCGAATTTTCGCGTCGAACGTCGCGACGCGTGCGAGGCACAAACGCGACACTGTCACTTTCCGTCTCGCGCTCCGCGCGCTCGCACCGGGCTCCGCCGAAGCGCACGAGCTAGCGGCAAACCTGTTCTTCGAAGCCGGCGCACTCGGTGACGGCCACGTTCACATGGACATCGCGCTCCACCTCGAGCCGCGCTTCGTGGGTGTTCGATATCAAGCAGCACGCGCCGAAGCACTCGCCGGCGATTGGTCCGACATCGAGCACCTCGTCCTCGGTTCGATCGACCCAGCGTCGCCGTTCAGTTACTGGGCTGATCGATTTCGACTTTCGCTGTGGCGCGGCAACGCCGACTGGATCGACGGTCTCGACGTCGCGCACCTCACAGGTCTCACGCCCGAAGAGACGAAGCTCGCGATCGGCGGTGCCTTCGTTTTGCGGGAGCGCAAATCGTCCGCCGACGTCGGCGCGATGCTCGAAGCGATGCGCTCGTCACCCGCCACGACTGCGCGCAGCAAGACACTCGCGTCGCAGCTCGAAGCCGAAGGCCGCGCCTATATCGGCAACCGCGAAGGCTCCATCGAATCGATCGGAAAAGCGATCGCGACCGGCCTCTTCGACGCGCCATGGCTCGAGCGGTGCCCAGTGCTCGCGAGCGTACGCGATGATCCGGCGCTCGCCGAAGGCCGCATCCTCGTCCGCGCGCGCGCCCGCGCCGTCCTCGTGGCGCTGCGATCGTGACACGGCTTCGCGAATCACGTCCGCAGTCGTAGACTGGCTCGCGAAGAAATCGATGGCGGAGTGGCTCACCGAAGAAGCGTTTGCGACGATCGTCGACACGGGATGCTCGGCGTGTCGAAGCAAGGCGGTCGTCGTCGAGGCGATCGTCGCGCGGAGAATTCCGCTCCACGGTGGCGAGCCATTCGGCGCGCCCTCGTGGGCTTACAAAGGGGAGGACCTCGTGCGCGGCGCCTATCGCGTCGCGTGCGCGGAATGCAAGCACGAGATGTTCGAGGCGACCGCATGTCCGCGTTGCCAGCGACCGGGCGGCATCGAACACGCACTCACGAGCGACAACACGTTTCCACTTCCGACCGCGTGCGCGAAGTGCGAGGGCGCGCTCCTCACAGCGATGGCATTCGTGCCTGCGACGGTCGGCTACGACGGCAAGATCGCGAAGAAGGCGACGACGCAAACGGCGCCCGAAGATCCGGGGTTTCACGCGTTTCGTGTGGAATGCAACCAATGCCACGAGGTGCTCGAACGACGAACCCCTTGCCCAATGTGTGGCTAGTCGAAACCCGCGGGAACGTCGGCGGGAGCGCGCGCGCGGCGTGTTGTGCGGCACCGGCAGGATCACCACTCTGCAAGAGGAGCGAACCGAGCGCGACGATGGGCTCTGCGAGCTGCGGCGCGGCGGCGTGTGCGCGCTCCGCGACGTCACGTGCGAGAGCCAGCCAGTCTGCGCGCTGGCTGTCGACGCCAACCTGACGCCCGAGCGCCGCCGCGTACGCCGCGAGGACGACCGGATCGTTCGGCGCTCGTTCGCTTGCGAGTCGCAGCAGCTCTTGGGCGCGCGCGGTCGATTCGGCCGTGAAGCGGAAGTGCTCACGACGTCCACGAAGGAAGAGATCGAGCACGTCCGGATCGCGCAGCACGCGCTCCACCTTCGGAAGCGAGAGGCCCATGGCTTCGCAGATCCCGTGCGCTGCTTCGTCGCTGGCGCGCTCGATGTCGGATGCCGCGCCACGAAAAAACTGGTGCCAGATTTGAAACCCGTCTCCGACCATCGTCAGACGCAGATGCACGACGAATCCCGGGCCGTCACGCCGCAGCGTTCCGTGCGCGACCACTTCGGCGCCGAGCACGCGCCCGCACGAGCGCGCGTCCGAGTGGCGCGCGCCCATTTTCGAAGTCGCGCCACGCGGAAGCACCGACAAGCCACGTGCTGCGGACACGGCGTCGACGATGCCATCGGCAAAGCCCCACCCGAGGTACTCCCACTCCGGCACGCCGATGGCGTCGAGCGGAAAGACCGCAAGCGCCGGAACACCGCGCGCCGCCTTGCGCGTCGCTGTCGGCGGGGGCGGCAGCGTCGTGCTCGCGGGACGCAGACGGCGTAGCTCGGCGCCGACCGCATGCACGTCCGCGAATCGCTCCTCGCGTGCGCGTGCGAGGCACCGCACCACGACCTTCGCGAGCGCGTCAGGAATTTCGGGACGAAGCGTGCGCGGATTCGGCGGCGCCTCGATCACCGCGCGAAGGATTGGAGTGAGCGCGGGCCCAGGAAACGGGAGCTGCCCGGTGAGCATCTCGAACATCATCGTGCCAATGGCGTATTGGTCGGCGCGACCGTCGAGCTCTGCGTTCTGCGCTTGCTCGGGCGCCATGTAGCCCGGCGTGCCTACGATGAATCCCGCGCTCTCTTTCGTGTCGCCGAGGCCGCGCGCGACGCCGAAGTCCATGACTACGACACGCCCGTCATGAGCGACCGCGACGTTGTCGGGCTTGAGATCACGGTGGATGACGCCCGCGTCGTGCGCCGCCGCGACGCCGTCGCAGATGGCGATCGCAATTTCGATCGTCCGCGCGATCGGAAGCCGCTGACTTGCGTCGACGAGCGCGGCGAGCGTGAGCCCTTCGACGAGCTCCATCGTGAGAAACCGCTGGCCATCGGCCTCGCCGAGATCGTACGTGCGCGCTACGTTCTTGTGCGTCACTCGGCGCGCGAGCCTCACCTCTTGGAGAAATTGCACGAGGCTCTCGGTGTCGGCGGCGAACCCCGGGCGCAGCATTTTGAGCGCGACGATCTCGTTGAGCACGGCGTCGCGCACGCGGTACACCGCGCCCATGCCGCCCATCCCGATGAGCCCGAGGAGCTCGTAACGACCGCCGAGAACACGCGAGCTCCCCGGCGGAAGCAGCGAATCGGATTGCGTCGGCGGCGGCCCGCCCAGCGTGACGTCGTTCTCGATGCTCACCGCTCGAC
>JBBSFE010000193.1:0-8364 GCA_038239005.1 Polyangiales bacterium
GCAGCTTCTCGATCACGTAGCTGTCGACCTCCTCCGTCCCGATGTCGCGGAGCTTCATCGTCCCGAACGCCGGTCGGAGGTGCTTCCGCAGAATGCTCTCGTCATCCTTCCGGCTTCGCTTCAAAGGTGCGATTGTCGGTCCAGTAATCCGCGAGGCCATCGAACGTCCTGTCGAGCGGGTTCGCGCGGCGCAGTCCGAGGCGAACTTCTTCGGCGTGGACCTCGTGCTCGCGCAGCTTGTGGGCCGCGTCCTTGTGGTCGTCGTACGTCTCGCTTTGACGGACGCCGTGCTCGTCGATCCAGCGAATCCGCCACCGGCCGTAGTGTTTGACGGGCTTGGCCATCTCTCGCTCCGTTGTCGCGCGAGCAAGCCGTCGTGACACCTCCAACACCGCCGCCACCATTGGAGGCATGACCCGAATGTCGTGTGGCCCGAGCGTGGCCCGAAACGAAAAACGCGAGGCCCGCACGTTGTCGTAACCTCGCGAAATCGTTCAGTTGCGCGGGTAGGATTTGAACCTACGACCTTCGGGTTATGAGCCCGACGAGCTACCAGGCTGCTCCACCGCGCGTCACGGGTGCCAGAGGCGCCCAACAACGGCGGGAACTTACTCTCGCCGAAGTTCATGTCAAGGGAAGGGACGGGTTACCGCACCGACGGGCGCCACGTCGGATCCTGACAACACCGCGCGTCAGGGCGCGACGATCTCCCAGCTTTCCCCTCGTTCGGGGGCTCCCGTTCGGATCCGAACCGGAGGCGGTCTGCCGCCCGGGGTGGCGACATATATAAGGAGGCGCGGAAGCTTTGTGGCGGCTCGTACGTAGGAAGCCCGGTAAGGGAGGCTTCACGTGAAAGCTCGACGTGCTCTTGCCGTAGCGATTCTAGGCATTTATGCGGTGATTCATGGTGCCGCCGTGTTTCACGTGGAGGGCGCCCTCCGCTATTGCGCGGCGTTTTTCGCAATGGCGTGTGCGGTCGGTGTGGTTGGGCTGCTCCGGCCCGCGTTTTGGGCGCGGCGGTACGCGATCGGCATCGGCATCGCGGGCCTCCTCAACTGCGCGGTGTACTTCGCCTACTTCCAAGACCTCGCCGGCTGGTGCTTCGGCATCGCGCAGCTCGCCGCGTTCGCGACCATCGTGGTCGCGCTCCTCGGAAAACGCATGCGCGCTCACTACGACGAACGCGCGCCGCATTGGAAGTTCGATCATTGGACGATGCACGTCCTCGCGGGCGCGCTCTCGCTCAACGTCGCCGGCATCGGCATGCTCGCCTATTACGCGTGCATGGACGAAACGTGGACGACGCCGCAACTTCGCGCCGGCGCGTTCGGCCTTGCGGTCGTGATGTCGGTCGGCTCGATTCTCAGCGCGCGCGGTCGCATCCTCGGGCTCTTCGTGATGACCGGCGCCGCGGTCGCATCCGTGTGGCTCGGATGGAGCGCGATCGAGCACGTCACGTCGCCCGCGTATCGCATGAACGAGTGCGGCCTCTGGCAAGAGTGGCTCGCGTGGGGTCGCTGGGAAACCATCAAGTCGATCGTGGGGTTCGCGCCCGCGGCGCTTGGATCGATTGCGTGCTTCGCTGCGTTCCTCGGGCCGATGATTCGCTTCGTCCGCGCGCCTCGACGGTGATCGACTATGCTCCGCGCCCGATGCGGCTTTTCGCAATCCTGAGCGTCTTCGTCGTAGCGCTGCTTGCGCCCGCGCGCGCTCATGCGGCCGATGCCGCGCTCGCGGAGATGAAGCTCTCGAATGGTTTGCGGCTCGTCGTCGATGAGAACCATCGCGTGCCCGTCGTGTCGGTCACCGTGCGTTACGACGTCGGCGGCGCAACCGATCCCGACGACAAGAACGGCCTCACCGAGCTCGTCATGCGCATGATGGGCAACAAGACCGAGCACATCGCGTCGGGCGGGTTCGACGAAATGTTCGATCGCCTCGGCGGCAAATGGGGCTTCGAGTCGAACATCGACGACACCGAGTTCTGGGCTGAAGTCCCCGCGAACGCGCTCGAAACGGCTTTCTGGGCATTCAGCGATCAGATGGGGTTCTTCAAATCCGCGGCGACCGATTCGGCGATCAAACACTACGTCGACATCCTCGCGACCGAACGCGGACAAAAATTGGGCAACGCCGCGACCGGCCTCGCCGACGAGCTCATCCCGAACGAGCTTTATCCCGCGGGCCATCCGTATCGGCACGTGCGCCGCGCTGGCGACGCCGCGGGCCTTCGCGCGGTCACGGCAAGCGACGTTGGCGCGTTCGTCGACAAATATTTCGTACCCACCAATGCGGTGCTCGTCGTCGTTGGTGACGCCAAGACCGATCAAGTCAAAGCACTCGCCGAGAAATGGTTCGGATCGATTCCGGGCGGCTCGCTCGCGCTTCCGCCTTCGTCGCCGATACCTTCGCTCCAACACGAAGTGCATCTCGACATCGCAGCGCGCGTCGAGCGCCCCGTCGTTCGCATGACGTGGCTCACCCCCGCGCAGTACGCGCCGGGCGATGCCGAGCTAGATGTGGTCGCGAGCATTCTTCACGGTCATCGCATCGCGCGCCTCTCGTGGGAGCTCATCACGAAGCTCAAAGTGGCCGGCGAGATCACGACGGACCAAAGCTCGCATCGCCGCGGCTCCACGTTCACGATCACGGCCACGGCCACGCCGAAGCACACCGCGCAAGAAGTCGCCGACGCCATCGATGACGTGCTCCGCACGCTCGAGCAAACGCAAGCGCCCAACGACGACGACATGCAAGGCTCGCTCGCGTCCGCGCTCATGGAGCGCACGCTCTCGATGGAAGGCTCCGAGTTTCGCGCGCGCCAGCTCGCGACCTGGGCCATTCGCACGGGCGTTGCGGATTATTGGCAGAACGACATGCATCGCTACGAAACCGATCCTCAGCGCGTGCAGCAAGCGGCGATTCGCCATTTGAGGCTCGATCAACGCGTCGTCACGTTCATCACGCCGAGCGCGACCGCGCCCGTGTCGGGGCAGCTTCTCGGGCGCAAGGTCAAGTGATGCGGCGCGCGTGGTCGGTGATCGCGCTTGCAGTCGCGTGTGGGTCGCCCGGGGCCGTGAAGCCGCTCGTGAAGCCGGCTGCGTCGGCGTTGGCGTCAGCGTCAGCGTCGGCGTTGGCGTCAGCGTCGGCGGTGGCGATCGATCCGCACATGCGCGAGCACGAGCCCGCGCTCGGAGCCGAGCTTGCCGTGACGATCCCGCAGCTCAAAGAGACGAAGCTCCCAAACGGAATGCGCGTGCTCGCCGCAAACACCGGCGGTGGCATGTTCTCCATGCGGCTCGTATTCGAAGGCCCTGCGGCGTTTCCCGCCGAGAGGCCCGCGGCGGCGCGGCTCATGGTGCGCTCGCTGTTCGGCGGCACGCCCACGCACGACGCTCACGCGCTTCGTCGTGTTCTCGAAAAACAATTTTCGTCTTGGTCCACAAACACCGCGCCTGATTCGATTTCGATCGACATGACGATGCCCGCCGACGACGTGCGTTCGTGCGTCGACGTCATCGGCGACGTCGTCCAGCATCCGATTTTCGATACGCAAACGCTCGGCTTCGAGCTTCTGCAAATCGTCGAGCAAGGGCAAACCGGGCGCGAAGTGCCCGCGACCGTGGGCCTCAACGTGCTCATGCGATCGATCTTCGGCGAGGGTCACGGCTACGCGCGCCCCGCGACGATACTCGACGGCGCGACATCGACGGTCGATCGCGTCGAGGTCGTGCGCGACTACGACACGTTCTTCGACCCATCGAACGCAACGCTCATTCTCGCCGGCGCCGTGGAGCGCTCGCTCGTCGATCACGTCGGACGCGCATTCGGTGGATGGCACGCTCGCACGCATGCAGCATCGACGCCCCTCGCGGCCGTGCCCTGGCGCGTGGGCGCGCGCATCGTCGTGGTCGATCGTCCGGGCTCGGTGCAATCGCAAATCCATTTTGGTGCGCTCGCGCCGTCGCGATCGTCGCCCGATTATTTTGCGATGCAAATGACGCACTACTTGCTCGGCGCGCGCCGCTCGAGCCGGCTGACGCACGCGATCGTCGAACGCGACGCCATGTCCGTCAGCGGCGCCACGCACTACGACGCACGCCGCGCGCAGGGCGATTTTTATTGGGACTCGAGCGTGCCTCTCGACAAGACGGCCGCCGCGCTTCGCGAGATCGACAAGCAGCTCCACGATCTCGGACAAACCGCGCCGCCCGCCGAAGAGCTCGACCTTGCCAAGAACGTCTACATCCGCCAATTTCCGCTTTGGATCGAGACAGCGCACGAAACCGTACTGACAATCGCAACCATCCCCGCAACGAAGCTACCGAGCGACGCGCTCGACCAACTTGCCCCCGGCATTCGCGCCGTGACGCCCGATGCCGTGCGCAAGCTCGCGGCAGATACGCTCGATGCAGCGCATACGCGCGTGGTCGTCGTGGGTGATTGGTCGAAACTCAAGGGCGACTTGAAGGCGCTCGGATGGGGGCCGATCGAGATCCGCGATAACTCTGGCAAGGTGCTTCGCACGGAGAAGTGATAAAATCGACGTCACATGCGTCGATGGCTTTTGGCAGTGGCGGCGCTTGCGTGCTCGTCGACCTCGGACGTCGTTGGCGTCGACGCAGATGACGTGCTGTGTGATCCGCTCGACGACGTCACGGACGATTCATCGAGCCCGCCCACCGCAACGCCGACACCGCTCACGCAATGGGTCGATCCATTCGTAGGCACGGGCGGCGTCGCGTTCTCGGTCGGCGAGACGTATCCCGGACCGCAAGCGCCATTCGGAATGGCGCGGCCCGGGCCCGATACTTCGACGCACGGCGGCGCAGTCTCGTTTCTGCATTGCTCGGGATACAACTACGACGACGACAACATCGTCGGGTTCAGTCACTTCCGTTTGCACGGCGCGGGCATCGCCGATTACGGCGGCACCGCGCTCATGCCGACGATCGGAATGTCGGCTGACAAAGCTGCGCCCAATGGTCACGGGTCGCACTTCTCGCACTCGACCGAAACGGCCGCACCTGGCTACTACGCGGTCACGCTCGACGACACGAGCATCCGCGTCGAGCTCACCGCAACGACGCACGTCGCGTTTCATCGCTACACATTTCCCGCCGCCTCCGACGCCACCGTCATCGTCGACGCCGGTCACTTGCTCGCCGATGGCTTGAAGGTGACGACCGGCAGCGTGACGATCAGCGGACAGACCGTGAGCGGCATGTCGCACGTCGTCGGCGATTATTCGGGCGCGTTCGGCGGCATCGACATGTACTTCGCCGCGCGGTTCGACAAGCCATTCGCTTCGTTCGGCACCTACCTCGACGGCACACTCACCGACGCATCGACGACACAAACCGGCGACGACGTCGGCGCGTATTTGCACTTCGACACATCGAGCGGCGCGGTCGTCGAAGCGCACGTCGGGCTGTCGCTCGTTGACGCCGCACACGCGCAAGCCAATCTCGACGCCGAAGACGGCACATTCGACGCCGTGCGCACCGCGACCGACGCCGCATGGGAAGCGCGTCTCTCACGCGTGGCGATCACAGCGCGGAGCGATCACGATCGGCGCATGTTCTACTCGGCGCTCTATCACACGGCGCAGATGCCCACGATCGCAAGCGACGCATCTGGCGATTACCGCGGCATCGACGGAAACGTGCATCATGCATCCTTCCGGTACTTCACCGACTTCTCGCTGTGGGACACCTATCGAACGCTCCATCCGTTCATCACGCTCGTTTACCCGGAAGACGCCGCAGATCTCGCCGCGAGCCTCGTCGCGATGGGAAACGATGCCGGGTTTTTGCCGCGCTGGCCCATCGGCACGGGTGAATCCGGCGGAATGGTCGGCGACTCCGCAACGATCGTGCTCGCAGACACAGCGCTGAAGGGCATCACGGGTTGGGACGCCGCCACCGGTTACGCGCTCGCGAAGAAACAAGCGACGACCCAGCTTCCCAAAGGCGGCCGCGATGACGTCGCCGATTGGGTCGCGCTCGGTTACTTGCCGAGCGACGTGAGCATCGATTCGGTCGTCGCGAAAACGCTCGAGTACGGCGCCGCCGACGCCGCGCTCGGACGCTGGGCGGCCTCGAACGGAAACACCGACGACGCCACCGTGTTCACGGCGCGCGCGCACGGCGCCTGGCAGAATTTGTACGACGCGACCTCGCACTTCATGTTTCCGAAAACGAAGGCAGGCGTGCTCACTCCGGTCGAGCCCACGGCGATGGGCGGCGCGTACACCGAGGGCACGGCATGGCAATACAACTTCATGGTGCCGTATGACGTCGGCGGCCTCGAGACTGCGATGACACGCCCGGTGCTCCTCGGTCGCGTCGAGCAGCTCTTCACGCGATTCGCATGCACGGGCAAGCCGGCAGATTTTCCGAACCCGTATTATTGGGCGTCGAACGAACCCGACTTGTTCAGCGGCTGGGTCTTCGGCGCCCTCGGCGACACCACGCGCGCAAGCCGCTGGCTCCGCTGGTCGACGCTCACGAGCTTCGACGAAGGCCCCGCGGGTCTTCCTGGCAACGATGACAGCGGCACGATGAGCGCGTTCTACTTGTTCGCGTCTCTCGGCTTCTACCCGATCGCTGGCACGGACGAATACGTGCTCGGCACGCCGCTATTCCCGCACGCAACCCTCACCTCGCCGAGCCTCGGCACGCTCACGATCGACGCGCCCGGCGCGAGCAAGCTCACGCGCTTCGCGAAGTCGACGACGCCGCTGCCGGTTCACCACGCCGCGCTCGCGAACGCGACGATTCACTTCGACATGTCGGCGTCGCCGTAACGCTCGGAGGGCTACTTCTCTTTGTAGCCCTTCTTCGTCTTCTCGCTGAGGAGCTTGTCGTACTCCTTCTTCGCCTTGTCGGCGCTATCCCACTCTTTGACAGTCTCGGTGCCGGGCGTTCCGATTTTTCCGTAGCGCGTCGTGAAGCTGTCGCCGTCGAGGGAGATTTCCCAGAACTTGCTCGACGACCCTTCGACGAACTCGAAGTAGCGTTTGCCTTTGCCGCCGCCCTTCGATGACGCGGCTGCCTTCTTCGGCTTCTCGTCCTCTTCTTCTTCGTCGTCGCCTTCGTCTTCGAAGACGGGCTTCTTCGCAGCTTTCGCGGCGCCACCGCCGCCACCACCGCCGACCAGCTTGTAACCCTTCTTGGTCTTCTCGCCGATCAGCTTGTCGTATTCCTTCTTCGCTTTGTCGTCGTCGTCCCAGTCTTTCTCGGTCTCTTGGCCGTCTGTTCCGACTTTTCCGTACTTGGTCGAGAACGACGATCCGTTGAGCGTGATTTCCCAGAACTTGTTCGACGTTCCCTCTTTGAATTCGTATCGCGGCATGGAAGCGAAGCTATCAGAGCTTCGAAACCATCGTCGAGCCCAGCGCCAAAACGGCCGGAAGTGCCTGAACAAACAGGATTTTTCGCGACGCCGTGGCCGCCCCATACGCTCCGGCGAAGACGACGCAGACGAGAAAAAATATTCGGACATCCACCGCGTGCGTGACGAGAGACCAGATGAGCCCGGCGGCGAGGAATCCGTTGTAGAGGCCCTGATTGGCCGCGAGCACTTTGGTGTCGTCTTGTTCCTTCTGTGTGCGACCAAACGTCTTCATGCCGAATGGCGTCGTCCAGAGAAACATCTCGAGCACGAGAAAGTAGACGTGAAAAAACGCGACGAGCCCGGTGAGAACGATCGACGCCATCCACATGCGCCGCGGACTCTACCCCGTTCCGTCATGCATGTGCCACGCGGACGAGCCCAAACCATGACGACCTCATGACGAGCGCGGGTGCGTCGTGGCTGTCATCATGAAAGTGTGAGTGACGTGTCCACAGAGAGCCTGCTCGTCTTCTCGGACGTGCACCTCGGAAGCGATCTCAATGATCGCGTGGCCACACACGTCCGCCGCTCGGACACCATCGACCGCGATCTCGTCCGGTTCCTCGAGCACTATCGAGATGCTCCCGAAGGCGCAGATCGCTGGCGCGTCGTCATCGCCGGCGACTTCATCGATTTCATCGGCATGTCGATCGACGCCGACGCAAGCGATGGGCTCGCCGCGGCACTCACCGACGAAGAGCGCGCACACGGTCTCGGCAATAGCTCCGACCACGCGCGCGCAAAGCTACGCCGCGTTGCCAAGCGCCACCCCGACGTGTTCGAAGCGCTCGGGTTGATGGTCGCGCGCGGCCACGCTCTCACGCTCGTGCACGGCAACCACGACGTCGAGTTCCACTGGGAAGACGTCAAAACCGATTTCCGCGCGCTCCTCCTCGCCGCCGAGCGCTCCGACAACGCCGGCGAGTTGGGAACGTGCGGCTGCGCCGCACTTCCCAGCAAGAGTCA
>JBBSFE010000194.1:0-8334 GCA_038239005.1 Polyangiales bacterium
CCCGCATTTCACGCCTCGTTCATGCTCTCGTTCATCACGATCCAGTCGCCACAGAATCTTCCAGTGCCAACGATCGCCGTATCCTGGCCGGCGTGCTCAGGGATGGAGTCAGACCCGCGTCGTCCTTTACCGGTCCGAGCACCGTGATAAAATCAAGAATCCGAGCGAGCGAATTCCCCGCAGCCGGAGCCGGAAGCGGAGCCGGACCGGAGCCGGAGCCGGAGCCGGAGCCGGAGAAACTAGTGCGTCCCAGTCCCGTGCGCCCCAGGCGGAGCAGGCTCGGTGTACACGTTGAGCGCGTCGAGCAGAGCGAGCTGATCGCGGGCGATGCCGACGCCGCGGTCGGAGAAAAACAAATCGTTCTCGTCGAGCATCGCGCGTATCTGGGCGATGAACAAAATCGGTTCGGCGACGCGTGTGTATCCGAGCTGCACGAGCGTGGACTTGGGCCAGCTGCCGCCGTCGAACTCGAGTGACTTACGCAGAACGTAAAATCCTTCGGGCGGAAGACGCACCATGCTGTCGGCCCAGGCGAGGCTGCGAAACGGAATGCCGGGGCCGTGGAAGTGCCAGCGGTTCAAGATGTTGTGCTCGGGGGCGACGACGACCGGCAGGCCCGAGTCCGAGTGATTGTGAAAATAGACGAGCGCCCCGCCCGTGATTTCCGCTTCGTGGTCCGGCAGCGGTTTGGTCGTGCGGTAAAGGCCGCACGGGGGGAGCACCTTCGAGCCTCGCGGAGAGCCTGACGCAGCCATTTCTCAGAAAATGAACTCGAAACCCACGATCACGCCGTCTGGCTCGTCTTGGACCCACACCACACGACCGCGCCGCGTGAGTGGGGCGGGGTCGCCCCCTTCCTCGCCGATGGTCACTTCGTACTCTTCGCCGAGGTCGACCGTCTCTTCGAGGATGGCTCGAACGCCGCCGCGGCTCACGTTCAGGGCCCAACCGTCGCGCATCTTCATGTTTTTCCCGACGATGCGCACCCGTTCGGTGACCTCATGGCGGGCGCCGCCTCGGCGGACCGGATGGGCCCCAGTGGCCGCGGGCACCCCCACGTCCGGGGTGAGGCTTCGACGATTCTTCACTTGCCGCATGTTAGCTGCTTGACGTGTGGAGAGCGAGCAAGCTTCAATGGGCCGAGCTGACACCCCAGGAAATCAAGCAAACTCTCGTGGGGGCGGGCCTCGAGGTCTACAGGACGACAGGACAAGAAGTCATCGTCGCTGACCGCGTAAGGGACAACCTCATCCTCGATTCGGGCGTGCGTGTGCGTGCGGGCGACGTGATGGAAGTGTGCCTCATCATGGGCCTTCGTCGCGGGCAGTACCCGAACGAAACCGACGAGCAAGTCTTCGGGCGCCTGCGCGATCTCGCCGGCCCCGCCATCGGCGAGGGTTTCTTGGAAACGAAGACGGCGATGGCGCCGGTCAACGATCCCGCGGACGCGAAACGTACGCTCGACACATTTTTCGAGCTCGTCCTCGCGAAAAGCGAGGCGAACCCCGCCACCATGCTCGACCTCGTGCGATTCGCGCTGAACGTCGCGAAAACTGCCGAATCACGCCATTAGCCAAGCGTTTGTGTTAGCAATTGCGCCGCAATGCTGGACGCATTTCGGAGCAAGGGCCTTCAGTCGGCCATCTATGGCGTTCTCATCGTCGCGACGGTGATCGTGTTCGTGGTGCAGTTCAACCCGAGCGCCGGGAAAAAATCCGCCAAGCTCACGCAGTCTTGTGCGGCCACCGTGCGAGGCACGTGCATCGAGCCGAAAGATCACAAGGCCGAGTTCATGTTGCTCGTCCCGATCGACGAGCACGGCGCACGTCAGATCGGTAAAGCCAAGTCGCAGCACGTTCCGCAGCTCGCGCTCGAAGGGCTCATCGAACGCGAGCTCTTGATCGACGAAGCGCATCGCATCGGCCTTACCGCCAGCGAAGAAGAGGTCAGCGAGGCTATTTTCAGCGGGTTTTTGCGCGTGAGCATCCCCGCTGACCGGCCCGAGATGCAGACGTTTCTGCAGGCTCCCGACGGCAAGCGTTACTTCGGTTTTTGGTTCCGCGATCCGAAGACGAAAGAGTTCGACGAGAAAGTCTACAAGCGCAGCTTGAAGAACCTCGTCAACGAATCGGAGATCGAGTTTCGCGAATTCGAAGAGCGCGAAATCCTCGCCGCGAAGATGCGCGATCTCGTGCGCGCACCGGTGCGCATCAGCGAGAGCGAAGCGCTCGAGTCGTACCTCGCCGAAAAGAGCTTCGCGGTTTTGTCGTACATCGAAGTGAAGACCGCGTTCGTCTCCCGGTACGGCGCTTCGCCCTCGAGCGACGCCGATGTCGAGGCGTGGGCCAAGAAGCCCGAGAACGCCCCGCTCGTCGAGCAGACACTCGAGACGCGCAAAAAAGATCCGCCGAAAGACGGAAACATTCGCCACATCCTCGTGAACGTCGGCCCCGCCGACGACGCAGCGAAGCACGCAGCCGCGCTCGGAAAAATCACCGAGGCGTATGCGCGCATCGAGCGCGGCGAGCCGTTCGGCGAAGTGGCGCGCGCGATTTCGGAAGATTCGTCGAAGTCGAAAGGCGGCTCGATGGACACCGACAAGACCGATTCGTTCGTCACGCCGTTCAAAGCCGCAGCGAATGCTTTGAAAAACGGCGAGATGACGCACACCGCGATCGAGTCGCAGTTCGGCTACCACCTCATCATGCGCGACGACAGCTCGCGCCTCGCCAAAGACGTCGCGCGCGAGCTCTACTTCAAATCGCGCGTCGACGAAGCCACCAAGGAAATGGCCGTGCGCATCTCGGCGGCCATGAAATCAGGCAAATCAGCTGACGACGCAGTCGCCGCCGAGATCTCCGCGCTCAAGCCGATTCCGTTTCTCAAGATCACGCCCGACAAATCGCTCGACCACAAAGTCGTCGCGTCCGACGCCGGCGTGAGCGATGCGTCCGTGGCTTCTTCCTCCGACGCATCCATCGGTGATGGGGGCGCGAAGTTCGCGGTGAAGAGCGAGCTCGATCCGGCGCACGATGATGATCGTCCGCAAGCGCTCACGTCCTCGTCGATCAAACGTGGCGGCGACACGCTTCCGAAGCTTGGCGGTGCAGACGCAGCCCACCTCGTCGAGTTTTCGTTCAACAGCAAACCCGGTGACGTGCTCGAAGGCGCGCTTCACATGGAGGGCGGTGGGTATTACGTCACCGCGCTCAAAGAGCACAAGCTCGCGACCAAAGAAGAGTTCGACAAAGACCGCGTCGGCTACACCGACTCGCTTCTTCGCGGCCGTCAGAACGAAGCGCTCGCGCTCTACATGAAGCGTTTGCTCGACGCATCGCGCGCCGACGTCAAACGCGACGAATCCTACATGCTCGAGTGGACGAGCGACGCCGGCGCCGCGAGCAGCGAAGACGACGAACCGTGAGGACGAGGCCCCGCGCCTCCGGAGCGGCATGACGACTCTCCCGGCTCTCGCGACCAAGTTCGAGATCCGCGAGCACGCGCGAGGCGGGCGCGTCGTTGCGGTGCCGCTTCCGCATTTGCATCGCGCGCACATCGGGCTCTACGTGCGAACGGGGTCGCGGTTCGAGTCGCCGGCGCTCAGCGGCATCAGTCATTTCTTGGAGCACATGCTCTATCGCGGGACGAAGAAGCTCGCGTCGGCGCACGACGTGAACCTCGCGTTCGAGCGGCTCGGAGGCTCGCTTTATGCGGCAACGCAGGTCGATTGGGCGATTTACTCCGTGTCGATGCCGCCGGAAAATCTCGCCGCTGCCGCGAAGCTTTTGGCCGACGTCGTGGCGCACCCGATTTTCCCCGACATGGACATCGAGAAGGGGATTGTCTGCGAAGAGATCCTCGAAGACCTCGACGACGAAGGTCGCCAAGTCGACGCCGACAACGTTTCGCGCGCGCTGATTTATCCGGGGCACCCACTCGGGCTCACGATCACCGGCACCGAGAAGCACGTGAAGAGCTTCACCGAGAAGATGCTTCGCACGCATCACGACAAGCACTACTGCGGAGAGAACCTCGTCGTCGTCGTCTCGGGGGCCGTCGAGACGGCTGCGGCGCTCGACATCGGTGAACGTTTGCTCGATGCGTTTCCTGCGGGAGCGCGCGTGGACTCGCCACCGCCGCTTCGTGATCAGTCCGAGCCGCGCGTCGAGCTCGTCGAGAGCATCGGCAGCCAGACGGAGCTTCGCGTTTGCTTTCGCGCGTTCGCGGAGACCTCGCGCGAGCGACCCGCGCTCGACATCTTGATGCGCACCATCGACGACGGCATGTCGACGCGTCTCTATCACCGCATGTGCGACTCGCAGGGCCTTTGCTACGACGTGAGCGGCTCGTACGACGGCTACGAGGACGACGGCGTCGTGGATTTTTCGGCCGGCGTTGCGCACGCACGCGCGGCCCGCGTGACGCGTGAGCTTCTCGAGATGATGTCGGAGCTCGCGAAATCCGGACCCACGCGCGAAGAGCTCGACAAAGCCCGTGCGCGCCGCGCGTGGGATCTCGCGTCGATGCAGGATTCGGCTGAAGAAATGGGCTCTTTGTTCGGCACGGGCGTTCTCTTTCGGCGCCTCCTCACGCCGCGTCAGCTTTTGGAACGTGCCTACGCCGCATCGCACGACGACATCGTCGACGTCGCACGCGAGCTCGCAAAACCCGAACGCCTCAACGTCGTTGCGGTCGGAATTCTCGATGGCGGGGAGGGCAAACGGCTGAAGGCTGCTATCAAGAAGTGGTCATGAAGTCCGTGACGCGGATCAGTCTGGCGCTCTGCGCGATCGCCGTCGCCGCGTGCGGGCTCTCCCAGAGCGGGCTGATGAGCGTCGACGCGGGCGCGGATGTTTTGCAAGTGTGCAGCACACTCGATGCCGCATGTCTCGGGCCGCTCGACTCGACATGGACGCCCGTCACGATTGGATCGAGCGGATGCGTCGGCGGGTACTCGCCCCTCACGCTCGTGAAAAATCCGAGCGTGCCTCCCGGAGGTTGCGCGTGCGGCGCATGCACGATGACGGGCTCGCTTTCGTGCGAAGCCGGAACGCCGATCGCGGGCGGAGACAACAACTGCGGCGATCCGCCAATGGCGACGGTGCCCGCCGGCATTTGCGCACCCGCACACGCGCAACACTTGATCGCACAAGCGACGCAAGCAACTCCTGGCTCGGTCGGCTGCAGCGTGTCGAACGACGCCGGCTTGGGCGCGGCTGCGGACGACGTTATCGTGTGCATTCCAGATTGCTCGTCCGATTTTTGCGGCGCTGCGCAACGATGCGCCATGGCCGAGGGCGCCGTCGCGTGCCCCGCGGGGATGAAGCTCTTCGCGACCGCGGGAGAATCCGTCGACCCCGGATGCGCGCCGTGCGCGTGCGCGATGGCTCCTTTCGGCTCGTGCGACGGCATCGTCACCGCGTACGAAAGCCAGAGCTGCGACGACGCCGGCCTCGTTCACTCGTATCCCGTCGGTACGTGCAACGTGTTCGACACCAAAACCGACTACAGCTCGGTCTTCGTCTCCCTCACGCCACCTGCTGCCGGATGCATGGTGACGACGCCCACGATCGCGGGCGACGCCAGCCTCGTCGGCCTCAAGACGATTTGTTGTCTGTGAAAAACTCGATGAGCGCGCGCGAAAGCGCGTCGGGCGCGCTCCAGTGCATCATGTGGCCTGCGTCCGGAATGTCGACGCGTGTTGCGCTCGGAAAAATCGCGACGCGTGCATCTTCGTCGGGGACGCGCCAGCCGAGTGGGCCGCCCGTCACGTAGAGCACGGGGCACGTCACGCGCGCCGCGAACGCGCCGTAGACTTTCGCAAAAAATGGCATCGGCGACGTCGTGCGATGAAGCGGATCATACCGCCACGTGAGCTTGCCACCCCCGCCGCGTGAAGCGAGATGAGGGATGCGCGTCGAGAGCACTTCGCGCGGCACGCGCGGATGCACGGCAACGAGGCGGCGAAGAGCGTCCTCTTCTGTCATCGGCTGCGTCTTCGGAAGTGCTTTCAGATCTTCGAGCCACTTCCTCATGCGAAGCGGCGCGGTGTCGTCTGGATTGTCGAGCGGCCCGACGCCCTCGAGCACCGCGAGCTTCTTCACGTGCTCGGGCCTCGTGCCCGCGAGGAGCGTTGCGATCGTGCCGCCCATCGAGTGCCCGACCACGAATACGTCTCCTTCGAGCAGCGCGTCGGCATCGGCGACGTAATCCGGAAAGTGATAGTACCCGCCGCTCGGAACGCGATCGGATTCGCCGAAGCCGCGCAGGTCCGGCGCCACGACGCGAAGCCCCGCATCGGCGAGCGCGGGCGCGACGAGATCGAAGCTCGCGGCGGCATCCATGAACCCATGCAAAAGCAGCACGGTCGCGCGCGGCGATGCGGGCGCCCACTCGACCACCGATAGCTCCAGCCCATTTCCGCGTACCCGATACCGCTTCATCGCTAGGAGAATGGCCCTATGGTTGCCTCGTGCACAAGATCACGCTGATCCCCGGCGATGGCATCGGGCCCGAGGTCACGAACGCCGCGCGCCGCGTCGTCGAGGCCGCTAGCGTGAACATCGCGTGGGAGGTCCACAACGCCGACGCGGGCATCCTTCCGCCGGCGCTCATCGAGTCCATTCGCCGCAACAAAGTCGCGCTGAAAGGCCCCATCACGACGCCCATCGGCACGGGTTTTCGCTCGGTCAACGTGACGCTTCGCCAAACGCTCGATCTCTTCGCGAACGTGCGCCCCATCCGCAGCTTGCCCAACGTGGAGCCGCGGTTCGAAGGCACCGACATCGTCATCGTGCGCGAGAACACCGAAGACCTCTACGCCGGCCTCGAGCTGATGATCATGCCGGGCATCGCGCAGAGCATCAAGCTCATCACCGAGCGCAGTTGCACGCGCATCTGCGAGTACGCATTCGTCTACGCCGAGAAGAACTCACGCAAACGCGTTTCGGTCGTTCACAAGGCGAACATCATGAAGATCTCGGACGGCCTTCTCCTCGATTGTTTTCGCAAGGTCGCCGCTCGGCACGGCGCCATCGAGCCCGTCGAAATCATCGTCGACGCGTGCGCGATGCAGATGGTGCGAAACCCCAACAAGCTCGACGTCATCGTCACCGAAAATCTCTACGGCGACATCCTGAGTGATCTCGGTGCAGGTCTCGTCGGTGGCCTCGGCATCGTTGCGGGCGCCAACATCGGCGAGCACGAAGCCGTGTTCGAAGCCGTCCACGGCAGCGCACCCGACATCGCCGGTCGCGGCATCGCAAACCCCACCGCCGTCATCCAAAGCGCGATCATGATGCTCCGCCACCTCGGCGAAATGGACGCCGCCGCGAGCATCGAACGCGCCCTCCTCGCGGTCTACGCGAGCGGCATGCGCACGGGCGACCTCGGCGGCAAAGCCACGACCGACGACCTCACGACCGCCATCTGCGCCGCGCTTTAGAACGCATTTCTGTAAATGCGGCCTAGCTCGGCGCGCGCGGGCGTTCATGGAGACGCACGAGCCCGAGCCGCCGCCAGCCGACCGAGGCAAGCCAGGTGCGCGCGACATAAACCGGGCTGCGCACGGCAGGCGCGGCGACGCGTTGTGCGAAACCGCCGAACCAAGGCGCCGATGAGAACACATCGATGCCGCTCGCGATGCGAGAGCCCTGCTTCTTCGCGTTCATGAGCACGTAGACGATGGCGTTGCGAACCTCGCGTGGAGTTCGAAGCTCGCGAGCGTGATAACGATCCCCCCAAACTTTCCCGCGTGAGCTCAGCGCGCGATTGACCGCGCGCGCAAGCCGAATCGCGAGCCCCTGAATGCCGCGCGTGAGAACATCGCGGTCGTGCGCCTCGACCACGAGATGCACGTGGTCGTTCTGCACCGAAAACTCGACGACGCGAAACCCTTCCCCCACCGCAAGCGACCGATTCGCCCCCCCAATCGCCGCACGTATCTCGCCGAGGACGACCCGTTCGCGAAACGGCGGCAGCCCCACCCGAGCCCGCAACGTGACATGCACCGGATGCGCCGCCCGATGCTTCTCGCGAACACGATGCGGCACACAACGCCGCCCGACGCGCGCTTTCCGGCCGGCGTTCGCGCGCTTGCCGCCCCAGGTACGGAAAACGAATTCTTGTTGCCGCCGCGTGGCCATCTTGAAAGGGCAATATATATCGTTCTGCGGGATTGTCAACGCCTCTTCGCAGGGTCCGGATTAGAGAGATGGGTAACAGTCCATCTCGCGGACAGGGGTGACCGGGTGACACATCGTTCCAGAGACATAGGTGACAGTCACCGCCATGCCTTGGCAGGACACGTCACCCATGGATCAACGCCAGCAATTC
>JBBSFE010000195.1:0-8266 GCA_038239005.1 Polyangiales bacterium
CGGGCGGCAGCGTGGGGTGGAGCTCGGGATTGCTCGGGTCCTCGAAGGCGACGCGGCGGGCGCCCGCGGCCGCGAGGGCGTGGCACACGATCGCGGGCGCGAGGCGTCCGAAGATGCGTGTCATGCCGCTCCACACGAGACCGGCGCCAAGCGCGGCGATCACGATGAGCGGATTGTTGCCAACGGTCGTATCGGAGAGAGCCCACAGCGTCGGCAAGTGCGCGAGCGCGTAGAGCACGGCCGCGGCGACCCAACCCCAACGCGTGCCAATGAGATCGTCGAGAAGCGATTTCGCCCAGCCCCGCCAAACGATCTCTTCCATCGTCGCCATGATCGCGATGTAGACGCCGACCGACGCTTGATGTTGGCGAAGCGGTTTCGGATCACCGAGCTGCAAATAGAGGCGCGCCATCCACGCGGCGCGCGGCGAGCCGTTCATCGTCATCAGCTTCACGACGGCGAACGCGCACACGAAAAGAACGAACGCGAACGCGAACCCGCGCGTGACGTCGCCCCAACCGGGCGTGAGCCACTCGCGCACTTTGTGGGTGCGAATTCCGTAGACGATCGCGCATGCGGTCATGGCGGCGTAGCCGAGCGCGATCGAAATGGCGGCGCTCGTTTCACCCGCGCGAATGGCGTCGAATGCGTAGCTCACTGCGCCTGCCGTACCGACCGCAATGCCGATGAGCATCGCCACGCGCGCGATGTCGCCTCGCTTTTCCTCGTCCACGGCCCCCGAGTACCATGAACAGACTCGATTTGACGAGGTGGGCACTTCGGGCTAATACCCACGTCGTCGGAGTGGGCACTGCCCCCGGCGAAACCCAAATTGTTGGTGTGACGCGGGGATGGGGCTTAGGCCGGCGAATCGTTTCGCGGTGATTGGCAAAAGAGCCCTCACAGTCGAAACAGCTGAAGAGAGAACCCCATGACGTTTACCGAAGCCGCAGCAGAGGTCCTACGCCTCGCCGGCAAACCCCTCCATTACAAGGAGATCACCGAGCTCGCGATCGAGAAGAACCTCCTATCGCATGTGGGCAAGAGCCCCGAAGTCACGATGGGAGCGCGTCTCGCGGCGCTCTTGAAAAAGGAAGACAAGACGAACGCCATCGTCCGCGTGAAGCCGGGCGTGTTCGCGCTTCGTGAGTGGAAAAAGGGCGGCGCCGAAGCGCCCGCGCCGGAAGAGAATGGCGATGAGGTGAACGTGAACGCGCTCGAAGTCGAAGCGCGCCAGTCCGATATTCGCCCGCCGACGAGCTCGCAAGCATTCGTCAACGACGACGAAGAGGACGACGAAGTCTCCGGCGACGACGCACTCCGCGCCGATCTCGCAGCGAGCGGCGCCGAGCTCTTCGACGACGAAGACGACGACGACCAACCGATTCTCGCTCCGCTCGCAACCGCAGCGGCAGGCGCGGCAGGCGCGGCCGGCGCGCAGCCCGCAGGTGACGGTACGCAAGGCGAAGCAGGCGGTCGTCGCCGTCGTCGTCGTCGTCGCCGCCGAGGTGGCAGCCTCCAAGGCCAAAACGGCCAGAACGGCGAATCGTACGGCCCGCGCGATGGCGCATCGGCCGCTCCGCTCGTCACGGGCGAAGGCGAGGCTCCTCGCGAATCACCCGATCATGCTCTGCGCGGCGATAACGCTCTGCGAGGCGATCGGGGGGACGCACCACGCGATCCGATCATCTCGCGCCCCGTCGTGCGCGATCGCCAACAGATCATGTCGGCCGGCGCCCAGCAGGGGCTCGACCACGCCCTCCCCGAAGGTGATGAGCTCGCAGGTCGCGATCTCGCCGACGCCGCACTCATCGTGCTCAGCGCATTCGATCGCAACGCGGGCCCGGTCCCGATGCGCTCGGTGCTCGATCACTTGATGCGTCGCGGTCGCCTCGGTGGCGATCCCGCTCTCGCGGCATCGCAGCTCGCGGCATCGCTTCGCGCAGACAACCTTCGCCGCGGCGAACAAGGTCAGCGTCCGCGTTTCCGATTCGCATCGGGCTCGCGCGTCGCTCCGACGGAATGGCTTCTCGGCCCGGATCTCATCCGTCTCGAACAAGACGTCATCGTCGCGGTCGAGCGTTATCGCGAAGGCGCGCGTCGCGCGTTTTTGCGTCGCGTTCAGGAGCTTCCCGGTCACGCCTTCGTCGAGCTTGCGCTGGTCGCGCTCGAACGCATCGGCATGACCCAAGTTCGTCTCGTTCGTCGCGCAGGAACGTCTGGCGGCGAGGCGCACTTCGCGGCCATCCACAAAACCGGCGGCGACGAAATTCGCACCGCCATCGTCATTCGCAAAGACGGCCGCGAAATCGGCCGCGAGCGCGTCGGCGATCTCCGCGGCACGCTTCATCACTACGGCCCCGCCGTTTGCGGTTGGCTCATCACGACGGGTCAAGTCCTCTCCGGCGCACGCGAAGAAGCGGCAGCCGGCGGCGCTCCGCCCATCGCGCTCTACGATGGGCTCGCGTTCTGCAAGCTTCTCGAAGACTCGGACGTCGCTGTCGTACGGACGCGCCACGTCGTTGCGCTTCCGAACCTCGAGCTTCTCGAAGCCATCCGCGGCGGTTGAACGTGACGAAAGCTCGGCTCGCCGTTGCCTTGGTGCTCTCCGTCCCGGTGGCGGCGATCATTCTCGGCGCGGCGACTCGTGTGCTCGGCGCAGGCCGCGGTCGCACGCCACCACCGCCTCCGCCCCCGCCGGTCACACTGGAGCTCGATGCCCCCACCCTCGACCACGGTTGGACGGTGAAGCTCAAGAACACGGGAATCGATCCCGTGCGCATCGTGGCCGACGCGCGATTGCTTTCGTTCGACGTCACGAGCGGCACGCATACGCAACACTGCACGCTCCCAGCCGACATGATCCCGTCGACCGATACCGAGCGAACGCTCGTCGTGCCGGGCAATCGCTCGTGGTCGGTGCATCTCGATCCGCTGCTCTATTGTTTCGGTGCCGCGCAGGTCGCGGCGCTCGTTCCAGGAGCCGTGGTCACCGCGAGCTTCGGCTGGATCTCGACGCGCTATCAGCCACCGTTTGCGGTCATACCCACCACGATGGTCGACGGCGGCGTCGGCGCCGCGCGCATCGTGACCGCCGCGGCTGTGACACTCGCAGCACCCCCCGAGCTCGACGCCGGCACGACGATCGCCACGCATGACGCCGCCACACCAACGCCACCCGACGCGTATCCGGTGCACTTCAAAACATCGCTACCGGAACGCCTCGACGTCTCACACGCATCCGGGCAGAGCGTCACCGTGTCGATCCAGAACGATACGGATCGCTCGGTGCGAACGCTGGCGACGCCACCGACGATCGGCTTCATCGTCTATTCGCCGACGGGCGCGGTTTCGCGCTGCGGCGCTGACATGGGCGTCGGCGCCATCGCCGAGCTCACGACGACGTTTGGCCCGCACGCACGCTCCTCGGTCACGGTCGACCTCGGCGCGATTTGCGGCGCCCAGCTCCGCAAGCCGGGCCTCTACCGCATTCGCCCGCGCCTCGACACACGCCACACGACGCCCCCAACCGGCGCGACGTCGTTCTGGAGCGGCGAAGCCGTGGGCGCTCCCATGCTCCTCCGCGTCCGCGTAGGCGAAGATCCGCTCCCGATGACCCGCCTAGATCCCCCATAAATTCGCCAGAGTTCGGATCCGAATTCTCGAATTTTGGAGGCAACCCGTCGGCGGCTCGGGTCGATAGGGGGGATGAGGCTCGCACTGTCCCTCTTTGTGGCGGTTTTCGCATCTGGGTGCGCCAGCAACATGGCGCTCGCGCCGAAGGCCATCGCGCTGAACGACGAAGGGGCGAAAGATTTTGCGGCGGACGATCTCGAGCATGCCGAGGCCAAGCTTGGGCTCGCGCTCGAGTACAACCCGCACTTCACCGAGGCGTGGGTCAATCTCGGGCTCGTCGAGATGCGGCTTGGGCATTTGCTCGTCGCGCGTCACCACTTTCACAAAGCGATCGAGCTGAACCCGGATTTGCCGGCGCCGTTTCATGGCATGGGCTTGCTCGACGAGCGCATCGGCGATCTCGAGAAGGCCGAGAAGAACTACCGCGCTGCGCTCAAGGTCGATCCGGGCTTTGGTCCGTCGCGCGTGAACCTCGCGCGTTTGCTCTTTGCGCGACGCGAGTTCGACGGCGCGCGCGAACACTTCTTGCGACTCACGGAAGTGTCGCCGAACGTCGTCGAAGGATGGTCGGGTTTGGTGGAGGCGATGTTGCGGCTTGGTCGCGAGCACGACGCCGATGACGTGCTCGATCGCGCTCGCGCAAAGCTCGGGGAGAAACCGCAGCTCGTGCTTCTCGTTGGGCGCAGACTGATTCGACAGAACGACGCACCAAGTGCCATCGCTGCGCTCGTTCCGATCACGCGCGACGGAAACACGAGCGTGCAAGCGTCTGCGTTCGCTTGGATCGCCGTGGCTCACGCAGCGCTCGGTGACATCGGTGCATCACACGAAGCGGCCAAGCACGCGCTCGCGCTCGACCCCCAAAACGAAGTCGCGCGTTATGCGACGCGCATCGAGACGAATCTCTAACGCAAGAGCAAGAACGCGGTGCCCGCGAGGAGCGCGATCACGCCAAGAATAAGCGCGACGACGACGCCGGCCGGAACGTGCGTTCCCGGGATTTCGATGCGCTCTTCTTCGATGTTGCCCGACCACGGAGCCGCGGGCGCCGCCGCGGGCGTTGCGTCCGCGGGAGATGACGTGCCCGTAGCCGCCGCGCCTGCGTTCGAAGGGATCGCGCGACGCGCCGGATCGGTCGGCTCTTCGGGGAGCGCGTACTTGCGATACTTGAGCGGCTCTTCGGCTTCGCCGAGTGGCTTCAGGCCTTCGCCGTCGAACTGCGCGACGATGACGGTGATGTTGTCGTGGCCGCCTGCGAGGTTTGCGCGCTCCGTGAGGGTTTTGCACGCTTCGAGCGGGTCGGCGTTGGCTTTGAGCACTTCGCGAATTTCGTCATTGCGAACCATGCCCGACAAACCATCGGAGCACAGCATGAGCACGTCGTTTTGGCGGAGCTCGACGTAGGTGAGATCGACCTGCACGGTTTCTGCGGTGCCGAGCGCCTGCAAGATGATGTTGTTGTGCTCGAACGTTTCGGCTTCTTCTTCGGTGAGCTGGCCGGCTTCGATGAGCTGATTCACGAGCGATTGATCGCGCGTGACCTGCACGAGCGTGCCGTTGCGAAGGATGTAGCCGCGTGAGTCGCCGACTTGCGCCAAAAACAAATGATCGTCGACGAGCGCGGCCGCGGTGACGGTGGTGCCCATGCCACGACGCGTGCGATCGCTTTTTGCGGATTCGAAAATGCGAAGGCCTGCGGCTTCGACGGCACGGACGAGTCGGCGTGCGACTTCGTTGCGCGTGATCTGGACGTCGGCGGCGACGTCTTCGATCATTTTTTCGTAGATGATGTCGACGGCGAGCTGACTGGCGACTTCACCAGCTGCAGCGCCACCCATGCCGTCGCAGACGGACATGATGTTGCCGTTCAACCCGACCGACACGACGCGATTCTGCTCCTGCAACCCGCGAACGCGCTTGGTGAGGTCGGCGACGATGAAGTTGTCTTCGTTGTGCTCGCGCACCTGTCCCACGTCGGTGCGGGCGAAGAGCTTGATGGACACCTCGCCCTTGACCTTGGCCGTGGCCGAGGCTTCGTTTTCGTGCGGCGCGACGCTCGCCGTCGTGTCCGTCACGGCATCAGCCTTCCGCTCTCCACGAGGCTCGTCGCATACCTAGTCAGCCCCGAGGTCGAGGCGGAGGAGCTGCTGACCGACGCGAATTTCATCGCCATGCTTGAGAGTGACCTCGCCACGAATGCGGACGAACGTGCCGTTGGAAGAGCCGGCGTCCGCCAAAGTAAAATGGCGCGACTGCCCTTCGGAGACGCGAATCGTAGCGTGGCGGCGGGACATGAACGGGTCATCGGGAAAGACGAAGTCGCCGGATTCGCGACCGAAGACGGTCTCAGGTTTGCGTATGTGAAAGACGTCACACGAGACCCCTTCCGTCGTGCGCTGCGAAAGCCGAGCGTACCGCGGAGCCGCGGGTGTGCCAAAGACAAGCGTACCTTGCTCCGAAGCAGCGCCGAAACCGGCCTCCGCGTCTTTCACGAGTTCGAACCTTAGCACCTGTTGTCCGAGCAAGATCAAGTCTTGGTCTTCGAGAGGGGCTCCTGGGCTGTCCTTTCGGAGGCGCATGTAGACGCCGTTGGGAGTGCCGAGATCGCGGATCGTGAGTGTGCCGTCCTTGCGAATCAGGCGCGCGTGGCGGGTCGCCATGTAGCGATCGTCGGCGAAGAGGCATTCGCCTTCGGTGCGGCCGATGTCGACTTGGTCGAAGAGTGGGAAGCTCTGGCCGAGGCCGCCGTCTTTGTGGACGACCACGAGCTTGCCGTTGGCGGGCGCTTTCGCTGGGGTGCCGCTCGTGACGATGGTTTGGTCGAGACCCGCCGGAGCCGGCGGCGGCGACGACGTTTGCGCGATGGCCGCAGCAACCGCAGCGGCTGCCGGAACCGACGCGGAAGGGAGCGTCGCGCGCATGGGTGCGCGCTCCTCGGCGAGTGGAGCTCCGCAGAATCGGCAAAACTGCGCGTTCATGTCGGACGCGCCCTGGCAGCGCTTGCACACGCGCGTGGCCGGCGCCGCAGCGACAGGCGCAACCGGGACCACGGCCGAGGGAGCAATGGGAGCCGCCGACACGACAGGCGCGATCGCCGAAGCGGGGACGGGCGCAGCGGGTTTTTCGAGCGCTGTGCCGCACGTGATGCAGAACCGCATGCCGGGCGCGTTGGCCGCACCACAGCGCCCGCATTTCGTACCCTCGGCGGGAACCGGCGGCATCGGCACGCCAATGGGCGGCGTGGGTGGCGCGATGCGAGCAGCCAAGCGCGCCCCGCAGTCTTCGCAAAAGACGAGGTGATCGGCGTTCGCCTTGCCGCACGTCGCGCAGTTCATGACCGGCCGCACCCTATCATGACGCGTTCGCGTTTCAGAAAGGGTCGCGTGTCTCGAGGACGAGGTCGAGGCCGAGAACGTGCGCGAATCCCGCGGGGCGCTCGGTTTTTGCGGAGTCGGTGAAGTTGGCGAAGAAGAGCGCGCGGTACGTCAGCGAGAGGCCGATGACGATGTTCGTGGACAGCTGAAACTCGGACCCCAAACCCACGCCGAACGTCGGGCCGCCGGTATCGACGAGCCAAAGATTTCCGTACGCCGCGGCTCCGGCCGAAACGACAGCATACGGCTCGGTCGTGTGACCGGTGGCGAGGTAGTAGCGACCCTCGGCGCGGATCTGCTGCAGGATCCCGAGGCGGTAGAGCTGGCTCGAGTCCATTTTCGAAAATTCGTAGGCCGCGCCTATGTAAAACGGCGAACGAAGCCGCCGGCCGACGCGCAACGCCAAACCGCCGCCGGAGCCAAAAATGCACGATGGGCTGGCTTTTGAGTCGCAGATCGGGCCCGGAGCGAAGACGAACTCGCCCGTGAAGGCCAATCCGTACTGAATGAACGCCTGCTTGAGGTGGTCTGGCGTCGATGCATTTTGCACCGCGTCGTTTTGAGGCTCGGCGAAGGCGGCCTCATGCACGACCAACAGCGCGAGCGCAATCGAAAAGCAAAAGCGCACATACCGAGCATACGCGAGCAGCGCGGTGTTGACAGCCTGGTCACGGCTTTTGTATTCGCCTCGGTGTGGAGATCCTTCTCGACAAGCGCGTGGTCCGCCAAATCCGACTCTCGGCGCAGGATGCGATCGAAGAGGGCGACACCGAAACACTCCGAGAAGACATTCTCGAAGCGTTCACGGAGGAGCAAGTCGAAGAAATCGAGCGCAGGCTCGATAACGGCGACTTCTTCGAGTTCGTCACCGACATGCTCGACGAATGGTCGGGTGACGACGTCGACGAATTGTTCGAGCTGATGGACACGCAGCTCGGCGATGTCGGCATCGAGGTCAAATTCGAAAAGACCGCCGCAGCGGCCGCAGCCGCGACCGAGGCCGGCGCCGAGGAAGAGGAAGAGGACGAGGGCCTCTCCGAATACGACGAAGAGGACGACGACGACCTCGACGACGATGATGAGGAAGACGAAGAAGAGGAAGAAGAGCCTTAACCTCGCCTGACCGAGCGCCGTACGTCTGGTCATGGCCGCACCTCTCCCGCTCTCCGCGAAGCTCAAAGCCGCGATTCAGGTCGTCGACGACGACGACGCACTTCGCAACATGATCTGCCGCTCTCTCAGCGAGAGCAACGACG
>JBBSFE010000196.1:0-8239 GCA_038239005.1 Polyangiales bacterium
CACAACACCGGCGAGCACATCGTGCATCTGCGCGCGCTCGCACTCAGCGATAGGTGGAATCATGCGATGGACATCACACTACGCGCGCCACCCCTGCGGATTCGAAGCGCGGCGTGATCAGGATGAGAGTCACACCCGTCCCCTCGCAGACGTAGAGACGTTTGAGCGCGCCCGTTTTCCCGAGTGCCGCTGCAATCGTTTGCATCGGCGCTTCCTTCGTTCCCGCGTTCGAGTCTTTGCCGTTCGTCGCATCGACAAAGACTCCGACCGAGTCAGCAACACAAGCAGGCGAGTCCTTCGGATCGGCGCTCGGACTACAGCCCGGCGGCGTGTCGACCGCGTTGTCGGCGGCACTGTCAGCAGCGTCGCGATCGCAAGCGCCATAGTCGCAATCGCCCACGAAGGTCGGGCAGCCAGCGATCACCGCGAGCGAGGAAGCGAGAGCGATGTAAGCGATCTTCACGTGCATCTTCATCCCCATTTTAAAAACGACCCATGATCATGAGCCCGGCGCCTTGAGCGTTCGCGGTCGGCGCAATGACGACATCTCTTCGCTTCGACGGCCACACTATCGCCATCAACACGGCGGCGCCGACAAGCACACCACCTGCGACGTACCCAATGACCGACACTGTCGCGGCCGAGTTCGCACTGTTCACGTGATTGCGAAACGCGTCGCACGCGGCAGATGCAGTGACGCAGATGCCTTGTGTGACGGAGTTTTGCGCCTCGTTTGCCGCGCTCGAGGATGCGAAACCGAAACCAATTCCGAGACCAACCCCGACAAGGCCAAGACCTCCGACGACGCCCGGGACAATCCAACTAGCCGCGGGCCGATACGACTCGGTCGTTGGTGGCTGACTGTTGCTCGCCCGCACGCTCAAGTCGACCCGCACGGTTTCTCCTGCGTGAGCGCTGACGCGGGTCGTCTTCTCGCCGTCGAACCAATGAGCCGTCACCTCGTGCTCGCCAACGTCGACGAAGACAGTTCTCGCAAGCGGCGCGATACCGACATCCTTCTTGTCGACGCTCACCTTCGCGCTTGCAGGTGCGGTAACCGCCACCTCACCACATTTCGAGCGAGCCTCTTTGAACCGACCTTCGATATCAGGTCGAGGCGGATCGTTGCGCGTTCGTGAATCGTCGAGGTAGTCGCGAAAGTGGGTTGCGGCGTCGACCCACATACTGAGTTTATGCTCCGCCATGCCGATGTTCTTCGAGCAGAACTCGGTGGGGTTCGCCGCGCACGCTGGATCGATGCAGTTGGATGTTTTCGAGTCGCAGCCCACGTCGGTACTCGCATCGAGGGCGACGTGACGCAGTCGAGAACGGAAATCGCGAGCGCGAGTCCTCTCCCCAAAGCCGAGCAAACTTCATGGTAGTTGTAGAGCCGCTTGGGCAACTCCATCAGCCCCATCGCCCCCCGTTGCCCCGATGTTGCCAGGATTTGGCGAAAGCGAATCGGCAACCAAACCTCCGCTGCCACCGGTTCCTTTCGCTCCGTGGGATCCAAGTGTAACGTTGGTAAGCGTCGTTGCGTTTGTGGTTGCGACACCGTCCCACGTGATCGTAGATCCTTTGTGAACGACTCCAGCACTCACGCCGCCTGCACCGCCTCCACCGCCGGAACCACCTGCGCCCTGTCCGCCCGGACCACCCTTGCAGCCGAAGTTTGTGTCCGATGGTTGACCGGAATTTCCGCCGAGTCCGCCTTGTTGACCTTTGCCGCCAGCAGCGCCATCACCCGCTGAAGACGCTTGTAGAGTACAATTCTGAAAAGCGATTGTTGCCTGAAAGCTAAGGACCGCGATACTCGACCCGCCGCCGCTACCGGCGTTGCCGCCAAGTCCTCCGCATCCGCCACACGCGCCACCGCCACCGCCACCGTTGGCGCCGGACTTGAGACCACCACCACCGCCACCGCCCTGGGCAACAGGACCGAACACGGCCGCTGTGCCTGACGACGTCGTCCATCCACTCGCCGTCAAAGCACCGAGTGTTGTCGCGCCTGTCGCTTGAGCTCCAACGGGTCCATCTGCGCCCGCGTGCCCATTCGTACACGTAACCCCTGCGGTCCCCTTGGCACCGTCGTACGGGGGAGATCCACTGAGGTTAGGTTGACCTCCAGTCCCGTCTGTAGGCGCGGTCGTGTCGCCATTGCCGCCGAAACCACCCGACGTCGCACTCGCGATACCGTTACACATACAAGTCGCGGCAGGAGTGCCCCCTGCTTGGCCAGCCGCGGTTGGTCCGGTTGCTGTTTGCGCAGGTTGCCCGCTCTGGTCGACCGCTGACGTTGCCGTCATCCCAATACCCGCGTGGAATACCGTCCGAATAAACGAGACGTTCGTCGCGTTCACTACGAACGCTGCTATCGAGGAGTCACTGGCGCTTGCGGCATTCGCAGCCATAAGCGTGACGTCGGAGATGGCGACGTTGGAGGCTTCTACGTGCAATGGGAGTCCCGACGTTGGCGCGAGACCGACAAGGTTTGTGTTTGCGTAAGACCAATCACTGCAACTTAGACCTCCATAGACATTAACTGCGCTCTTAACGTCTAAGTTTTCGCTATAGGACCCACTGCAAACGTACACGTTCGGTTTCGATTGCGTGTTAGCCAGCACAAGGCCGTGGCTCACCGTCGCAACAGGAGACGTCCGCGTTCCGGGATTCGAGTCACTTCCCTTGCTGTCGACGAAGATGCCTTTTGAATCATCCACGCAGTTCTGCGTCTTCGGATCGCACCCGGCTTCACTGGGTGCGTCACCCTTGCCACTGTCGATGGATGCATCGCTCGAATCGCACGGACCCGGCACATCGCAAATGTCCCCAGGTGGAAATGTTGGACACCCAAGCAACACGACCGCGCTGACAATCCAAGTACGTTTCATCGTTCCCTCAAAAGGCAAAAGCGCCACTCACACCAAACGACGTCGGACCAACACTCGGCGCGAGCACTATGTGCTCGGTCGCCTTTCGCGGCGCGAGCACCCACCAGAGCACACCGCCGACGAGCGCGACACCGCCCGCCACATACCCGACCATAGAAATAATCGCGCTCGTCTCCGCGCTTGAACGAGCGTCGCGAAGGCTGTTGCATTCGGCGGTGGTCGCGCCACCAGCGCATTGCCCCGAAAGCGTCTTCGCTTGCGACTGGAAGTCGTTCGTGCGCGATGTCGAGTCGACTCCGAACCCGATTCCAAATCCGACGCCCACTAGGCCAAGAGCAACGAGCACGATCGCGCCCGCTGGCGGCGGGAAAACTACGGCGTGTGTCGTTGTCGTCGACGTGGTGGGGGTCTCGTGGGGATCTTGCGTTGGCTCGACGAAGACGACCGAGACCCTTGAGGTTCTGCCGGCTTCGACACCCACAGACTCCACGCGTTTGCGTTCAACAAGTGTCGCCGTAACGTTGTGCGGACCTGGCGCGACGAAGAACGTCTGATGGAAGGGCGCGTTGCCGAGATCAAGCGAGTCGACCTTCACCGCCGCACCTGGCGAAGCTTCGATTGTGACCTCCGCGCACTGCGACTTCGCGCGCGCGAAGAGTCGCTCGACCTCGGTGCGCGCCGCATCTCTCGCGGAGTTCGGATCGTCGAGGTACTGCCGAAAATGCGTCGCGGCTTCGGCCGAAAGACCTAGCTCCACCTCCGCAGCGGCGAGATTTTTCTCGCACTTAGGTGTTGGCTGCGCCGCGCACGCCTCCAAAAACTTCACGCGCGCTTCAGCGAACTTCTTCTGCGAAAAGAGCGTGACGCCTTCTTCGTAGCGCGTGTTGGCTTCGCGCGGGTCGAGCTTGGGCTGCGCGGCCGCACTGGTGGCACAAAACAAAAGCGAGACGGAAAATGTAAGCGCGGGTTTCATTCGTGGCCTGTGAAGATGCTCGACGTGGATGTCGACGTAGCGGTCGTGGTTGGCGGCGCGACGGTTGTTGTAGTCACCGCTGTTGTCGGAGGATAAACGTGATTCGTTACGGCCGACGTTGCCGCTGGCGCCGTGGCCGTGTGCACAGGCGGAGTGATGACCGTGTTGGTCGCTGTCGGCGCGATGGCGCTCGCCGTGGTCGTCGTCACTGGCGCAGCCGCGCTCACCGTCGCAGTCGTCGCGCTGTCGGTCTGAGTCGGCTTGGGTTGGCGCGTCGCAACGAACGCGACGATGCAGATGCCGACGCTCGCGATCAGCGCTAGCAACACCTTCGGCAGCGGGCTCGTGTGCTTCGGCGGATCGGTGGCGACACCCGGTGGATCAGTCTTGCGCGGACCCGTGTCGACGTTGCGCTCATCGGCGACGGCGGCGCGCTCGCTGAGCTTGCGACGGTAATCGAACTCTTGCTCGAGCTTCTTGCGTTCCTCTGGGGTGACGTTCAGCGGATTCGGCGGTCCGATGCCCGGATCCGTTTGGCTCACGATGACGGGCGCGTTCGGAAATGTGTTGTGGTCCATGCGCGCAGGCGGAACGTGGACGCGCCCCTCGTATTCGACGGCGTCGCGTCCCTCCGATTCCGCACCCTTCTCCTTATGATCGAGCATCTGCGGTTTCGCGAACTCGTCGAGCGCCGCGTCAAGCCATGCATCGTCGGCCACCTTCGCAGGCGCAGCGGGTGCGTTCTTGGGTTCGGTGTCCATTTTCTTGGTCATCGCCGACCCACAGGATGCGACAGGATAACTCCCGCGACCAGTTTGGTGCGACGGCGCATCATCGGTACACCAGAAGGTAAGCGCTAACGCCGAGGGAGACGATGAGGAACATGATCAGCGCGATGAGTTGCTGTTTGGTGAGGGCAAGTTCGCGCGTCCAACGCATCCGCCGGTGGTAGGCGTCGCCCTCGACGACGGTCGCGGGTGCGCCGCCGCGTGGTCGTCCGCGAAGCACGACGCCGCCGTCTTGTGCCTTCATGTGCTTCGCAAGATTGTCGACGTACTCGCGCTCGCCCGATGTCAGCTCGAGGCCGCCCGTCGGCTTCGGCTCGAGTAGCTTCGCTACTGCTGCGGCGCGCTCGTAAGAGTTCGACGTCGCATCGACGTACGCGATATTGGGGTCCGGCGGCGGTAGCGACTTGGATGGCGGCGCGGTTGCGGGGTTCGACGATGCGGCGACGACCGCCGCGGCAAGCGCTGGCTCGCTTGATAAATCCAAATGCGGATCCGTCTTGCCCGCGAGAGTCTCGTCGTCGATTACACCGGTTGTCTGCGCGATGAGCTCGCCGGGTGGACCTGCGGGGTTCGTCGTTGCGTCGTGCACGCTCCCGCGCTCGAGCGTCGCGATCGTACGCTTCGCTTCGTGCAGTTTGACGAGCACGGCGGACGCGTCTCTGTAACGCTTGTCGCGCTTCGGCTGCAGGAGCTTCTGAATCATGTCGTCGAAAACGTTGGCCACCTGCCAGGGGATTTCAGGCGCGACCGCGTTCAGCGGCTGCGGCAACTTATCGATACGCGCGAGGGCGCCCTTTTCGTTGCGGCCGTATTCTGCGAATGGATGTTTGCCGGCGAGCATTTCGTAGAGCGTCACTCCGAATGAAAACAAATCGGCGCGCGCGTCTACATCCTCACGTCGAAGCTGTTCGGGCGCCATGTAGGTCAGCGTGCCGGCCGCGCCCGCGTAGCCTTGCGCGACGAGCATCGCCTTCATGACGCCGAAGTCGAGGAGCTTCACCATCATCCCGTCTTCACGCTGGATGATGAACACATTGTCGGGCTTGAGATCGCAGTGGACGACTTTCTTGTCGTGCGCGAAGACGAGCGCCTTGATGATTCCAATCCCGATGCCCGTCGCGCTCGCAGGTCGGAGCTTCGGCGTTCGCGCGAGCGCTTCGCGCAGCGACATGCCGCTGAGCACCTCCATCAATTAGAACGGGACGCCCGCGTGCGTGTAGTCGAGATGGTAAACCTGCACGATGTTGGGGCACGCGTGGAGCGCGACGAGGCCGCGCGCCTCGAGCAAGAAGGCTTCGCGTGCACTCGGCTTTGACGCGAGCTGCGCTTGCATCGTCTTCAACACGTACTGGCGCGGAGCGTCCGTGTCTTCGACGAGGTAACACGCGCCCATTCCACCCGCACCGAGTCGCTGCTTGACGCGATAGTCGCCGCGCTTGCCGGTGATGCGGTCGCCGATGTCGTGCTCAAAACGGACGGTCACGCGCTCTCCCTCGGTTGGCGATGATACTCTAACTGCCCGTGCCGCTCGTCCTCGTGCTTGGCGACCAACGCGTGCCGATTGACCGTGCGCTTTGCGTCGGCGCGGAAAAGAGCTGCGACGTGATCGTTTCGGGACTTGCTTCGAAGCATGCTCGACTCGAATTGGGTGACGAGTGGACCGTCGTCCGTGCAGAGGGCGAGAGTGAAGTGATCGTGAACGACGTGCGCGTCGCGAGCGGTGAGGCGCGAGTGCTCCTTCCGGGCAACCAGATCCAGTTCGGCCCGGTGGTTGCGAAAGTTGCGTACGAAGAGACAAATGTTCCGATGAAAACTTCGGAGCTCGCGCTTGCGGCGATAAATAGGGTGCGCGAGCTGCCCAGAATCGTGGTGGTCGCCGGAAAACCCCTCGGCGCACACCTCGACCTTGCCGGCGACGGACAGGCCGTACGTTTCGGCCGTGGACGCGACTGCGATTGGGTCCTCGAGGACGATTCGCTGTCGCGCGCCCACGCGCGCTTCGTCTTGCGCGGTGGTCGGGTTCTCGTCCGCGATCTCGAGTCCGCACGTGGGACGTTCATGGGCGCCGCGAGGCTCGATCCGCAGAAAGACGCGACGTGGTCGCCCAGCGTGTCGCTGCGCCTTGGCGGAGTTGTCCTCGCGCTCGTGTTGCCGACGGCACTCGACGAGGCCATCGCGGACGTTATCGCGCTTGCGCCAGCCGAAGATCCGATCCCTACCGACGCTCCGAGCCCGACAGCAAGCGCTCCAACATCGACAACGGCTTCAGCGCCGATCGCCTCGGCGTCGAAGATCGGTGAGCGTAAGATTGCCGATGATCGCGAGCTTCGCGTTCGGATCGTCGCCGCCCTCGGCGTGGTGTTCATTGCCGGCTGCATTGGAGTGCTTCTTTGGGTCCTTGGCGTGTTTGCGCGCTGACGGCGAGGGGACGCGGAGCGTCTGCCCGTGCGCGACGGTGCGAAAGCGCCTCAACGGGCTCGGGGTTTGGTGCGCGAGTGTTTCTTCCGTAATCGAAGTGCGATTCTGATCGCAGCATCGATCAGCTCAAAGTCCCTCGCGTTCACGGCTGCCTCGACGGCGAGGTAGGCGCGCCAGGCGCGGTAGCTCGTGACTCGCTGAAGTTCGCGCTGCGTCGCGAGCACTTGCTTTGTGAGACGTCGCATCGTCGTTTTGCGTGCGTAGCGATCGAGCGCACCGTCGATGTTAGCTTCGTCAGCGAGCCGCTTACCCATGGTCGTATATGACCATTTCATGAATGCCCTGCAAAGGGTCACGTCGCATGGGTGGGCGCAAAGATCGACAAGCAAACCAAAGTCATCCTCGTGATGATTGGACAACGTGTCCGCGCAACGAGAGAAAGGCTCGGCGTATCGCAAGTGAAGCTTGCTCGCCTCGTGGGGATGGAACCAACGAATCTCGCGAAAGTCGAGCGCGGTACGCGAAACGTGACCATTGATACACTTGCCCGGATCGCCGATGGCCTCGGAATCGAGCTGAACGTAACATTTTCGAGCGCGCCCCCCCGTCGCGCTCGTGGCGAGAGCTAAACCAGCACAGTGAGATCCGAAAAATATTTCGGTGCGAGCTGCTCGAACGCACGCTGGTTGACACGCCGGTAGTGCCAAGTCTTGCCCGTGAGGGTCGTCGCGTTTTCGCACCACAGGGTCGCGGCACGGTCTTTCTGACTCACTTCCGCGCCGACGTAGCCCTTCGTCTCGATCAAATGCATCGCGTCTTCGCCCGACGCGATCGCCCAATCTCTACACGCTCGAGCGGCTGTCGAACCCATTCGTCGTCAGTCCGCTGGCGTTTTTCCAGGGTGGTGCACGGCCCGTCGACCCACCGAGACCTCGTGTCTTAAGGCAGATTGTCTTTCTGCTTGAAGGCCAGCCCGAGCACGTGCAACGGCTTGCGCGCGATCTCGTCGCAGCTGTGGTGCGTGCATATGGGTCTGACTCCATCCCTGAGCACGCCGGCCAGGATACGGCGATCGTTGGCACTGGAAGATTCTGTGGCGACTGGATCGTGATGAACGAGAGCATGAACGAGGCGTGAAATGCGGGGCAGAGCCTCTATCGTCGAGTCGC
>JBBSFE010000197.1:0-8210 GCA_038239005.1 Polyangiales bacterium
AAATGGCCCCGGACGGCAAGTCCCTCGCGTTGATGGGCTGGCGCGGCGACACGCGGGCGCTCGATGCCGCCAACGGCAAAACGCTCTGGCGCTATCTGCTCGGCCCCGGCAACATCGTCCGACCGAAGACGTTCAAATTCAAGAAGGAGACTTGGTCGTACAAATTGTTCTGACGTAGCGCGTTCATCAAAGTAGCAATGGTCTGCATTCCGGAAATGTGTTGTGAGACCTCTGCGGAGTAGTTCGGGTCGGAGTGGTTGTCGCCGCCGAACGGAATGTGCACCGCGATCACGGGCGACACGCGCATGAGGATGAGCGCAACGGCCGCGTTGATTTGCGACGTCGGAGAGTTGTCGAGGTTGGTGAGCAAGCTCAGGTAGCTCGGGTCGATATTGCGGAGCTGCTGTTGTGAGCTCACGAACGAATCCACATACGTCCGTTGCGCGGGCGACGTGCCTGAATCGCGATACCACTGGTACATGTCGTTCAGCGCTTGATCGCGCACGCTTTGAAGATTGGTGACGCCTCCAGCCGGGCTCGTGAGCGTCGCCGATAGCGCCGACGGCGGAACGGTCGGCAGCGCTTGCCCCTGGAACGTGAGCGCTTCGCTCGGTGTCGCCGCGCCCACGGAAATCGGCTGCGTTTGCAGCGTGCCGAGACACGGCGCGAGCTGCGAAGCGAGAACGGAAGGAAACATCTCCGACGACTGCGTCGCTCCCATGAGCTGCAATACCTGAGGCTCCTTCGGATGCACGGGCGTGTTGGTCATGATGTGGCAGAGGCACATGCGGTCGAAGACGTTGGCGTTGCCAGCGCCCGGGCCGAGCATCGACCATGGCTTTGCCGCCGTGTACATGCCGGTGCCGAGCGCAATCTTCGTTGGCGTCATCGACCCATCGGCAGGATTCGGATGCGTGAGCGTCGAGAGGTCGACGCCGCTCGTCGGATCGTCGTAGGTACCTGGCGCGTTGCAGCTGAACGGATCTCCCTGACCGGACGTATTGAGAATGATGAATTGCGCAGCCGCCTTGTTCGCACACTGCGTTGTTTGCATGTCGGCGAGGGCTTTTTTTGGCGAAAGAAGCATCTTCACCGGCAGCCCAGTGGCGAGGGACCGAAGGCCGATCATCGAGCCGCCGAACAGCACGGCGGCAAGCGCGTCACGTCGTGAAAGCGTGGTTTTCATCGTTTCCTCACATTCCGATTCCCGCCACCGTGGGCGACATGCACGCAAGTATGAAGGTCGATTTGAGCGAGTCCGTCGGAGACGCTTGTGTCGATAGAGCGTTTTGATAGTGCGCCGTGAGCTTCTGCACCATCACGCTCGACCGAGGATCATCGGGAACGATACCCATCACCCGCAACACGAAGTCGGCGATGGCGGCGTCGGAGGTCGCGCTGGAGTAGGTGATCGCATTCGCCGGGGGCTTCGCCGTGTCGACGATCTCGTCGGCGACGTCCCCGCAAATATTTTCGAGCGCGCCGCGGTAGAAGAGCGTTGGCAGCGTCGGAAGAACCGGTATCGGCGCGCCGCGCCCGTATCCGTCGGATGGCAAACCTGCCGCAATCTCGGGAATGCCCTTCGGCGCTTTGTTCGAGACGACGTCGAGCTGACACGGGTCGACGAGCTGCAAGCGCCCCGAGAGGAGCGAGCACAAGTGCAGCACGCGCGACACGGACACGAGCTCGCCTGTGTTCTGCGCCGTAACGGTCGTCACTGCATTCGTCGTAATGGGCGAGGAGAGCAAATCCTCGACGAGCTTCTTCCACTGAAAGCCATTTTGAAAATCGGCAACGATGCTCTGGAACTCGGGGTCGGTGGGATCGCACGCGTGCGAATTGACGTAAAAACAGAGCTTCTGCGCCCATGCTTCAGCAACGAGCGGGTGCTTTGCGAGATCGCTTCCGAAGTCGCCAATCGATCCGAGGCTCTGATCGATGAGCCCACGAAATGCGAACCAGCCTTTTTGCGACGTGAGCGCGGCGTTCGTCTGTGGTCCGTAACCGTTCGTGTAGGTGGCTTGGAAAATCGCGCGCGATGGATCGAGGTATTGATGACAACCGACGCACGCCGGCTGCGACGCGTGCGTTTGGTCTAGCGCTGGAATCGGCCCGCCGGGCAACGTCGTCGGATCGGTGCCGTCGACCTGCGCACCGAGCGCGACGATGAACGCTTGGTTGATCGTGACGCGCATTTGATTGGACGTGTTCGTCTGCCAATTCGCGTGGAACGCCGGCGTCGAGAAGAAACCCACGCGCGGGATCTGGAGCACGAGCTCCGTTGCCACTCGTAGCTGTGCGGGGTCGAAGAACGGCGTGGGCGCCTCCGTGCCGTTTGGCTGGCGGATGTTGACCAACTTCCACGTGTTGAAATCGTTTTGCGGAGTCGTGTACTTGAAGTGCGAATTCGCACCGATTCCGGGCGATTGCGTACAAGTCGGTGGCGTCTGCCCCGACACCAAGTAGATATCGAGCTCGCCGTACAAGAGGTCGTGCAGCAAATGGGACATCCCGTTGAGCTCTGGCGACGCGTAGTCGCGCTCGTCGACTTGGCATCCCGTCGAAGGTGATGGCGGCGTCGGCGGCAGTGCGGCAAGGTTCGGATAGTACCAATGCATGTAATTGGGACTCGTCGGAACGAGCGTCTCGGTCTCCAAGTCGACCGGCGTGAGATCCTCGACGACGACCGTCTGACCTTTTTTTGCGTACCGATCGAGAACGACTTTGTCGTCGTCGTTCACCTGATTCGAATCGAGTAGCCCGTAGAGCTCCATCAGCGGAGCCGTCATCATGAAACGCGACGTCGTGAACGCGGCCGTGAACGGTTGCCCTTCGTCGATGAGCTCGAGCATCGTGCGCGCGAAGCTCTCGCGCGCGTTTTCCACGAGAAGGTTCATGAGCCCGGAATATCCGAGGTTGCCGCCATTCGGCACGAGCTCGGCGAAGTCGGCGGTCGAGATTTGCGTTTGCTGGAATGCGACTTGGAAGAACGAGAGCAGCTTCGTTCGATATTCCGGCAAGGTCATCCACGTATCGATCAGCGACACGAGCGCGGCGCGCTTGCTCGCGTCGTCGGGAGCGCTCGCGACTTGATCGACCTCGGCCTGACTCGGCGCGAGCCCCGTGAGCACGTTCTTTACCTTCGCGACGTAGACGAAGGGCGTGTCCGCTTGAAACGGAAACGCGGCGTCTCCCGCGTCGGGCGTTGCGTCGCCCTGGTAGCACGCGCCCACGGTGAGCGCGGTGGCGCAAGCGATGGCGAGTCGTTTGGAGAAGCTCGAGCTCATGGCAGGGCTCATTGCAACCGCCGCGCCGCGCGCATTCGCCGCTTTTTTTTGGGCGATTGACGCTCGCGAGGTGATGTCGCGGATCATCGGGGTGATCTACGGGATCGCCCTCGATCCCCAATGCGTTGCGCTAGGCTCACCGCGTGCGCGCCGTGGATCGATACGAGCTTCACGAGCTCATTGCATCAGGAGGAACGGCTTCGGTTCACCTCGCGCGTCTCCACGGCTCGGTCGGCTTTGCGCGCGCCGTTGCCGTCAAGCGACTGCATCCTCAGTTCGCGCGAGAACCGGATTTCGTCTCGATGTTCCTCGACGAGGCGCACCTCGCTGCACGCATTCGTCACCCGAACGTCGTTCCGATCATCGATGTCGTGTCGGAGGACGGCGAGCTTTTCTTGGTGATGGAGTTCGTGCTCGGCGAGTCGCTGTCGACGTGTCTTCGCGCGCGCGCGGGCAAGGGCCTCGAGCTTCCGATCGCGGCGGCCATCTTGCGCGACGTGCTTCTCGCGCTCCACGCCGCTCACGAAACGCGCGCTGACGATGGCGCGCTCCTCGAAATCGTTCATCGCGACGTATCGCCGCCCAACGTGATCGTCGGGGCGGATGGACATGCCCGCGTCATCGACTTCGGCATCGCGAGAGCCGTCGGTCGATTGCAGACCACGCGCGAGGGCGAGATTCGCGGCAAAGCTGGATACCTCGCGCCCGAACAAGTGCGCACCGAGCCACTCGATCGACGAACGGACATTTTTGCTGCGGGTGTCGTTTTCTGGGAGACGCTCACGGGTCGGCGACTCTTCATGGCGGACACGCCGCTCGGCGCGATGACGCGCATTCTTCAAGACACGCCACCGGCGCCGAGCAAGTTCGTCGCCGTGCCGACAGCCATCGATGCGATCGCAGCTCGCGCGCTCGAAAAGGATCCGAGCGCTCGCTACGCAACGGCGCGAGAAATGGCGGACGCAATCTCGAGCGCGACACCGTGCGCTTCCGAGCAAGAGATCGCCGCGTTCGTGCGCGTCGTCGGTGGGGCCGGGCTTGTCGAGAGAGAGAGACGTGCGCGAGAGATCGCGCGTCGCGAGGGCCATGCGAGAGTGGAACCGAAGCCGCGCGCACGATGGAAGGTGCCGGCTATCGTGGTGGCCGCGCTCGTGGGTGCGCCGCTCGCGCTCTACACGACGACGCATCGAGCGACATCCGGCACGCAGAGCCACTCCACGACGACGACCGAGTCCTCGATGATTGCGCCGAGCTCCCCTCTTGCAGCGCGCGCGACGGAAGTCTCCTCGAGCACGCCAGCGGCGTACACCGAGGCGACAGCGACGCCGCCGCTCGCATCGCACAAGACGTCGAGCGCGCCGCCGCCGACGCCGTCTGCGAGCGCTGCGTTACGTGTAGATTGCAATCCACCGTGGGAATGGGTCGATACGCTTTCCGGACCGGAAAAACGGATCAAGCCCGCGTGCATCGCGACGCGACCTATCGTCAGCGCGCGTGGCGCGCCTTGAGAAGCTGAAAGTACCTCCGCGCTACACCGCTCGCTTCGGCGGCAGCGCGCACGTTTCCGCCGTTCGCGGCGAGCGTGTGCGCGACGTATCTTCCTTCGAACGCGTGAATCAGCTTTTCGCGTGCAAGCGAGAGCGGCAGGTTCTCGGCGAGGATGGCTGACACGAGATCGCCTTCGGGCGCGATCGTCGTGGCGCCTTTCGTTGCGTCGTCCTCGTGCTCGCCAAGCGCGACGAAGCGCGCGACGGCATTGCGAAGCTCGCGAACGTTTCCCGGCCAAGGCTGGTCGACCCAGCGAGCCATGCGCGCCTCCGGCAGCGCGGCCACGCCGAGCTTTCGCGCGAAATACTTGGCGAGAAGCTCGACGTCGCCGGTGCGCATGCGAAGCGGAGGGAGCTCGATGCGCGCGACAGCGAGGCGATGGAAGAGATCGTCGCGAAAGCGACCGCTTTGAACTTCTTGATCGAGATCGCGGCGCGTCGCGACGAGGATGCGCACGTCGACGCGAACCCATCCGCCGCCGCCGACACGACGCACCTCGCCGCGCTCGAGCGCGCGAAGGAGCTTGGGTTGGAGCGCGAGATCCAGATCACCGATTTCGTCGATGAGCAGCGTTCCGCCGTCGGCTTGCTCGAAGACACCCTTGCGCGCGGCGACGGCGCCCGTGAATGCGCCGCGCTCGTGTCCGAAAAGCTCTGACTCGACGAGCGTCGGTGGCACGGCCGTGCAATCGAACACGACGAACGGACGCGCATTTCGAGGCCCCTCGTCGTGAATGGCCTCGGCGAGAGCTTCTTTCCCGGTTCCTGTTTCACCCTCGATGATGAGCGGCACGTTCGACGCGGCGAGCTTTCGCAGCACCGGGTAGAGGCGCTTCATCGCGCGACTTCCGCCGACGAGGTTGCCGAATCGCTCGTCGGTCGAGTCGGTGGCCTTCGAGCTCGGCGACGCACGACGTTCGGCGCGCAACGTGGTGTCTCCGATGCGCAATGTCTCGCCGCCGCCGAGCATCACGTCGAGCACGCGCGCGGACCCGAGAAAGCAGCCGTTGGTCGATGCGAGGTCGACGACGCGCAGCAGCGCGTTCGGCCCGATTTCGACCGACAGATGACGCCGAGATACGAGCGGATCGACGATGCGCAGCTCGCACACGGGGCTCGTTCCGACGAGAGCGCGCGGAGAGTCTGCGTCGACGCGGAGTCGAGCGCCTGCCGATGCGCCGCTCACGACGACGACGTCGAAGCTCGATTCCGCCGTTTCGGGCGCCGCTTGAAGATGGGTCGCCTCGCCTTCTTCGTACGGCGGATATTCGGATGGGCTCATCGGCGTCGCCGACGAGAGTATTCACTCTGCCGGAGCGACGTGCATCACATAAAGACTTTGGCCGTCGACGAAGTATACGTCGCCGGTCGAGGAGTCGAACGCCGCGTGGCGTCCATAAGGCGTGCGAATCGGTGGTGGCACGGGAACGCTGCAGAGGAGAGCCCAATCGCTTGGATCGTAGATTTCGGCGAGCGCAGAGAGCGGGCCCGCGTCGATCGCCGTTCCGTCCGTGTAGACGAGCGCGAAAACGCGCCCCGTTGTCGCGGCGATTCCGAACGCGAGCGGTGACACCGGCACCGCGGCTGCCCCGTCGGGCGCGACGCGACGAAGCGCATACGCTCCACCTTTGTCGAAGAGCGCATAGAGGGCGGCGGCGTCGAGCATCGCGATGTCCGCAATGCTCGACGTGACGTTCGGATCATCGAAAAGCGGCGCGGTCGCATCGCCGTTCGCGAGCGCGCCGACGTCGTAGAGGCTCACCGGGGGAAGAGGCTCGCTGTTCGTCGTCGCGATGCGTCCGACAGCGGCGATGTTGCCGCGAACGACGATGCGCGATGGGTCTTTGATCTCGGGATGGTCCGCCACGCGCAGGAGATCCGTCGACACGAACGCAACGCGGCCGGATGCGGCATCGGCCGTTCGATTCGCGTTGAGCCCGAAGAGCACGCCGCCATCGATTGCGACGATGTCGTTGATGACGTTGACACCACCGGCGCCGAGCTGGGCGTTCACGCCGTCGGCGGAGGCGAGCGTTCCATCGGTTTGTACGCGCATGACGGAGCCTCCCACTCCGCAGAGCGTGCCAAGGCTCGTTCCCGTTGCCTCGCACGCGAGCACGAACGAAGAACCCGAGTAAATCTTCGCCGCCGAACCCGCGTTCGATTTATCGATTCTATAAATCGAATAGACGCCTAGCGCGAAATCGGCACTGAACGACACGACGTAAACCCATTGGGTGTCGACTGCGAGCCCATAAAATATTTCGTTCGGTGCGCTGAAGACGACGCTCGCCGTGCACCCGAGCGTGCGATCCGCGACGGACCAATCGTGCGTGAGCGCACACGCGCTTGCTGCGATCAACGCGAGCGCAGTCGGGATGCGATGCCCTTTCAAAAGCGCACCCGCGCGACGAGCGGCTGACGATCGTGATGCGTGGGCCTGAGCACGTACGTGAGCACGGTGAGCACCACTGCCACGATCGCCGTGCCGACGAGCACGTCGCCGGCGATGGTCGCCGTCTTTGCGGCGTTCACGTCGTCGGGGCGACACGTGCGCGTGCTCGTGCATGATCCGAGCGCGCTGTATTGCGTCGCGCCGAGCGTCTCGAATGCAGCGCCGGCGCCCGCAGCCGAGACAGTGACGATGCTTGCGAGAATCGTGGGCCACCGAATCGGACGGCTGACCACCGTTTGCACGGGCGCACCAGGCAGCCTGAGCTCCACCACGCGCGGGCGTTCGCCGAGATGAACGACGACGCGCTCTTCGACAGTCGTCCCCGCCGCATGCGCCGTCACCACGTGCTCGTCCGGATCCACTTCGAGCGGCGCGTGCTCCATCGCCTTGCCATCGATCTCGGTCGTGAACGCGCGAACGACGGCGCCCGCGGATGTTACGACGCGCACGTCGATCGAAGGAATGCTCGCATCGAGTTGGTCATGCCAATCCTTGCAATCGCGCAGCACATCCTCTTGTGTGCATGTCGCCACGCACTTCGCATACGCCCCACGCGACGCAATGAACTTGTGCGCATGCCGCAACGAAACCGCTTCGTCGAATGCCGTCGCGCACTCGGGCGTGATCTCCGCCTGCGCCTCTCGCGCAACCAAGCTCGCGATCATGATGAGCATCATCCACGCAAAGAACCGACGCGCTCGCACGCACGAAGCCTAGCATCCACCAAGACGTCAAAGTCACGGTGAACGCCGAGGGCGCCGAGCTCACGCTCGACGAAAAACTAAGGAGCCCGATCGAAATTATCGGTCCCGCTTTCCGGATCGGACCGCGTAGTTCCAGTCGCCACGAAACTTCTTTCTTTCGAGTCTGACCGCGCGAAGGGCATCGCTTGAAACCTCCTTGCCGACTTCGTATTCGCGT
>JBBSFE010000198.1:0-7970 GCA_038239005.1 Polyangiales bacterium
CAGCGCCCGTTGTCACGAAACAACCTCCTCATCGACATGCGCCGCTCAGAACGCGGTCACAGAGGGAGAGCTCTATCTTGACTGGAGGGCCACTTCATACTCGCCTTGGCGGCTGTCTTAGGTTGCGGTTCCCTTGCCGCGGTGCGACATGGCCCTACGTGAAGTGGATGGCCGAGGTTCATGAAGGGCTCGAAGGCGTGGTCGTCACGAGGACGATGCTGTCCAGCGTCGATGGTGAAGCGGGGCGGCTCATCGTTGCCGGCTTCGATATCGAGCAGCTCGCGTCGCGGTTTTCGTTCGAAGAGGCCGCGTCGAAGCTCTTTGCGCTCGCGGGTCTCCCGCACGACGACATGTCCGCGCGCATCGCGGAGGGGCGCGTTCGCGCGTTCGAGCTTGCGGGTCGACTCGAGCCTGCGCTCGCGACGCCCGAGCCCATGGTTGCGCTGCGTGCGGCTGTCGATCTTTTTCCGGCTCAGATCGCATCCGACGCGGCACAAGTGATCGGCGCGCTCGGTTGGGTCACCGCAACACACGCACGTCGCTCGATTGTCGCGCCATCACGGTCGGGTCATGCCGCAGATATTTTGCGCATCATCAGCGGCGCGGCCGAGGCGAGCGATGAACGCGCACGCGGCATCGACGCATACATCACGACGGTGATGGACCACGGTATGAACGCATCCACGTTCGCCGCGCGCGTCGTCGCATCGACGGGCTCCGACGTTCTCTCGAGCGTCGCCGCCGCGCTCGCCGCGCTCAAAGGCCCGCTTCACGGCGGCGCACCAGGGCCCGTGCTCGACATGCTCGATGCCATCGGCAAGCCCGAAAACGCCGAGAAATGGCTCGAATCCGAGATCGCCGCCAAACGCCGCATCTTGGGCTTGGGTCACCGCGTCTATCGCGTGCGCGAGCCGCGCGCGGCCGTGCTCGAGGCCTCGAGCACGAAGCTCGAAGCCGCCGGCATCACGAGCGCGCGTCTCCCGCTTGCGCGCGCCGTCGAAAAAACCGCGCGCCAAATTTTGGCGAAGCGCTACCCGAATCGCTCGCTCGACACGAACGTCGAGTTTTACACGGCCGTCTTGCTCGACACGCTCCAAGTGCCGCGCACGCACTTCTCCGCGCTCTTCGCCGCGGGCCGCGTCGCGGGTTGGCTCGCGCACATCGCCGAACAAACCGCGAAGGGCCGCCTCATTCGTCCCGAGTCGGAATACATCGGCCCGATGCCGTCAACGCTCTAGAGAGCGCTCGCCGCAGCCTCGAGCGCCGCACGATACGAGGCGCCGTACGTGGCGTAGTACGGATTCGTTGCGTCGTACGCGACGAGCCAATCGGCGTAGTCGATCTCGAGCGCATTCACGTGGTGGGAGACCGCGAACGGCACGATGGACGTAAAATCGTCGAGCGTGTGATCTGCGGGTCGAAGCGCGAGCGCCGTCTTGCCTTTGTAGCTTGCGAACAGATCGCACCAGTCGTCCGAGCACGCGGGGTCACCCGCGACGTCTTTCACCGCGAGGCCTTCGCTCCCGAACCCGACGGTGTAGAGCCCGCTCATCGACGCGACGTAGTCCGGCACGACGTTGGGGCCGACGTTCGTCGTTGCAACCGACGACAAGTTAACCATGAATCGTTTCGTCGACGACGGAATGAGCCCGACGTACTGAACCATCGTGAGCACGTACGAGCTCCACGTGGCTTGCGTGTTCGGCCCCACCGTGTAGCCCCAGGTGTTCGTGAACGCGTCCCCGCACAATGTCGAGGTGTCATCCCACCCTGAGGGAAGCCCGATGCCGCGATTCATTCCGAAACCCACGCGCACGTAAGAGACGGCTTTCAGCGGCGCGTAGTGATCGAGTAGCGCAGCGATCGCCGGCTTGTACGTTTCGGTAAAGGGCTTACCGATGAAGTTTGGAACGTTCATCCCGTTGCACGATGCGGTGTTGGTGCTCGAGAGGGCTGTCCACATCCAGGCGGGCACGGCGCAATTGCCGATTCCCTGCAAACCGCGCGAGCCCGTTCCCTGGATGGGGCAATCTTCTGGAGCATCGGGCGTGGCGCGCATCGAGAAGCTGATGCGCTTTCCCGCCGCGAGCCAGGGCAGCACTATGTTGTCGAGCATGCTGAAGTCGTAGCTCGTGTGATGTCCGGTCTTTGGGTCGCCGAGATCGAAATCCGACCAATCGACATCGAGCACCACGCCTTGCACGGCGGCGGCTGTGAGAATAAGCGGCGGGCTCTCCGGCGGTGACGCCACGAAGAGTCCAGTGACGTCCGGAAACGAATTGTATGTCGACGCCGCCTCGTTGGCGTCGTGCGGAAATCCGATGCTCGAATCGTCGTTCCACCAATCGCCTGCGTCGTCATCGCCGCCATCATAGAAGCCGCCGAAATGAGTGCCGCCACCACCGCAAGCGAGGCTGAGCGTGACGCTCGTAACGAAGAGTGGCCGCACACGCATCTCGACTCTCATGGCCGCCGCGGTCTTGGTCCGTCGAAGAGTGTGAGCTGCGTCGCACGTTTCTCCACGACAGGACGCGGCGGCGCGAGCTGGCGCATGAGGCTCGATTCGCGCGCGAAGAAGCCTTGCGTGTGGAAGCTCTCCGGCATCTCGTAGATTGTCGCGTCCAGGTGATGACAAACCTCGTGGAGCAGCGTTCGCAAAAACGTCCGAAACTTCACGACCTGTCCTCGCGCGACCGTGCGCATCCACACTTCGATATCCGGGACCTCACCGGCCTCGGCGAAGGTGTAGAGCCCGTGCAGCTCGCCGCCGTCGAAGGTCGGTCGCGTCTCGCGCACGCGCACGCGTACGGGCGGCGCTTTCAATTGCATGCATAGTGCACGCACCAAAGCGTTCGAGGCGCGCGTCGTGCGAACGCGGCGGCCCGCGCCGAGCTCGCGCTCCAAATCGACCACGAACGGCTCGAGCGGAGCGACGTCGGGAACTTTCACCTCTCGGAGCTCGTCCGAACGAATGTAGGTGCGCTTGTTCTTCGCGCTCAGCCTTTCAAAAAACGAATACCGCATGGCGTTGCGCTACAATCCCGGAGCTTCGTGAAGATCGTTCTTCTCTATCCCCCGCCTTGGAAAATCGCGCCACCCGACGGCGTGCCGTATCCCGATGCCGAAGGGCCGCCAGAAGGGTATCGCGAGGGCGATCTCGACGCTGATTTTCACCAGACTCCCTACGGCCTCTTCTCGCTCGGCGCGCAGGCGATTCGCGCAGGGTACGACGTCAAGGTCGTCAACTTGTCGTCGTTCACGTGGGTGCGTGTCGAAGAAATCGTCGAGCGACTCGACGCCGAGCTTTGGGGCATGTCGTGTTGGACGGCGAATCGCCGCGGCGTGCGCATGGTCGCCGAGCTCATCAAACAAAAACATCCGCACGCGCATGTCGTCGTTGGCGGCCCGCACGTGACGCCGCTCCCGCGCGAGGTGTTGAAATATTTTCCCGCCGTCGATACGGCGTGCGTCGGCGAGAGCGACACCACGTTTCTCGAGATCGCCGATCGCGTCTCGAAGAAGCTCGACACGAAAGGCATCGCGGGCTCGTACTGGCGCGACGGCGACCGCATCGTCGAAGGCCCCGAGCGCGCCGCCATCAAAGACCTCGACGATCTCGCGAGCGTGCAGAGCTGCTTCAACACGCACATCTTGATGACCTCGCGCGGCTGCCCATGGAACTGCACGTTCTGCGGGGCCGAAACGAGCTGGGGTCGCGGCTTTCGCGCCAACTCCGTCGACTACGTGCTCGACGCCATGGAGAGCGTGCTCGCGCGCCTCCCCGTGAAGATGATCCAAATCAAAGACGACACCTTCACGACGCAGAAGAAACGCGTCCTCGAGCTGTGTCGCAAAATCCGCGAGCGCAAACTGAATTTCTTCTGGAGCTGCGACACACGCGTCGATCTCCTCACGGATGATCTTTTGCGCGAAATGCGCCTCGCAGGCTGTCAGCGTTTGAGCCTCGGTGTCGAGAGCGGCTCGCAGCGCATCCTCGATGCGATCGACAAGAAAATCACCGTGGCGGAAATTCTCGAGTCGACCGAGCTCGCGAAAAAGTACGGCATCAAGGTTCGCTACTACATGATGCTCGGCAACCGCGGCGACACGCAGGAGACCTTCCGCGAGACGCTCGATTTTCTCGAGAAGGCGCGCCCGCACGAATACATTTTCTCGTGCCTCTCGATTTATCCGGGTACCCGCGACTTCGACGACGCCGAAAAGAAGTGGCTCGATCGAAACGTGTACTTTACACAGACGTTCCAAGAGCTAAAAACGCCGTTCGACGCGAGCGAAGAAGACACCGCCATTATGAACGAGTGGTTCAGCCACAATAGCGGCCTTCGCACGATGCACGTCGACTCCACCTCGGACTTCGAAGGCATCCTCGAGCGCCTCGGCGACTACCACGCCGCGCACATGGACGTTGGGGCTGCGTACTATCGCGATTCGCGATTCGACCTCGCCGAAAAACACGTGGAGCGCGCGCTCGAGCTCGGCTACCCGCTGCCGGGCCTCGCCTACAACGCGCTCGCGTGCATCGCGAAGGCGCGCGGCGATTTGGACGGCATGATGGACATGTTCTCGACCGGCGCAAAAAAGGACCCGCAACATCACGTGCTCATTCAGAACGTGAATGCGGCGCGCGCGTGGTTCAAAGCGGGCGGCCCCGGCAAGGGTCTGCCGCTCGATCTCACCGTGCGTCACGACTTTCAGCTCCTCGAGCGCACGGTTCAACCGTCGCTGCCCGGCCCACTACCCGAAAATTTCGAGACCTGGGAAGCACCGTTCATCAAGACGCCGGAGCGAGAGGGGAGTAAGAAAGGCCTCGGGGATCGCAGAAAACTAAAGGTGATCGGATGAAACTACTCAAACGAGCTTCCGCTCTCGCGTTCGTGGCCACCGCCTGCGCCGCTGCCTGCGGCCCGAGCGGCGACGACACCGACGCATCGACCGACGCGCAGTCGGATCAATCGATCACCGACGCAACAAAAGACGCGCCCGCCGACGCGACGAAGGATGTCACCGTCACCGACTCCGCCTCCGACTCTGCTTCCGACTCCGCCTCCGACTCTGCTTCCGACTCCGCCTCCGACTCCGGCTCCGACTCCGCCTCCGACTCCGCCTCCGACTCCGCTGCCGACGCGCCGAAAGATGCGCCGCTCGAGGTGTCCGTCGACAGCGGTGGCTGTAAGTCGAACAGCGATTGCCTGTCGTCCGAATATTGCCTCAAGTCTCCCGGTGACTGCAGCGGAACGGGCACGTGCACAGTGACGCCGACCGGCTTTTGCCCGAGCTTCTGCAAGTACTTCTGCGGTTGCGACAAAGTCACGTACTGCAACAGCTGCTACTCCGGCAAAGCACGCACGAGCGAGGCATACTCAGGCGTTTGCGAGTAAGTCACTCACGCTCTGCGACGCTTCGATCCCTTCTCGCGCTTGCGTGGCCGATCATCGTTTCGCGTTCCACGCAGACGGTGATTGGCCTCTCCGACGCGCTGCTCGTTGCCCAGCTCGGTAGCGCGGCGGTCGCGGCGACAGGAACGGGCGCGTTCAACACGTTCGCGCTGCTCGTCTTGCCGATGGGCACGCTCTTCATCGTGCAAAGCTTCGTGTCGCAGCTCTTCGGCAAAAGCGATCTCGCGGGCGCGCGCCGCTACGGTTGGTATGGCCTCATCGTCGCCGCCAAGACGCAGCTCCTCTGCATGGTCGCGACGCTGCTCGTGCCGCTCGCGCTTTCGCTATTTTCTTATGCGCCCGAAGTGCGCGAGCTGATGACGCGCTACATGCAAGTGCGTTTGCTCTGCGGCGGCGCGGCGATGGGCATCGAAGCGCTCGCGTCGTATTACGGCGGCCTCGGCAACACGCGCCTGCCGATGATCGCGTCCATCTTCGCGATGGTGCTCAACGTTGGCTTCAACTGGGTGCTGATACGCGGTCACCTCGGCGCGCCCGCGATGGGCGTTGCCGGCAGCGCGCTCGCGTCGACGCTCGCTACATGGATTGCGTTTCTCGCGCTCTTCGCTTGGTTCTTGCGCGACGGGCGCCGCATCGGCGCGGGCGGCGCGAAGCTCGTCATGAAGGAGTACGTGCGCATGCTGCGCTTCGGGCTTCCGTCGGGCCTGAACTGGTTCTTCGAGTTCTTCGCGTTCAACGTGTTCATCAACATCGTCGTCGCGGGCCTCGGCACTGCGGCGCTCGGCGCGATGATGGCGGTCTTCAACATCAACGGCCTCTCGTTCATGCCCGCATTTGGCGTCGCGAGCGCGGGCGCGATCCTGGTCGGCCAAAGCATCGGCGCAGACCGCAAAGACGACGTCCCGCGCGTTCTCTCGCTCGCACTTCGCACCGCAGCTTTGTGGCAAGGCTGCGTCGGCGCAGCGTATCTCTTGTTCCCGCGCGTGCTCATCGCCCCCTTCGCGCAAGGCGCCGACGCTGCCGCGATGATGAAGGTCGGCGTGCGCATGGTGATGCTCTCGGCCGCGTGGCAAGTCTTCGACGCCGTCGCGATGACCACCGCCGAATCCCTCCGCGCCGCCGGCGACACGGCGTGGCCCCTTTGGGCGCGCCTCGCCCTCGCGTGGGGTTTGTTCTGCCCCGGCAGCTACATCACCGTCCGCCTGATGCACGGCACGGACGTCACCGCGATGCTCTGGGTCGTCGCCTACATGGGTTTGCTCGCGCTCGCCTTGTGGCTTCGCTTCCGCTCGGGCAGGTGGCGCAACATCGCTCTCACTTCGGAACCCGCTTTCCCTGAGTGACCGTGCTCCGTGAGACGATAGGCCTTGTTTTGGCTGCGATCGATTCGCGGCGGAACGGGGACCGAGCCGGAGCTGGAGCCGGACGCGGAGACGGAGGGAGACTTGGCGGGACGAACAAGCGTGGATGGCCCAGTACGTAAAGCAGTTCGGTTGTCGACTCTTCGCTAACATGATTGGGCATCGTTCGCTCGGGCGAATTGTTTTCGGTGAATTTGTAGATAGGTGGCCCGTCGGCGACGTCGAGGGGGCCGGTGTAAGTGCAAGCGAGCCACACACGGAGATGTCCGTCCTTGCAGATCAGGGCGCGCTTTATGGCCATTTCGCTCTCAAAACGTCGCGTCTAAAATCGCCGTTTTTTTGGAAACTTTCAGCGCGGCTCGACGTGCTCTTCGTGTTGGGGGTGCCGACGTATCGCGGCGGGGATGTTCTCCAAGTGAAACGGGACTACCACGTTGCCGACATACACCACGATCCAGAGGAGTCGTCTTTAGAACGAGGAAGCGAAAATGACGCTTTACAATCAACACAAATCCATCACTTTGCTGGTCGGGGCGGCGCTCGTAGCGTTTGTGGGAGGGGCGGCAGCGGTTGGATGTGCGGATGCGCCGAGCGGACATGGAGATGGGTGCTCGATCGATGACGACTGCAAAGGGTCACGCGTCTGCATTCATTCGCAGCGCGTCGATCCTACGACGAGTGACGCGGGCACCACGCCCGATAGCGGCACAAAACACGACCCGGGTCTAACCTGTGGCGCCATTGGTGATTCGTGCGTCGGGGACTTGGACTGTTGCCAAACCGGTCAGGGTCTCGGCGCGAAGGGCGCGACTTGCAATACGAACGGAACGTGCGCGGCTGGCTGCGCGACTGACTCGGAGTGCAACAGCCGGTGCTGCAGCGGCGGCGCTTGTAGCGATCCGTCCTTGTGCTGCTCGAACCCGGCCGGCGCGTGCACAGTAACCACCGACTGCTGCCAAACTGGAAAATCGGTCGGCCCTCATCGCGCGACCCGCACGCCGCCGAACTACACTTGTAGCGCGATTTGCTATGCGTCGAGCGAATGCTTTAGCAGGCTGATGCAAAACGGCCATTTGAGCGACGCGGCGTGATCTCCGTTTCGCTGTCGCCGACAGCAGCGTCGCCTCGATCGTCATCGTCACGCCGGTTGGGCGAGAAGATTTGCGATTCGAATCAGGTTGTATGCCGTTGC
>JBBSFE010000199.1:0-7960 GCA_038239005.1 Polyangiales bacterium
CCAAGACTGCTGCGCCGAGAGAAGGCCACCGCAAAGAGATCATCGTCGCCTCCGTCGCATCATCACGACCACCCCGAGCACGCCGAGTGCGAACGTCGTTGCGTTCGTGCTGCGTGCGGTCCCTGCATCACAATAACACCCGCCCGAACCGTCATAAGCAGACGGCGGTGGAGTGGCCGGGCACGGGTTGTATTGCGCATCCGTGTAGCCCGCCGCGAGGAAGGTTGGCCCAAACGTATTCTGTGATGTCGAGCCGAGGATCAGATCTTTGTCGAGCGCCGTCGCCGGAAGGTCCGTGCGAAGGCGCGTGATCACGGGCGAGCCGACGATGCCGACCGTTGCAGCAGCGTAGTCGGTGAACTCGCTGCAGGCGGCCACGGTTTGCGTGCATCCTGCATCCGTTTGCGTCGTGCCACCCTCGTCGGTCGAGGCTTCGGCGCCGGCGTCTCCGGGATCCGACTCGTCGAGCGCATCGATGCTTGCGTCGTCGACCATTGCGGCGTCGATCGCGGCGTCGTCGGTTGCGGCATCATCGGCCGCTGCGTCGTCGCCGGCGTCGCTCGTCGATGCGTCGCTCGCGCCGGCGTCGGCCGCACAACCTTCCGTGATGGGCGGCGCGGACATGCACGCGGCCATGTACGACGCTTGGAGCGCCGGCACGTGCAGCGACGACTCCGTGACCCAAGTGCCACCCGCAGACGCCGTCGCGAAGAGCTCGGCGTAGTTCGACTCTTTTGCGTAAGGGTTCCAGAGAATGGAGCTCTGCGCGATCGTCGTGCTCGGAAAATTCGCTGGCGCATACCGGCCCTCGCTGATCACGAACAGCGTGAGCCCGACCGACGAGCCAACGCCGGCCGCGACCATGCGGAGAGGAAGCGTCGGCGAACCACCGGGTGTCGTCACGCGAACGGGCCGCATCGCGCGAATGCCTTGGTTGGGCCGGAGCTTCAACGCGAGGAAGTCGAGCCCCGTCGCCGTGTACGCATCGAGCACCGGCGTGATCGCATCGGGGATCACGAAACCGTTTGCCGTGAGCCACGCGGCGATCGCTTCGCCTTCGGATGCGTGGATCGTCACCGCGAGGTAGGGACCGACGACCTCTTGGCCAACGACATCGACGCCGCCGCCGCCAGAGAAGCTCGAATCGGAGACGCCGCTGTCATAGTCGCCCTCGTACGAGACGCCGCTGCTGTCGCCGCCGCCACACCCACCGCCACCGCCGTAGCCGCCGCCGCCAAAACCACCGGGGCAGCTCACAGCGGGCGACGTCACGACGGGCGCGCTCATCACATCGAGAGCTTCGAGCCATTCGTCGCGCGCGAGCTCGATCGTTGCGCCCTTGCCGACCGGAAGGACCCAAGCGAACTCTGCGGGATCGCCGGAGTACTTCACTTGATCCCAGAGCGTGGTTTGCGTCGGTGAAATGGCGAGTGCCATACGGTGATCGGTGATGACGCTCTCGGTTTCGTTGACCTGAGGCGGCCCATGAAAACATCCGCCGCACGCGGCAGCGGGTCGAGGGTTCAGCGTGAGCGCCGAAGCGGACGCGAGCATCGCGATGGAAAGAAAGCGCATGAGAAACCTCCGAAAGTCTAAGAAAGGCACAAAACCGCGACGTCACTGCCATACCCCGAGCCCGCGAACGACGGCGAAACGCGTAGTTGTGCGACGCCATCGCAACACGCATGCCAATGACCACAGCGAATGGTAGATACGCGCGCGATGAAGCGCGGCGCCGTACTCGTTCTTCTTTTTGTTTTGTCACTCGTGCTCGCGTGCGGGCCCAGTGACAGCACGCCGGACGCATCGACCGACGCATCGGCCGACGCACCCAAGGTGGACGCAACGACGGACGCAGGCGCAGATGTCGTCGTGACGCCATTCGACGTTTCGGCCGCAGCAGCGACCAGCGCGACGAGCGTGACGGTGACGTTCGATGCGCCGCCCGATCCGACCGAAGCGGTGAACCTCGCAAACTACGCCATTCCTGGGCTCTTCATCAGTGGCAAGCCCGCGCTCACGGCGAGCACCGTGACGATGACGACGTCGCCGCAGCTAGCCATCCCTTACACGTTGACGGTCTCGAACGTGATGACGCGCGCGAGCGACGCGCAACCGATCGCGGTCACCGTGGCGGGTTTCACGGGCCGCGCGCCATTCAAGATCACGAGCGCTGCATCGGTCGACAGCGTGACCGCGACGGTGGCGTTCGATGCACCACCGAGCACGACGTCCGCAACGACACTTGCGAATTATTCCATGGCCGGTCTCACGCTCAGCGGCACGCCACAGCTCACGGGGAACGTCGTCACGCTGACGACCAGCGCGCAAACCGGCGCGACCTACACGGTGACGGCGTCGAACGTGACGCGCGCGAGCGATGGTGAGCCGCTGCTCATCTCATCGGCGACGTTCACGGGCACGCCCACGTTCAACGTGTCGAGCGCCGCATCGACCGGCAACAAAAAGATGACGGTGACGTTCGATGCGCCGCCCGATCCGACGTCTGCGCAAATGCCCGCGAACTACGCCGTGCCCGGTTTGACGGTGAGCGCGCCGTCCGTGAGCGGCAACGTCGTCACGCTCACGACGACCGCGCAAACGGCGACCCCATTCACGATCACGGTTTCGAACGTGACGCGCGCGAGCGATACGGCGCAGCTCGCCGTCAACACGGCCAACTTCACCGGGCGCACGTCGTTCAACGTGACCGCTGCGGCTTCGGTGACCGCGACCTCGATGACCGTGACGTTCGACGCACCACCCGACGCCACGCAAGCACAAACGGCCGCGAATTACGCGGTTTCCGGGCTCACGTTGAGCTCGCCGATGTTGAGCGGAAATATCGTGACGCTGACGACGAGCGCGCAAACGGCGACGACGTATTTGGTGACGGTCTCGAACGTGACGCGCGCGAGCGACACCGACCCGCTCGTCACGAGCGCCGCGGGCTTCACGGGGCGAGCACCTTTCGACGTGTCGAATGCATCGTCGGGCAGCGCGATTCTTTTGAGCGTCACGTTCGACGCAGCTCCGAACGTCTCGCAAGCCACGACGCTCGCGAATTATTCGGTCGCGGGTCTGCCGCTCAACGGCACGCCGGTTCTCGTCGGCAACACCGTGACGATCAACACGTCCGCGCAAAGCGCGACCGGCTACACCGTGAAGGTGACGAACGTGACGCGAGTCAGCGACTCGGAGCCGCTTCTTGTGAATCAATTCGCGTTCACGGGAACGGCCGTGCAGCCGCCGACGGTCACGAACGTCGTCGCGAGCACGACGGCTTACAACACGGGGTCGACGAGCGTCACGATCACCGGGACGGCTTTCACGAGCGTCGCGTGCCCGGGCGGAATCGTTCTCGATGATTTCGATGCAACGAAGCCGACGAGCTGCACCGTGAATTCCGACACGCAAATCACCGCGACGTTTCCCGCAGGCATTCGCACGAACGCATCGACCGGGTGGAACGTGCTCGTGACGAACATCGCGGGCACCAACGCGACGAGCTCTGTGAAATACGTTCCCGTCGCGGGGCTCTTGATCAGCGAGGTCTACACGGGCACGACGGGCAACACGGATCACGAGTTCCTCGAGCTCTACAACCCGACGCCGAGCAGCATCGACACCGTCGCGCTCGGCATCCACATTCACATTCGAAACGGCACGGGCACCGACACCGACAAGACTCTCACCGCCATCACGACCGCCGTCGTGCCGTCGCACGGGTTCTTGCTCGTCGTCTCGAGCGCGAGCGCATCGGGCGACGCATGGTTTACCAACCGCGACTACACATACTCATTTGCTCTCGTCGCACAGGGCGGCGCATACGTCAGCCTCAGCGCCACCGCTCAGGCGAAGGTCATCGACAAAGTGGGGTGGGGGACGCAACCCGCCGGCGGCTTCGAGGATACGGCCGCAACGAACGTGGTGTCGAACGACAGCATCGAGCGAAAACCCGCGGGCGGCGCAGGCCACGCAACCGATACCGACGATAACTCTTCGGACTTCAACGCTCCTTCGACCACCCTGACGCCGCGTGGCACCGTGGACGCGCCGCAGCCCTGAATTTCTGCTAGATCGGCTCTTCTCGAGGGAAGTGTCATGGGCATTGAGAACGCGCACGTTTCGAAGTGGCTCGAAGAAATGGTTGCACTATGCAAGCCCGACAAGGTCGTGGTTTGCGACGGCAGCGAAGAGGAGAAGAAACGCCTCACGGAGCTCGCGGTGTCGGAGGGCGTGCTGATCCCCCTCAACCAAGAAAAGCTGCCGGGCTGTTATCTCCATCGGTCGAACGCCAACGACGTCGCACGCGTCGAGAACCTCACCTTCATCTGTTCGAAGACGAAAGACCTCGCGGGTCCCACCAACAACTGGATGGATCCGAAAGAGGCTTACAGCAAGCTCGGCAAGCTCTTCGACGGTTCAATGAAGGGCCGCACGATGTACGTCGTGCCCTACGTGATGGGGCCGCTCGGCTCGAAGATGGCCAAGGTCGGCTTCGAGCTCACCGACAGCGTCTACGTCGCGCTCAACATGCGCATCATGACGCGCATGGGGAAATGCGCGCTCGACATGCTCGGCGAGTCGAATGATTTCAATCGCGGCGTGCACTCGATGCTCGACATCAATCCCGAGCGTCGCTTCATCTGTCACTTCCCGGATGACAACACGATCTGGAGCGTCGGCTCCGGGTACGGCGGCAACGTTCTTCTCGGAAAGAAATGTCTCGCGCTTCGCATCGGCAGCGCGCTCGGGCAAAAAGAGGGTTGGCTCGCCGAGCACATGCTCATTCTCGGCGTCGAGTCGCCCGAAGGCGAGATGACGTACGTCGCGGCCGCGTTCCCGAGCGCATGCGGCAAGACGAACTTCGCGATGATGATTCCTCCGCCGCGTTTCAAAGGCTGGAAGATTTGGACGGTCGGCGACGACATCGCATGGATGCGCGTCGGCGAAGACGGGCGCCTCTACGCCATCAACCCGGAAGCCGGCTACTTCGGTGTCGCGCCGGGCACGAGCTACAAATCGAATCCGAACGCCATGAAGACCGTGATGAAAGACACGATCTTCACGAACGTCGCGATGACGAAAGACGGCGACGTCTGGTGGGAAGGCAAAGACGGCGAAGTGCCCGACGAGCTCACCGACTGGCAAGGCCGCCCGTGGAAGAAGGGCTCCACCGAAAAGGCCGCACACCCAAACTCACGCTTCACCGCACCCGCTTCGAACAACCCGTGCAAATCGCGCTTCGCGGATGATCCGGAAGGCGTGCCGATCAGCGCGATCATTTTCGGCGGTCGTCGCGCAACGACGGTGCCGCTCGTCATGCAAGGCTTCAACTGGAACAACGGCGTCTTCATGGGCGCGACGCTCGGCAGCGAGACCACGGCGGCCGCGGTTGGCAAGGTCGGCATCGTGCGCCGCGATCCGATGGCGATGCTTCCGTTCTGCGGATACAACGTCGGCGATTATTTCGCGCACTGGCTCGCGATGCAGGCGCTCATCGATTACCCGCCGAAAATGTTTCTCGTGAACTGGTTCAGGAAGGGCAAGGACGGGAAATTCTTGTGGCCCGGCTTCGGCGAGAACATGCGCGTCTTGAAATGGGTCGTCGACCGTGCGCGTTTGCGCGTCGGCGGGCAAGAAACGCCGTTCGGCTGGGTGCCGAAGGCGGGCGACTTGGATTTGTCGGGTCTCGATATCGACTCGGAGCGCGTCGACGAAGCGACGGCCATCGACCTCGACGAGTGGCGCGAAGAGCTCGCATCGCAAGGCGAGTTCTTCGAAACGCTCGGCGAGCGCATGCCGAAAGCGCTCAAGCTCCAGCGCGAGCTCCTCGTCGCGCGCACCGAAAGCATGCACGGCAAGTGGAAGACTCGGTCCTGAGCGATCGCAAATGATCCACCCAAAGGCCGCGACTTAAGAGCGGCTTAAGTGGCTCTGCCAAGCCGTCCTCCTAGGTTGAGTGGAGGAGGCCGCCATGATGATTCGACGTTTCGCAATCGCCCTCGTTTCGCTCCTTCCGCTCGCTTTCGGGTGCTCGTCGGCTGGCGAAGGTGCAGATTCGAGCGAGAGTGATCTCGTCGCGCGAAGCGACGTCATGGCGCGCGCGGAGTCGTGGGTCGCGGTCGAAATGCCGTACTGCCAGGTTCCGAATCACCGGCACGACATCGACATCTACTGTCCGTCGGTGTGCAATCGCCCCGACAACGCATCGTGGGATTCGTATCGCTCTGACTGCTCGGGCTTCGTTTCGTTCGTGTGGGGGCTCGGCGCGCCCGGGCGTGTCACGAAGCAGTTTGCGCCATTCGTGAACGACATCACACACGTGATTGCCGCGCTCGATCTCCAGCCCGGCGACGCCGTGAACAACGATGAGCACGTGATGCTCTTCAAGTCGTGGGTCAACAAAGGCTCCGTCGCTACGTTCCTCGAAGAACCAGGTTGCCAAACGAGCCGCCCTTACGCTCGCGAAACGACGACGTCCGTGTCCGTGAGCGGCAACACGATTCACCTCGCGTCAAACGGGATGACGTTCTACGCCGTGCGGCTCAAAGCCATTGCTGGAACCGCCGCCCCGCCGCCGCCTGCGGTTCCGAGCTATCGCGTCGTTCGCTCCGCGAGCGGCAACGGTTACTGGCAATTCAAGAACGACGGCGCGGTCTACAGCTGGGGCGACGCCAAATACGACGGCGGCGCAAACACCATCGCGCACGCGACGCCGATCGTCGGAATGGCCACGCCCGCAGCTGGTGGATACTGGCAAGCCGCGGCAGACGGCGCGATTTACGGATGGGGAGCGCCGTACCACGGCGGGCTCAACACGATCGCACACAGCGGGTCGGTCATCGGCATCGCCGCGTCATCGGGCAGCGGATATTGGGAAGCGACCGCCAACGGCGCGGTCTACTCGTTCGGCGATGCCGCGTATCACGGTGGCGCCAACAGCATCGCGCACGCTCCGATGATCTCGATCACCGCCACGCCGAGCGGCAACGGATATTGGATGCTCGCGTCGGACGGCGCGGTCTACTCGTTCGGCGACGCCGGCTACTTCGGCGGCGCAAACACGGTCGCGCATTCCGCGCCGATCGTCGGCATGGCTGCGCAAGCTTCCGGCGGCTACTGGATCGTCGCGAGCGACGGCGCCATCTACTCATTCGGCGCGCCGTACCACGGCGGAGCAAACACGATCGCGCACTCGGCCGCGATCGTCGGCATCGCATCGACCAAAGGCAGCGGCTACTGGCTCAGCGCAGCCGACGGAGCGATCTACAGCTTCGGCGACGCGCCGTATCACGGTGGTGCAAACTCACTGTGACGCGGGCTCGAGCTGCGTGAGCTCGTCGGCCCAAGGCAGCTCACGCTCTGGCCAATCGCGATCCTGGTTGGGCCAAGCGAAGCACCCGAGGTTTTCGTACCAGTCGAAGGCGTAGAGATCGTACCTCGTGGACGCGTCACCGAAGAACCACCGTAGCGCCTTCTCTGCCTTGAAGAGCTCGTCGCGTTTCACATCGGGATCCACCGCGGCGTCGCCGCGTGTAATCGCTGCATCCACGGCTACGGTCACGTTGCCGTTGCCAATACAGCCGGCGTAGGCCGCATCGAACGCGCGCTCCCCACGTGGCGTGAGCATCATGCATTTCGTTCGTCGAGCCCACCATCGCTCGAGAAGCCCAAGCTCCTCGAGCACGTGCAGCATCTCGGACACCGTCGCGCGCGCCAATCCGAGCGCAGCACACAGTTCATTCTGCATGTTGATGCCCAGGTGCTCGATCACGTAGAGCATCTCGAACCGAGCCGGCGTGAGCCCAAACGGCTTCAAAAACCGCCGGCCCGCCCGCGACAATGTCAAATGAACCCGCTTGGCCGAAAAAAACACAGCGTCCACAACACACCTCCACCACCCGCCGAAGCACCCCCCATGCCAATCCCCGCACCGAGCTTTTTGAGGGCTTCC
>JBBSFE010000200.1:0-7938 GCA_038239005.1 Polyangiales bacterium
CACAACACCGGCGAGCACATCGTGCATCTGCGCGCGCTCGCACTCAGCGATAGGTGGAATCATGCGATGGACATCACACTACGCGCGCCACCCCTGCGGATTCGAAGCGCGGCGTGATCAGGATGAGAGTCACACCCGACGAAATGGACGTCGTTGCGATTCGCGTTGGTACTGCAACGCCCCAACGGAGGGTCACATCGCTGGCTATCGGACAGTCGTGCGTCAGCAGCGTGGAGGCGTGCGGCGACGGTGGTTGCGGCGTGATCGACGTCTTGAGATTCCAGAACCCTGGGTACTTGTCATCGCGGAACAGGGTCGTGACCGTCGTCCACCTACAGCCTTGGTCGCTTTGCTGAACGTCTTGGTAGACGTCTGCGTTGATCTGGTCGAACTCGTAAATCGAGGTGAACGCTTCGAGCGCGCACGTCCGCGACTCAAGTTGGTGGAGCCGCGTCGCGTGCGCGATGATTGGCTCCACGTTTTTGGTGCGGCAACCGTCAAGCAGCAACGCGCTCGTTCCGACGGGATACCCTTCCCCAGAATCCATGGCAGCGACGACATCTGGTGTAATGTCGCGGCAGATCTTCGTCCAGTCAGGTGGGTCGAGGCGCATGCGGGCTCGCATCGCCTTCTCATCATCCACCACTTCGGAAGCCGACCACTGCTTTCCCCGATTAATCGACAGCGTGTTGTAGCGACACGTCAGCTTCCCCGCTGCATGCGTTTCGCAGATCATCGCGACAACTTTGTCCCCATTGCCGGAGTGCACGGACACAACATTTGGTGGAGCGGAAGTTGCGTTGGTGGCAGCGGTCAGATCGGCGGCATCCGTTGGCGCGGCATCAGACGTTCCGGCGTCGGTACGAGAGGCCAAGTCGGGTGTGACATGGGGTTGCTGGCTGCTCGAGGCGCATCCAATCGTCGCGGCGAGAACGAGCACAAGCCCAACGAGCACGAACACGACTGCGGTCTGGTGGGCTTTCGGCATCGCTTGACGCATTCGTCCAGAATACGCCTGGACGTCAAGCGTTGTCAGCGAGTCGCGTTCGGAGGGTTCAGTGGCTTTTCGGTCGCTTCCGTTTCGTTTTTTTCTTTGTTGGTCGCTCGGTTGTCGGTTCCGGTTCCACGAGCGGCTCGCGCGGTGTGGAGTCAGACAATAGCGGCGACGTTGGTTGCGTCGTGACATCGATCCGTATCTCGGTTGCGATTCGATACGTCGTTCCCTCCACCTCGAGATCTCGCGGTGCAGGTGGTGGGTCGGAGATATCAACGCGTATCTGCGGAGGCCTCATGCCGTGGCGTCTTCGCCATCCGAACGGTTCGACGTAGCGCCGCTCACAAAAGTCGCTGAGGAACTCGCGGGGAACGCGGTCGAGCAGTCTGCCTGTCTCGGTTTTCGTTATCAGCTTCACGCTGCCGTATATGAGTGCGGCCAATGTTACCGAACCACTTCTAGCGTCCAATGAGCGGTTCGGGGGTGTCGTCGGGGGAGGAGGCCCAAGCCGACTTTCAAATACGGCTAGCAGGCTGCTGAAAAAGTCGCCGTCGGGGATTGACCAGGGGACATTCCTTCGCCGCGCCGGCGTCAAACGCGCCGAGCTTTTCGTCATCGGCGATGCCACGCGCAAGGCGATGACCTTCCACGACTTGCGCGCGACCTCGGTCAAACTTGGATGCGGTTCGCGGAGTCGACGCGCTCAAGATTATGCAGCGCGCAGGTCACACGAATTTTTCGACAACGCAGGGCTACATGCGCGAAGCGGAGATCTTCGCGGGGGGGTTTCGGCGAGGTGATCCCGACGCGGCCGGCGGACTTGCTCACGACCCCACGATCGGCTCGCGGAGTTTCGGCCAGAGTTTCGGCGTTTCGGCGTCGCGAGGTTCACGCGACAGCGGGAAAGCCGTGGGAATTTGTAGGCGCGATAGGGATTGAACCTACGACCCCTACCGTGTCAAGGTAGTGCTCTACCACTGAGCTACGCGCCTGCGGGGAACGATTGGGAACTACCGGTCGACTGACGGCGTGTCAAGCGTACCGCTGACGCGATGGCCAAAACGAAGCCCAAGGTCGCGTTTCGTACCACGCTCGCGAGCGAGCCCGACTCCGGGGAGATTGCGCTCATCGTCGTGCCTGCAGACGTGCGCGAAGTGTTTGGGAAAGCGCGGCCGCCGGTCGTCGTCAGCATCGGCGCGTACGCGTTTCGCACGACCATCGCGGCCTATGGCGGGAAATCGTTCATCGGCATTCGGCGATCGCATCGCGAGGCGGCCAAGCTTGCGGTCGGGCAAGACGTGCTCGTCGTTGTCGAGCTCGACGATCAACCGCGGGTCGTCGCGCCGCCGAGCGATCTCGCCGCTGCACTGAAGAAGAACGCGAAGGCGCGCGCTGCGTGGGCCGCGCTGAGCTTCACGCATCAACGCGAGCACGCCGAGGCGCTCGAGGGCGCCAAGAAGCCCGAGACCCGCGCGCGTCGTCTCGCCTCGACGCTCGCCATGCTTCAAAAGACATGAAGCCGCGGGCGATTCGCGGCGACCACGTGACGATGGTTTGGCGGTAACATTGCCTCTCGATGGAGAGCCGTTACAACGACGCTGATGCCGCGCGGCTCGTGGCCGAGCTCGGCGTTCCCGAAACGCTCGCGATGCGTACGTACACGGCGCGCTTGCTCGGTCGGGTTCCGGAGCTCGTCATCCACGGCGGGGGGAACACGTCGGCGAAGGATACCGTGACCGATCGATACGGTCGGCCGATAGATGTACTTTACATCAAAGGGTCGGGGTGGGATCTTGCGACGATCGAGCCCGCCGGGCATCCCGCGGTGCGCCTCGCGCCGCTGCGCGAGCTTCGCCAGATCGCGTCGCTCTCGGATGAAGACATGGTGCGCGAGCTTCGGTGTGCGCTGCTCGATCCATCGGCGCCTACGCCGAGCGTCGAGACGCTGCTTCATGCGTTCTTGCCCGCGAAGTTCATCGACCACACGCACGCCGATGCGGTGCTCGCGCTCGCCGATCAACCCGACGGCGAACGACTGTGTCGCGAGGTCTTCGGCGCCGGGCTCGTGTGGGTTCCATACGTGATGCCGGGTTTCCTGCTCGCGCCGCACACGGCGGGTGCGTTCGAAGCCGCAGGGCCGAAAGCGTGGGTCATCGTGCTCGACAAGCACGGCGTCTTCACGTTCGGCGACACCGCCAAACAAAGTTACGAGCGCATGATCGAAGCGGTCACACTCGCCGAGCGCGCCATCGGCGACAAGCGCCGCACCGTGATGACGCAAGGTCGCATCGCGGTGCAAGGCCTCGAGTCGCGTATCTTGCCGCGCATCCGAGGCGTGCTCGCGCGCGCCGGCGGTGATGCGCTCGAGCGCGGGCCGATCTTGCACGCACGCACCACCGATTCGATTCTCGAATTTCTGGCGCGTCCGCGCGTTGCCGAGCTCGTCGCGACGGGCCCATCGACCCCCGACCACGTGCTTCGCACGAAACCAACGGCGCTCCTCGTGAGCGATCCGGATTACTCGGACACCGAAGCGCTCGGCCGCCGCATCGAGGCCGAGGTGCAAGAATACGGCCGCAAGTACGACGCGTACTTCTCGGACATGTGCGCGAAGAAGGGCGTGACGAAGACGAAGCTCGATTCGCTCCCGCGCGTGATCCTGCTGCCGGGCTTTGGAATGTGCACGATGGGGCCCACCGCAGCCGCCGCGCGCATCGTCGCCGACGTGTACGAGCACACGATGGCCGTGATGATGGACGCCGACGACATCGGCACGTATCGCCCCGTGTCGCGCTCCGATCTCTTCGACGTCGAATACTGGAGCCTCGAGCAAGCGAAGATCAAACCGGTGAAAGCTGGCGCTCTGGCAGGCGCGGTCGCGCTCGTCACGGGTGCGGCGTCGGGCATCGGGCTCGCCACGGTGGCGGCGCTCGTCGAAGCTGGCGCTCATGTCGTGCTCGTCGATCGCGACGACGCCGGGCTCGCGGAAGCCAAAAAGGCGTTTCCCGCGGATCGCACGACGGCCTTTCGTGTCGACGTCACGATCGAAGGCGAAGTGCGCGCTGCCGTGGCGCACGCGTGTCGGATGTTTGGTGGGCTCGACATCCTCGTGTCGAACGCGGGCGACGCGCCGCAAGGCAGGCTCGATACGTCCGAAGGTGCCGAAGCGCTTCGCGCGTCGCTCGAAGTCAATTTGCTCTCGCACAATCACGCGGCGCGCGCAGCATGCGAAGTGATGACGGCCCAAGGCCGCGGCGGATGCCTCCTCTTCAACGTGAGCAAGGCCGCATTCAACCCGGGCCCCAATTTTGGCCCGTATGCCGTCGCGAAGACCGCGCTCCTCGCGCTCGCGCGTCAATACGCGATCGACGTGGGCGCTCGCGGCATTCGCTCGAACGTCGTGAACGCCGACCGCATTCGCACGAAGCTCTTCGCTGGCGACGTCGTCGAGAAACGCGCGCGCGCACGTGGCGTCTCGGTCGACGACTACTTCAAAGACAACCTCCTCTCCCGCGAGGTCACGGCGCAAGACGTCGCGCAAGCCTTCACGCATCTCGCGCAAGCGCGCGCCACGACCGGTTGCGTCGTCACCGTCGACGGCGGCAACCCCGCTGCCTTTCCGCGCTGATCACACGCGGCGGGCCTTGCCTCGTGGTGTACAGTGTGAAACGCGATGAGCGACGATCAACGTTGGATCGACGAGGCCACTCGACTCTTTCGACGATACGAAGTCGAGATCGTCGCCGAGTACGGTTTGTGTCCGTGGGCCGAGCCCGCGAGGCGCGCCGGGAACGTGCGCGAACGCGTCATCCTCCAGACGAACGAAGACACGGCGCCAGGCGTTGCAGCAATTCACGAGCTCGCGGCTGACGATGACGCCGAAGTAGCGGTGCTGATTTTTCCGCGCATCAACGTCTTGCCGCCCGTGTTCGATCGATTCGTTTCGCGCCTGCGCGATGCCGATGCATGCACGCACGCGCTCGGCGAAATCCCGTTCGCGATGGCAGCCTTTCACCCGGACTCGCCCATCGACAGCCGCGCGCCCGAGCGACTCATTCCGTTCTTGCGGCGCACGCCCGACCCGACGATCCAAATCGTTCGCACGCGCGCGCTCGATCGCGTGCGCAACGGCGCGCCGCAGGGCACGCACTTCGTGAGCCTCGCGACGTTCGACATCGCGAGCTTGCCCGCCCCCACGCCACCGCTACGCGAGCGCATCGCGCGCGCCAACATTGGCACCATCGAACGCGTTGGCATCGCCGAAGTCACGCGCCGCCTCGACGACATCCGCAACGACCGCCGCCGCGCCTACGCCGAGCTTTCCGAGCGATTGTAGCGCCGCGAGCTCGGCTGGAGATGTGGCGCTTGACGGTCGAATCGAGGGCAGCGCGGACGCTCGTCGAACCGAACAACAAATCCTACGCGCGCATCAAGGTGCTTCGCACGATGTGCGAGGCGATCGAAACCGCTTCGACCGGATGTGAGCTTCACAGACCATCGCGCGCGATGGTGAGGAAAGGGGCCCCAAACGGGTATGCGGCCCCAATGACGGCCACGAGCGTGCTCGTTTCCTGCGTGGCGATGTCCATTTGGACGAGCGCGCACATCCCTTTGCAATCCGCGAAGACGAGGTGCTGGCCATCCGGCGTGAATCGTGGCCACTCGGCAGATCGCTCTGCGACGATCGTTTCCTGTTGCGATGCTCGATCGTAGACGCGAAGGCTCCCCTTGCCGGACTCGCTGCATTCGTAGACCACGCGCGCGCCGTCGAAGCTCAACGACGCGTGCTCACACGGTACGGAAGCGTCATCTGGCACGATGTCGACTCGGTCCGTTCCGTCATCCTTCATCGTGAAGATGGGAAAGTTACCGACCCCGCCGAGGACGTGCACGTCGTCGGGGGCGTATTGCCATGTCGAGATAGACGGCCCGAGCACGTGAAAGGAGCCGTCCGAGTCTAGCGTCGCTGCGTAAGACGCGTCACCAATTCGGTCTGCGCTCAGCATCATTCTCTGGAAGTCCGCTCGAGGCGCTGCCCATTCCATCACGAACCCGGGCGGCGCCACCTGTGTACGCACAACGAGCCCGGTCGTGTCGAGCACGTCGAAACCGTCAACGCGGCGCACCACGAGCGCTCCGCCATCGTACGAAAAGAGTGGGTATCCGGGCGTCGCAGTTGGGTAGCCGGACCACACCTCTTCAACCCCCGTATGAGAGTGCCATATGCGGATGACGTCGCCCGCGACGAATGCGACCTTGTAGTCGTTCGACGCCTGAGCTTCTGGCGCGGCGTCTGCGGTCGCATCAGGAATATCGAGGAGGCCGCCACAACCTATCAGCAGCAGCGCCGAGAGCGCGAATACAGGCCTACGACCCATGACAATCGACGCGAATGGCGTAGAGGTGGTCCACCCAGGCATGCCACGGAAAGAACACTGGCGAAGCGGGCGAATCAAAAGCGCCGAAGAATGATTGAGAGCCAGCAGGAAGGTACGTCCACCCGAGTTGAGTGTGAACGCATCCATGAAAGCAAAAGAAACCCATGTTCTCTGTATAGTTGGTGTTCGCGCAGTCGCAAGAGGAGTTCGTGCCCGTCCCTTGGGGTACGTTGAGGCCCATCTGATGTCCGTCCGGGAAATCCATGAACTGGTTTCCGGCCGCGGAAGGATTGAACCCCTTATCTTGCGCTGCAGTGCACAGCCAACTCGTGGGAGATGTGTCCGCAACGCCGTTCGTCCCGTATGTCAACGCATACGTTGGTGAGCGAAATGTTGCCGACGCTTCCCACTGGCAGGAGGGGTCGCCAATCGGTGGTGACAGCAACGCCGTATCGACCCGACCACAAACCCCGTTCGCCGCCATCATGCAACCGCTGGCCCCATGTTTTGTGCTTGGATTCAGAGAGCCGGTATGGCAATTGCGGCCATTGCCCCACGTGTCGGTGCCATTTGGAAGAGGGGTCAAACGAAAGTTGCGAACGGAGTCGCCGTCATCAGGAATTGCTACGGACGAGTCCCAATACGGAGTCTTGCCATACGGAACGATCGTAGCGCCACTCAGATTGTACCCTGCGGTCCCACCGTAAGTAGGCGAGTCGATCCAGCCAATTCCGACGTCGGTGATCCACGACTCGATCTGCGACAAGAAATGACGATGGTGCAGAAAGAATTCAGGATAGCTGATATGATCGATAATGTAGTGGCTGCGCACCACATCCACCGGAAACCAACTTCGAGCACTGGACGGCTGTTGGCACCTGCCCATGCCAACACAATCCTGCATTTCGATCCATCCGCCTTGAGTAGTCTCGTCGGTGTCGGCCAGGACTTTGAACTTGTGATATGAATCGCTTGGGTTGATAGAGGCAGTTTCAATATCAGAAATGGCGTGCCAAAGGTCCATTTGCTGTTGGTTGGTTTGTACTGCCAGCGACGCACGTACCAGGTAGTACCAATTGGCGAGATCTCCGGGCAGCCTAATCAGCAGCCGAAGCGCTTCGAGCACCGTGACCATCGCGCGTTCCGGCCCGAGCACTATGACATGATCGTCCATGAACGCGACATCGTTTGCCGGAACGAGGTTGCGATTATCGGTGACTTGCTGCGTGCCGGCGGCGTTCGTGAAGGTCGAGCTTCCCTTACCCGCGGTCACGACCGTGCCCAAAAGCGTGCCTTGACCATCCCGCACGGTGGTACGTAGCGAGGCTCGGAAGCCGCCAATCCAATCATAGGTAGCGCTAAAGGGCGTGCCGTCGTATGTCAGGTTCAAGGCGAACGATGTCGTCCAATCGCCGGTTACCGTCGTTACGGGTGTGACTCTCATCCTGATCACGCCGCGCTTCGAATCCGCAGGGGTGGCGCGCGTAGTGTGATGTCCATCGCATGATTCCACCTATCGCTGAGTGCGAGCGCGCGCAGATGCACGATGTGCTCGCCGGTGTTGTG
>JBBSFE010000201.1:0-7684 GCA_038239005.1 Polyangiales bacterium
CACCTATCGAGTGGCCTCGCACGCGCGAGCGCGAAGATGTCCGCGCCTTGCTCGACGCCAACCGTTTCCGTCAGCTCACAATCGTCGCGACTTCGTGATTTCCGCGACCATTTCCGACGTGGTTCGCTGAACGGATACCCCAGATCGCCTCGGCACGTCGTGGTCAGATCGGAACATGACGACGAAGACCACGAGCAAAGCTTGCGCGCGAGATCGCGGGGCTGGAGATCGGTCGCGGCCACGGCGATACTTCGGCTCTCGAGCGCGGTCGCGGTTGGCGGGGCGGTATCGAGGTTGTCCCTGTTCATCTCCCCACAGGTGTGGGCGACGGTCCGATCCAACCGCTGGTTCTGAACGATCTCGAACGGCTCGAAGTCGCACTCCAATCACCACGTGCCGGTCCGCGTCGCCGCAGGATTCGGTTTCGCGCGTGCGACACGTGGGAGATCATCCTGCCAAACCGCGCGACACGCGGTCAACGGGACGGTGCGCCTCTTCCCAAAGCGCGCCGATTCATGCATCGTCGGACAGTCGGGGGTGAATGTCTACCCGTGCCGAGGAGGACATCATGGGGAGGATGAAGACGACTTGTGCGACGTTACTTGCGCTCGCGGCCATCTCGTCGTGCGGCCCTACGAACAAGATCACGGGCGCATTGCCGAGTGACGAGACGTACCCCGATCCGCGAAGCCAATCCGAGACGCGAATCACGGTGACGACGTTCTTCCCCGACAACCGCACTAGCGTCGTCGCGTACAACGACGAGACGCAGTCGATCGAGAACGGCACGATCGTCCATTCCGGCGCAACGCGCCTCGTCTACTCCGGGGCGAGCGAAGCAGGTTTCTCGTACTCGACAAACGACGGTACGACGTGGACCTACGGAGGCACGATCCCGACAATCACTGGCTGGCCCGTCATCTGGTCCGACCCGGGTGCCGCGTCGTCTCTCGCGGACGGTCACTACGTATTCTTGTCGTATTTGGCCGTGCCCGCTGCGAAGTTCCCGACCGCGATCGGCTTCATCGACGGCGCGATGAACAACTTCATTGGCGGTGCGTGCATCATGCGCTCGACTGATGGAGGTCAACACTTCGCCGTCTACCAGTGCTTCCAGGCGACCGACGCAAACCCGGACGGCGACTTCTACGACGGTACGACAATGACCGCCGGAAGCGACGGCGCGATCTACTTCGCGACGAACGACGTGAATACAAAGAAGGCGAATGTCTGGTGGGCTCCGAACGCGACGAGCACGTTTCAACGCCTTCCCGATCCGTTCGTCGGTTTGACCGTGAACAGTCACGTCATGTTGCGGTCAGCGAACGCGCAACCGTACTTGTTGGCGCCGGTTCTCAACGCATTGACGAGCGCGGAACAACTGATGATCACGCGCTTCGTTTCGGATGGCTCGGGCGGCGGAAACTGGACGGTCCCGTCGCTCGTTGCGTCGAACGCGGCCGTCGAGTTGACGATTGCCTTCTCGGGAGGGCCCGGTCGTCACTCCGAGGAGTTCGGCTTCGACGTCGGTAGTGTAGACGCGTTCGGCGACGATGCCGTTCGGGTCGTTTACACGACACCTCCCTCTCCAAGTACGCGGCTCGCGACGACAGTGTGCAAGCTCGACCTCTCATCGTGTAAGCCCGCGCCAGGCTGGAGCACCACCGCGGACACGCCGGGAGATCAATTCGGTCCAACCGTGCGCTTCTTCAATGGGAGTTTCAGTTCGACGGGGCCAATCTGGAAGCTCGCGTGGCAGTCACGTCAGGATGATCCTTCCGGCAATACGTTTGACATTGAGGAGGCCAACTTGATCCTCAACAGCTCGAACGTTCCCATCCTCATCCCGCTCGTTCAGGCGACGAACCTCCCCGTCTGTACATCGACGACTACGCAATATTGGGGCGACTACGACGACCTCGGGTTGATCGGCCTAGAGAGCGACTTTCGTGCTCGATTCATTCGCACCTACACGGATTCGACGTATGGTTGTCTTGACCGCACTGGGTTCAGTGCGTGGCACCAACATGTCAGCGGCGTCATCTTCCCGTAGTTTCATTCTTGCCATCGCGTTGTGCGCGTGCGGTGGAGAACTCTCACCGGGCGACGCCTCACCGGGCGATGCGAGCGTGGATAGGTCCGATGCGGTGGATTCTGGCGAAGGAACCGAGACTGCGTGTGGCGAGAAACCCTACGGGCTATTCTCTTGCTGCAACGGCATGCCCTGTCGCGGCAGCTGCGCGGAGGATGGGTCGTGCGTATGCTTTCTCGCTGATCAAAGTTGTCCGAGTCCATACGTCTGCTGCGCCGCACGGTACGGTTGCACGTCGGAGAACGTCTGCAAGGCTACGACGGAGGACCAATGAGGGTTGCGAGCCTGCTTGTATTGTTGATCATGGTCGAGTGTGGCAGCACCGTGTCCGGCGACGATTCCGGCACGGACGCACACACGCAAGACGGCTCTGCGCAGGACGTGGTCGACGGTCAAGCGGTGGATGCGTTCGATGTCGACGCGTGGCACGTGGTGGACGGCGGCGGTTCGTGCGCTCCCGACGCGGGCGCGAAGGCGCTGTCGTCATGCTGCAACGGACAGGCGTGCGAAGGTGTCTGCATTGCGGACGCCGACGGCGACGTGGCGTGCTACTGCGCGGGCGTTGTCGGCGGATGTTCAGGTGGACTCGTTTGTTGTTCGCTTCCTAACGCGTGCGTCTCCGCTGACAAGTGCGGCTTCAAGATGTAGCGACGACCACACAACGCACCCATCAGCGCGTAGGGATTTTGACGGCACTTTCGGTCGGCTACAGACGGGTGTTTCAAAAGCGTCGAAATCTGAGCAGCACGCGTAGTAGCCCCCGATCGCGATCCTTCCCACTGTCGCGTCGCGGGTGCGCGCGTACGACTTCTTCGTATCGGATGGACCCGCATGCGCACCCAAGTTCTCGCCGTCGCGCGCCGGTGCTCGACGACCTCAGACAAATTCAATGTGCGCGCGACGCGTTCGAACGCCGCTGCGTGTAGAATACAGGCATCGTGGCCCACCAGTGGCCCACCATACTCTTACAAACTAGTCCCGGTGCGTTCCGTCGTGTCGTGAGAAAATCGCGATCGCCCCGATGTTTTCAATGTTCACGCTTGAAACACCGCCCGAAAAAGGGGTTCTCGCGAATCCTCTCGCCCCGACTCAAGTCTTCGACTTTCGTCGTGGCAGAGGATTTGTAAGTGGCGAGGGCCTTGCGGCCCTCGGCAGCAAATCCTCTCGCCCCGACCATCGCGAAGCGATGTTCGTTTCGACAGGATTTTCGATTGGCTCGGCGCCCTGACCAAAGGTCAGGCGCCTCGGCAGCAAATCCTCTCGCCCCGACTCGTACGCGATTTCGTCATTGAGATCGAGCTACGCGTTCGTCAAATCTTGTTGCCTGCCAGTGGCCCAGAATCGCGTCACCTTCGTCAGCGACGGCTTCTCACCCAAATCGTGCGGGCTCGGGAGCGCGTACGCGTGCCGTGATCGCACAACGTGGCTGGGCATCGTCGGCGAACGAGATTTCGTTTTCACGCCGCGTCGGTCGCAGATCAGCGATCGCACGCAACGCAATCGCGAGCGTCGCGAGATCGTCCGAGCGAGCGGGTCCGGGCCGACCCTTTGCGATGCGGATCGGAACGGGAATACCGTCGAGCCCGAACGCTTCTTCGAGCGCGTCGATCGCCCAGGCAGGTTCGTCATCCATGGTGACCGCGATCGACTCGACGTTGCGTGCATCGCGCGGCGAGCGAACGCGGTTCAATCGCGCGATCGATCCCTTTTCAGGATAGAGCGCGAGGCCGAACTCGAGCCCACCGGCGCCCATGATGCAGCCCTCGTATTCGAGCGTCTTCGAGTCGCGCGTGATTCGCACGTCGATCACGTGTCCGTTGTCCCAATACCGCCACGGCGCCGCGTGGACGAAGGCCGACGTAGCGTCCAAGAAATCGACAATTGGACTGCTGGGTGGGGGTGCTGCGTTGCCGAGTGCAAGGCCGAACGCCAATATCGCTCGCGGCTCGGCTGCCCATTCCGGTGCGTCGGCCGCCACGAATCCGAACGGCTTGCCGACCTTCGCTAGCGCCGGCTCACACAGAAGCTCGTCGCCGGCTGCTAGCTTGGCGAATTCGCGGAGCGCTGTTGGCGCGCGACCAAACCGCGGTTCGAGCGCACGCTCCGGCGTCATGGCGAACACGCCGGTCATCTCGCCGTCGTCGGTATGTATCGGACCAAGCTTGAACGCATAGAGCATGAGCGTCCGCTACCGCATCTCGCTGCGCGATGCCTAACCAAAAAAGGGGTCTTGCGATTCCGCTGACCCGTGTGATCACGATGCCGCGAAACGCCCGATCACGATGTCGCGAAATTCGCACCCGTTTCAACACGAGTTCAAATCGCCACGGAGAGCGCCCGTCGGTGGCGCATTGGGATAGGCTACGCATCGTGACGACCCCGACGAAATTGCTTCGTGCGATGCGCAAAGACGCGCACTCACATCCCGAGTGTGGATCGCGCGGCAACATGCTCGGCGTGCGGGTTGGCGTGGATATCGTTCCGAACGAACATGGTGAAGTAGGAGCTGGGCTCGGCGGACTGTCAATTACTCCAAACGATGTCAAGCTCATGCCACCGCACGTGCGTCCTCGATCCGCTGGCGGCCTCGGCAATCTGCCGGTTTTCGAAATCGAGCTCACGTCGATCGCTGGCAAACTGTCGTACCGCGCGGACCCGAAGCATCCACTGTCGCACGGCTTCGTCGAACCCGCGCACGCTATGCCCGTCGTCGACTACCAGACGGCTCTGTGTACAACGGCAACGAGCTGGAAGGAGCTCCGATGATCGGGCTAGCGGCACGCTACCGGGAGCTCCTCATGGAGCTCCTCTTGAGCCGTGAGCTCGCCGGTGGAAGTCTCCCCGAATCGATCGAATCGGACACGGTCGAAGAGCTCGATCGTTGCTGGTGGGCACTGACAGCAGCGGAACAAGCAGCCATCGAGAGCGAGCTCAATTCGGATGTCTCGCCGACAGCGGAACTCGACTTACGTACCGTCGACAGCGAGCTCACGTCCGGAAGTCGCGTGCTCCCACGGCGAGCGGCCTGATGTTTCTGTCGGCGCAACGAGTGCGATCGGATGGCGGTGTTGAGGGAATCAATGCGTTCCATTACCTTCACGGACCATTCACGTGGCACGGAATGCCGCCTGCGGGCGTGCCCGATCAGAATCCCGGTACACTCGTCGCCCATACGATCGCGGTCGCTCCGCCTGGCAACCACGTCAGAAGCTTTCTCGACGTGATCGCGCCAGACGACGCGTCTTGGTCAGAGATACGTCCCGCGTTCATCACATTCGTGAGTGCAGCACAGCGCACACCGCTGCCTTGGGCGGGCGTCTTCGGGCGATGCTTGTTCCGAATAAATATGGATCGGGCGACCGCCTCACGATGGTCGCACGAAATCGCCGACCTCTATCGGGCGGTGCAGGCGGTCAGGATTGGTGGGTGAGGACTCGATGGCTCAATCGCGCCCGCCGGATGACCCACACACGACCGGCCTCGCCGACCGTATCCGTCGGCTCGATGCGGTGTTCTGCTGCGGAGGAAAAGTCGTTCTCGAAGAAGCCCGCAACCGATTTGCTCGGCGAGCTCGAGTACAGCAACGGACTATTTCGGCAACGAGGGTGGTGATTCCGCATTTTACGTCTCGGCGGCGTTGCTGCTCGAGATCCCGCCGGCGGGCAAACGCGCTCGAGCATCACGACGTTCGCGATGATTGCGCCACCGACAAGATCGATCAGGCAACGTGCCCGCCACCGGTCGTGATGCGATCGAACTCCAGTAGCGTAAGAAACTCCGTCTGACGTCGCGACTGCTCCGTGCAGGAGGTCTGCTTCGATCGAAGCGAGAATCCTCGCAACGAGACTCGCGAGCGCGACAGCGCCGAGTCCTTCGGGCGCTTGGTGCGCTCCCGCTCGTGCGTGCGAGGACGGCGTGGAAGTCAGCGTCCAGCGTAATCACAACACGACCATCGAGCTTCGCGCATTCGAGAATTTGCTCGTCGGACGCGCGCGCCAAACCGATATCGTATGTAAGCACGACATCGTGACCGCGCCGCGCGAGCTCCAGTGTTGCACCTCGCGGAAGGCCCTGGTCGAGCCAGCTTCAAAATCAGCCCGTCGGCGATAGACCACGACGCGATCTTCCAGCAGTGCTTCAGCGTACGCGAGCGCTTGGCGCAGATCGTCTTCTTCGAGCTCCGGGTACTCGCGAAAGAGATCCGCGCGCGCCGGATACGTTCGAAGAGCCTCGAGCACGCGCCGCACGGTGATGCGAAGATCGCGGATGCACGGCTGCCCTCCAAGACGTGCGGCGTCGGAGGTGATGCGATCGAACTCCATCACGTGAAGCTTAACACACCGCCAAGAAGAGACCGGCAACGCTCATGTATTTTACACGCATCGTCGCCCGCCAGTCGCCCACCACACTTACAACCGGTGCGTTCCGCCGTGTCGCGAGGAAATCGCGATCACGTGGCCCAGAATCGCGTCACCTTCGTCAGCGACGGCTTCTCACACAAATCGTGCAGGCTCGGGAGCGCGTACGTGCGCGGTGATCGCACTCCGTGGCTTGGCATCGTCGGCGAATGTGATTTCGTTTTCACGCAGCGTCGGTCGGAGATCAGCGATCGCACGCAACGCAAACGCGAGCGTTGCGAGATCGTCGGAGCGAGCGGGTCCGGGTCGACCGTTGGCGACGCGCATCGGAACCGGTATGCCGTCGAGCCCGAACGCTTCGTCGAGCGCGTCGATCGCCCAGGCAGGCTCGTCATCCATCGTGACCGCGATCGACTCGATCTTGCGTGCATCCCGCGGCGAGCTGATGCGGTTCAATCGCGCGATCGATCCCTTTTCAGGATAGAGCGCGAGGGCCGAACTCGAGCCCGCCCGCGCCCATGATGCAGCCCTCGTATTCGCGCGTCCTCGCGCGTGATTCGCACGTCGATCACGTGTCCGTTGTCCCAGTAGCGCCACGGCGCCGCTCGGACGAAGGCTGCCGCAGCATCCAAGAAATCGACGATTGGGCTGCTGGGTGCAGGTGTTGCGTTGCCGAGCGCAAGAGCGAACGCCAAGATCGCTCGCGGCTCGGCTGCCCACTCCGGCGCGGCGGCAGCCACGAATCCGAACGGCTTGCCGACCTTCGCCAGCGCCGGCTCGCAAAGAAGCTCGCCGCCCGCTGCTAGCTTGGCGAATTCGCGAAGCGCTGTGGGTGCACGACCAAACCGGGGTCGAGCGCACGCTCCGGCGTCATTGCAAACACGCCGGCCATCTCTCGGAAACCCCAGCGCTTGAATGACTTCAGGCCCAAACATGACGCACATGCGCGTCGCGCTTCGCGTTGCCGATATTCCGTTGGAAGGTGTTACCGAGACGGAGGTGCTCGCGCTCCTATCGGTCGCGAAGGACGAGGGCTCGGCGTAGTATTTATTACCGTCGAACGGGGCCGCATGAGGCGCGACCGTCGTACCCGGGTGATCAGCGACAATTACTTCTGCCGGGTGGCGACAATTACTTTTGCCGGTCGGCGCCGACCTGACGGCGCGTGGGAGACTGCCTGTCCGAAGCTCCGGACGGGTGCTGGGGCTCAATGGAGTCCCAATGGTGACCGACG
>JBBSFE010000202.1:0-7555 GCA_038239005.1 Polyangiales bacterium
CGTCCGCTTGGCGAACGCATACCTGTGATTCCCTTCCGCCCAAATCGATCGCAACATGTTCCATGGCTGGCCTCCTTTTTTTGACCTGAGGCCCCATTTTGGGTGACCTCGTGGAGGCCAGCCACTTCATCCAATCTCCAAGGCGCCAAAAGAGGAGATGGGTTCAAACCCCGCGTTACGTGCGGTTCGAACCCAAATCTCTTCTCGTCTTCTGGCGCCGTGGCGGCTTTCTTAGGCCGGGTGACGCTAGAGCGAGCAGCCGACGAGGACGGGCTCGGGGAGGATGCGCACGGAGAAGCGCGCTTCGACGGCGTCCCGGATTTCGCGTGCGAGCGCGAGGAGCTCGGTGGTCGTCGCGTTGCCGCGGTTGGTCAGAGCCAGCGCGTGCTTCGATGACGTCGCGACATTGCCGCGCACGGTGCCTTTCGGGAAGCCCGCGCGTTCGATGAGCCATGCGGCGGGGACTTTGATGGCGTCGTCGCTCGCGAACTTCGGGACGGGCTCGCCTGCGCGCAGGACGAGCGCTTCGTACGCCGGCGCGTCCATGATCGGGTTCATGAAGAACGAGCCCGCGCTGCGCGTGTCGGCGTCGCTCGGGTCGAGCACCATGCCTTTGCCGCGACGAAGCGTGATGACCGTTTCACGAACGCGCGCGAGCGGAGCCGACTCGCCTTCCGCAACACCGAGAGCGCGCGCGAGCTCCGCGTATCGAATCGGTGTACTATGCACGGAATTCGCGAGCTCGAACGACACGCGCAAGACGACGTAGCGCGTTGTCTCTTTGAGCATGCTGTGGCGATACGAAAGTCGGCACGCATCGCGCGAGAGATCGACGACCGCGCCCGCTTCGCGATCCCACACGCGCACGGATGCGAGCGTGCTGCGCACTTCTTGTCCGTACGCGCCGACGTTTTGCATCGGCGTCGCCCCAACCAAACCGGGAATGCCCGACATGCACTCGAGCCCCGCGAGCCCGCGCCGCACCGACCACCCGACGAAGTCATCCCACGGCTCGCCCGCTGAAACATCGATGCGAAATTCTTCGTCGCCGATCACGATGCCGCGTGTCGCGACGCGCACGACGGTGCCGTCGAAACCCGCATCGGCAAATACGACGTTGCTTCCGCCGCCGAGCACGAAGAGCGCTTCACCGCGCGCGTCGCAATCGCGCACGACATCGACGAGCGCGCTCTCGGAGCTCGCCAAAACGAAGCGCCGCGCCTCCCCACCAAGCGCGAGCGTCGTGCAGCTTTTGAGGTCCAAGAGACCTGTTTTACTGCATTTTTGCGATCTCGCGTTTCTCCGCGAAGTCTGCGATGCTCGCTTCGCACTCAAAAGAGGAGATTAGCGCGTGAACAACAACAACCCGTATGGTGGTGGTCCTCCGGGCTATCCGCCGGGCACCCCGCAGCAGGGTTACCCGCAGCAGCAGCAGCCGCAGCAGGGCTATCCGCAGCAGCCACAACAGCCGCAGCAAGGGTATCCGCAGCAGCAACCGCAGCAGCCGCAATACGGGGCGCCGCAGCAACCTCAATATCCGCAGCAGCCGCCGCAACCTGCTTATCAGCAGCAGCCGCCTGCAGCGCAGCCGCAGTATCCGCAGCAGCCGGCCGCGCAACCTGGCTACGGGCAACCGCAGCAAGCGCAACCCGGTTACGGCCAGCCGGCGCAACCACAAGCGCAGCCCGGTTACGGTCAGCCGCAGCAGCCGCAACAGCCGCAGCAAGGTTACGGCCAGCAGCCGCAACAGCCGCAGCAGGGTTACGGCCAGCAACCGCAACAAGGCTACGGTCAGCAGCCGCAGCAGGGCTACGGCGGTCAGCCGCAAGCTGGCGGCGATCAGTTTGGTCAAGCCCTCCAAGGCTTCCAAGGTTCACTGCAAGGTGGCGGCACTCGTCCTCGTCACCGCAACCCGGTGATGACGCTCGTCATCCCCTACGGCATTCTCATCGCCGGCAGCATCCTCCGAACCATCCTCGCGATCATTCTGCCCGCGTCGCTCATGGTCGTCAGCAACGTCGGATCGCTCGTGTCGCTCGTGGGCATGGTGCTCCTCGTCTACATCTGGATGCAGATGGCCAACGAGCTGAAGAGCGTCACGAAGAACCCCGCGTTCAACTGGTGGCCGATCCTCATTCCCGTCTACGGCATCATCTATCTCTTCACGATGGTTCCGCCCGAGGTGGTGAAGGCCAAGCAGATGGTTGGCGCGCAGCAACCGGCTCGCCCGCCCATCCTCTACTTCTTCCTGCCGCACTTCGCGCTCGCGTCGGACCTCAACGACATCGCCGAGCGGATGCCGCCGGGTTAGTCCCGCACTCCGCGAGGCTCAACGCTCGCTCTTCCGATCGACAGTGTTTTAGGCGACATACGCGCGGCGATCGCGCGAACGGGCGCGTGCGTCCTCGAAGCGCCACCGGGCGCCGGCAAGACGACGCGCGTGCCCCCGATGCTCCTCGAGCGCGAAGGCGAAATCCTCGTGCTCGAGCCGCGTCGCATGGCAGCGCGCATGGCCGCGCGTCGCGTGGCCGAGGAGCGCGGCGAGCGCGTCGGTGAAACGATCGGTTACGCCGTGCGCTTCGAAGAGGCGCGCGGACCAAAAACGCGTTTGTCGTTCGTCACCGAAGGCATTCTCACGCGTCGCCTCTCGAGCGACCCAACGCTCCGAGGCGTGTCGGCGGTCGTGCTCGACGAGCTCCACGAGCGGCACGTGCACACCGACGTCGCGCTCGCGCTTCTCCGCCGCCTTCGCGAAACGCGTCGCGACTTGGCGCTCGTCGCGATGTCGGCGACGCTCGACGCCGAGCCCGTTGCGAAGTTCTTGGACGCGCCGATCGTTCGCGCAGAAGGCCGCCGCTTCGAAGTCGAGATCGCCTACGACGATCCCGGCGCGCAGCCTCCGCATCTCGAGCTTCGCGTGGCGTCGATGGTGCGGCGCGCTCTTGCAGAAAGCCCCGATGGGCACGTGCTCGTTTTCTTGCCGGGCGCCGCCGAGATTCGCCGCGCGACGGACGCATGCGCGAGCGCCGCAAAAAAATACGACGCGGTGATCGTCCCGCTCCACGGGGATCTCCCGCCCGACGAGCAAGATCGCGCCGTGCTCCCGAGCACGCGACGCAGAGTGATCCTCTCGACCAACGTCGCCGAATCGAGCGTGACGATCGATGGCGTCGCAGCCGTCGTCGACACGGGTTTGGTGCGCCGCGCCGAGCACTCGCCGTACACGGGCATGCCTTCGCTTCGCATCGACAAAGCGAGTCGCGCCTCGTGCGTTCAACGCGCAGGCCGCGCAGGGCGAACACGTGAAGGCCGAGCTTATCGTCTCTACACGCGCCACGACTTCGACGCGCGCCCAGAGCACGAAACGCCCGAGCTCCTCCGCGTCGATCTCACGCAGACCGTCCTCGAGCTTCGCGCGTCGGGCATTCGCGAGCTCGCGTGGCTCGACGCGCCTCCACCGAAATCGCTCGCGGCCGCAGAAGATTTGCTCTCGCGCCTCGGCGCGCTCGACGCCGCCGGTGCGATCACGGAGCTCGGCCGATCGATGCTCGCCTTTCCGCTTCACCCGCGCGTCGCGCGCATCGTGATCGAAGCGGCTCGGCGCGGCGTTGCCGACGACGGAGTGACGGCCGCGGCCCTTCTTGGCGAGCGTGACATTCGATTTCGCCGAAGCGACGCGCGGCCCCGCGACGCGCCGACGGATCGCTCTGACGTGCTCGCGATGATGGACGCACTCTTCGAGAAGGACGACATCGACCGAAACGCGGCTCGACGCGTGGAGCTCGCGAGAAAACAAATTCGCCGGCTCGTTCCCGAAAAACAGCGGCTCGACGGCGATGATGCCGAAGACGCGCTCTTGGTATCGATACTTGCAGGTTACACCGATCGCGTGACGCGGCGGCTTTCAGGCCGATCCCTCGCCCTCTCGGGTGGCAAAGCCGAGCTCGCCGAGACGAGCGTCGTCCGCGATGCGCCGCTCATGGTCGCCGTCGATGCCGAACAACGCGGCTCCACAGTGCTTGTGCGCATCGCAAGCGAGGTCACGCCCGAGCAGCTCGTCGAGATGGCGCCCGATCGCCTCGACGAAGACGCCGCCATCGAGTGGAACGACGCCGCCGGCCGCGCCGAGCGCATCACGCGCGTCCGCTTCGATGGTCTCGTGATCGAAGAAACGCGCGCTCTCGCAGCAGGCCCCGAAGCAAGCGAGCTACTCTTTCGCGCGGCCAAAGCGCGTGGCGTCGCATCGTTCGGCGAAGACTTCGAAGCCCTGCGTGCCCGCGCCGCATTCGCGCACGCGATCGATCCAACATTTGCATTGGTCGACGACGCCGCCATCGACACGGCCCTTCGCGCTGCGTGCGAAGGCTGCTCGAGCCTTGCCGAGCTAGGTGCGGTCATCGTCTCGGTGGATTCGCACAAGCTCGAGCGCCTCGCGCCCTCACGCATCACACTTCCGAGTGGCCGCACGACCCGCATCAACTACGAGCCCGGCAAAGACCCCTTCATCGCATCACGCCTGCAAGATTTCCTGGGCCTCCGCGACACGCCACGCATCGGCGCGGGCCGCGTCGCGCTCGTCCTCCACTTGCTCGCGCCCAACCAACGCGCCGTCCAAGTGACGAGCGATCTCTCCGGATTCTGGGAACGCCACTACCCAAAAATTCGCAAAGAGCTGATGCGCAAATACCCGCGCCATGCGTGGCCGGAGGATCCTGTAAATCAACCGTCACGTGGTTGAATTTCGGCCACCAAATCCCAGTGCGGCGGTGACGCGGCATCGGCATGCTTGGACACCGGAGGATCCGCTCGCTTCAACCGATCGGTAGCAGCCAAAACAAGGGCTATCGATCGGTTGAACGATGTATTGTCGGTTTCGCGCAACTTCCGGACCCGGCGGATCGATGGGTGCCAGGCGCTTGTGCACCTCAGTTACATTGGATGACGCGATGAAGGACGACGATCGCGACACGCAAAAGATGATGCCGCTGCGTCCCGAAGACGTCGAGCCGCCCGTCGTTCACAAATTCGTCTACCGAACCGATCCGGGCACTTCGAACGATGCAGACCACGAGCTCATGCGCGGCGTGTCGCGCGCGCGAGACAACCGCGACGACCGAAGTGGCACCATCGGTAAGGTTCTCGACGACATTCCAGAGTCGAAGCCATCCCGTGCTCCGACGAGCGCGCCGGCGCGGCCCGTGCGCATCGTGCACAAGTGGTCGCTTCCGACATGGCTCACGATCGTGGCCATCACGCTGGCCATGGCCATGCTCGCGTTGGCGGTCGTCATCGCGAGCAAAAGCAAAAAGGAGACGGCCGCGGCCGCGACCCCTGCTGCGGTCGTGAGCGCGCCGATCGCATCGAAGACCGAACCGTCGTCGACACCCGCGCCGACGGCGAGCGCGGCTCCGATGATCCCGACAACGGTCACGGCAACCGCCGTTCGCACTGCCGCTTCCGCGCCGACACGCACGAGCGCACCGCCCTCGGCAACGGCAGCCGCTACCCATCCCGACAACGACATCATTCGCACCCCCGAGCTATGAGAAAAGCGATCCTTTTGGCCTCGATGATGTTCGTCGCGCTCTCGGCCGCAGCGCAGACCGCCGACGAGCTCGCGAAGAAAAACGCGCTGCTTCGTTTCGACGAAGGTGTCGTGCTCGTCGACAAGGGCCAATACGAAGAAGCGCGCCTCAAGTTCGTTCAGGCGTACGCCGTGATTCAGAAGCCGGCGCTGCTCTTCAACCTTGCCGTCACCGAACAAAAGACGAATCGCGCTCCGATCGCCGCGGCGCATTTTCGAAAGCTGCTCAAGGACGCGACAACGCCCCCAAACCTCCGCGCGCGCGCCGAAAAATTGATGGCGGAGCTGAGCCCGACGCTCGCTCGGATCGTTCTCAGCGCGCCAGATGGCGCCGATGTGTCGGTCGATGGCGCCGTAGTCGGACGCGCGCCTCTCGAGGATCCCGTCGACGTCACGCCGGGCCCCCACGATTTCGGCATCCGCATGCAAGATCGACACGTCGAGGCTCATCGCGAGACGAAGGCGGGCGAGGAGCAGCGACTCGAATTGCGATTCGCCGATGTCGTCCCGACGGCGACCACCAGCAGCGTGACCACGGACGGCGGCGCGCCTCCGATGCATGATGAATTCGTCCGACCCGCGGTTGGCTACATCGTTCCGCTCGTCATTGGCGGTTTCGGTGTTGCGGGGCTTGCGACGGGCGGCGGCCTTGCGCTCGCGTCGCAAAGCGCTCACGACGAAGCGCGCGCGTCCGGCCAATCGTGCTCGGTCGCGAACGCAGCAGCGTGCACGACCGCCAGCGACGCCAAAAACCGAGCGGATTCACTCGCGACCGGCGCCATCGCAAGTTACGTGATCGACGGCGTGTTTTTGGCGACCGGCCTCGTGACTTTGTTCGTGTGGCCGAAGTCGCGCGTGCACGTCGACGGAGCCGTATCGCCAACGGGCGCAGCCATGAACCTGATGTGGACTTTCTGAGAACGGATCATCGTGATGAAAAATTCGAGCTTGTTCTTGTTCGCTTCTCTCTCGGTGCTCGCAGCTGGCGTCGTCGCGTGCCCCGCCGATACGTCCGACGTGTGCGTAACGCCCGGCGTCGCTCCGTGCCCGCTCGACGGCGCCAGCGACCGCGACGCCACGACAGGAGACGCGGACGCCGGCTGCGACGCGAAGACCTCGAGCTGCATCGACGCGACCAAAGGCGTCTTCGTCTCGCCGAGTGGCGCGGACTCGAACGATGGATCGCAGGCAACTCCGCTGAAGACGATTGGAGCTGGCCTGACGAAGGCGAAGGCTGCGGCCAAATCGCGCGTCTACATTTGCGCCGGAAGCTACGCAGAGAACGTCGACGTCAAGGACGCGATCGATTTGCTCGGCGGATTCGCGTGCAGTGATTGGTCGTATGCCGCGACCAACGTCGTCACCGTGTCGCCCGCGACGGGCGTGGCATTGCACGTCGAAGCGGCGACCACGAACGTGAGTGACATGAAGCTCCTCGCCGCGAGCGCGACCACGGCAGGTGGCTCGTCGATCGCAGCGTTCGCCTCGACCGCGACGGTCGCCTTCGTGCGCGTCGACATCGAAGCGGGCGCCGGGATGAGCGGGACTGCGGCGGGTGGACAGGCCGATTTTACGCCGACGCAGGCGACCGCAGGCGACACCGGCAAAGTGGGCTCTGGCGGGTCACAGACGGTCAACAATTGTACGAATGGAAGTGGCAACAGCACCGGAGGCGCCGGCGGCCCACCGGCAGTGTCTGGAGCGAACGGCATCAACGGTGGTCCGTTCGGCACGTATCCCGTGAACCCAACTAGCGCGACGGGTGCCGGCGGCAACGCAAGCCTCGCAAGCTGCGGTGCGGGAAGCACGGGGTTGAACGGATCATACGGCCCCGGCGGAGCGGCGGGCGCGGGTGCGACAAAGCTCGGCACGCTCGACGCGACGGGATGGACATCGATCGCGGGCGGACCCGGCGGGCTCGGTGACGTCGGCGAAGGCGGCGGTGGCGGCGCGAGCCTCGATAGCGCGGGC
>JBBSFE010000203.1:0-7522 GCA_038239005.1 Polyangiales bacterium
CCGTCGAGCTCGCGCGAGAAATCGGCGAGCTGACGGTGCCGCCGCTCGAGCAGGTCGCTGCGCACGCGTGAATCGGACACGCACATAGTCTCGCCACGTCAGCTCGCTTCGTCGAGAACGCGGGCTCGTGCAGCGCATACACATCTGGTGGCGGAGGGTGCTTTTGCCGGTTGTGAGCGAGAGGCGCTCGAAGAATGCTCCGCCCACGGCTTGGCTTACGACGTAGACGGCGTCGCCGCGTACTTCGATGTATGCGCTATGCATGTATTCCGAGTGCGGTACGCCAAGGCCCGGAACATGGACCTCCCATGCAATCGTTCCTGCGTTCGCGCGGACGCGCGTGACCCAAACGCCGCTGTCGGAGATTGCGCCCCAGTTGGCGATGAGTAGGTCGCCGTTGTCGAGATCGACGAAGTCCGTGCCCGCGACGAATGTTTCGTGGAGCGCTGGTAGCTGCCACCGCGAGACGCCCGTCGCGTCGAATCGCGTGAGGTGCTTCGTCGTCGCGACGATGAGATCGTGACCCGCGGGATGGATCGCGAAGTCGTGTGTGTGATCACCGAGCAATGCTTCGTGGAGATCGAAGAGCTTTTTCCCCGAGTGATCGAGCACGATCGACGTTTCGCGACCGTCGTCGACGAGCACGATCCGCTGCGCGTCGAGCGCGACGAATGGATCGAACTCGATGGGTAGCGGGGAGCGAAACGCCTCTTTGCCGTCCACTGCGTTGTGCGCGACGAGCCATCGCGGCGTCGTGTGCACGCCGCAGTCGGTCGAAAAAACGAGTGGGCCGTCGCTCGTGATGCGGTCGGCTGGGCCGGGCGCTTGCCACACGCGTGCGCCGGTGACGTCGTCGAATGCGTAGAGCTTGTCGTCGACCACGGCAATGACGCGTCCCTCTGCGAGGACTGCATCCGGTGGCCTCACAGAGTGGACGCCGTGAAGCACGGACTTCCACCGGATGGTTCCGTTCGGCTCGCGACGAACAACGGAGTCGCCCTCCAGCGCCACGAGCGGTGTGTTGGTTTGCTGCGCGCCTGACCACGTGTCCACGATGGTGTCGCCGACGCGATACTTGTGCGGCCCCGCATGCGTCGCGAATGTGTAGGGCGGCACTTTCGGAAGCGTCGATACGACGTGCCCATCTTCTGGGCTCACGAGCGACGCATTGATCACGAGCGGTGCATCGAGATGCGGCGTCGGCAAAATCGACGCGGGCATCCCTGATGCACTTGCCGACGACGCGAGGCTCTGCGGGATCGTGACGCGCTTCGCGTCCTCCGCACCGTGACACCCGAAAATGAGCAACGCAGCCATCCAACGCATCAACGGATCTTACGGGCTAGAGCCACGTTTGGTCTAAGCTTGACGTGTGTCGGAGTTGCCGGATGTAACGGTGTACGTCGAGCGCATTGCCGAGCGCGTGAAAGGGCATGCGCTCGAAAATGTTCGGTTCGCGTCGCCGTTCGTGCTGCGCACGGTGACGCCTTCGATGCGCGATCTCTACGGAAAGCGCGTGACCGACGTGGCGCGTCTCGGCAAGCGGATCGTGATGACGTTCGAGGACGACTTCATCATCGTCATTCACTTGATGGTCTCGGGCCGCTTTCGTTGGGAGGCGAAAGGAGCAAAAATTCCTGGCAAGCTCGGACTCGCCGCGTTCGACTTCGACACGGGCACCCTGATTCTGACGGAGGCGAGCTCGAAGAAGCGCGCGTCGATTCACGTCGTGAAAGGGCAGGCGGCGCTCAGTGAGTTCGACCGCGGCGGGCTCGAGGTGATGGGCGCAACGCGCGATGCGATCGTCGCGGCGATGACGCGCGAGCGCCACACGCTCAAACGCGCGATGACCGACCCGCGGATCTTGAGCGGCATCGGCAATGGGTATTCGGACGAAATCCTCCACGCCGCGAAGCTGTCGCCGCTGAAGCTCTCGTCACAGCTGACGCCCGACGAATGGACGCGGCTCGTCGATGCGACCAAACGCATATTGCGCGAACGCACCGACACGATTCGCGAAGAGTCGAAAGACAAATTCCCCGAGCGGGTCACCGCGTTTCGCGAGGACATGGCAGTGCACGGACGATACGGAAAACCGTGCCCAGCCTGCGGCTCGAAAGTGCAACGCATCATCTACGCCGACAACGAAACGAACTACTGCGCGACGTGCCAAACGGGTGGCAAGCTGCTGGCCGATCGGTCGCTCTCGCGTCTCTTGAAAGAGGATTGGCCGCGAAGCCTCGAAGAGCTCGAAGAAAAACGGCCGGCGCTTGCGTCCATGCCCGCCAATCCCGCAAGAAGCACGAAGCCGAAGAAGTAAAAGTCACACACGCCGACACGTGGATGCGGTACACGGGGCGCCATGAACCGCCGCCTCCTGGTCCTTTCGTCCGTTGTCCTCGTCTCCTCAGGAGCGCTGATTTTCGCGTGCAGCTCGGGTGACGACACCTCCGACTCCGGCACCGATTCCGGCCCTGGCAAAGACGCGACGACCGACACCGGCAAAAAAGACTCGACGACGAACGACGTCAGCACGAACGACGTGACGACGAACGACGCAAGCGACGGCGCTACCGACTCCGCGACCGACTCGGGCCCGAGCGATGCGGGCGGCGGCCTCACGTTCATGGTCGTGCGTGTCGGTGGCTTCGCGGACGCTGGCGTCGATGCGAGCCTCGCGAGCGGCGTTGGGCAGGCGATCTACCTCGAGGAGCGAAACGTGAGTGACGGCTCGCTCGTACGGACGCTCTCGATGCCAACAGCATCGTCCGGAAGCAACAATGCTTTCACGATGACCGGCACGACAGTCTCGGAAGGCGAGCTTACGCAATCGACCGACGGCAAATTCGTGGTCGTTGCCGGTTACAACGCCGTTCCCGGCGCGACGGGTGTTGGAACGAGCTCGGTCGACAGCGGCGTCGTTCGCGTCGTCGCGCGCGTCAATGCAGCTGGCACCATCGACACGACGACCGGCGTCAACGCGTACGATCTGACGACCATCCGCGGGGCGGTGAGTGACGACGGCGGCTCGTTCTGGACCACGGGTTCAGGCGTCGCCGATGCGGCAGCAAACACAGGCGTTCAATATGCGCTCCTTGGTGCGACCGGCGCATCGACCAGCATCGCCGCGAACCCCGCGAACACGCGCACCGTCGGCATCTTCGGTGGGCAGGTCTACATGGTTTCGGGATCACCGCCCTTCGTCGGTGTCTCGACCATCGGCACCGGCCTTCCCACAACGACAGGCCAGACCGCGACGCTTCTCACTGGTTTCCAGGGCTATGACGCAGGCAGCCCCTACGGCTTCTCGATGCTCGACATGGATGCGTCGGTCAGCGGTCTGGACACGCTCTACGTTGCCGATGACAGCTCGCTCGCCGGCTATCAAGGCATCCAGAAGTGGGTCAACACCGGTTCGACCTGGGTCAAGATCGCGACGTTCACCAACGGAACGGCCAAGGGCTTCCGCGGCGTCACCGCCGTGATCAGCGGCGGCAACGTCATCGTCATCGGAACGACGAGCGACTCGAGCCCGAACACCGTCATCAAGTACATCGACGACGGCGTCAACCTCACGCCCACCGGCACAGTTCTCGCGACGTCGCTGACGGGTACGATCTATCGCGGCATCGCGATGTCGCCGCAATGAGCGATCACCAAGGCGCGAGATCGACCGACGCCATCACAACGACGCCGCGGATGTCTTGCGCGGCGGTCGTCGGAAGCAAGTAGCCGGCCTGGAACGACACGCGTAGCGCGTGTGAGGCCCACGGGTAGAGGCCGACGAGCGGCATCGCCCAGCCGAACGTGCCGGCTTGTTTTTGAAACGCGATGCCCGCTTGGATGCCGACGTACGGCAGCATGTATCGCCGGCCGGGCGCGCGCTCGAGCGAGAGATCGAAACCGAACGCGCCCGAGAACATGGCGTCGATGCCTGGGTGCGATGAGCCGAGGACCTGCATGTCGATGTAGAAACGACCGTGGCTCGGGATCCAAATCGAGCCTTGCTCGGCGTAGCTGAAGATGACGAGCTCGAGACCGCCGCCGACGAATGCGCCGAGACCGTTCAGATCGTTCGGCACGAAAAGCGACGTCACGGCGCCGGGAACGAAGAGCTGATGGCCGCGCTCGTTGACGATCACGCGAACACTCTTGCGATCGCCGAGGGCGCCTTGCGTCACGTCGACGCGAACCTCGTGCGTGCCGACGTCTGCGTCGGTGGGCGTCCAGTGAACGGCGATGCCGTCGGGCTCGGCTTTGGCAACGGCGTCGCGGGGCAAACCATCGAGCTTGTAGGTCGCGCCGCCCTCTTGCCGCGGAACGCGCAAATCGACGCGATCGCCCACGGAAACTTCGATTTCTCTCTCCACCACGACGTCACGCACTGCGCCGTCGTGAAGCACGGTCGCGATGAGCAAAACGGGAAGCATGAGGCTCGGACACGCGGCAGGCGCGGCTCCTTGGTTGAACGACGAGTGATCAGAAGTGCAGTCGAAAGTGGATGGCCTTCGGACGCGTGAGCTCCGCAAAGCCAATCGCGCCGAGGCTCGAGCCGCGGCCCGAGTCTTTCACGCCCGTCCATGGGAGCGCGGGATCGACGGCGTCGCATCGGTTCATGTAGACGGTGCCGAACTCGAGCCCGCTCGCCATGCGACGTGCGCGGTCGGCGTCGCGTGTCCAGATGCTCGACGTCAAACCGAGACGTGAGTCGTTCATCTTCGCGAGCGCCTCTTCATCCGAATCTACAGGCGCGAGCACGACGAGCGGGCCGAACGATTCCTTCTGCATGAGGTCTGCGTCTTGGGCGACGTCCGCGAGGAGCGTGGGCTCGAAGAAGCGACCGCGACCGCCGACTTTGATCGCGGCGCCGCCCGCGATGATGCGCGCGTTCTTTTGTTTTGCGTTGGCGACGAGCGCTTCGAGCTCGGCCACGTGGTGCGGCTGCGCGATCGGACCGAGCGTGGTCCTCTCGTCTTTCGGATCGCCCATGACGTATGCGCGAACGAGCGGCGCGCATGCGTCGACGAATCGCGCGTAAATCGAGCGGTGAACGTAGATGCGCTCGACCGCGCAGCAGCTCTGACCAGAGTTGTAGATTGATCCATCGACCACGCCGTCGACCGTCTTTTCGAAGTCGCAATCGGCCGCGACGTATGCGGGATCATTTCCGCCGAGCTCGAGGCCGACATGCACGAAGCGTTTCGCCGCCGCTTCTTGGATGCGATGGCCGCCGTACACCGAGCCGGTGAAGACGACGTGATCGACCCGCGGATCACCGGCGATGCGTTCGCTCGTAGCGTGCTCGCAATCGAGCGCCTGCAGGAGACCCTTCGGTGCTCCCGCTTCTTCGAACGCTCGCGCGAAATGCATTCCGCAGAGCGGGCTTCGTGGCGAGTGCTTCACGATCACGGCGTTGCCCGCGAGCACGGCGGGCATCACGACGTTCACGGCCGTGAGCAGCGGATAGTTCCACGCGGGCAAATCGAAGACGACGCCGAGTGGCTCCTTCACGATGCGTCGATCGAATCCGTCTTTGGGAAGCACGTCGTCGGCGAGTGACGCTTCGGCGATCGATGCCATGTGCCGCGCCCGCGACGCCATGCCCGCGACCTCGTTGCGGCCCTGCGAGATGGGTTTGCCCATCATCTTCGAGATATCGAGCGCAATCTCGTCTTTGCGTTCTTCCATCGCCCGCGTTGCGCGCTCGACGAGCTCCATGCGCTCCCGAATCGGCGTTCCGCGATATGCGGCGGCTGCGGCGCGCGCGCGATCGAGCACGTCGTTGACGCGCGCATCGTTTGCGAGCTCCACGGTGCATGCGGTTTCGAGCGTGTAAGGATCGTCGAGCGTGAGCGTCGCCATGGCAGCGCGAGGATATAAGATGTCGTCGTGCTACGCGGCGAGGATTTCGATTGGGTGATCGTTGGCTCCGGCTCGACCGGTGGCGTCGTGGCGGCGCGTGCAACCGAAAACCCAAACGTGCGCGTGCTCATGCTCGAGGCGGGACCGGATTACCCAAACGCGATTCCATCCGATCTTCGCGGCGGCGGCCGCAACTCCGTGCGGCGTCATGATTGGGGTTACGGCCACGTGCCAACGACGGGGCAGAAGATTCCATTCGTGTTCCCGCGTGGCCGCGTTGTCGGTGGCTCGTCGTCGGTGAACACATGCATCGCGCTTCGCGGGCGACCGTACGACTACGACGAATGGGGTTCGCCCGATTGGACGTGGGAAAAATGTTTGCCCGCGTTCAAGCGCCTCGAGACGGACCTCGACTTCGACAATGAATGGCATGGCCAAGATGGGCCGATTCGCATCCGCCGCCATCCGCACAGCGAGCTCGTGCCGTGGCAAGCAGCATTTCTCGATGCATGCAAAGTGCACGGAATTCCGGATTGCCCCGACCACAACGACCCAACGACGGCGGGCGCGGGGTCGCACGCGATGAACAAAGTCGGCGGCGAGCGCATGAGCATTCTGCGCTGCTACCTGACCGCTAGCGTTCGACGCCGCGAGAACCTACGCATCGAGCCGAATGTTCACGTGCGGCGCGTGCTCTTCGAAGGCGCGCGCGCGACGGGGCTCGACATCGAGCGCGAAGGTCGCATCGAAACGCTCCGATGCAAACGGATCATGCTCTCGGCCGGCGCGATTGGTACGCCGGGCATCTTGCTGCGCTCGGGCATCGGGCCGCGCAAGCGTCTCGAGCACATGGGCGTCGACGTCGTGCACGAATCTCCGTCGGTCGCGGAGCGCGTGCTCGATCATCACGGCGCTGCGCTCTTCTTCATGCTTCCGCTAGGCGTGATCGACCTCGACGACCCACTCATCCAAACGCTCTACCGATTCACCGGCGAAGGCGGCGACTACGGGAACGACATGCAAATCCAACCGGGCTCGCTCTTGCCGCTCCCGCGCGTGACGGTGCCCCTCGCATCGCTCATGTGTCAGATCGGAAAGCCGCGCGGCCACGGCGAGATTCACTGGGAGACCGCCGACCCGCACGAAAAACCGCGCATCTTGTCGCACGTGCTCGAGCTCCGCGAAGACCGCAGGCGTGCGATCGCCGCGCTCCGACTCGCATTCGAAATCTCGCGCGCCGCGCCGATGCGCTCACTCGCGCGTTTGGTGTGGCCGCGCGAAAAAGTCCTGATGTCCGATCGCATGGACGACGCCATCCGCGACATCTGCGACTCGGGGTACCACCCCTGCGGCACAGTCCCGATGGGCAAAGCCGTCGACTCCCGCGGCCGCGTCGAAGGCGTCACGAACCTCTACGTAGCCGACGCGAGCATCATGCCCACAGTCCCGAGCGCAAACACCAACCTCACGTGCATCATGATGGGCGAACGCTTCGGCGCCTGGATGCAACGAGGGGAACTGACCTAAGGAGCCTGGTCGAATTTATCGATCCGCTCATGGAAATAGCCGACGCGCGCGGGCTGTTGGTGCAGCATGGGCAACGTGGATTCCGTTCGTGCGAAGTATCGCAAGCTGCGCGGCGTGATGGATGAGCGCGTGA
>JBBSFE010000204.1:0-7211 GCA_038239005.1 Polyangiales bacterium
AACTCCTGCCGACGCTTCGCGACGAGTGGCTTCGACCGTTGATGCGCCGCTTTGGCGAGCTCGTCACTCAGCACGCGGTCTTCTCGGAGCTCTTCGGAATCCTGTGAGGACTACACGCATATCCGAGGGGATGCCTCAGCTTCAGCTCAGCAAGGATGGCGTCGAGCTTCGCAGCGATGGTTTGTTGAACAGCGAGGGCTGCGCCGTCGTCTTGCGGGGCATTCGGCGGGTCGAGGGCTTTCGCGGCCATCGCGGGGCCCACGGTCATGAGTGCGGATGCGATGGCTTTGCCCGCGGACGTGCGCGCGAAGATGTCCGCGTAGCCGACCGAGAGACACGTGGAGACGTATACGAGCGCGTCCCAATACGTCTTCACCTTCGGGTTTTCGTCCTTCTCTGCCAAGTAGAACAAGAACGAGCCCCCGAGCACCGTGGCGACGAGCGCGTCGAGTGGGTCGCGCGCTACGCCGTCACGGATGGCCGTCTTGATCAGATCGTATTGACCGGTGCCGTTACTCAGCTGGGCTGACATGGTTCGCACCACGGTTGGTTGTTGGTTCGGGTTCGATGATGGGCTCGAGCTCGCTTCCGAGCTCGGAGAGGGCGCTGCGGGCTTTGTCGGTGAGCTTCGCCTTGTCGACTTGGGCGAAGCTCATGAGCTCGCGCATGAGCGGATACGCAGCACCCGCTTCGAGGATGGTCTTGAGCACCGGTGACATCACGCCGAGTGCGGGCGCGCTTCCGTTTGCGCTCATGCCTTGACCGCCGATGCCGCTCGTCTGCAGTACTTTGATTTCGGTGATGGCTTTTGCAGGCGCCATGAGCTCGCGTGCGAGCTCGGGACCGATGTCGAGTGCCTTGAGCACGATGTCGCGCATGACGACGCGCGAGCTCATCGCGTTCTCCGCATCGAGCAACTTGCGCCGCACTTGCGCGTCGATTTCGCCTTTGTGAGCGGTCGCGTTCGCGGCGGTGATGGTTGCCTGAGCGAGCGCTTTCTGAACTTCCGCTTCGGCTTGCGCAGCGATGACCTCGATGGCCTTCTCGCGCTCTGCCTTCGCGACGATCTCGACGGTGATGATCGATTGCTTGGCCTTCTCTTCGTCGGCAACGGCGAGAGCCTTCGCCGCAGATGCGCGTGCCTCTTGCTCTTCGCTTTGCGTGATGGCGATTTGCTTGCCGATGCGTGCGACCTCGACGGTCTTCTCCTTGTCGATGGCGGCAGCCTCGACGACCTTCTCCTTCTCGATGTTCGCCGCCTCGATGACGCGACGCTTCGCGATCTCGGCGCCCTGCTGCCCCTTCTCGGCCTCGATGAGCGCTTCACGCTCTGCGCGCTGCTTGCCCGCGAGCGCGACAACGACGGCTGTTTCCTGTTCGATGCGCGCAGTCTCGACGGCGCGCTGTTTGTCGAGCGCGGCGAGATCACGCATCTGCTCTTGAATGAACACGGCCTTCGCCGTTTCAGCGGCTTGGATGGCGGAGTACTCGCTCACCTTGCGCGCCTGATCAGCCTCGGCCTGTTTCTGATCCTGCTCCATCTCGAGCTGCTTTTTGCGCGCGAAGACGTTCTGCGCCTGGATTTGGTTGTCCTTCTCGCGCTGGATGCGGTTGGTCATCTCGCGGTTCGTTTGCACGCTTTCGGTGATCGCGCGGAGACCTTCCGCGTCGAACACGTCTTGCGGGTCGAGGTCTTTCACCGGAAGCATCGCGAACGCCGTGATGGACACGTTCTCGAGCGTGAGCCCGTTTTTCTTCAGCTCTTCGCTGAGCACTTCTTGAATGCGCTCGGCGAATTGCGTGCGATTGGCGTGAAGCGCCATGAAGGTCTGGTTCGCCGCGACGCTACGAAGCGCGTCGGTGAGCTTGCCTTCGATGAGGTCGGCGATCACGTGCTCGTCGAGGTTACGCTCGCCGAACGATCGCGCGGCCGCGAGCACGTCCTCCGAGATGGGCTCCACTTTGATGTAGAGCTCGGTCGTGACGTTCGCCTTGATTTTGTCGGCGGTGACGAGCGCGTTCTTCGCCGAGCGCTCGACCGACAGCTTCACGGAACGAAGCGACACGCGCAGCAGCTGATGGAGAATCGGATAGACGAGAACACCGCCACCGATCACCACTTTGTTGCCGCCGGATCCCGTGCGCACGAGCGCTTCATCCGCTCCGCACCGCCGGTAGAAGCGCGACAGCACGGTGAAGATCGTCAAGATCACGACGAGCGCGCTGACGATGCTGACTCCAATGACGATCATGTTCGTATCGATGGCAGGCATGATTTTCCTCTCACTCCATGGGTGCAACAACGAGGCCCTTCGTCTCGTCGTATTCGACGATGACGACTTGCTCGCGCTCTTCGGGCTCACGCATCCCGTCGGCGAGCTTGCACACGACGCGTAGATCGTGGCCGGTCTTGTCCTTCACGCGCACTTCGCCGAACTCGTGCGAGACGCGCCGTGAGATCACGATGGCGACTTGCCCAACGAGCTCCGCGCGCGACGTAGCTTCTTGCGCCTTCGACGAAAGCACCGGCCCGAGCACGCGCGCGAGCAAAGCAACGGCGCCGTAACCGGTGACGAGTGAAATCGGAAGCGTCCACGCAAGCGTGATGAGCGGCACCGATCCATCCGGAAAAGCGACCCGCGCATTCAAGAGCAACCCCGTCGTTGCAAACACGAGCGCGTACACCTGCCAGATGAGCGAGAAGGGGATCTTTCCGATCCCGAGCGGCCCAAAAAGGATCGCGCCGATCCCGCTGTCATCATCGCCGTCTGCGTCGGCGTCATGATCGTGATCGACCTCATGGTCCGCGTCGACGTCAGCATCGTGATCGCCGCCATCTCCATCGCCTGCGAGAAGCCCAAGCAACCCGGACGCTTGCAGCAGCGCAAAGAGAATCGCGACACCGGCCGCAAACGTGAAAGGCGCATTCGCCCACGCAAACAAAAAATGCAGCGCGGTCATGATGTCCCTCGAGGACAAAATCTAAGACCGACTTTTACGCTGTGTAGACCTCGTCACATATCGTCACGCCCGCTTGTGAGCGGAGATGACGATATGTGGATATGGCAGCACGTCGGGCACGCGGACGATGCGCACGCGGAACCCGATTTCGGTGAGGAGCTCGCCCCACGCGCGGTGGTGTCGGTAGGCGAGGGGCTCGTTCCATCCGACCATCACGCGGTCGAGCATCTCGGTGAAGAGGAGCTGATGGTGTGGCTCGGTCGTGATGTCTTTCATCACGAGCACGCCGCCGGGCGAGAGCATTTCGTAAAGGCGCTCGAGCACGCCGCGCTGCGCGTCTGCTGGAATGTGGTGCATGACGTCGAGCACGTAGACGGCGTCGAACGGACCTTCGAGGGGCGCGTTGCGTACGTCGCCGGCGATGAAGCGGTGATGCGAAAGGTCGAGCGAGCGCGCGACGCGCTGTGCCATCGCGACGCGGTTGGCGTTCGGGTCGATGCCGGTGATCTCGCGGCGCGGGTGCGTTTGACCGAAGTACGCCGCGAACAAACCGAAACCACAACCGACGTCGAGGATGCGACCCGAATCAGGCAGGAGCAGATCCATGACGCTCAAGAGCTTCGGTCGCAAAATGGAAAAACGAATGCGCGAATACACACGCTCGAACGGTGGAAGTGCAGCTGCGATGCGATCGATCGCGACGTTCGCGAACACCTCGGGCGCTTCGAACGAGGGCACCGCTGCGATGCTCGGACGTAGTCGCCGGACTTTCGCGGGTGTTGCGCTGGAACCCTTCGCCACGGCGGCCGACGCTATCACAGAAGCGTTGTAAGCTCGCGGGCATGGGACAAGACGTGTTCGTCGTGCTCGCAGCAGTCGCTGGAGCAGATGGCAAAATCGACGCGGACGAATCGGCCGCGCTCGAACGCGCCGCGCGTGATCAAGGCATCGACGAAGCGGGCATCCGCAAAATCACCGAAGCTGCGCGCGGCGGCATCGCGGGTCTCGATCTCTCGCACGTCGAGCCGAGCGAGCGACTCTTCGTCTACGCGATGGCGTATTGGATGTCGCGCGTCGACGGCGACATGACCGCCGACGAAGACGCCATCCTCGGCGCGCTCGGCAAAAAACTCGCACTCCTCGACGAGACACGCATGAACGCCGAAGCCGCAGTCGACGAAGTCGCCGCGCTCCCGAAAGGCGATCGCCCCGACCGCTTCGACCTCGCACGCCTCCGCGCGCTGCTGCTACAGTCGTCATCGTGGGTCGAGGGTGGGTCCTAATCGTCGTCTGTGTGTGCGGCGCGAGCGCCTGTCAGCTGCTCGCGGATCTTCACGACGTCTCGCTCGCGACGGAAGCTGGCGTCGATGCAGCTTCCGATGTCTCGAGCGACGTCGCCCCAGAAGCCGCACCCTGCGAGATGTGCGGCGGCTCGAAGTGCGTCGACTTCTCGAATGACGTCACGAACTGCGGATTCTGCGGTCACGCCTGCGCGGGGTGCGCGGGCACGCTCTGCCCTGTCGAGACCATCGCGAGCTTCGACTCGGCCGCGGCTCTCGCGGTCGACGACACGAACGTCTACGTCGGTGATGTCTCGGGCGTGCACGCAGTCGTGAAGGCGAGCAAAACCGTGTCGCTCATTTCACCCGTGTTCTGGCCGCAAGATCTCACGACATCGAATGGTCGTGTCTACGCAGCGACGCCATGGGCAATCGTGAACATGGCACCCGACGGTGGCGATCTCCGTGATGTCTACGCCCGCGCATACGACGGCGGCACCAACATCTTCACATCCGTCGTGGTCGCGGAGCCCACGATTTATTGGGGCTCGCAAGGCGGCATCTTCGTCGCATCGACCGATGGCGGCAACGAACGCGAGCTCGTGAGCGAAGACGCAGGCTACTTGCCCAGTTGCATCGGCGTCGACTCGACCTCGGTCTACTTCACCGAGCCGCAACGCTTGGACGTGACGCGCGCTCCGCTCGACGGCGCCCCACCATCCCAACTCGGCAGCTCAATCGCACAGCCAACGTGCCTCGCCGTCGGCGCGGGTGTCGTCTATTGGGGCGACATCTTCAGACTCTACGCCACGGGCACGGGCATCGACGGCGGCACGCACGCGCTCGTGAGCGAAGACGTCGTGTACGACATGACGCTCCACGCCGACCGCATCTACTTCGCCGTGCTCGGCTCACTCCCCAACAGCGGCGCGATCTTCACGATGCCGATCGCAGGCGGCGCGCCCACGCTCCTCGCCAAAGCCGACTCCCCCGCGCGCCTCGTCGCCGACGACGCATTCGTTTACTGGCTAGAGAACACCAGCTCGAACCCGTCCACCCTGAAACGGGTTGCGCGCTGAGCAATTGCGAACACACTCTTCGCCAGAAGCACCGTTGATCCCGCCGCTTTGGCCTGCGAGTCGATGCGTGCTCACGCCGATCATACGAGCCCAGCGAAGTCCCACCGTGCTCGCGAATGCATGAACGCGGCGCGACTCTCCGCCTCACGCGAAGGCGTCACGACGAAAACCACACCCTGTGTAAATTCATGTCTAAGTCGCAGGGCATCCGCCAAGATTTCGAAAATCGGCGCTGCGTGACTGGACGTCAATCAAAGTATCTGGTGGTGTCGAGCTTGAGACCATCACGACGTCGTCACCGCGGCGCCGGATGAAACACGACGGAGGGGCCAGTGCGCAAATCAATCGGACCGGGCTTGGTTCTCGTTGGTGCGACCGTTGGTATCGTTGCGGCGTGCGGCCCTTTAATTCCCGCGACGAACGCCGACGGCACGGCGGTTTTCGACATCGAGTTCAGTGACGACGCAACTCAGACGGTCAACTTCGGACACAACATCGTCTCGACCGAAAAGGACAGGCTCTTTGTCGGAGCAGACCTCGGTCTCACTTCTCTGATCAGTCTTGCTCCTGAGTTTTTCTTCAAGCCCGTTGGCGTCGCGGCACGCTTCAGGTCACCATTTGCGCACACACAAGTGGTTCCCGGCCTCGACATCAACAACTGCCCGACCACACCAGCGAAGGACGGGTGCCATTTCGTCTCCGATGCGGAGCTTGAAATGTTCACACGCGATCCAACGGAGTTCTACAACACCCTCATCAACGACCCACACCCTGGCGTCACGTTTTTGGAGGATATTTCGACGGCGCGACTCTTCCCGACGGGCGAACAAACCCCGAAGCTGAACCCTACACCATTCAACATGCCGGATGTCGTGGTCATGGATGTTGTTGACCCGCCGATGCGCGATTTGGTTTGTAAGGGTGTGACCTGTTTCTATCTCTCCTTGAATCAGCCGACCCTTGACCCAGTCGAATCGACGACTTTCTGGCTGCCTGACAACACCGCCGACGCGCACAACCTACTCGGCCCGCCGCCATTGCAGACCTTGTGGGGAACCCCCGCGAGAAACCCCCTCGGACTTGGGAGCATAAAGGGTGCACGACTCGTGCAGCACGCGCCTTGCGAATTCGAGGTGGCTCTTCAAGGGCAGCTAGACAATATTAAAGAGCAAGTGATCGATTCGGGCCTGAATCTTTGCAACCAAACGTTCTCGAATTTCCCGTCGACCGGAAAGGTCACGGGACTTGATGTTCGTGCGCTCGACGCGGTCCCTTTCATCACACGCGCGGCATCGCGCTCCGGGGCCCCCAACGCCTTCGACACCGAATTTGGCATCCTGCTTCACGGCGACATCCAGCTTGACGCAACTGGGAGCATTGCGGGCGTTCCGATCGCCACGGCACCCTGCGACGTCCAGTTTCTGTTCGAATACCGTCCCGTCGTGGCGCACGGACAAATCGTCATTCGCGTCACGCAGCACTACTTCGAGCCTTCAGGTGGCGGCGTGGGTGGGTTCGATTTCAAGGGCAATGTTTGCAACTATTTGATTCGAGACCTCGTCGGCGACAGCGATGGAAACGGCATCAACGGCAATCCGCCGCTCTTGACGGGCTTGGTCGTTAGCAAGATTCAAGGGTTTCTCGCGAGCCTCCAGGGCCTAAACCTCGGAACCGCAGCGGGGTTCTTGACCGGCGTCGTTGGAAGCAATTCCAAATGTCATGGAAGTTCCGGGGGCAACACTGGCGGTCCAGGGCTGAGGCATCCCCTCGGATATGCGTGTAGTCCTCACAGGATTCCGAAGAGCTCCGAGAAGACCGCGTGCTGAGTGACGAGCTCGCCAAAGCGGCGCATCAACGGTCGAAGCCACTCGTCGCGAAGCGTCGGCAGGAG
>JBBSFE010000205.1:0-7160 GCA_038239005.1 Polyangiales bacterium
CGGGAGCGGCTACGGCGATCCTGATTTCAGCGTGCAGGTGCCGCCGCAACAGTTCCTGTCGCACTACGTCATCATGACGGACCCAAGCTACCCAGAGACGTCGCTCACGATCATCCGCGTGCCCGACTCGAAGAATAACTTCCAAGACGTCACGATCGATTGCCTCACGTCGCCCATCACGGGTTGGCAGACCATCGGCGCGTATCAGTACACGCACCTCGATTTGCAGACAGGCGACTTCAAAGACGTCCTCACATGCTCGAACGGCCGCCACGAGCTTTCGAGCAAAGCGCCCGAGATGAGCAGCGTCACGTGGCGGCTCTCCGGCGCTTCGGCATGTCCGCGCTCGGTGACTTCGACGGGGCGCATCGCTTCGGACAGCGCCGTGAAGTCGCGGATGTCGGGATCTGGGGTTGGGGCACGCCAAACACCGCCAGCTTTACGGCCAACGTGTCCTACTCCTATCCGGGCGGCATGAACGTGCAGCCGATCAACAGCGTAGTCATCCCGCCGACGCCGCATTAGCGTTGTCCGCATGAAGCGGACGTCGCTCTACGAAGAGCACAAGAAGGCTGGCGCGCGGCTCGTCGAGTTTGCGGGGTTCGAGATGCCCATCCAATACACGGGCATCGTGGACGAGCACACGGCCGTGCGCACGAGCGCAGGCGTGTTCGATGTGTCGCACATGGGCGAGCTCGAGATGACCGGCGAGTACGCCGCGCAAGTCGTGAATTATTTGATCACGAACGACGCATCGAAGCTCGTCGACGGTCAAGCGATGTACACGTGTGCATGCAATGAGCGCGGAACCATCCTCGATGATTTGATCGTGTATCGCGCGTCGCAAGATCGCTGGCTCATCGTCTGCAACGCGTCGAACCGCGAGAAGATGGTCGGCGTTTTTTCGCGCGCCGCGGAAAACCACTGCGAGTTTCGCGACGTCACAGACGCCACGGCGCTCGTCGCGCTGCAGGGCCCGAAAGCCTTCGAGGTGCTCGCGAAATGCGGCGCTGAAGCCGCCGAGCTCTCCACGTTGAAGCCGTTCCATTTTCGCGACGCCATCATCGCGAACGTGAAGTGCACCGCCGCGCGCACCGGCTACACCGGTGAAGACGGCGTAGAGATTTTCTGCCCATGGGACGACGCCCCCGCGCTCTGGCGCGCATTCGTCGACGGAGGCGCGAAACCCGCGGGCCTCGGCGCGCGCGACACGCTCCGCCTCGAAGCGCGCCTCTCGCTCTACGGAAACGACATCGACGAAACCACGAACCCCATCGAAGCCGGCCTAGGCTGGGTCGTGAAGCTCCAGAAAGGCGACTTCGTCGGCCGCGCCGCGCTCGAGAAAATCAAAGCCGAGCCGCTCGCCCGAAAAATGGTGGGCTTCGAAATGGTCGGCAAAGGCATCGCGCGCCACGGCTACCCACTGCGCGACGAAACGGGCGCCGAAATCGGCGTCTGCACGAGCGGCAGCTCGTGCCCAACGGTCGGCAAAAACCTGGGCCTCGGATACGTGCAAACTGCACGCACCGAGATAGGCTCGCATTTCATGGTCGACTGCCGCGGCAAAAACATCGAGGCCGTGGTCGTCCCGACGCCGTTCTACAAGCGGGCGAAGTAACCGTTCACTCGGGGACGACGCACAGGCAAGAGGCGCCAGCGTCGTTTTCGACGCACCCGGAGCAGTTCGAGCCGAGGCAGTCCCCGGTGACAGGAACGAAAACACACGCGCCAGCGTCGCTGCACGCGACAAACGGCAGCGTGTAGTCAACGACGTACTGGTCATCGCAATAGGACTTGGGCTGTGGGCAGATTTGGTTTGGCGACGCATCGGCGCCAGCGTCGATACACGGAAAGCTGACGACGGCTCCATCAGGCGGGCCCGCATCGTGCGACGGCGGTGGTGGCACGACGTAGTGGTCGGCGCCGGTCTCCGGAAACGTGAACACGACATCGGCGTGTGCGTCCGCGCCGCCGACACTTGCGTCGATGGGCGAACCGATCTGACCGCACGCGGCAACTACGAAAGCGCAGCTCCCGAGAACGATTCCCCAAGTAGACGAACGCATCGCGCTCCGTCATCGTAGCACCATGACGATCCGAAGCGAGCACCGGATCGTCGCGCTCATCGCGTGTGTGCTTGTTCCACTCGCGACGTGCGTATTCGATCGCGGCGCGGTCGGTTACACGATGTACGCCGGCGTCACCACTTACCGGCTGCGCGTCACCGCCTCCCGCAACGGCGCGGAGATGCGTGTGTCCTGCAATGACATCGCCAGGCAAATCGGCGGCTCTGCGCCACTTGCGCTCGTCGGCGCAGACTCATGGCGACCTGGCCGCTCGACGCGGGCGCTCGAATCGCATCTCGATGCCGTCGCACGGGGAGCGTGCGTCGTGACGTCTGCTGAATCGGTGATCGTCGTGCTCGAGACACCATCGAGCGAGAGCGCGCGCATTCACGAGCGCTGCCCGTGAATCGGCTCGCGATCACGCGTGTCCTTCTTGGCGCGTTGTTCCTCTTTCGAACGAGCGCGCTGTCGCACATCGCTCGCGGCATTCATGCTCCCGTGATCGGCCCGCTCCTTGGATGGCCCGACCACGCACCGGTGCATGCGGTAGTTGGCGGACTCGTCCTTCCGAGCAGCATCGCAGCAATGCTGGCAATCGTTCGCACCCTTTCGGCACTCTCGTTCACGATTGGCTATCGCGTGCGGGCAAGCGGTGTCGTCGCCGCAGGATGCGGATGGATTGCGCTCGCACAAGATCCGTTTGGCTTCACGTTCACACTTCACGTGATGCTTCTCGCCGTCGCAGTGCATGCATTCGCAACCAAACCGTCGGCATCGAGCTACACGCTCGCGCGCATCTTCACGGCGTCGATCTATTTTTGGTCGGCCATTCCGAAGCTCAACGTGGCTTGGTTGAGCGGCGACGTGCTTCGCGCGTATCACGCACTCGGTATGGGCCACAGCGCGTTCTTCTTGGACGCACACGCGAGCGCGACCGCGATTGCGACGGTCGTCATGGAGCTGTCGCTACCGGCGCTTCTCTTGTGTCGGCGCACGCGCACGATCGCCGTGATCATTGCATGTATGATGCACACGATCGTCGAGCTCTTCTATCACCCGGATGTCTTCGGGTGGCTGATGGTCGTCCTGCTCGTCCCGTTTTGGCCGAGCAACGAAAAGCTCAGCCCTTCAGCGTCGCGGTGAGCGTGAGGCTCGGGACGCTCGCGAGGGCTTTCGAAACCGGGCAGCCCTTCTTGGTTTCTTGCGCGACCTTCTCGAACGTTGCGGCGTCGATGCCCGAGGCCTCGACTTCCGTAGTGAGCTCGATCGACGTGATGCCGAATCCGCCTTCGACCTTTTCGAGCTTCACGCTCGCCGACGTGCGAATCGATTTCGGTGTGGCGCCTGCTCGCTCGAGGCCGCCCGAGAGCGCCATCGAGAAACATCCCGCGAGCGCGGAGCCGATGACTTCTTCGGGGTTACTGCCCGGCTGACCTTCGAATCGCGTCCCGAGCGAAAACGGAATTTCAGCGGCGTTCGCGGGCTTCATCGAGCCCTTGCCGGCTTTGAGTGTGCCGTCCCATTGTCCCGTGGCTTTGCTTGTTCCCATGGCGAGTGGCTTAGCAGTAGCCTCGGCCCATGGACAAGCGCGAGCTAGACGCGCTCGACGCGAATTGGGGCGACGAGGACGAGGACGAGGACGACGATCTCGACGCGCTCGAGGGCGGCTGGCAGTCACCGCACCGTCACCGAACCGCCGCCGAACGCGCAGTCGCACGTAAAGAAAAGGCATTCGAGCGAAAATCGCGGGCAAACGCGCGCGCCGTCGTCGTGGCCGAAAAGCAAAAGAAGAAACAACCGAAGCGCAAATCCGTCACGCCTCCGGAGCCTTCCGCGAAAAAGCGTGCTCGAAAATCCGCGCCCGTCGCGCTGGACGTCGCCGACGAAGCTCCGGAGAAAAAAGTCGGCAACCGCTCCGTGCGCGCCGCGAAAAAACGCGACTGGGTCCGCATGCTCGTCGCAGTCGGCGTCATCGTGGCCATCGCCTCACTCGTTTTGTATTTGATGAAACGCTGAGCCGATTTTTCTAGATGCGCGAGCGTTCTTCCGCCCAGGACGCCATCGAGGCGCGGGCGACCGAGGCGACGACTTCCTCGCCACGTAGGAAAACCTCCGATGCGATTGCGCGGCCGTTGTAGCGGCTCGCCATCACGTACCCGTATGCACCTGCGTCGAGGATCGCGACGTGGTCGAAGCCGGCGTCGGGGAGCGGGTGCGCGCCGAAGTCGTCGGCGCTCTCGCAGATCGGGCCGACGACGCGCCAACCTCGCGGAGCGCGGGATGTTGCGCTCTCGGTTGCGGCGATCGCGACGATGCGGTGTTTCGCCTGGTAAAGCGCGGGGCGAATCAAGTCGTTCATGCCTGCATCGATCATCAGCCAGCGGTCGCCGCTCGTGGGCGACACTTTGCGCTGGATGACTCGCGCGATGAGCGTGCCGTGTCGCGCGACGAGAGCGCGGCCAGGTTCCACGTGGAGCGCGAGATCGTCGACGCCGCATGTCTTCAATACGCCGAGCGCCTCGCGGACGAAATCGGCTGGGCGCGCGGTCGCCGCGCCCGTGTAGTCGACACCGAAGCCGCCGCCGGTGTCCACGAACTCGAGCGGGAAGCGCGTGCGAACCTCGCGCGCGAGATCGCAACACGTGCGCGCAGCGGCGATGTACGGCGCGGTCTTGAAAAACTGCGAGCCAACGTGCGTCGAGATGCCTGAGAGCGTCACGTTCCTTGCGGCGGTGATGGCGGCGAACGCGTGCTCGAGGTCGGCTTTGGCGATGCCGAACTTTGCTTCGTCGTGGCCCGTCGCGACGTGGGCGTGCGTGCCGAGCTCGTCGAATTCGATTCCGGGGTTCACGCGAATCGCGATGCGCACCACTCGCCCGGCTGCGCGCGCGCGTGCGTCGACGCGCCCGATCTCTTCGATGCTCTCGACTTGAATCGCGCGAATGCCGCGCTCGCCTGCGGCCACGGCGACGTCGATCTCTTCGTCGCTCTTGGCGACGCCGCTGAACACGATGGCGTCGGGCGCGATGCCGCACGCTTTGGCGAGCTCTAGCTCGGCGCCCGTCACGACGTCGGCGCCGCAGCCGCGCGATGCGAGAGCGCGGACAATCGGCCCCGCACTGTTGGCTTTCACCGCAAAGAACACGGCGGCTGGGTGCGTACCGAAGCTCGCACGTAGCAGGGCCGCTTCTTGCTCGATCGCATCGAGATCGTAGACGTAAGCGGGCGTCGAAACGCCTGCGCGAGCGATGGCGCGGAGCCCTAAGTCGTCCACCAAGCTCGTTTACCTTCTTTTTTCACGGCGACGCGGTTTTTTTGGCATGCTTCACGGTGTGATACGCCGCACGAAGCTCGTCTGCACGCTCGGTCCCGCCTGCGACAGCGAAGAGCGACTCACCGAGCTCATTCGCGCCGGCATGGACGTCGCGCGATTCAACTTCTCGCACGGCACCCACGAGGAACATTCCGCGCGCCTCGGCCGCCTCCGCAAAGCCGCCGACCGTGAGCGCCGCGCCGTCGCTGCGCTCCAAGATTTGTGCGGCCCCAAAGTTCGCACCGGCACGTTCACGAGCGCGCCGACGTTCGTCAACGGCAGCACGCTCAAGCTCGTCGAAGGGACTCACACCGAAGACCCAACGATCATCCCGATTCAATACGAAGGTCTTCACGAGGACGTTCGCGTCGGTGACATCGTCCTCTTCGACGACGGCCGCATCGTCCTTCGCGCAACCGCGGTCGAGCCGAGCGGCGTCACGGTGATCGTCGAGCAAGGCGGCGCGATGCGCAATCATGTCGGCGTGCACTTGCCGTCGCGTTCGATGCGCGGCGGCGCGCTCACCGAGAAAGACAAAGCCGATTTGCTCTTCGGTCTCTCGCTCGGCGTCGACTACATCGCGCTCAGCTTCGTGCGCCGCGCAGCCGACATCAATCTCGTGCGCGAGATCTGCCAGGCGTGGGGCCAAGAGACGCCCATCATCGCGAAAATCGAAACGCCCGATGCCGTCGAAAATCTCGAGAGCATCGTCGCCGCTTCCGACGGCGTGATGGTCGCGCGCGGCGATCTCGGCGTCGAGTTCCCGCCCGAGCGCGTGCCCGTCATCCAGCGGCAAATCCTCGGGATGGCGCGCCGCGTGCGTCGCCCTGTCATCGTCGCCACCGAGATGCTCCAATCGATGACGAAGAACACCCGCCCGACGCGCGCCGAAGCCAGCGACGTCGCCAACGCGGTCTACGGCGGCACCGATGCCATCATGCTCTCGGGCGAAACTGCCAACGGCGACTACCCCACCCTCGCCGCCGCCATGATGAGCCGCATCGTGATGGAGGCCGAATCAAGCCCCTTCATCGAAACGGTTCCGTACGCATCACGCGCGACGAGCGTCGCCGAAGCGATCGCGCGCGGCGCCACGAACACCGCCCGCGAAATCGGCGCGCGCTACATCGTTGCGTTCACCGAGTCGGGCCAAAGCGCCATGACGGTCTCCCTCGCCCGCGCGAGCGTCCCGGTCATTGCATTCTCTCCCAATGCCAAAGCCCGCCGTCGCATGGCGCTCTTCTGGGGCGTCGTCCCGCGCGAGATGCCGGCGATGAACGAGCCCGACGCTCTCGTCGACTGGTGCACCGCCGACCTGATGGCCAGCGGCCTAGCATCGCCAGGCGAACGCGTTGTCATCGTGTTCGGTGCCCCCATTGGCGTGAGCGGGAGCACCAACTCCATCCGCGTCCACGTGATCAGCTAGGCCTCCCGTTCGGATCCGAACGCCAGGTTACCCTCCCGTTCGGATCCGAACGGGAGCTGGCTCGGTGGCCTGGCCTGGTATGGCGGGGCCATACTCGACGGAGGAAGTTCCAGCGATTCCGGGTGGCACGCGACATGCTCAGTGGCTCGCTGTGGACAAAGGCGCCGTTGCGGCGCTCGGCGAACCAGGCTTAGGTGAATGTGATGTCGAGCAAGAGCGATCCGGCGACGCGTGGAGATCTCGATGACCTCGGAACCGCGCTCCGCGGCGGGATGAAGACCCTCGGGGCGGAGCTTCGAGGCGAGACGACGGCCATGGGGGCCGAGGTCCGCGACGAGATGAAGGCCATGGGGGC
>JBBSFE010000206.1:0-6979 GCA_038239005.1 Polyangiales bacterium
GCGACGTGCGAGGCCTGCGGCGTCAACCCGCTCGATTATCTACGCGACGTGCTCTTGCGCGTCAGCACGCCGGGCGTTGCGATCGACGATCTCTTGCCGCACCGCTGGGCACCTGGCTGATGTCCACGGTCGGACGCTTACCTGCCTTTATCCAATTGGTTGCGCGCACGCGAGGGTGTGCGTCAACGAACCAAGCTCGCTGTGCTTTTCAGAGGTGAGTTATTGCGCGTGCGAAGGCGGCACTGTGGAGGTCCAGTGCCCCGGCGAATTTCCTTATTCGACAGTGCCGGTAGACAACGTGGAGCCGTGCGATGCCGGGATCGGCGATAGCTCGAGCGAGTGATTCAGCGACGACGAGGTCATGCGCGAATGTTTCGGCGAAGGCGTTGAAAGCGATACGCGATCAGCGAGCGTCATCAACGGCGGCTATTTCGGTGTAAGTTTCATCACTGATCCGGGCGGCCCAGCGTTTGTCCAGTAGACACTCGTGGAGTCCACAGCAATCCCACCGATGTTTCCATTTGAGTGTGCAATCACCGTCGGAGCATCGCCACACCCACCCACCGCGCACTTTACGACGTCGCCTGCGCCGGTCGTCCAATACGCATTGATACCGTCTGTGGTGATGGCGTAGGGCTGCACTTGACCATCGGCGAGTAACGTGGGTGAGCCGCCGCAACCACCCTTTGCACATCTCATCACTGTGCCATCCGAATTATTCGTCCAGTAAGTCGCTACTCCGTCAGTTGCGATTCCCTGCGGATCGGCTTGCCCAGTCGCCAGGATGGCGCCTCCGGCGTCCGGGCATCCGCCAGCGCCGCACGAAGCGACGCTGCCGCCATTGTCTGCCCAATAGACGACCGATGCGGCGGATGTCAGCACTTGTGGTCCCTGCGCTTTTGCAAAGGCGCTAGGTATGCCCCCACAACCACTTGCCAAGCATTGCATGACAGAACCAAAAGGCTCCGCCCAATACACAGTGCCCGCCGCGAGCGTAATACCTTTGGGTGACACCCGATTGCAGGCGAGCAACGTCGGTACACCGCCACATCCGGCAATTGCACACCTAGAGACGGAACCGTTTGGAGCGGCATTGGTCCAGTAGACATTCGTCCCATCGGCCACAATCTGCCACGGGCTCGTTTGACCGCTTGCCAAAACGGTTGGTGCGCCACTGCAGCCGCTCACGGAGCAGCGAACAACGGTGCCATTCGTGTTATTCGAGAGGTTCGTCCAGTAGACGTTGTAGGCGTCGACGGCGATGGCGAAGGGGTCGTCTTGGTTTTGTGCGAGTTGGGTGGGTATTGGAGCGTCGGCTCCAGCGTCCAATGGTGCGTCCACAGGCACATCAGCGCGAACATCATCGAGGGTGTCAGCAAACACGTCGCTGCTGTCAGCCGTGTTGCCACCGTCGCCGTCGCCGACCTGACCGCCGCAGGCGACAAGCGTTATGGCCGTAACGAGCTTGCCACTCACCACCGCGAGCCTACTTCAAACGTCACTACTTATGTAGGAGGAGCGAGTCCAAATCGACGTTGGCCGCGGTGAGCGTGGCGCGTTGGACTTTGCAGAGTGACTCGACGCCGATGAGGGCGAGGTCGACCATCGCGTCGATCGTTTTGCGCGCGACGGGCTCGCCTTCGGCGGTGCCTTGGATTTCGACGATGCCGCCGCGGCCGGTTGCGACGACGTTGAGGTCGACTTCGGCGGTGGAGTCCTCGGCGTAGCAAAGGTCGAGGGCGAGCGAGCCGTCCTTCATGCAGCCAACGCTCGTGGCGGCGACGGCGTCGCGGAGCACGCGGTGTTTGAGCTTGCCGTTTTTGGTGAGCGCGTCGACGGCGAGGGCGAGCGCGACGAACGCGCCCGTGATCGATGCGGTGCGCGTGCCGCCGTCGGCTTCGAGGACGTCGCAGTCGAGCGTGAGCGTGCGCTCGCCGAGCTTGTCGAGGTCGACGGCGGCGCGGAGCGCGCGACCCACGAGGCGCTGAATTTCCATCGTGCGGCCACCCGGGGCTTTGCCGCGGCCGTCTCGCGGCTCGCGACGGTTCGGATTCGAGCGCGGATGCATTTGATACTCCGCGGTGATCCAGCCTTTGCCTTTGCCTTCGAGAAACGGCGGGACGCGATCTTCGATCGACGCGACACACAGAACGATCGTCGAGCCTGCGCGGTAGAGGACCGAGCCTTCCGACATGCGGTGGAAGCCGCACACCATTTCGACGGGGCGGTGAGCATCGAGAGCGCGGGAATCGGGTCGCATGCGCGTGGATGTATCACGGCGGTTGCCCCCGCGTGGGCGTAAGCGTGAGCGTGGGCGTAAGCGTAGGCGTTGGCGTGCGCGTGCGCGTTGGCGTTGGCGTGCGCGCTGGCGTTGGCGTGCGCGTTAGGTTGCGCGGGCGGGGGCGATCGGCAGGGCGATGCGGAAGGTGGTGCCGCCGCCATCGCGGGGGGCGCACGAGATTGTGCCGCCGTGAGCTTCGACGATTTGGCGGGTGATGGCCAGGCCGAGGCCCGTGCCTTCGCCTTTGGTCGAGAAGAACGGGTCGAAGATTCGGGCGCGGACTTCTTCGGAGATGCCCGAGCCGCGGTCGTCGACCGTGACGACGACGCTCATGCCTTCGGCGCGGACGCCGAGATCGATCGTGCCGCCTTCGGGCATCGCTTCGCGCGCGTTGCGCAGTAAATTCAAGAGGGCTTGGCGGAGCTGGGCTTCGTCGAAGAGCGCGGGCGGGAGCTTCTGCGCGATGGCGACTTTCACGGTGGAGCCCGCGCGCTCCATCTCTTTGTTCGTGAACGACACGACATCGTTCACGAGCGCGCCCACGTCTTCGGCCTCCATGCGTGGCGAAGGAAGGCGCGCGACGCGCAAATATTCTTCGCTGAGCTGCTCGAGGCGCCCGAGCTCGCGAGAGATGGCGGTCAGGAGATTTTTCGCGTCGGCGTTCGGCGACGCGCCGAGCTCCTCTTCGAGCAGCTCCACGTTGAGGCCAATCGACGAGAGCGGGTTTCGAATTTCGTGCGTGACGTGCGCGGCCATTTTTCCGATCGCGGCGAGTCGCTCGTTCGAAAGCGCTTCGGTGCGTGCGCGTCCGACGGCGCCGACCATGTCTTCGAACGTCGTGGCGAGCTCGGCGAGCTCGTCGTCGCCGCGCGCGGCTTCGTGCGGAGTAAGATCGCCGCGCGCGACGGCTTGTGCACGCTCGGTCACGCGGCCGAGCGGCGCGAGCAGTCGGCGAACGCGCAGCGATGCAAGCACCCCGACGATGAACGTGAGCACCGCGAGCGCGACGAGCGCCCACAGCGAGCGCCGCTCGCGCACTTTCGCGTCGTTCGAGAGCGTCTCCATCGAGCTCGATACGTGATCGGCGAGCGTGTGCAGGCGCTTGTCGCAGCCGTGCTCGATCGCGCCGACTTGGATGATCTCGCGATTGATCGAATCCTTGTCGCCTTCGAACGCGGCTGCGAGCAATCGCTCGAGACCTTGCTTGTCCGAATCGACGTCGCCTTCGATGACGGCGAGCTCGGCCGCAAAATCCGGATGCGATGGAGTGACTTCCCCGAGCTCGGCAATCGCGGCTTTCGTTTCGAGGAATTTCGCGTGCCGCGCGCTCACGAGAGTATTGAGCAACAGTCGTGCAGAAACTGGGTCACGTTCGTCGGGCAATCCGTCGATGAGCGTTGCGAGCGTCGCTTGCGTTGCGCGAAGTTGTCCCAGCTTGAGCGCGACGGGCAGATAACCCTTCGAAAGCTCTTCGCTGTCTGCCGCGGTGCGTCGCTGCGCGGTGACGGACCAAAACGCGGTCACTGCAAATGCGAGCAGGGTAAACGCGAACGATAGAAGGACGCGCGTCGCGACCGTTCGCCTCTTCACTCTGTTCCCATGTAGCAGATACCCCCACGAATCGCGCCTCATCACGTCAAGAAACTGACGGCGCTGTCCCTATCGGGCTACTATTGAGAGTCGTCTCATGACCAAGATTCTCGCCATCCCCGGCGAGGGGGAACGGCTCGATCGATTCGAGCTGGTAGCCGAGCTCGCAGCCGGCGGAATGGCGACGGTGTATCTCGCGCGCTTCGTCGGCGTGGCGGGTTTCAAGCGGTTCGTTGCGATCAAGCGGCTGCACCCGCACCTCGCGAAGGAGCAGGACTTCGTCCAGATGTTCCTCGACGAGGCTCGCCTCGCGTCGCGCCTCCACCACCCGAACGTGGTGCCCATCCTCGAGATCGGCATGCAGGGCGAGCAGTACTACCTCGTCATGGAATACATCGAGGGCGACACCGTCGGCCACTTGATGGCGCGCGCGACGAACGTGAATCGAAAGATTCCGGTCCCCATCGTGATTCGCATCATGCTCGACGCGCTCACCGGTTTGCACGCCGCGCACGAGCTCACCGACGAAGATGGCTCGGCGCTCCAAATCGTTCACCGCGACGTGTCTCCGCAAAACATTCTCGTGGGTGTCGATGGCGTTGCGCGCATCACCGACTTCGGCGTTGCAAAGGCGAAGATGCGCATCGCCAACGCGACGCAAGGCGGGCAGCTCAAAGGCAAGCTCGCGTACATGTCGCCCGAGCAAGTGCGCGGCAACATGCCTGTCGATCGTCGCGCGGATGTTTTCGCAGCGGGCATCGTCTTGTGGGAGCTCTTCACGGGCCAGCGACTGTTCAAAGCCGACGGTGAGGCAGAGACCCTCTTCAAAGTCGTCGCCGCTGAGGTCCCGCCGCTTCGGCAATACGAGCCGAGCGTTCCACCCGAAGTGGAGATCGTCGTTCGGCGCGCTCTCGCGGCGAATCCGCAAGATCGTTTCGCGAGCGCAGCGGATTTCGCCGAAGCGCTCGAGCAGTCTGCGCGCACGTACAATCTCGTGTCGACGGTGCGCACCGCGGCTGCGTTCGTTAACGAAATGATTGGACTCGATATCTCGCAGCAGCGCGAGATCGTACGCGCGTGGCTCGGGCGCAGCGACGTATCGAAGAGCGGCATCGCGCGTTCTCTCCCGCCGCCCGATCGCTCCGAAGCACCGACACCACTCGTGGGTGTACCGGCAGCTCCGGCGGAAGACGTGAACCTGTCGTCGCTCGTCGATGACGATCTCGATATGGCGACGCGCGTCGACGATCCCGAGAGCGACGAGCACGACGCCACGCGCATTCAGCGTCTCCCGGAGCCAACCCCGCAGCCACCCGGGTCACGCCCGCTGATGTCCGTCGCCCAACAAGACCCGCGCGCGGCGTACGTGTCGATCCCGACGTCGCGCGATTTCGTTCCGGTGGGCGCGCTCCCGCAAAACAATCCTGCGCTCGCATCGACGCAACCCCACGTCGGCGGCAGTGGCCCCTACCCTCCGGCGCCCGTGTGGCAGCAGCAGATGCCGCACCAGCAGCAGATGCCGCACCAGCAGATGCAGTATCCACAACAGCAGCAGCCGCCACCGCCGAAGCGGAGCGGCCTCCCCGTGTGGACGCTCCTCATCCCCGCGGTGATCATCATCGGCGGCGCCGTCTTCCTCGGCATGCGCCAACAGCAGCAGCCCGCGCCGCTTCCAAAACCGAAACCGACGACCACTGTCACCACCGCAACGTCGACCGACACCTCAACGAACATGGCGCCGGCCACGCCAACCACCCCAACGATCGACCCCATCCCAACGATGGACATGACCCGTCCAACGCCAACGCCCACGCCCACGCTCACGCAAACGCCCACGCCCACGCAAACGCTCACGCCCACGCAAACGCCCACGCAAACGCAAACGCGTACCCAACCCGTCGCGCGCCCTCACCCGACAGCAACGGTTGACAACAAAGAGTTCGGCGGCCGAAAATAATTCGGATGCGCCTCCCGCTAGCCGCTGTAGCCACCGCGATTGTCCTAGGCGCGACAACGGCGAGCGCCGATCAGAGCGAGGCCGACAAGCTCTTCGACGAGGGCGCGGCGCTGATGAAGCAAAACAAATACGCCGACGCATGCCCGAAGTTCGAGGCGAGCAACAAGCTCGACCCGGAGATCGGCGGCATGCTGTGGCTCGCCGACTGCTACGAGCGCAACGGCCAAACAGCGAGCGCTTACCACGCCTACAAAGACGCGCAGCGCATGGCGATCGAGAAGCACGACAAGCAGCAGCGCGACAAGGTCGCGCAAAAACACATGACGACGCTCGAGCCGCACCTCGCGAAGCTCACCGTGCTCGGCCCGCAAGAAGCGCGACCCGCAGGTTTGATCGTCACACGTGACGGCGAGCAACTTGGTCCATCGGATCTCGGGATGGCCGTTGCGGTGGATCCGGGCTCACACGTCGTCACCGCGACGGCCCCGCATTTCAAAAAGTGGGAACAGAAGATCGACGTGACGGGAGAAGGCGCCACTGTCACGCTAACCGTTGGTCCTCTCGAGCGCGCCGATGCTGCACCACCGCCGGTCGTCGACGAAGGGGACCCCGCGTTTCCGTATCACGTCGGCGGCATCGTGGTCGGCTGTGCGGGCTTGGTGAGCATCGCGGTCGGCAGCATTCTCGGCCTCGTCGCGGCGGGCAAGCTGAGCGACTCGAACGCAAACAACCACTGCGACGCCAAAGACACATGCGACGCCGTCGGTCTCGGACTGCGATCCGAAGCGAAGGACGCAGCGCTCTTGTCCACGATCTTGTTCATCGGCGGCGGCGTCGCCCTCGCCGCGGGGATCACGATTTTCGTTCTTGCTCCGAAGAAGAAGCGCTCGGCGCCCACGTTCGGCGGGCTGTCGCCCGTTGTTGGGCCGGGGTTCTACGGGATGACGTTCGGCGCCAAGTTCTAGGGCGTGGGCGTTGGCGTTCGCGTGGGCGTTGGCGTTCGCGTGGGCGTGGGCGTGACGTGAGGGTGCGGGTGCGCGTGGGCGGCGGCGTGGGAGGCGAGCCATGGGGGGCTGATTGGTGGGGCCGCAACCGCGTACGCCCACGCCGACGCGTACGCCTACGCCCACGCTCACGCCTACGCCTACGCC
>JBBSFE010000207.1:0-6852 GCA_038239005.1 Polyangiales bacterium
GCCTTCGTGAGGCCCGCGCCGAGGGTCTGGAGTGGATGCTGCTCGGAGCCGTCGTTCGAGTCGCTTCCGGAAGGAGAGACGAAGACGCCTTTCTGTGGGTCGATGACGCTTGCGTCGGCGTCCGCGGGCGCGTCGACGGAGTTGTCGATCGCGCCGTCCGTCGCGTCGCAGACACCGTAATCGCAGTTTCCAACGAAGCCAGGGCATCCGGCGATGCCGCCCACGGCGAAGACGACGGCGAGATAAGCGAGCTTGGAGTGCATGTTCTTTCCGATCATCAAAAGCGACCCGTGAGCACGAGACCACCGCCGTGTGCATCGGCGGATGGCGCGACGACGACCGCTCGCTGCTTCGATGGCCACACGACGGCCATCACGACGGCGGCGCCGAGAAGCACGCCCCCGGTGACGTAGCCAACAATCGACGCAGTCGCAGACGAGCTCGCGCTGTTCGCGTGATCGCGAAACGTGTTGCACGCCGCGGAGGGCGAAACGCAGATACCAAGCGACGCAGAGCGCTTCGCGTCGCCAATCGCGTTGCTCGAAGCGACGCCGAAGCCGATGCCCAGTCCAACACCGACGAGACCGATTCCACCGACGACACCGGCAACGATCCAACCCGCAGCCGGTCGGTACGTCTCCGTCTTCGTCGGGGGCGGGGCTCCGTTTGTCGTTGGGGGCGCGAGGTCGACGCGCACCGTTTCGCCGGCGTGCGCTGCGACGCGAGCGGTTTTCTCGCCATCGGCCCATCGCGCGGTCACTTCGTGCTCGCCGACCTCGACGAAGACGGTCTGGGTGAGCGGCGCAATGCCGACGTCTTTCTTGTCGACGACCACCTTGGCGCTCGCGGGTGCGGTGACGACGACTTCACCGCACTTTGCGCGCGCTTCTTTGAATCGACCTTCGATGTCGGCACGCGGTGGATCGCTACGCGTGCGAGGATCGTCGAGGTACTCGCGAAAGTGCGTGGCGGCATCGACCCACATGCCGAGCTTGTGCTCCGCCATGCCGAGATTCTTCGCGCAGAACTCCGTCGGGTTGGCCGCGCACGCTTCGAGAAAGCGCGTCCGCGCTTCCGTGTACTTGCCCTCTCCATAAAGACGTTTGCCTTCCTCGAAACGGCGCTCCGCTTCCTTGATGTGGTCGGGCGTGTCCGCCGACGCCATGCCCGCTGTGAGAAAGAGAAGTACTGCGACGGCTGCCTGCGTTCGGATCATCATCACGGTTTGGTGAAAGCTGGGTCGGTGCTTCCAGCGGTCGCGGCCGTCGCCGTTGCGGCCGTCGCCGTTGCGGTCGTTGTCGCAGTGGCCGTTGCGGTTGCGGTCGTAGGCGATCGGACTTGGGTTGTCGATGTCGGTGATGTTGGCGCGCTCGTCTGCGTCGGCGCGGTCGTGGTCGCCGGCGCAGTCATCGTCGGTGCGACCGTTGTTGTCGCGGTCACGGGTGCAGTCGCCGTGGCGGTAGCCGTCACGGTCGTTGTGCTGTTCGTTGGACTCGGCTTCGGTTGCCGGGTGGCGACGAACGCGATGACGCAGATCGCGATGAGCGCGATGAACGCGATGACGAGCTTCGGGAGCGGGCTCCCGTGACGCGGGGGGTCCGTCGTCAGTCCGGGCGGATCGGTCTTGCGCGGGCCGGTGTCTGCGTTGCGTTCGACGACGTCACGCCCGCTCATCTTGCGCCGGTACTCGAACTCTTCTTCGAGGCGCTTGCGTTCCTCGGGCGTCACGTTGAGCGGACCACCCCGCGGTGCGATGCCGGGGTCGGTTTGGGTGACGATCACGGGCGCGTTCGGGAACGTGACGTGCTCCACGCGCGCCGGCGGTGTGCGCGGCTCGGCTTGATACTCGATGGCGTGCTCGCCGGCCGAATCGGGACGATTCGCCGTCGGTTTGAGCTGAAACGGCTTCGCGAGACCATCGAGCATCTTGTCGACCGCTTCCTCGGAATGCTCGCCGCGTGGCGGGAAGCTCGGATCGGTGTTGGCCTTCTTCGTCATCTCGGGGATAGGATGCGACAGGTCGAGGCAATCCACCAGTTTGCGGCCGGTCATGGGTGCACCAGTAGGTAGGCCGCCGCGCCGATCATGACGACGACCCCAAGCATGATGGCGACGACGATCGTCGAGCTGAGGTGGATTTCGCCGTCTTTTCGCCGCAGGCGACGGTGATAGTCATCATCTTCGAGAACCGTTTCGGGCGCAGGCGGGCGCGGTCGACCCGCGAGCGCGAAGCCGCCTTCGGCGCGGTCTTTCACGTGCTTCGCAAGGTTGTCGACGTACTCGCGCTCTCCGGAGGTCAGGTCGAGCCCACCGGTTGGTTTCGGCGTCGCGGGCTTCGGCGATTCGTCCGGCAGAAGCTTCGCTGCCTTCGCGGCGCGCTCGTACGAGTTCGCCTGGGGCTCGATGTACGACACGTTCTTGCGGTCGGGCTCCGGCAGGGCGCGTGATGGCGGGTGTGTGCTGTCTTCGGCCGACTTCGCGACAGCGGCGACGAGCTCGGGCTCGCTCGACAAATCGAGGTTCGGATCGGTCTCGCCCGCGATCGCCTCGTCGTCGATCACGCCGGTGATTTGCGCGATCAAATCTTGTGGCGGTCCCGCGGGGTTCGTCGTCGCGGCGTGAACATCGCCTTTCTTCATTCGGTCGAGCGCGCGCTTGACGTCGTGCAGCTTCACGATGATCGCCGAGGCGTCCTTGTAGCGACGCTCTCGTTTCGGTTCGAGCAGCTTGCCGATCAGGTCGTCGAAGATGTTGGCGATCTGCCAAGGGAGCTCGCGCGCGACTTGGTTGATCGGCGCGGGCACCGCGTCGATGCGCGCCATCGCGCCTTTCTCATCCATTCCAAAGTCGGCGAACGCGTGCTTGCCCGCGAGCATCTCGTAGAGGACGAGGCCTGCGGCGAAGAGATCGCTACGCGCATCGACGCTTTCACCGCGCAGCTGCTCCGGAGCCATGTACGCAGGCGTTCCCGCCGCTCCTTCGTAGCCTGCGCGCACGAGATTCAACTTCATCACGCCGAAGTCGAGGAGCTTCACGAGCGGACCTTCGGCGCGATGAACGATGAAGATGTTGTCGGGCTTCACGTCGCAGTGGACGATCTCTTTTCCGTGCGCGTACTCGAGCGCGCTCGCGAGCCCGACGCCGATCCCGATGATGGCGTCGAGGTGCGGTCGCTTCTTTCGCTTGAGGATCTCGCGGAGCGAAAGCCCGCTCAAATGTTCCATCAGATAGAACGGGACGCCGGTGGATGTGGCGTCCAAAAGGAACGCGTGAACGATGTTCGGGCACTTGTGGAGCGCGATGAGCCCGCGGGCTTCGAGCTCGAAGGCATCGCGCGCATCCTTCTTCGACGCGAGCCGCGCCTGCATCGTTTTGAGCACGTAGAAGTGAGGCGCGTCGGTGTCCTCGACGAGGTAGCACGCGCCCATTCCGCCCGCGCCGAGTCGCTCCCGAATGCGGTATGTGCCGCGCTTTCCGGTGATGCGATCTCCGATGTCGTATTCGAAGCGGACCACGCGCTGCTCCCTCGGTTGGCGATGATACTCTAACTCCCTGTGCCGTTCGTCCTCGTCCTCGGCGATCAACACGTTCCAATCGAGCGCGCGCTCGTGCTCGGCGCGGACGCGTCGTGTGACGTGGTCGTCATCGGGCTCGAGGCGAAACATGTCCGATTCGAGCCAAAAGACGAGTGGCTCCTCGTTCGACCCGAAGGCGATGGCGTTGTGGCAGTGAACGCCGTGCGCGTCCTTCCAGGTGAGGCGCGCGCGATTCTTCCTGGTGACCGGGTGCTCATCGGATCGAGCGCCGGGAAAGTTGCTTACGAAGAGACGGTCCTCCCCGCAAAGACGGCGGAGCTGGCCCTCGCTGCCATCGAGCGCGCCCGCTCGATTCCGCGCGTCCTCGTCGTCGGCGGCCAGCGTCTCGGAGCGCACTTCGACTTGGGTGCGGAGGGGCAAGCCGTGCGCGTCGGCCGCGGGAAGGAGAGCGATTGGATTCTCGATGACGATTCGCTCTCCCGCGCACACGTCCGCTTGGTGCTCCGAAGCGGCCGCGTCCTCGTGCGCGATCTCGCGTCGTCGCGCGGCACGTTCTTGGGCACATCGCGGCTCGATCCGGAAAAGGACGCGACGTGGGACCCGAGCCGTGCTCTTCGGATCGGAGACACGGTACTGGCGCTGCTGACGCCCGCATCGATCGAAGAAGTCGTTCGCGAGCTCGTCCACCAGATGCCCGAAGCGCCCGCGCTCCCGCCCAAAGACGCGGAGGAAGAAGGTGCGCGACGTGACGAGCAGAACGCCTGCGCGCCGTTGATGAGCGCGCGGAGCACACAGCCGACGACTGCGGCCGACGTTTCGACGCTGCGCACGCGAGTCGTCGTCGCGGGTGCGGTCATGCTCATCATCGCGTGCATCGCCTCGCTGCTCTGGGTACTTGGGGTCTTTTCGGGCTAAATCGCGTGGTCGAAGCTGTAGCCGGCGAGGATCACGCTCTCGCGGGCGCGCTCGAAGAGCTCGCGCAAAACGACCGCCGTGTCTCGAGCCGTACCCGCGGGGGCCTCGGGGCCCGTCCAAACGAGCTCCGGCGTAGGTCGCCTGCACCGAGAGGCACGCCGCCGTCTTGTGCGCTGCGAGTGCGAGCTCAATGGCTTCGATTTGATGCCGTACGCCGAAGGCCACGAGCGCTGCGCGATCGATCGGCGGCTTCAATGAGCCAGCTGCGATGGCGTCGCGGAGCTGCTCGAGCACGTTGGTCGCCACTGGCTTCAGGTTTGCGCGGTCAGCCATCATGGTCGCTCGCGAAAAAACGCTAGCTCGATGTCGTCACCGATCGTCGGCACGACGAGCGCGCGATCGAGGTACTTGTTGAATCGCTCGCACGAGCACTCGGCGATGTACAAACAACCATGGCACGCAGCGCCCTCGGTTCGGCGGTCGCTCGACGCGGAGCTCGGATCGTGCGCGGCGCAGACGGGATCGTTCGAGCATAGGCGACCAAGATCCCAGGCCTACGCGAGCGCTGCCATCTGATCGTCGAGGTGATCCGTCGTGAGGAGTCGAACCATCGTGTCGGCCGCGGCCGCCGCGCCGCCGCGTTTCTCCGCGTCGTCGATCAACGTGCCGATGTACGGCCCTGCGTCGGCGCTCAAACCTTGGCCGCGACGATAGGGCATGAAAAAATCCAACCCTTCGCTGCATAGCGCGGCCCCATCGCGGCGGCAGCCATGTCGCTCTTCATCCCTTCGACGCTTCCATGGTTGTAGAGCACCGCAGGGAATGGCCCTTTGCCCTTCGGCCGAAAGAGCTCACCTCCGAGCGTGCGCGGCCCACTCGGAAAATGAACGACCTCGTACGGCGTCGGCGATGCGCAACCGATTGAGCCGGCGAGCGCGAGCGCGAGAGCAACGCGCATGCGACTACTCGAACGCGGCGATTCCGGTGATGTGCTGTCCGAGAATGAGCGTGTGAATGTCGTGTGTCCCCTCGTAAGTGGACACCGTCTCCAAATTACAAAGGTGGCGCATGATGGGATATTCGAGCGTGATCCCGTTGCCGCCGAGAATGTCTCTGCACGTGCGCGCCGCCTCCAAGGCCATACGTACGTTGTGCCTTTTGATCATCGACACATGCACGGAGTCGAGCTTCTTCTCTTCTTTCAAGCGCGCGACCTCGAGCGCTTGGAGCTGAGCGCTCGTGAGCTGCGTCAAGATCTCTGCGAGCTTCGCTTGCACCAATTGGTGACCCGCGATGGGTTTGTTTCCGAATTGCACGCGGTGCTTCGCATAGTCGACGGCGCAATCGAAGCACGCGGCCGCCGCGCCGAGCACGCCCCACGCGATGCCGAAGCGCGCCGCAGTCAAACACGATAGCGGTCCCTTCATCCCCGCGACGTTCGGAAGCACCGCGTCTTTCGGGATGCGAACGTCCTCGAGAATGAGCTCGCTCGTCACGCTCGCGCGCAGGCTCACCTTGCGGTGAATGGGCCGCGCCTCGAAGCCTTTGCGATCCGTCGGGACCAAGAAGCCATGCACTTTGCCGTCGGGTCCGCCGAGCTTCGCCCAGACGAGCGCGACCTCTGCGAGGTTGCCGTTCGTGATCCAACGTTTCGTTCCGTTGAGCACGTAGGCGTCGCCGTCGTCGCGCGCGACCGTGCGCATGCCGGATGGGTTCGAGCCGAAATCGGGCTCGGTCAAACCGAAGCAGCCAATCACTTTTCCCTTCGCCATCTCGGGGAGATATTTTTTCTTCTGCTCCTCCGAGCCGAATGCCCAGATCGGATACATGACGAGGCTTCCTTGCACGCTGGCGAACGAGCGAATGCCGGAGTCGCCGCGCTCGAGCTCTTGCATCGCGAGGCCGTAGCCGATCTCGCTCAGACCGGCGCACCCATATCCGTGTAGATTGCAACCAAGCAATCCGAGCTCGGCGATCTCGGAGATGAGCTCCATCGGGAAGGTTCCCTTTTCCCAGTGCTCACCGATCGTCGGTAAAACGCGCTTCTCCGTGAACGCGCGGACCGTCTGCTGCACGGTGCGTTCTTCGGGCGAAAAGTGGCGCGCGAGATCGAAGAAGTCGGGCATGGTGGGCACCTTTACCACGGAGATTCAGCGCTGGATGCGCACCGTGGGCGTCGCGCCGGTGAAATCGGCGCGGAGTCTGACGTGCTCGTTGGCCTTCACGTTCACGCGTGTGCCGCTCGTATCGCCCGTGACGTCGAAGACGAAGCGGATGTCGTGCTCGCCTGGCTCGAGGGGAACATCGGCGAGCGGACAATTGCCTTTCGACACGCCATCGACGAGCGCGCGCGTTCCGGGGTCTCCATAGAGCGCGACGTGTCCCATTGCTCGCGTTTCAC
>JBBSFE010000208.1:0-6575 GCA_038239005.1 Polyangiales bacterium
GGCGCAAGAGAACTCGACCTCGACCGGCTCCTGCGGCGACTTCCTCAGCGCAAGCTACGGCTGCCAAGACGCAGCGTGCGCGACCTGCTCCACGACCGACTTCACCACGTGCGTCAACGACGCTCTCGCCGACGAGTGCAAGAGCTACGGCGATGCGTTCACCAACGCGAGTGTTTGCTCGTCGCTCAACGGCGACGTCTCGCCGCCGAACGTGAGCAAGTGCTTCGCAGCTAGCAGCACGGCCGGTTACACGACCGCCGAGCTCAACACGTTCACGAACTTCATGTGCGGTCTGTAAGCCCGTAACGTTCGTGACCCAAGTGCACGAGGCAGCGCCACGCAGAAGTCATGCGTGGGGCTGCCTTTTGCTTTTGTCCGTGTGCTTGGTGTGTTGCGGCACATCGTCGATCGATCAAGACGCAGCCATCGGTGACGCCGCGCTCGACTCGGATGCGCCCCTGTGCCCGCCCGACGATGCAAGCGCGTCGTACACGCCGACGCCGATGCACACGCCGAAGCCTGCGCATCAAAACTTGTGCACTGTCGGAGTCGTGTCGCAAGCAACCGACTACGCACTCTGCCAAACCGGCAACACCGACAAGTGCAATCAGTTCCAACCGGGCCAAGCGAGCGCGGCATGCAGCGCGTGCATCGAGTCGAAGACCACGGACGCCACGTGGGGCGTCATCGTGTTCGACGGAACCAAAGCGACGTTCAACATCGAAGGCTGCGTCGACGACGCTCTCGGCCAAGTCGGCGCCGAGCCGAATTCGTGCGGCGAGCTTCTCCACGATTCGTACGGCTGTCAGGACGCCGCATGCGGCATGTGTAGCGCCGACAAAGACTTCGCCATTTGCGACAACCTCGCCGTTCTTGGCGTCTGCAAACCCTACGACGACCTCGTCCAGTCGACGACCGGCCCCTGCGCTGCGATCGTCGGCGATGCGACGCCGAGCGGTGCGGTCGCTGCGTGCTTTCCGGACCCCACGAAGATGGCTCCGGATCAAGAAAACGATTGGCTCCCCCGCATCATAGGATTCATATGTGGCCCATGAAAAAGTGCGTCTTTTTCCTTTTGCTCGTCGCGGGTTGCCACTCGAGCTGCGACGAATCTAGCGGCGCGGCTCCCGTCGTCGACCCAGACGCCGCCGTCGCGCCCGTCCTTGGCGCGGCTCATAGCGTGCAAACACGCCGCTCGATGTCGATGCGTCCGCAGATCATGCAGCAGCAGAACACGGCCACGCCAGCCGCCCCCGCCTCGACGACGCCCTGAAGGTGCTATGTTTGTGTTTGCTTGAAACGTTTTGCTTTGGCTTTACTTGCGGTGGGCTGCGGCGCAGGCGGCGTGCAGCTGAACAAAGACAGCGGCGCGTCCGAAGTCTTCGTCCCACCCAGCGACGCCGCCTCTGACACCGACGCGCCCAACGTGTGTGGTCCGCTCGACGTCAGCAAGTACCAGCCAGAGCTGATGCACCCGCCGAACCCCGCTCACGCGGGCGCGTGCACGTCACAACAAGCGGGCGACTACGCAGCGTGCCAAGGCGGCGACACTTCCAAGTGCACGCAATTCGGCAGCGGCCAGCCCGCGCAAGCGTGTGGCGCGTGCATCGAAACTCAAAAGACCGACGCGAAGTGGGGCGTCGTCGTGTTCGACAACTCCGTCGGCACGATCAACGTCGAAGGCTGCATCGACAACGCCCTCTCGCAAGTGCCGTACGAAAAGAGCAACGCAGGCCCGGGCTCGTGCGGCGATCTTCTCCACGCGTCGTATGGCTGCCAAGATCAAGCATGCGGCGCATGCACGGGCGGCGCCTTCACCACATGCGACGAGGCCGCGCTTTCCGGCGGATGCTCGTCGTACGACCACGCGTTCGCGTCGAGCACGGGCGAATGCAAAGCGCTTCTTGGTGACGCAGCCCCGCCCGCCGTTGCGAGCTGCGAGCCCGACCTCACCATCAAAGATCCCACGTCTCAGCGCGCTGACTTCCTCACGCGAATTGCAAAATACATGTGCGGCAATTGATCCCCTTTGATATGTTTGGAGTAAGAAAATGATCTTCTCTTCTCGGCGCGTGTGGTGGCTCGCTGGAGGCGTGGGTCTTCTCCTGTCGGGCGTTCTTGGCGTTGCATGTTCGAGCAACCCCGTCGACGACACGGTCGGCGATAGCGGCGGCGACTCCACGACCGAAGGCGGCGGCGGCGATAGCGGCGGCGGCGATGGCGGCGGCAGCGACGGCCCCACCCCGATGACGTGCGAAGCCGGCATCAGCGGCTCGTGCGACGTCTACCTGCAAGACTGTCCGACCGGCCAAGAGTGCACGGCGTTCAAGCAGACCGACGGCGGCTACACGCTCAAGTGCATCACCAACAAGACGGGCTCCATCAAAGAAGGCTACGCCTGCACCCCGAGCGGCTCGGGCAACAACTGCGTCGCCGGTCTCGAGTGCATCGAGCATCGCTGCGCGCGCCACTGCTGCATCGGCGACGACGCCATCTGCGGCAAAGCTCAACCCGAAGGCTTCACCGGCAAGTGCGATGTCAACGTCACCGTCGACGGCACCAACACCGCGTACTCCGTCTGCACGTACAACAAACCGTGTCAGCCGTATCAAATCCAACCGTGCGGCCCCGGCCTCGAGTGCTTGGTGCAAGACATGAGCGGCACTGCGAGCTGCTCCGCCTACGCGAACGGCGGCGACTCTGGCCTCGCCGAAAAAGCTCCGTGCCAATACGCCAACGACTGCAACGATGGCATGGGTTGCTACGGCACCGTCGATGCCGGCTCGAAGTGCGAGTGGAATTGCTACCTCGGTGGCGGTCCATTCGACGCGGGCATCAAAGACGCAGGCGCCGGCAAAGGTGGCTGTCCTGGCGGCGAGACATGTGGCGGCGGCGTCACTGGCCTGCCGACGTGGTTCGGGCTCTGTCAGTAGTGGCAGCAGAAGGGCTCGAGGCTAGCTCCGCACTCCGCGAGGCTCCCGACGTGGGTCTCCTTCGCGTTCTTCGCGATGACGGCTCCATCGATCCAGAGACCGATCCACATCTCGGCGACGACGTGCTCCTTCGCGGCTACCGCGAAATGCGCCGCCTCCGTTTGCTCGACGCGCGCATGATCGTTCTTCAGCGCCAAGGGCGCGTTGGTTTCTACGGCGCGGCGCATGGCCAAGAAGCAACGCCCATCGCGACGGGCCTCATGCTCGAAAAAGACGATTGGGTGTTCCCCGCGTTGCGCGAGCAAAGCGTGATGCTCGTACGCGGGTTTCCACTCGACTCCTTCATCGCGCAAGTCTTCGGCAACTCCGGCGACGTGCTCAAAGGCCGGCAGATGCCGAGCCATCAATCGGGTCGCTCCGTGAATCAGGTCTCGTGGTCGTCGTGCATCGGTCCGCAAATCCCGCAAGCGGTCGGCTGCGCGTGGGCGATGAAGCTGAAGAAGGTACCGAGCGTTGCCGTCGGTTTCTGCGGAGACGGCGCCACGAGCCAACCCGATTTCCACAACGCGCTCAACTTCGCCGGCGTGTTCAAAGTGCCATGCGTCGTCATCTGCCAAAATAACCACTGGTCGATCAGCGTTCCGACCGAGCGCCAAACCGCATCGCGCACGCTTGCCATCAAGGGGCGCGCGTATGGCGTGCCGAGTGTCCGCGTCGACGGCAACGATTTACTTGCAGTATGCAAGGTTCTCGGTGACGCCTTCGCGCACGCACGGAGCGGTGGCGGGCCTACGTTCGTCGAAGCGGTCACGTATCGCATCGGCGCCCACTCGACGAGCGACGACCCCACGCGCTACCGCAGCGACGCCGAAGTCGAATCGTGGAAGAAGAAGGACCCTGTCGATCGGTTGCGCAAACACTTGGTGCTCCGCGGCTTGATGGACGACGCCCGCGACGCCGCGCTCGAAGCGGAGCTGACGGGCGAAATCTCGCCGGCCATCAAGAAGGTCGAAGACCTGCCCAGCCCGACGCGCGCATCGCTCTTCGAGGACGTCTACGAAAAGCTTCCCTGGAATCTCGTCGAGCAGCAGGCTTTGCTCGAAAAGCTTCCGCCTGCACCTCATCACTAAAAGTCCACTCCACCCGCCACCTTCGGTGTCGGGCGGACCCTACTTTGTCTCCTCCGGAGACAAATCTTCCATGGGGCGCGTGCGTACAAGACGCATGCGCAAAGTGAATCTCCTTCCGTTCATTGTCTTTCTCACGGGCTGCGGCGGCGCGGCCTCGTACGTTCACGCTCCGAACGACACCACGCTTGGGCGCGTCGTCGTTTATCGCAATGGAGTGGCGTACTTCGAGCGGACGGCCGACGTTCAGGGCGACCACCTCGACCTTCAGGTTCCCGCCGACAAGGTGGATGACTTCCTGAAGTCGCTGACCGTGGTCGATGCCAAAACCGGGCAACCGGCGCCGATCACGTACCCGACCAAGGCGCCGGCCTCGCTGACTGGGCTCATCGACATGCGCATCGGGCTCCAAAAGGGCTCGGCCCACAAGCTCAAGCTCTCGTACGTGACCGAGTCGCCTTCGTGGAAGCCGAGCTACCGCGTGGTGCTCGGTGACAAAGGCAAAGTGAACCTCGAGGCGTGGGCCATCGTCGACAACACGAGCGGCGAAGACTGGAACGACGTGAGGCTTGGTGTTGGGTCGAGCTCGGCGCTTTCCTTCCGGTTCGACTTGCGATCGATTCGGCTCGTCGAGCGCGAGACGCTCCAGCAAAATGATTTGTTCGCGTTCGCGCCGCCCACGGGCGGCTCGTCGTATGGCAACGAAGCGGTTCAGAAGAAGCTCGTCGCCGATGTCGACGATCGCACGATGGCCGCGGCCGAGGTCGAAGAGAAAGAGAAGTCAGCACCGCCGCCACCGACGACGACATCCAGCGTCGCGAGCTCCGCACCCATGCATTACGGCCACGCTGGAGCCGGGGCATCGGCCGCAGGCGGCGGTCACATGCCGACGGGAATGCGTGGTGGCGGTCAAGGGCAGCCAACTGCGCCGCGTGCCGAGCTGGACAACATCCAGCGCATGGCGCGCTCGCTCCAGACGGCGCAAGACACGATCGTCGTCGAAGGTTTCGCATCCGCGAACGACGGCGACAAGAACGCGGCAAGCCTCGCGCGCGCCAACAAGATGCGCGAGCAGCTCGTGCGCAACGGCGTCGACCCGAACAAAGTCGTCGCGGTGGGTCGTGGCGAGCAGCAAGGTCGTGATGGCGGCGTGCGCGTCGTCGAGACGCCGAAGCAAAACGCGAACGGCCAGCAGGCTGCAAAGACCGAAGCTGACGCGCAACCAAAAGATCAGAACGGCAACGCCATCGCGGCCGATCCGATTGGCACTTCGCACTTCGAATCGGGCAACGTGACGTCGGTCGCGCGCGGCACGAGCGCGATGGTGTCCATCCTCCACACGGACACCGAAGGCGAAGTCGTTTACCTCTACGACCCCGAGAGCTCACGCGGCAACGCGCAGTTCCCGTTCAAGGCCGTGCGCCTCAAGAACCCGAGCGACTCCGCTCTCGAAACGGGTCCGGTCACGGTGTTCGGCGAAGGTCGCTTCATCGGCGAGGGCATGGCGGAGCCGATACCGGCGCGCTCGAATGCGTTCGTTCCGTTCGCGCTCGATCGTCAGATCGTCGTCGACCGAGGCAACAACGAAGAGGATCAGATCTCGCGCATCATCACGGTGCAGCGCGGTGTGTTCTCCACGGAAGTGCAGCACACGCGCAAGACGACGCTCACGCTCTCGAATCGTCTCCCAGAGCGTTCGATCGTGTACGTCCGTCACACGGTGGCGCCCGGTTACAAGCTGACAAAGACGCCCACGGGCGGCGGCGAAGAGAAGCTCGGCACTGCGAATCTCTTCCGCGTCGTCGTCGATGCGCACTCGAAGGCAGAGATCACGATCGAAGAGGCAACGCCGGTGTTCCGCACGATCGACGTGCGAACCCCCGCGGGCATCGAGCAAGTCCGCGCGTACCTCACGCACGCCGTGGTCGACGGGCCACTCAAGGCGAAGGTCGAGGAGCTCTTGAAGTTCAACAAGGACATGGGCGACATCGAGCAGAAGATCTCGACGACGCGCGAGCAAATGGGCGAGTACCGCGAGCGCATGGACGAGCTCCACAATCAGATCTTCACGCTCAAAGCGGTGAAGCTGGCCGGCCCGCTCATGGCGAACCTCGAGAAGAAGATGAGCGAGATCTCGGACCGCTTGTCGAAGTCGACGCTCGACGTCGTCACGCTGCAAGAGCAGCTGATGGTCGCGCGCGTCCACTTCCAAGACGGCGTCGCCGACCTCACGCTCGTGAAGAAGGACGATACCAAGGTCGCCGAAAAATAGGCCAGCGGGCGGGCCGAACGATCACGGAAACTGAGCCGCGCCGTTGACCGTGGTGTCGGCGGCGACGGGTGGAAGAGAATCCTCGAGCACTTCGCCGGTGCTCGAGGTGATGCGCACCGAGTACGGGCCAGGACCGACGCCCTGGTCGACGACGAAGTAGTTGTAATCTACACGCGACACGGAAACGTAGGCCGAAGCGCACGCGACGACTTGCCACGTGATGGCGACGCTGCCCGCCGAGAC
>JBBSFE010000209.1:0-6471 GCA_038239005.1 Polyangiales bacterium
ACTCGACGATAGAGGCTCTGCCCCGCATTTCACGCCTCGTTCATGCTCTCGTTCATCACGATCCAGTCGCCACAGAATCTTCCAGTGCCAACGATCGCCGTATCCTGGCCGGCGTGCTCAGGGATGGAGTCAGACCCGTTCGACGACTGGAAGCAACGTATCCAATCTCCAAGATTGCAGGGCGCTCACTTGGCGCTCAGAACTTTCTGCTTCCAATCGCAAATACCGCGGCCACGACAGAGGTCGCGAATGCTGTTGCCCACATCGTGCAAAAGATCACTACGAAAAAGAACGAGCTTCGACGCATCGCGACGCTGGTACCTCAACAAAATAGGGCCGTGCAAGCCCCGCAACCAAATCCGGGTAGCGGAACTCAGCAGCCTATAACCCCAAACCCGCCGACTGGTGGCGGTGGTGGCGATGACGGAACAGGCCCGCATTCCGAGGATCCCGACTGGTTTCGTAAGCAGCGACCGAGTGCCGATCCCGAAGACGGAGTGACAGCGTCGACGCACACCAACCCACCTACAAATAGCGACCCGACAAAGGTCGTCGACACACGAACAGCCACAAAGGTCGGCGCTCCTCCCCGAAAATTCAGCAGATGATCGGCTTCGTGCAGCCGCCTGCTGCGGGAAAAGGCAAAGGCGGACACGGTGGCGGCGGGGGGGGGTGGCAATGCCGATCCCGAGGGCGATGGTGGTTTGGGGTTCGGTGGCGGCGGCAACGATCCCATTGGCGGCGGAAACGTTGACAGGCCAGGCGGCTGGTCGGGAACAAGCGACACGAATAAGCAAAGTAACAACCAGGGTGCGCCGGACGTCGACGGCACGCCAGGCGTTGACAATTATCTGCCGGACGTCGACGGCACGCCGGATGTCGAGGATGTCGGAGTGCCGACGATCAAGGACACAGGAACCATTGAGGTCAACGGCAGCACGGGAGGGGACCAAACCCCGGCAAAAGGTCGGCCAGACCCCGATGGCGGCGGCAGTGGCGGAGGCGGTGACGCTGGTGAAGGGCCCCGCGGCAGACCGTATGGCCCGCCTCACAACAACGCTGACCCATTCGATGTCGGTCGAAGTTCGCTAGCGGATCCGTCGCTGCGCCAGCGTCTTCTCCTCGCGCGCTTGCTCGGGCGTCGCGCTTTTGGATACGCATCGGGAGATGACCTCGGCCGAGCACATTCGCGGGGGGAGCCCCCCACCTCACCTCACTCCGGCCCCGCCCCCACTTCCCCGTCCTGCGGCCCGTACATCTTCTCCGCGATCGCAAACACCATGGCCTCGAGCGTCTGATGCGCCTCCCGGATCTGAGCGATGTCCCCACGCTCTTCCAACAAAGCGCGGAGATGCGCGGCCTGTTTGCGTGCCGCGTCGAGCACATCAACCTCGACAAGATCGGCATACCCCTCCAAAGCAGCCCCGGTTGTATAGAGCAGCGTCTCCGCTTGGTTCTTCAGCTCGGCGAGCTCGCGGCGCATGTCGTCGGCTTGTTGGAATTTCTCACCTTCGGCAACGAGGCGCTCGACGTCGTCTTGCGAGAGGCCGCTCGTCGCCGTGACGCGCATGAGCTGAGCGCGGCCCGTGCCGAGATCTTTGGCTTCGATGTTCACGACGCCGTTCACGTCGATCTTGAACGTCACTTGAATCTTCGGCACGCCGCGCGGCGCGGGTGGAATGCCCGTGAGCTCGAATTGCGTGAGCGATCGATTGTCGGCGGCCATCGTGCGCTCGCCTTGGAGCACGTGAATCGGCACGAAGCCTTGGTTGTCGACGCTCGTCGTAAAAATCTCGCCCTTCTCGGTCGGGATGGTGGTGTTGCGCGGGATGAGCGGCGTGAAAACACCGCCGCCCGTTTCGACGCCGAGCGAGAGCGGCGTGACGTCGAGCAGGAGGACTTCGATGTTGCCTTCACCTTGCAGCACCGCGCCTTGAAGCGCTGCACCAGCTGCGACCACTTCGTCCGGGTTGACGCCTTTGTGAGGCTCCTTCCCGAAAAATTCTTTCACCGAACGTTGCACCGCGGGCATGCGCGTCATGCCGCCGACGAGCACCACGTTGTGAATGTCGTGGGGCGTGAGCTTGGCGTCGTTGAGCGCTTTCTTGCAGGGCTCGAGTGTTGCGTCGATGAGGTCTTGGGTGAGCATCTCGAGCTCGGTGCGCGTCAGTGTCTTGACGACGTGGAGCGGCTCGCCCTTGTTGCTCGTAGCGACGAAAGGCAAATTGATTTCCGTCTCCAGCGACGACGAAAGCTCGTGTTTTGCCTTCTCCGCGGCCTCCTTCAAACGCTGAAGTGCCATGCGGTCTTTGCGCAAATCAATGCCGTGTTCTTTTTCGAACGACTCGGCGATGGCGTCGATGAGGCGCTGGTCGAAATCTTCGCCGCCGAGGTGAGTGTCTCCGTTGGTCGCTTTGACCGAGAAGACGCCGCTCTGAATTTCGAGCACGGAAATATCGAACGTGCCGCCGCCGAGGTCGTACACGGCGACGCGCTCCGTTTGTTTTTTCTCGAGGCCGTATGCGAGCGCGGCTGCCGTGGGCTCGTTGATGATGCGCTTTACATCGAGGCCCGCGATCTTGCCGGCGTCTTTCGTGGCCTGGCGTTGTGCGTCGTCGAAGTAGGCGGGCACCGTGACCACGGCTTCTGTGACGGGCTCGCCGAGAAACGCTTCGGCGATCTCTTTCATCTTGCCGAGAACGAACGACGAAATCTCGGGCGGCGACATCTCGCGGCCGCCGGCACCGACCCATGCGTCGCCGTTGGGCGCTTCGAGGATGGTGTAGGACGAGAGCTTCAGCTGTCGCTGGACTTCCTCGTCTTTGAACTTGCGACCCATCAAACGCTTCACGGCATAGACCGTGTTCGTTGGGTTCGTGACGGCTTGGCGTTTCGCGGCTTGGCCGACGAGTCGCTCGCCGCTCACGGGAAAGCCCACGATCGACGGCGTCGTGCGCGCGCCCTCGCCGTTGGGGATGATGCGCACATCGAGCTTGCCGTGCGCGCCCGTGGCCTCGACGACCGCGACGCACGAGTTCGTCGTGCCGAGGTCGATGCCGATGATCTTACCCATCGGGTTGCTCGCCCGTCGGCGACTTCGGCTTCGCGACCACGACCATGGCCGCGCGCACGAGGCGCTCGCCCGTCGTGTAGCCGGGTTGAACCTCGGCGACGATCGTTCCGACGGGATGGTCGTCCGTCTCGACTTGCTGAATGGCTTCGTGGAGCGCCGGATCGAACATGTTGCCGAGCGTGGGAACGCGCACGATGCCGATGCGCGCGAGCGTGTTCTCGAACTGCTTCAAAATCATCCCGAGCCCATCGGACACGGCTTTTGCGTCGGTGGCTTTTTGTGCGCTTTGAATTGCGCGCTCGAGGTTGTCGAAAACCGGAAGCATCTCTTTGAGGAGCTCTTCGCGACCGCCGCGACGTGCGTCTTCGAGCTCGCGTCGCGACCGCTTTCTGAAGTTGTCGAAGTCGGCGGCGGTACGGACGAGCATGTCCTTGAGCTTCGCCGCTTCGGCTTGCGCCATCTCGAGATCGGACAGCTTTGGCGCCTCGACTACGGGCTCGATCACTTCCGATTCGGCTTCGTCTTTGTTGTCGTCGTCGGTCATCGGTCGTTTTGGAGAGTAAGGATGCTGTCGGCTTTCTGCACGGAAAAATACAGGCCACGCGCGTAGAGGCGCAGGCGGTCGTGGTCGCTCAAATCGCCTTTTCTACGGCGAACGGCGTGGTCGAGCAGGATTGCCGCGGTGACGCTGACGTTGAGGCTGTCGATGAACCCGCGCATCGGAACGCGCACACGGCGCGTGCATCCTGCAGCGAGCTCTTCGGCAATGCCGTCACGCTCGTTGCCGAGCACGAGCGCAAGCCGCGGAATCGACGCGAGATCTTCGGGCAGCAAATCACCGAGAGGGTGCGCGCCGACGAGCTCCATTCCATTTCGTGCGAGAGCATCCACTGCACTTCGCACGGTACGATGCGCCACAACATCGACCCACTTTTGTGCACCTCGCGCAACCGAGCCGGCCGTCAAGAAGCTCTCGTTGCGCTCGATGACGTGAATCGTCTGAATGCCGAAGGCCTCGCACGACCGAACGACGGCCGCGCCATTGAACGGATCATGGGGAGCATCGAACACGACCGACACGCTCGAAAGCCTGCCGTCGATCACGGTTTTGATGCGTTCGCGACGTCGGTCCAAAACGAGGGGCTCGAGCAGCTCGATGACGTGCGCGGGGTCCATGCGCTCGAGATGCGCGATTCGCTTCGGAACCAGCGCATCGACCTCGACAACCCCAGCAGTACTACGGCGCATGAAAAACGATTTTATCAAACACTGGGCCAACTTGCGCTCGCGCGCTACGCTTTTGGACGGGTACGTCCGTCCAACGGACGACCCACTATCTCATGGCCCGCTCCTCTCTTGTCGTTTCGAGCCTGCCGCCGCTTCCTCGGCGCCGCAGGCGACCACGAATCGGACGAGCATTTGCGCGTGTTTTGTCGGTCGTGCTCGCGCTCGCGGGGATTTTACCGCTCGTCGGCGTGGGGTTCGTGCGTTCGGCGTGGGCGCGTGATTGGGCCATGCGCGAGACGGCCAAAGCGCTTCACGACCAAGGCATCGTCGCGCGCTTCGACGTGCTCCTGCATTTGTGGCCGCTTTCGATCGAGCTCGCGAACGTCGAAGTCGATTCGTCCGATGGTGGTTCTGCTGCGGTGGCGGCACGCCGCGCCAACGTGCGGCCGAGATTTTTCGCGCTCATGAGCGGCAAGCTCCTCATCGATCAAATCGACATCGAGGCACCCCACGCGCGCATCGTCGTCAAGGACGGCAAGGTCATGAACCTCGCGCTCAAGCCGCAAAAGAGCGCGGCAAAGCCGAACGCCATTCACCTTCCGTTCGATGGATTCGCCATCACCGACGGCGACGTCGACCTCACCATCGACGACGTTCGCATCCAAGCGCACGAGCTCGACCTCGACGTGCAAACGACCGACGACGATCTCCAACGCGGTTCCTCCATCGAGGTCGCGCTACGTGCGGGCGAGAGCTACATCGTCCGCGAGCGTCACGAAGGCGAGGAGCACGCATTCGACGAAGACGCCATTTGCACGCTCGATGCGCGTGTTCGCGTCACGCCCGAAGATCTCACGGTGCGTCGCTTCGAGATGAAGGGCGTCGCCGATCTCGATCCAGGAAAGCTCACGACGCCTCCGTGCAAGACCGACATCAAAGATCAACGTCGCGTCGAGCTCGAGCTTGCCCACGTTCACCTCAAGTTTCCGAAAACCTCCGACGAGATCCCGAGCTTCAGCGGTCACGTGCGTGCGCGCGCGCCAGTCGGCGTGGCAACGCGCATCGCGAAGCTTCCCGATGTCGAAGGTTGGGTCTCGGTCGACGCAGACGTGCGTTTCGCGCCGGGAATGCAGATGCCCGAGGTCGCTGGCCGCGTCACGGCAGGCGGGATTCGCGTGGATCGTTATCGCTTCGCCGACGCGGTCGATTCGGAGCTCACGATTCGGGACAACGTGATTCGTAGCCAGCACACGATCGTTCAGCTCGCCGGCGGCACCGTGCACTTGAGAGACGTTCACGTCGAGCCGCTCGCGAAAACGCTCGGCACTTCGGCCGACATCGAGAACGTCGACTTCGCGGAGCTGATGGTCGCGCTCGGTGTCGCGCAGCACCCGCACGTCGCGTGGGATGTCGTCGACATCCACATGCCGAATTTCTCGGGCACTCTCGACCCGCTCAAGCTCGATGGCGACTTCACCACGCTCACGCGCAACTTCGCCGTGTGGGACAAATGGGTGAAAGACCCAACGCGCCAGCGCCTCATCGGATTCACCGAAGCGAAGCTCGGCGCACACCTCGCCGTGCGCCCGGACGGCGTTCGATTCCAAAACGCACACGGCGACCTCGCGCACTCGCACGTAGAAGGCGGCTACGTGATGCTTGGGTTCAACAGCGACCTTCGTGTCCAAGTCGCAAAGGCGAGCGTCGGTCTCGCGGACATCACGCCGCTCGCGGGCATTCCCATCGCGGGCCAGGCCGAAGTGAAGGTCGACGTCGGCACGACCATGGCCAACCCACACGTAAGCGGTGAAGGGAGCGTCACCGCGTTCTCGATTGCCGACATGCCTTTGGGAAACATCACGAGCGTTCACGCAGATGTCGATCGCGAGAACGACATGCAAATCCTGACGCTCAAGAACGTCAAAGCGAACAAGAACAAGAGCACGTACGAAATGCCGCAAGGCCGCGTCGAGTTCGGCGGCGGCGCGAGCATGCGCATGGACGCCATGGTGAAAGCCGAGCGCTTCAACCTGCGCGACTTGCTGGATGTCTTTCACATGAGCGAAGACCCGCGCTTCGACGGCATCGACGCCGACATCGCAGGCGACACCACGCTCCACTTCGTGCTCGGTGGTGCAGAGGACGAATGCGGCGGCGGCGCGATTTCGCTG
>JBBSFE010000210.1:0-6398 GCA_038239005.1 Polyangiales bacterium
ACCCCACCTACCAGCCAAAACTCCGGCTCCGTTTCCGTCTCCGGCTCCGTTTCCGTCTCCGGCTCCGTTTCCGGCTCCGGCTCCGTTTCCGGCTCCGTGTCCGGCTCCGGCTCCGGCTCCGTTTCCGACTCCGTCTCCGTTTCCGGCTCCGCCTCCGCTTCCGTCTCCGTCTCCGTTTCCGTCTCCGTTTCCGTCTCCGACTCCGTCTCCGTTTCCGTTTCCGTCTCCGTCTCCGTTTCCGTTTCCGTTTCCGTCTCCGGCTCCGTTTCCGTTTCCGTCTCCGGCTCCGTTTCCGGCTCCGGCTCCGGCTCCGGCTCCGCTTAAAAAGCGATCCCAACGGGCACGCGCGCGTGCCTCGTCCCGGCAAAATACCAAATCACCATGACGACGCTGACGACCCCCAACGCGACCGGCACCGCCCAGCTCGCGTAAGCGAGGGTCCGCGCCGTGTTGTACTGATCCACCTGCGACTCCGTAGCCGCAGGCGAAGCCCGATCGTGGAGCACAGTCGCGTTCACATACCCAAATGCGGTGAGCCCGCCCCCGAGCAACACGGTGGTTGCGCCCGCGGCCCATAGCCAACCGGACCCAAACGGTCGATGCGTGCTTTCGCGAAACACAGGCGGCGCAGGCTCGACCGGCGGCGCAAGCTCGACGACCTCACCAGCCCCAACGGTGACGCGCTCGGTGTGCTCCTTCGACGAGCCCGGACCAAAGACGACGACGTGTGGCCCCGGCGTCACGTATGCGACGAATCCGGCGAGACGTGCCTCTGCTTGATCGACACGCACCGATTCGGGCGGTGTGGCTGCACCCACGTGGATGCGACCGCGTGTGTGACCGAGCTCGTCGAGGCGCGCGATCGATTTGCCTTCGTCGGTGGCGGCTTCGTCGTCGAGGTGTTTGCCTTCTTTGCGGCGTTGCTTCACTTCGTCGAGAAAGCTTTGGTAGCGCTCGGCCGCGCGTGTGGCGTCGCCGAAGACTTCGTATGCGCGTGCGAGGTTATAGCCGACGCGGTATCCGCGCGCGGGCCCGAGATCGCGATAGAGCGGCTCCCAAAACGAGAGCGCGCCTGCGACGTCGTTGGCTTCGTAGCGATCGAGGCCTTGTTTGAATCGCTCGCGGTATTGCGCCATGTCGGCGTCTTCGTCCGTGGCATCGGCGCGCGCCGATGTGGATGCGGCTGCGTCGGCGAGCGACATCGCGAGCACGAAAGCGGCGCTATATCGCGTGCGGATCGACATCGATGGACGGATGCGGTGTGGTCGCTGACGGCGTGGGTACAGCCGAGCGTGCGCCCGGAGGACGAACGCGCATATGCGTGGGCTGCGTGATCGGAATCGCGCGTGTGTCGGCCGGGACGGGATCGAGCGTCTCGCGCGGTGTGATCTCCGCGGAAGAAACCGGCGCCTCTGTAACGACCGTCACGACGCGTGGCGCAGCCGTGACCGGCCGATTGCGCGCGAGCGCAAACACGATCGCAGACGCGACCGCAGCGCCTAGCAGAGCGTAAATCCAAGGCGCCGCGCGCGACGGCCGCGGCGCGCTCGTGGGTGTGCTCACCGCGCCGGGCTCGACACTCTTGGGATCGTCGTCTCGGTGTGCGAGGGCCGCCGCGAGGCGTTCGCGTTTCTCGCGCGCTGCGTCCGTGTAGTGCTCGCCGAGCAATCGCGCGAGCGTCTCGCGCGGCGGTGCCTCGCCCTCGAATTTGATGCCGCGCAACATCTCGGCGACCTCCTGCGCGCTCGCCGGCCGGTCACGGGCCTTTCGCGCAACGAGTCGAGCGTGAAGCTGATGCAGCGCTCGTGGTGCGTCGGGCGCGACATCGGCGAGCTTCGCCGGCTCCGCGAGCGCGAGCTGCCGGAGGAATTCAATGTCGGTCTTGCCCGTCCACATGCGGCGCCCTGTCACGAGCTCGAACAAAATCGCGCCGACGTTGTAGAGATCGCTTCGTCGATCGAGCGCCTCACCCATCGCTTGCTCGGGCGACATGTACGCTGTGTTGCCTTTGACCTCGCCTGTCTTGGTGAGGTGCGACGCAAACGCGAGCTTCGCGACGCCGAAGTCGAGCAGCTTCACGTCGCCTTCGTAGGAGAGCATCACGTTGTGGGGCGACACATCGCGATGCACCACACCGAGCGGCGCGCCGCTCACATCACGAAGCTCGTGCGCCGCGTGAAGGCCGTCACAAAGCGACGCAAGCACGTAGGTCGTCACGGAGAGCGGCAGCTGCTTGCCGGTTTTCGCGAGCGTCGTTTGCAATGCCGCAAGTGTCTCGCCCGCGACGTATTCCATTGCGAAGAGAAGCTCGTCGTCTTGCTCGCCATATGCGAATGCGTGCACCACACTTTCGTGATGCAGCAGCGTTGCCAGGCGCGCCTCGCGGAGAAACATGTCTGCATGCCGCCGATCGGCCACGCCGGGAAGCATGCGTTTCAGCGCGACGACTCTTCGCGCCTCCCCGCGTTCGACGGCAAGCTCGATCGTACCCATCCCTCCGCGACCGATCACGTAGAGTGGTTGATAGCGGTCGAGAAGCTCCATCTCCCATGCCAAGTGTACTAGAAACGCGGGCCTCCCGCTCTCCGCGAGTCTCGAGCGCGCGGCTCGTCGCAGCCGCTCTCGGCACGGGCATTGCGGTAGCGGCCGCGTTTGCGTGCTTGCCGGACCTCAGCGTTACACCGACCAACGTGCCCTGCGGCAATGGTGTCGTCGAGCTCGACGCCGAGGCTTGCGATCCCGGTGACGCAGGCGCGCTTGGCTGCTCGGCGAAATGCGCTGTGGAGTGCGAAGGCGGCGCTGTCGACCCAAAGACGAACCACTGTTATTTTTGGACGACGTCCGTCATCTCGTTCGACGACGGCGAGCACGCGTGCGAGCAATCCGGCGCGCACATGGTCAGCTTCGTCGACGATGAGGAATGGACGTTCGTCTCGCAAAGCGCCGTGCCGCTTTCCGCGGGCACCGGGTCGACGTGGCTTGCGCTGCAAAAAGGCAGCGGCGTCGATGAGGCGGGCGTCTCCACGTATTTTTCACCGCTCGGATTTCCGGGTTGGTCTGCGGCGTGTCCGGGTTGCTACGCGCTCGCCGATGGGGGGGACGCTGACATTCCTCTTTCGACGAGCGGCAAACCACAACTGTGCGTCAACTGGCGGCGCACGCTCGCATCGACCTGGGTCCAAGCCGCGTGCACGCTCGGCACCACCGACGCCGGCGTGCAGAACACGGCCGCAGTTCTCTGCGAACGCGAGCCGCCGGGCTCATTCGCGGCTCCGTGCCCGGGCGACGCAAGTGCAGATTTATGCATCGAGGTTCCCGCAACGCGCGGGAAGAAACGCTACGAGCTCGTGACCGCAGCGCTCGACTTCGACAACGCACGCGCCGGTTGCGAAGCGCGCGGTGGCACGCTCGTGCACTTCGAATCATCGACCGAGCGCGAAGAAGTGATCGACGCCATCGCCGCGTTCGTCAAAACGAACCCCGTGTGGATTGGTCTCTATTGGGACACCACGGCGAGCGCGTGGAAGTGGACGGACGGCACGAACGCGCCGACGGCATTCCCGACGCCTTGGGGAGATCTCGAGCCGACCGTGATGGACCAAGCCGCCGCGATTCGCGTCGACGTCACGTTCGACACGCGCCTCGCGCACGTCATCGACACGACGACGGTCGCCGCGTCGATCTGTCAGCTCGCCGATTGAAGCGTGGTCGTCTTGAACCCGCGCATGACCCACCCGCGGGCAAGCAAGAGGCCGATCGGGCTTACGATGCCCGTGAGCCCATAAATCAGCCACAAAGTGCCCGTGCGCTGCTCGCCGGTTTCGGGAACGTAGCGATGCAAGAGTGCGCCGGCGTAGAGGCCTGTGGTGCTCTTCGCGACGAGCCACGGCACGTTCGCGAGACCCATGTATTGTGCAACACGACCTTCGGGCGCGAGCTCGGCGGCGTACTCGAGAAATCGGGCCGACCACATCGCTTCGCCAATCGAGAAGATGACCTGATTGGCGATGAGCATCCCGAGCGACGGACCGCCGCACAAGAGAAACGTCGACACGGCAGACACCGACGTGCCGACGATCATCATCGAGTACACGTGTCGCTTGCGCGTCACGGCCGTGATGAGCGGTGTGCCGAAGAAGATGATGAGCGGGTTGATCCAATCGACGATCCACTCCATGTGATCGGCGATGTTCTTCGGATACGCGCGAAGAATGTAATCGGGCAACGTGAGCCACTGGTGCGCGAAGAGCGTTCGCACCGGCAAGAGCATGAAGATGAAAAACACGAATCGCGGATCGCGAAACGGGCTCGGCCCCGCGTCTTTTGCTTTGGCTTCCGCGTTCGGCGGTCGCTCCATCGCGCTTTCGGTGCGGCGTGTCATCGCGAGCGCGAAAATGATCGCGCCTAGGATCGTGATGACGACGCACGCCCAGTTCACCGCATCGACGCCGCTCACCGCGGAGCGACCCGCGGCGCGCAAACCATCGAAGCGCGTGCGCACGTCGGCGGAGATGAACCCCATGAAGAAGATGAAGAGGTTCATCACGCCGTAAAGCATCGCGTAGCCCATCGAGGAGGTCTTCGCGTTCGTGTACTGCTTGACGCCGAGATACGCGGCCGACTGCATCATCCCTTCGGCGACCGCAACGACGAGCAGCGCGATGCCGACCGTCGCGAGCTTGGCCGCGCCCGCGAACACCGCTGCGGCGTAGATCGCGCGACCCGCAACGCACAAAAGCAGCGCAAAAATGAGCCCGCGACGCACGCCGAGCTTTTCCGCGTAACCGCCAACCGAGAACCAAAAGAGCGTGACTGCGCCCGTGAAGATCGACACGGGTATGGTCGCTGCGGAATCCGAGAGGCCGATGTCGGCGTGCATGTACACGCGCATCAGCGGCAAGACGCCGTAGTACGCCATGAGGTCCGCGGAGAACGCGAACACCACAAGCCACAGCGCGCGCGGCATCGCGCGGAGATCCTTGAGGGACGACGTGAGCTCGCTCACGCGCCGAACTATCTCACGACACGCTCAAGGGCGCGCGATCTTGTCCTTCAACTTTTGGACGAGATACCCGTAGCCCTGTGCGGGCGTTGTGAGCATCGTGTGAAACTGGCGGTAGTAGCCCATCGTCGTGCTGGAGTTTTCGGCGATGATGTCGACGACGTGGAACGGGCCCGCGCCCGAGCCCTCGACGAGGTAGTCGATCATCACGACGGGATCGCGCGGATTGATCTTCGACTGCGCTTGCGTACGCACGAGCATCTCGCCGTTTTGCGCGCGTGTGCCCGTGTACGTGACGTTGTAGTTGAGCGTGTCGCTCAGGCGCTTCTTGTAGTTCTTGCGGACGATCTGTTTGAGGAGATCGGTGACCTCGGCTTGCTTGGCAGCATCGAGGTCGGTTGCCCAGTGCTCTTTGAAGCAGCGCTTCACGAGCTCGCTGTAGTCGACCATTTGATCGAAGGTCGATGCGATCTGTGCGTCGCGCTGGGCGGACGTGGGCTGCTGAAGGAGCGCGTCGAGCTGAGCGTGACCCGTTTTGACGAACTCATCCGGCGTCTGTGCGAAGGCAGGAGCCGCGGTGGCAAGCGTGAGCGCCACGGCCAAAATAGCGACGAATGGACGGCGAATCATGGTGGATGGACGGATCTCTGCCCCACCCCATTCAAGCGGTCAAGCTTGTGGGGCCTTCACGCTCTGCGAGGCCTCGGGCAGACTGACGCAAAAACGCGCACCTGATCGTGTGCCATTTTCGACCGCGATCGTGGCGCCATAGGGCGCGTGGTCGTCGACGATGCGTTTCACCACAGCAAGCCCGATCCCCGCGCCGTGTGCGCGCGTCGTGTAGAACGCGTCGAAAATGCGCAGCTTCGCTTCATCGTCGATGCCTGCGCCTTCGTCTTCGACCCAAAGTGCCACACGATCGCTCGCGCGTTTCACGCCGACATGGACGACGCCGCCGGATGCGCTCGCCTGAAGCGCGTTGCGCACGAGGTTCCACAGCACTTGTCGCATCTGCGCGGGATCGCACTCGGCGATCAGCTTCGACGCGCCTTCATCGACGAACTCCACGCGATGCTCGCGACCCGCAGGTGATCGCGTGGCGAGCTGGACGACTTCGCGCGCGAGAGCCGCGAGATCGACCGGCTCGACCGCAGGCGGGCGCACCTTCGACAAATCCACCATGTCGGACACGAGATCGTTGAGCCGCGTGACCTCGCGCGAAACGATGTCGCACAATTTTTTTTCTTCGGTCGAGAGCGCCGTGCCTTCACGCAGCATCTCGATCGATCCTGAAATCGATCCGAGCGGGTTACGGATCTCGTGCGCGAGCCACGCAGAAATTCGACCGAGCTCGGCTAGCCGCTCGGCTGCCGTGTAACGACGACGCGCGAGCTCG
>JBBSFE010000211.1:0-6244 GCA_038239005.1 Polyangiales bacterium
CGGGGAACGAACCCCACCCCCCGGCGGGGGGGCGGTGTCCGCCGCGGGCCCGGGGGGGGCTGACCCCTACGCCGCGCCCCCCCCACGACAATGGGCGCGACGCGAATCGATTTTCCAATCACCGCAGACGCTGCAGCACTCCTCGACATCGAAGCCGACCTTGGTGCGATTCGCGTCGTCGAGTCGTCGCGCACGTACGACGCCGGCATCATCGTCCCCGCCGGTCCGTACCGCACGGCAGCGCCGGTCTCGAGCGCCGTCCCCGACGTCGAAATCGAGCACGTCCTCGAACGCGTCGCCGATGGCTCGATCACGCCCGAAGCCGCACGCGATCTACTGCGCGCCCTCGGCGTCACCTGATCGAACATACATTGTAAATATAGCTTGACTACTTATGCCTACATTGTATGTAGATGTCGCAATCATGCTCAAGCACGTCGCGTCTCTCCTCTTGATGTCCACGGCGTGCGCGATCGGCGTGGATGACGCCGATACCGACGTGACCGCTGACGAGCAGCAAGCCTGGGACAGCCAACACGCTAACCCGACGCACGCAACGCACTCGTATCTCACGGAGTTTGCGATTGATGCCGTCGGGCCGATGTACCCCGAGGTCTACGACTATCGATCGTATCTCGTGCTTGGCGCCAACACCGAGCTTCACGAGCTGCCTCTGACCGATCCCGATCTCGAGAAGCTTCGCGTGCGCTACGCGGGAACGAACGCCGCTTGCCGACACCCGGAGCTCGTCTGGCAAGACGCGAACGACGCGTATCAGTGGGGCTACACGCAGCGCGCGTATTACTTGCTCGGCATCTTGCTTCACTACGTCGAAGATCTCGGCGTGCCCGCACACGCGCTTGGCGTCGAGCATCAAGGCACGTGGTCCGACATGGACAACTTCGAGTGGATGGCGCTCACGCGATGGGCACCGGATTTTTCGACGTCGCGATGGGACCCATGGCTCGCGACGCCCGACCAGTACACGTCCGAAAGCTCGCAGTGGACTCGCGACGACTTCGCGAGCTCGTTCCCCGGCGCGACGTACGCGCGGAATTTTTTCCCGATGACGTGGGTGCTCGTCTCGCGGCGCTACACCACGTTCGTGAAGCAGCGCGAAGGTAGCTCGGCGATCGCCGCAAGCTGGGCGCTCGAATCCGCGATGCGCAACTGGTGGTGACAGCTCAGTAAGGGTTGTCGGTTCCCGCCGCGGCCGTGTGCGTCGTGGTGGGGACAGTGTGTGCGTGCTCGTGCTCGTGGAGGTGATGGCCCGCGTCGAGCTTGTGATGCGGACCGCCGTCGTGCATGCCTGCATCGACCGTGCTGGTGGGCGCGATGTCGACGGCTGCATCCACGACGTCGACGATGGCCGGCTCGACGCTCGCAGGCGGAAGCGCGCTCGGCATCGCGCTCGACGACGCGGGTGGCGCAGCGCTCGTCGAAGCCGATGCAGACGGCGGCGTTGTCGGCGAAATAGCCGCCATGATCTGCTCTCTAAACACGAGCGCGACGACACCAAGCACGACGATCAACAGCACACCCACCATCCACCCGCGCACGCCCCCACCACTTTCGCGCTTGGGTAGCTCGCGCGCAGGTGGTGGCCCTGTGACTTCCTTGGCAACCGCAACTTCCTTCGCAACCGCAACCGCTCTCACCGGCTCCGGCTTTGGCTCCGGCTCCGCCTCTTTCACCGCCTCCGGCTCCGCCTCTTTCACCGGCTCCGGCTCCGCCTCTTTCATCGGCTCCGGCTCCGCCTCTTTCACCGACTCCGCCTCTTTCACCGCCTCTTTCACGACGACGGGCTCCGGCGGCGCGTCCGGTGGCTCCTCCGGCCATGAAAGCTCCTGCTCGCGCGCAGGCCCTGGAGGCGGCGCGATGCCGAGCATCGTTCGCTCGCGAACCTTCTTCACGGTGGGCTCTGGCGCCTTCGCTTCCGGCGGTTTCGGCGCCGCCATGCCGAGCACCGTTCGCTCGCGAACGTTCTTCTTCAGACCGACGAGTCGATCGATCGCGAGGAGCGCATCGTTGTCGACGTCGATGAACTTGAGCCCCATCCCCGCGGGCAAATCACCCGCGGCCGTTTCCCTCACCCAAATCACGCGCGCCATTCCGGCGATCGCGGCGGCGCCTTCGACGTGCACTTCGAAGTCGATTCGCTTCCCGATCGGAAGTGGCTCGGGCGTCGCGATGAACATCCCACCCCGCCCGACATCGTGCAGTGCGCCCTCCGAAGGTGCGTCGTCTGCCGCATTTGTGAACGTGACGCGTGTTTGCGCGTGCCCGCGGGCGTTGGTTCGCCTCTCGGTCGTCATCGACTCGATCTATACTCGATCTCATGACAACGCAGCATTTGTGGGTAGGCGCGGGCGTCATCTCTCTCGGCGTTGTGATGATGGGCGCCTGCAGCGGCGACACCACGACGAACCCCGACGGCGGCACCGGTAACCCCGATAGCTCCACCGGAAACGATGCGACGCAAGGTAGCGACGTCGCTCAAGGAACCGACTCCACGCCGCCAGGCGACAGCGGTGGGCAGACCGGCTGCGAATTTCCGTCGACCTCCACGATGTACCAAGACGTTTCGGGCGCATCGCTCGACTCGGCGTGGGGAGCCATTCTCGGCGGCGCGCTCGCGAGCGGCTGGGGAGGTCCGTTCCAACTCGATCCATCGTTCACGATCAACACCGCTGACAGCGGCGTGACGCGCCGCCCGTTCACGCAGCCCTCGAGCGCCCTGCCCGACTGCGACACCGCACCGATCCCGCTCGTGAGCGGCGGCGCCACCGAAGGGTATCCAGACTATTTCTGCGCGCAGTCCGGCAACGACTGCCACCTCATCACGTGTCAAGGCTCACGCCTTTACGAGCTCTATCAAGGCAGCGTCACAGGTGGCAAAGCGACCGGCGGAACATTCACCGGCACGTGCCTCGTCGTTTGGGATCTCACGAAGGACTACTGGCAACCGGGCACGCCATTCTCACGCGGCGACGGATGCAACGGCGCGGACGCCGCCGACATGCCCATCTCGACGCTCCTCTTGAAGCAGGCCGAGATCGTCGCCCACAACGTCACCCACGCGATGCGCTTCACCATCGACAACTCGAAAATCGACGACACGTATTACGTGCACCCGACGACGCACCTCGGCGGCGCCGGTCCATCGGGCACGACCCTTCCGTATGGTGCGCGCCTTCGGTTGAAGAAAGGCTTCGACGTCACCACGCTGCCTTCGCCGGAAGCCCAAGCGATCGCGGTCGCGCTCAAGAAATACGGAATGTTCCTCGCAGATGGCGGTGGCTTCTACGTTTCGGCGACGAATGACATCACCATCGACACGCACGATTTGAAAGTGCTCAAGCCCACCGACTTCGAAATGGTCGACGGCGGCACGCGCTACGATTTCCACAAGCAGAACTGCACCCGCACCTCCATCTCCAACTGACTGAGTGGGAGCTGCGGTGAAGCAGCGAGTTGACACATGAAATCACCGTGGTACATCCGCTTCGCCGCTGCGGGAGTAACTCAGTGGTAGAGTGCCACCTTGCCAAGGTGGACGTCGAGGGTTCGAATCCCTTCTCCCGCTCTTCGTCGCTTCGCTCCTCGGAGCGTGGAAGGGGTTCGATGGCGTCTCGGTCGAGGCTTCGCCTCGATCTCGGGCACGAATCCCTTCTCCCGCTCCAGCTTTTCGCTGGGATCGTGATTTCCCACGTTTCGAATCGTCACGAGCCGTGACGATTCCGGGGCCGCTTTGGCCGGTTGGGCTCGCCCGGACCATCAGTTTCCGTTTTGCGGTGACGGAAGCCGGCAAACGCGGCACGGCACCTGCGGGAATGATCTTGAGCAGCGAGATGCATCGCGTGCTGTACGTTGACGCCGCTCTCGGCAAGTGCGCTCGCGAAACCGCGCCTGAAAGAGTGGAAGTCTACTTTGCGCGTCGTCGGGGTGTCGTGGTGTAACGGATCGCTTGGGTGAGGATTGATGCGCACGATGTCGCGTGTACGGCCCCCGCGACCGATGCGCACGTGGCGCACTTCGCGTGTTGGCGGCGCGTCGGTGTCCAAGCGACGAGTCCGCAGTTCGCGAGCAATTGCATGTCGCGCCAAAATTCGAAATACTCGCCGTCGCCCATGACGACGACGCGGACGTGCCCACGCCCCTTGTGCGGCTCGAGAGCCTCTTCGGCGAAGACGTCGGTGAAAGCATGCTCGGTCACGGCGAGCAAACTGAAGCCGTCGATCGCGGTCGGCGCACCCATCCACGATTGCGACGCTTTCGCGTGGAGCGCCGCCATCATCGCGGCCGACGATCGGGTCAGCACGAACATGAGGCCGTTGTGGTGCGCCACGTTGCGTCATGGAATTCCGTGGTGCTCGCGAGCCCCCTTTTTTTTGTTAGACGACACCCGAAATCATCGCGATGCCCACGAACGCGAAGACGACAGCGGCCACTCTCTTGGTGGTCGTTGGACTCAATACACGCGCTGCGCGATTTCCTACGAAGACGGCGATGGCAGCGACGGCCCACAACGCCGTCGTTGCTCCGACGAATACGATGCCGGGTTTACCGTAGCGAGCTGCGAGCGCGGCGGTTCCGATCTGCGTGAGGTCGCCCCACTCGGCGATGAACACGACCGTAAGCGTCGAGGTGAACGCTCGCAAAAACGTTGCCTTTACTTTTGGGCGCTCAGCGTCCGTCTCACCTTTGCGACGCCACATGATCACGGCCGACACGAGGAACACGATCGCTGCGCCGACGTGCACGGGTCGCGTGGGAAGCATCGATAGGAAGCGCCCCGCGACGATGGCGATCACGCTTTGCGCGGTCAGCGCAAGTGCGGAACCGAAGAACACCGGCCACGGATTGTAGCGACTTGCCAGAACGATCGTTGCCACCGCCGTTTTGTCCGGAAGCTCGGCGACAAAGATGACGCCGAACACCGTGAGTAAGAGTTGCCAGTCGATCATCGCGCAGCCTTTTACCACCGCCGGAGCGAGGTCGACATATACTATAGGGTGGTATAATACACTTCTCCAAGGAGATCGCGATACCGATGCACACCATTCGAGAGCGCACGAAGCTCATCGCAAGGGTACGGCGAATTCGCGGGCAGCTTGAGGCCGTCGAGCGCGCCACCGTCGACGAGAAGGGCTGTTACGAGGTGCTCCAAACCGTGGCCGCCGCGCGTGGTGCGCTCAACGGGCTCGTCGCCGAGATGATCGAGGATCACGTTCGGTTCCACGTGCTCGATCCTGAGGAGAAGATTCCCCAGAAGCGCGCGCGTGCGGCAGAAGAATTGATCGACGTCGTTCGCGCATACGTCAAGTGAGCATCGTGGAAGCGACTGCGCACACGCCTGACGATGATCACGGCCACGTCGATCGGGTTGAGCTTGTGCGCATCGGATTCGTTGCCGTCGCCGTACTCGTGTCGTGGCTCCTGCCGTGGCAACCGTTTCTCCGAACCGACGCAGTGGCGCTCATCGCGACGATTGTCGGCGGCTACCCGATCTTCAAGGAAGCGTTCGAAGCGCTGAAAAAGCGGCGCATGACGATGGAGCTGTCGATGACGATCGCGCTCGTTGCGGCGTTGACGATTCGGGAAGCCTTCACGGCGCTGGTGATCGTGCTCTTCGTGCTCATCGCCGAAGTGCTCGAGCACATGACCGTCGGTCGCGGGCGACGAGCCATCAAGGATCTTCTCGATTTTCTACCGCGCACCGTCGTGGTTCGACGAGCGGACGGCATCGCAGAAATTTCTGCCGAGGTGCTGCATGTCGGCGAAGTCGTCGTCATCAAACCGGGAGCGCGCGTTCCCGTGGATGGTGTCGTCGAATCGGGGCACTCGTTCGTCGATCAATCCGCAATCACTGGGGAGTCGTTGCCAGTCGAGAAAGTTCCGGGCTCGTCCGTGTTCGCAGGAACCATCAACCAATCGGGGACGGTCGACGTGCGAACGACGGGCATCGGACGCGACACGACCTTCGCGAAGATCGTCGAGGCCGTCGAGCACGCCGAGCAATCGCGCGCTCCAATCCAAAAGACAGCGGATCGACTCGCAGGCTATTTGGTTTACTTCGCGATGGGCGCCGCGCTCGTCACATCGCTCGACCATCTCGGTCATCATCGTTGCGGGTGCGTGCGGGATCGCTGCCGGAACACCGCTTGCGATTCTCGGCGCCGTTGGGCGCGCAGCACGCCACGGCGCGATCGTCAAAGGCGGCATCTTCATCGAGGTGCTCGGC
>JBBSFE010000212.1:0-6126 GCA_038239005.1 Polyangiales bacterium
CGCCCCCCGCCAACGCTCTGGGCGATGCGCGGAAGGCCCGCGCCCGCCACGAGAGCGACGAGCGCGAGCACGGCCACGAGGCCGCGCTCGTGCGCGGGCTGGTCGACCACGAGAAACCCGAACACGCCGGCGAGCACCCCACCCAACCCCGCGAGCGCCGGGGCGCGGGGTGGGCCGCGCCACAGCGCGAGGGGGTCGCCGTGCTCGGCGACCCCGCACGCAACGAGCCCGACAAACGCACAGACGACGCTCGCGGCGTGCGCCGCCGCGAGCCACCCGACGAGCGAGCCCGCGATCGTCACGACGACAACCGCCGCGCTCACGAGCAGGAACGCATCAAGCCGCGGGGCGACGCCGAGCTCGAGCCTTCGCTCGAGCCGCGCCGCCGCGGCAAGCCCCAAGAGCGCGAGCGTCGTGACGGCGCTGCCCGACACCACCAACCACGCCGTCAAATCCAAGAAGGCAACGCGCGACTCGACGAACCCGCCACCCACCGCGACGAGCGCTGGCACCCAAATGGCCGCGAGCAACGCGACCCCAATCTTCGGCGACCGCTTCCGATCGCGCACGATCCCGCCGAGCGAGGGCATCCGCGCGAGCGCAAACACGCCCGCGCCCGCGGCGACGATCGCGCCGCCGACGGCCGCCACCCGCACGCCGGGCGACGAATCCACAATCGACGCCACGACGATTCCCGCGCCCCAACTCGCCCAAGAGAGCGGCCGCGCCTTCACATGTGCGGCGACCCACGCCAGCGCGCTCGCAAGGGCACAAAACCCGGCGCCCGCAAACCCGACCTCGGGCGCCCGACGCACCGACACGAGCGCGACATAGCCAATCGAGGCCAGCGCGAAGACGAGCATCGGCCGGCGGGCGCGCGTCCACATCGCCCCGGAAAAGACGGCAATTTCGGGCCCCCGTCAAGCCGACGGCAGATCGCAAGGATCCTTGCGATCTGCCACATGCGCTATGGTGCCGGCATGCTGGCCCGCCTGGTTCGGAGCGCGACGTCGCGCGCGATCGAGGGGTTCATGCCGAAAACGTCGATTGTCATCGCCGTTGTCACCACGCTTGGCACCCTCGTGATGGGCATCGCTGCAGCGCGCCACGGAAGCGGCGCCGAGCATGCTGCACCGCTCGCGGCGGGCCTGCTCGCGTGGGGCGCGGGCGTTCTCTTTTGCTTCGCCGCCTCGATGCGCGCCTTCGACCGTGACATCGAAGACGGCTGGACCGCGCTCCTCACGCGCCACGGCGCGCGCCCAGCGACGTACCTCGCCGCGCGCACCGGTGGCCTCACCATCGTGACGCTGGTCCTCGTCGCCGCCGGCACGCTCGTCACCGGCATTGGCGCGACGCTCGCCTCGCGCGACGCACACGTCGCCCGCGCAGCGCTCGAAGGCACCGGCGCCGGCTTCGCGTATGCCGTCGCGTTCTCGCTGGTCGTCGCGCCCATCTCGATCGCGACGCTCGCGGCGCGCGGACGCGCGTCCGGCTACCTCTACTTGCTCAGCGTGCTCGTCCTTCCTGCGCTCGTCGCTCCGTGGACGAGCCAGCTCGTGCCCGAAGAATGGAGCGAGCTCGTCTCGGTGCCGGGTGCGCTCGATGCGCTGCGCGAATCACTCCTCGGCGCTGTCGATGGGCTCCGCGCGGTTCGCTCGCTTGCTGTGCTCGTCGCGGTCGCGGCGCTCGCTGCGCTTTGGGCGCGCGGGCAGCTTCACATTCACAAGGCACCCGCGCCATGATCGACGTCAAAGCCGTCACCGCACGACGCGCCGGCGTCACTCTCGCGCCAACGACGCTTGCACTCGCAGCTGGTCGCCACGCGCTCCTCGGTCGCCCAGAAGACGGCGCATCGCTCCTTCTCGCGTGCTGCGCGGGCGAAATCAAACCGCGTCGCGGAACGCTCACGGTGCTCGGCGCGGACGCCCGCAATCCGAAAACGCGCGCACGCGTCGGTTGGATCCCGCTCGGCGTCACGCTCCCTGATGTGCTCCGCGTCGACGAAACCATCCGCGTCGCTCGCAATCTCCGCGGCGATCCCGACGTCGCTGACGCCGCAGCTGTCGCGCTCGCGCCGTTCGGTCTCGAAGCGCTCGCGCGTCGTCGTGTCGATTCGCTCGATCCATCGGAGGTGCGCGCAGTCGCGCTCGCCGAAGTGCTCGCGTCGAAATCGGTTTCCGTCGTTCTCCTCGAAGAGCCCTTCGTGTCGATGGCCGCGCCCGCCGCGCTCGCGATCCCGCGCCTTTTCGCGGAGAAGAAAAATACGTGCTTCGTATGCTCGACGGCATCGGCTGAAGACGCATCGCTCGTCGCGACTGATTTCGCGCTCTTCGATCGCGGCCGCTTGGTTCGCATCGTCGCCGAAGCTCCACTCAGGCCGACACGCGAGAAGCCCCGCATCCATATCGTCACGGAGAACGCGCGGACGCTCGCTGCCGCGCTCGCACAACACGCGGAGGTCGAGCACCTCGAGCTCTCCCCGCGCGGCGTCCTCGCGTCGGGCTCCGACGTCGACGCGCTCGCGTCGGCCGTCAATGCCGCAATCATCATCACCGAGGTCGATGTCATTCGCATGGAGCTCGAGCCCGCATCGCTCGAATCTCTCCGCGCCGACGCCGCATCACCACCTCCAACGCCACAACCGAAAGAGGCCGCGCCATGACCGCGCTCGCGCTCGCCCGCCTTCCGATGATGCGCCTCGTGCGCACGCGCCGCGCGGCGCTTCCGCTTCTCGGCTGGACGGCGTTCGCCCTCGCGTGGACGCTCCTCGCGCGCCAGCGCGGAGCCGCAAGCGCCGACAGCGCGCTCCTCGGCGTGTACGTGCCGTTCGTGCTCCCGCTCGTTGCCTACGCGATCGTCTCGGGCGCGCTCGGCGGCGAAGGCATCGTCGCGGCAACACGCCCGCTCTCTCGCTTCGGCGCATCCCCGCGCCTCGCAGCGCTCGCAACGGGTCTCGTGGCAACGCTTGCCTCCGGGATCGCGTGCACCGTCCTCGCGCTCCTCCTCGTGCTCGCGGCCCACAACTCGGCCGACCCTCCGCTCGCGCACGACCTCGCGCTAACGACCTACGCAACCCTCCTCGCGGGCGCAGCCCACGGCGCCTTCTTCGTTCTAGGCTCGACGCTCGGCGCACACGGCGGCGGCCGCAGCGCAGCGCTCATCGCAAACTGGCTGATCGGGGCCTCGCCAGCGTGGCTTTCGATACTTGTACCCTACACACATTCCCGCGCACTCCTCGGCGGCGCTCCCGCAGTCACGCTGAGCGAACCGGCAAGCGCGTGGTGCTTGCTCGGCATCACGCTCATTTCCCTGACCCTTACGTCGCTCCGAGTACGTCGGTAGCGAATCGCGTCAGTGAGGATTGGGCGGCGGGGGTGCGCAGTTTTGCCCAGCTTGGATTTGGGCGTTCGTGCGGAAGGTGTTCAAGTTCAACCAGCTCGGCTTCGGGTGTGCGGGGATTGTGCCGTCTTCGCGGACGTTGCTGACGTGATACGCGTGTTGGTTCCAGATGCGGCGCGTCGGGATCCACCGCTTCTGCGAGTCTTCGTAGACGTCGACCGTGTGCTTGTAGTTCGCGGGCACGTCGCCGCCGGTGTTCGAGACGACGACGATGTCGGCCGAGCCGTCGTTGTCGACGTCGGCGACGATCGGATACTCGATGAGCGTTCCGCTCGATCGCGTTTGGCTCATTTCGACTGCGCCGGTGACGCCGTCGTAGACCCACAGATTGTCTTGGTCTCCGTAGACGCCGTCGGCAATGCCGCGCCCGAGGAAATCGAACGCGGTGCTCGACGCGAGACCGCTCGTGTCGTCGACGGCCATCGGCGTCCAGTTCGTCGTGAGGTTGTAGCTCGAGCCCACGTGATAAACGGAAACGTGATTGCAGCTCGAATCGGAGATGTCGGGATGCCCGTCGCCGTCGAAGTCGTGAACGACGCCCGGCTTCGACCAACAATTGGGCGACGTCGTCTTGTCGTAGAGCTGCACGGGCCCGCTCAAGATTTTCCCGTCGTGACTCAAGATCAAAATCCCGTCCTGACGTGAAACGAAAATCTCCGGATCAGGATTGCTATCGAGGTTCGCGACTTGCGGTTGGCCGGGCGGGCCGGGGATCGACCAGTACTTCGTTCCGTCGGAGTGATACGCAGCGTTGCCGAAGATGACCTCGAGCTTGCCGTCGCCGTCGAGATCGGCCGCGGTGTTTGCCGGGCACCAATACTGACCTTCGAACGCGGACTCGTCGTAGCCCCACTTCCGATTGCCTTTGTTGTCGAACACTTCGAAGGCGACGATGATCTCGGGGTTGCCGTCGCCGTCGAGATCGTAAATTGCGATCGCGTGGCAGTATGACGCCGTCACGCTTTTGTAAGCGCCGATGTCTTTGCCCGTCCACTTGACCTTGCCGTGGTTGTCGAACGCCACGAGGTGACCGGCCGTGTCGTTCGCGAGGATCTCGGCGACGCCATCGCCGTCGATATCTCCGATGGCGGCGTTGACACTCGTGTCGATGCCGCCCGGGAGATCGAACGTGTACTCGAGCTTGCCGGTGTCGCCAGCGAGCATGTACATCGAGCCCGTCGCGCCGATGGGACCGCCACCCGTGGCGACGATGACATCGGGGACGTCGCAGAGGTTCACTTCGCCGTCGCCGTTGTCGTCGGTGAAGTTGGCGACGAGCGGCGTCGTCATGCTGCCTTGGAAGAAGCCGGTGCTACCTGGATCGGTCCACGACCATTTCAATTTCGGATCGAACGAGTTCGGTGGTTGCGGCGGAGCCGTGCACGTCGGTGCGTTGTCGCCAGTGCCGTCGGGTGGCACGTGACATTTGTCGACCGGTGGTCCGCTGTCGCTCTTCGATCCGTCACCGCCAAACATGGCGTCGAATCCGAATTGTGGCGCGTCAGAGGTGGCGTCCTTCTGGCCGAACTTGTCGCCGTTCGATCCACACGCGGCGACGGCGCCCATCACGATGACGAAGCAAGTAACAAGATGAGCGCGCATCCCTGAACCTCCGGGACGGATGTTAACACTTCAGACGCTCGCGCAACCCGCGCGACGGGTCGAGAATACGCCCTTCGATGCGAAAGCGATCCTCGTCGGTGATGAATTTACAACCGCGCACCTTGATGCGGAGCGTCGTGCCGTCATTCAACGCGCCATCGATCGACGAACCGGGTGGTGCAGACGTGGTCGATGACGCCGTGACGCGGTCACCATCGATCGCGACAAGCGTGGCCTCGCCGCCTTTTGCCCAACGAATCTCGGTCACTCGCCTTTGCGCGCGCGACCCATCGCGGCACGCGCCTCACGCGTAGCGGTCTTTTTCGCCATGTCCGCGCGCTTGTCGTAGTGCTTCTTGCCCTTGCCGACGCCAAGCTCCACTTTGACGCGCCCGTCCTTGAAGTAGAGCCGCAGCGGCACGATCGTGTAGCCGCCGCGCGCCGACGCATCGTGGATTTGCTCGATTTCGCGTCGGTTGAGCAGGAGCTTTCGCGCGCGGCGCGGCTCGTGGGGAAACGTTTTGGCCTGCTCGAAAGGTGCAACATACATCTGTTTCAGCCACACCTCGCCGCCCTCTTCGGCGGCGTATGCGTCGACGAGGTCGACCTTGCCGGCGCGCATCGACTTCACCTCGCTGCCGACGAGAATCAGCCCGCCTTCGTAGCGATCCTCGATGGCGTAATCGAAGAACGCACGGCGGTTCTTGACGATCAGCTTCTCGCCTTTCTTCTCCGGCGCGTCCATTGGCGCCGAACCATGCCACAAGTTCAGGCGTGCGTGTCGTCGTGGCTGCTGATGCCTTCACACATGTCGAAGAGCGCGCTGCGGAGAAACATGCGGCCATCGGCGACGCCGAGCGCGAGTGCCTCGCGACGGAGATCGTACGCAAGCACGCCCGCGTGTGGCTGGCGCGCGCGCGGGTCGACGTCGAGCGCGCGATGAACGATGTCGCCAATGCTCTCTGGCAAGTGCGGGCCAGTGACGGGCCAATGCACGAAGCCATTGCGCGCCATATCGAGCATCTCGGTCGCGCCCGTGTCGTTTACGTAGCGTGGTCGGACGAGAAGCTAGTGATGCATGACGAAGTGCTAGTTCACATCGGAGAGGAGATCACCGCGCGCGCCG
>JBBSFE010000213.1:0-6058 GCA_038239005.1 Polyangiales bacterium
AGACAGCTCGAGACTTCGCCAGCGCCCGTTGTCACGAAACAACCTCCTCATCGACATGCGCCGCTCAGAACGCGGTCACAGAGGGAGAGCTCTATCTTGACTGGAGGGCCACTTCATACTCGCCTTGGCGCCTTGGCGGCTGTCTTCGGTTGCGCGCCCCTGGTGGCATGCTGGCCTGGCATGATTTGGCCGGGCCAGGCGACCCTGCGCACTTTGCGGCACTTTTACCTACCTTGTAGGGCATGGATGTTGTATTAGCTCGCGGCATGTTGCGACATCTGTCTTTGGTTCTTTCCGTTTTTGCCTTTGGTGTTGCGGGGATGGCGGCTTGCGCCGTCGATCCAACGGGTGGCCCGCCGCCAGGCAACGACAACCAGGACTCGGGGACGCCCCCTCCGACGCAGAGCGGGCCAGATGCGAAGGCGCCCGTTTGCCCAGGGGTTGGCGGCACTTACCCGGCGCTTCCCGCGGCTGGCAACGTCCTCTTCTTGATGGACCGATCGGGCAGCATGCAAATCAAGCTGACCGACAAGGCCACGCGCTGGGTCGACACGAAGACTGGGCTCTTCAATCTCTTGCAGACGCTTCCGGCGTCGACGCGCGCGGGCGCGATGATGTTTCCGCAGGGCGACAAACCCATCACGTGTTGCTCCATTAGCCCGACGCTCAACGACGTCACGTGCAACTGCAAGACGGGCGAGCTCCCCGGCATCAACCCGCGCTGCGAAGTCGCGACGTACTCGGTGCCCGTTGCGATTGGCCCGCTCGGCGCCGCGCAGGTCAGCGACATCGAAGCGTACATCTCGAGCTCCGACACGGAGTTCTATTGGGGCACGCCGCTCGCGGCCGGCCTCACCGCTGCGATCGACGCGCAAGTTGCGAGCAAGCTCGACGGAACGAAATCCGTCGTCCTCTTGACCGACGGCTACCCGACCTCGTGCGACTCCACCGGCGATCCAGACGCCAACGACATCCAGCGCGTGATCGACGCCGCGGCCGCGGGCAAAGCCGCGGGCATCCGGACGTTCGTCCTCGGCGTGATCGACGGAACCAAAGGCGCGCGCGCCGATTACCTCTCGCCCATCGCCGAAGCCGGTGGCACGTCACGCGCCGTAGGTTGCAGCTCGACCGACGACTGCTTCTACGCGCTCAACAACACGACCTTCAGCAAAGATCTCAAAGCTGCGCTCGACCAAATCGAAGTGCAGGCATTCGATTGCTCGTTTGAAATCCCGCAACCGAACGGCGGCGCGCCGGATCTTTCGAAGCTCAACGTCCAGCTCGACACCACGTCGGGCACGCAGATCATCTCGCGCGACACCACGCACTCAGGCGGTTGGGATTTCCTTCCCACGATGACGCACATTCAGCTTTACGGAGCCGCGTGTGACACCATCAAGGCGGATCCCGCGAACAAAGTGGAGATGGTCGTCGGCTGCTTGACTCAGGGGCAGTAGCCCGCAAAGAGGAGAGAGTGCTACGCGAGCGCTCCGCGAATCGAAGCGACTGCGGCGTAGACATCGTGCTCGACGAGCTCGGCCGCGACGCGAATCACGCGAACGCCGTGGAGCCTCTCGAGCTCCCGCGTGCGATGTGCGTCTTCGGCCTCGCGCCCCTCGTGCACGGCGCCGTCGACCTCGATGACGAGCCGATGTGAAGCGACGAAGAAATCGACGATGTAAGGATGCAATGGATGCTGTCGCCGCACCCGAACGCCGAGCTGCTTGCCGCAGAGCGAGTGCCAGAGCAGCGCCTCGCTGCGAGTGGGCGCTTTGCGATGCATGCTCGCAAGCTGATGGATGCCGAAGAGCGAAGGGCTGTCGTGTTGGGAGCGCATGCCGCCCCCAGCGAAAGATTCATGACAGCGCCACGACATCCCACAATCCCCTGAAGCGCTGGCAGGAATCTTTCGCGCTCAGGCGTGCGCTCCCAACACGACAGCCCTTCGCGACGTCATCCCACGCAGCGCCCGAAACACCGTGCACAATAAATCTGATTCTCTTCTCCCCCTTTCTTCAAAACCCCCTCAAGTTGGCCGAAGGCCAACTTAAGAGGGGGCACGAACGCGCGCAGCGCCGCTCAGATCAAACTGCGCTTACGCGGGGCGGCGCGAGCACGTTCGTGGGGGGAGCCCCCAACTCAAGGCCCAACGTTCTTCTGCGTCCCCGATTGCCCGCTACTCGAGGCCCCGCTGCTCGACCCGCCGACGCCGGCAGGCCCGAGCGTGTAAACGATCTCCCCGAGCGTGGGCGAAGTGCCCGTGACGAATACGCCGAGGCTCGGGCCGCCGCCGCCTCCTCCACCTGCGCCCGCGCGACCACCTGAGCGACCGTCGCCGCCTTTGCCGCTCGTGCCGATTTCGCTCGAGCCGTTTCCGTTTTTCGGGCCACCCGTTCCCGGGCCGCCGCCAGGGCCGCCGGTGCCGCCCGAGCCACCCGAGCCGCCGCCGAGTGTGATGAGCTGAGCGTTTGCGATGTTGAGTGGGCTGCGAATTGCGACGACCGCGATCGACGCGCCACCACCTTTGCCCGAGCCGCCGTTGGCGCCGCCGCATCCGCCTGCGCCGCCACCGCCGCCGCCGTTGCCCGAGCCGTCGACGCAGAGCGTTCCGGTTTGTCCGGCCGAGCCGCCGCCGCCTCCGCCGCCTGCGCCGTCTTTTCCGGGCTCGCCATCGACGCCGTTGGCGGCGATGTATGCGTACGTTTGTGGGTCGAACGCGCCGATCGTCGTGCCGCCCGTGCCGTCGGTGCCGTCTGCGCCGTCGCTCGCGCCCGTGTCGCCGTCGCTTCCGCTTGCGCCGCTGCAGCCGCCTCCGGAACCACCGGCGCCGCCCCCTGCTCCGGCAGGACTGTCTGTACCTTTGCCGCCCGAGAAGCTCGGATCCGAACCGCCCTTGCCGCCTACGCCACCGTTCGCATCCGAACAGTCGGGGTTTTCGCCCGGCGGTCCGCCGGTGCCAGGGGCGCTTTGATTGTCGACGTTGCCGTTTCCGCCGCTCGATCCGGCGGGGCCAATCGTGCCGGGGAGGCCGTCTTTGCCCTTGTCGCCGGCTGCGCCTTTGCCGGCTTGCATAATACACGTATCGTCGAGCGTCATCGAAAGGACGTCGACGGCGAGAAGCGCGATGGAGCTTTGGCTCGGTTGCCCGCCAGCAGCGGCGTTGACCGTGATGCGACCGAGGTTCGTCGAGAGCTTGAAGCCGCGCGCCATGAGCGCGACGTTCGCGCCGGCGATCGTCGTCGGCTTCGTACCGCGCGTCCACGCGTTTGCCGGATCGTAGCCGCCGAAAATGCCGACGCCGTCGACGAGGTTCAGCGTGTTCGGCTCTTGGTAGTCACCGAGGCCCACGAGAATTTGCGTCTTCGTGTTGTCTTTCTGGACCGCAGCGAGAGCCGCCGTGAGCGTGCGAAGCGGTTTGTCGCGCGTGCCGGGATTCAAGTCGCTGCCGATGGTCGCGACGAACACGGCCGAGCCGATATTTCCGTCGATTCCGTCGCAGTTCGAGTCGGTGTTGTCCTTGTCCGGGACGTCGTCGGTGAAGCACTGGCCCGTGCTGTTCGCGCACGCCAGGACAAGGAGCGACCCACCGGCCGCAATCACGACGAAAGGAAGGATACGGAGAATACGCACCATCCAATGATAGCTTTGCGCCGTGCGTTTCGTCGATAGCTGTCAGCTCAAGATCGTCGCAGGAAATGGCGGCAACGGGTGCGTTGCGTTTCGGCGCGAGAAGTACCAACCCCACGGAGGGCCTTCGGGCGGCGATGGCGGCAAAGGCGGCGACGTTGTTCTGCACGCCGATCCGGGGATGTCGACGCTGCTCGACCTCACCTACCAACACACGATCAAAGCCGAACCCGGCGAGCCCGGTCGCGGCAAAGATCAATACGGGCGCGGAGCGGAGCCGCACGTCGTTCGCATTCCGGTCGGCACGCAAGTGTTCGACAAAGCGACGGGCACTCTTCTCTTCGACATCACGGAGCCGAACAGCGACACCGTCGTCGCGCATGGCGGCAAGGGCGGGCGCGGCAACATTCACTTCGCAACCTCGTGGGACCGCGCACCGCGACGCGCCGAGCCAGGCGAGCCCGGCGAAGAGCTCGACGTTCGCTTCGAGCTCAAAGTCATGGCCGACGTCGGCCTCCTCGGATTTCCGAACGCGGGCAAGAGCACGTTCATTCGTGCCGTGTCGCGCGCGCGCCCGAAGGTCGCCGATTACCCATTCACGACGCTCGTTCCGCACCTCGGCGTCGTCGTCGTCGATGATCACAACTTCGTCGTCGCCGACATCCCCGGATTGATTCCCGGCGCAAGCGAGGGCGCGGGCCTCGGGATTCAATTCCTGAAGCACGTCGAGCGAACGCGCGCTCTCCTGCATTTGATCTCGATCGATCCGGGCGAGGGGCGCGATCCGATGAAGGACTATCTCGCGCTCCGCGCCGAGCTGAAGAAGTTCAGCGCCGCGCTCGCGAAGCGCCCCGAGATCGTTGCACTCTCGAAGGCCGATCTACCCGAGGTGCGCGATGCGTATCCCGCGCTGAAGAAAGCCTTCGCGAAAAAGAAGATCCCGCTCTTTCTCGTTTCAGCGCCGACGACCAAGGGCGTGCAAGACGTGCTCCGCGCGCTCTACAAAAAGATCGAGCGATGAAATCGTGAGCGACAAGACCGAGGAGGCCACACCCAAACGACTGCGGAAAGCCCGCGAAGAGGGTGACAGCGGCGTCTCGACGCAGGCAGCGCAGGCCGTCGCGTTTCTCGTGACTGTTGCGCTCGCGCCCGCCGCGATTGGCGCGCTTGCGGCGCGTTCGAGCGACTCTCTGAAAGCGGCGATTTTACGCGCAGGAGACGCAACTCCGGTCGTGCCCGACCCGACAAGTATCGCGATGCCGATCATTGCGCTCGTCGTGCCGATGCTTCTTGCCGCCGGCGCCGCGAGCGCGGTCGTCCAAGTCGTGCAGACGGGCGGATTCATCGCATCGAAGAAGCTCACGCCGAAGCTCGATCGCCTCAACGTCTTCGAGGGCTTCAAGAATTTGTTCTCGTCGGTGCGCGCCATCGCCGTGCTGCGCGCGCTCCTCGCGGGATCGGTCGTCGGGTATCTTTCGTACCGAGGCCTTCGCGATCACGCGACCGATGTCGCGCACGTCGCGGGCCAGCTCGGGTTCGTCGGTTTGCTTGCGGGCACCGTCGCGCACGAAGCGTGTCGTGATGCCGCGCTCTTCGGCGTTGCGGTTGGCGTGGTCGATCTCGTCGTGACGCGGTGGTCGTGGATGAAGCGCCTTCGCATGGGCAAAGACGAGGTCAAGCGCGAATACAAAGAGAGCGAAGGCGACCCACAGCTCAAAGCCGCCCGCGAGCGCGCTCACCACGAGATGCTCGCGTCAGCGACGGTCGCAAACGTGAAGACCGCAACCGTCGTGATCGTGAACCCGACGCATCTTGCGTGCGCGCTTCGCTACGACGAGGAAGAAGGCGATGACGCGCCCCTCGTTCTCGCCGTGGGTGAAGGCGATCTCGCGAAGCGCATCGTCGAAGCGGCGCACGCCTACGGCGTTCCGGTGCTCCGCGACGTCCCGCTCGCACGCGCGTTGATCGAGCTCGCGCCGGGTGACCGGATCCCGGAGGAGCTCTACGAAGCAGTCGCCGAGATTTTGCGGGAGGCGTGGGGCGAGAAATAAGGTCCGAGCTTCCGTTTCCGTTTCCGTTTCCGTCTCCGTCTCCGTCTCCGATTCCGATTCCGTCTCCGGCTCCGTCTCCGTCTCCGTTTCCGTCTCCGGCTCCGTCTCCGTCGCCGTCGCCGGCTCCGAATCCGAGTCGACGTAGCCGAGTGCTTCAGCGACATCGAGGCCCGCGCCAACTCGACGCCGGCCTCCGAGACCGGCTCGACCGCATCACCGCCACTCTCTATCGCCTAAGTCACTAGTGCAGCGCCGTCCATCTGGAATTAACGGTTGCCACCGTGCGTTGGGTACGGCATGGCAGAACTCATCGAGATCAAGCTCACCCTTAAGCAGCGTCAGGAGTTGCAGACCATCGTTTCGCGCTCGTCCGAAAGAGC
>JBBSFE010000214.1:0-6001 GCA_038239005.1 Polyangiales bacterium
CGGGGTAATTTGCCCTAAGCCTTGACGGATTAGCTCTTGAGTTGATTCATTGGGCGTGTGCGTTTAGCGTCTCCCGCCATGCGATTCCTTCTCGCCTCGAGCCTCGTCCTCGTCCTCGCTTGTGACAAACCGTCTGACTCGACACAAGCCGCAGCGTCCGCAAGCGCATCCTCCGCGAGCGTGACCGTCTCGTCGAGCAGCAGCGCTGCGAAGCCGATGGCGTCGGCCGCTGTCGCAATCACGCCGCCGCCGAGCGCCTCACCCGCAGACCCGCAAGACGCGAAGGTCGCCGCCTTCGTCGCCGACGTCGCGCAAAACCTCGTCAATGCGGCGACGAGCAAACCGGTCGACGCGAAATGGCTCGCGAAGGATCCGCAGCAGAAGGTGTCGAACCTCACCGACCCCGACGACAAGAAGCTCATCGACACGCTCGGCAAAGATTTGGAAATCGTCGCCGTCGAGATGGAGCTCGGCGAGCTTGCGCAGCCGGCACCCGATCAGCACCACGAGGTGAACGCGCGCGTCATCATGCTCGGCGACAAAACCGTTCGCTGGGGAACCGTCGCGAATCGGCAGGACAAAACCACACTTCAAGAGCCGACGCCTGGCCTCGACAAGTCCGCGCCTGCGGTCGTCGAAGCCGGTAGCCGATTGAGCAAGGCGCTCGCGGCTTCGTGCACGATGCCGTGGGTCGCGCCGTCGAATCTTTCCGCCGCGCCGCCCGCCGTTCAGACCGAGTTCACGACCGACATGACCGCGACGAAAGCTTCGTGCGCCGAAGTCGCCAAGGTGAAGGGCGAGTGGCGGACGCACATCGACGACGTTCGCGTCCTCGTCAAGGGCAACGGCAAGTTCGGGTTCTTGAGCTCGGTCTTCGACGTCGAGCAAGGAACGCAGCGCCTCGTGCTCTCACCGCTCCACGCGGAAGTGTTGGACGACGCCGGCACGCCGAAGAAGTAACCTCGAGTCATCTCGACCCAAGACGCGCGCGTCGGCGTCCGTCCGAGCATCATGCTCTGCTTTGCAGAACCGATGCACGGCGCGCGTCTCGAGACGATCGAAGACGTCGTGCAGAACGCGCAATGGCGGTCGAAGCGCGTCGTCGTTTTTTCTATGCGCTCGGCGCGGTGGCGCTCGTGCTCGGCGTCGTCGTCGACGCGCAACCGCCGCGACCGCACCTCGAATGTCACCACTCCACGGCGCAGGTCCATTCGCATTATCCACACCCGTACGGTTTGCCGCCGCCGGTCACGTGGACCTCGTGCGTTTGGAAGTAGCGAAACCTCGTAGGCCCGACACGCGTACTTCCTTCATGAACCGCGCAATCGGGCTTTCGCTCGCGATATTCATACCGCTCGCCGCGTGCCGCCCTTCGTCGTCGGCCGACGGCGATGCGCCCGCCGCGCCTGCGCCGCACGAAGGTTCGACCTCGTATGCGAAGCCGTCGGACGACGTCTTGAAAGCGAAGCTCACGCCGCTCCAATACGAAGTCACACAACACGATGCGACCGAGCCGCCGTTTCGTAACGCCTATTGGAACAACCACGAGCCAGGGATCTACGTCGATGTCGCGACGGGCGAGCCGCTCTTCAGCTCGACGGATAAATTCGAGTCCGGGACCGGCTGGCCGAGCTTCACCAAACCAATCGACAAGGCTCACGTCGTCTCGAAGACCGACGGCACGCTCGGGATGGAGCGCACCGAAGTGCGATCGAAGAGCGGTGGCTCACACCTCGGTCACGTGTTCGACGACGGTCCGACGGAGCTCGGCGGACTTCGTTATTGCATCAATTCGGCGTCGCTTCGGTTCATCCCCGTGTCGAAGCTCGAGGGCGAAGGCTACGGGCAATATCGCTCGCTCTTCGCAGCGGGCACGTCGCCCGTTTCCTCCGCGCTCGTGACCGACACGAACAACGCGTGCGCCGCGCCCCCACCGGGCACGCGTGCCGGATGCAGCACGACACTCGAGACTGCGATCGCCTCTGGCGACGCCCACACGGCCGACGCGCTCGCGCATGTACCGGGCGTTCTCCAAATCGATCGCGGCACCGCACACGGCGCAAACGCGCTTCGCGTCGTCTACGATCCGAAGGCCCTCACGTACGCGCGCCTCCTCGACGCGTGGTCGACGGCATCGTCGAAGGATGGCGTCGCGCATCACGCCGTCGTTGCGATTACACCCGAGCAACGCAAAGACGCCGATGCGTGGAAGATGCACGCATCTTTGCCCGGCCTCGCCGTCGAATCCGCGGACGAGAACGCTTTCGTTCCCCAGCGCTGAGCACGAAACGAAAATCAGGCGACGAGATTGAGCTCGGTGACGGTTTCGGCCGGTTCGGTCGCGAGAAAGCCGCGCAAGCGATCGACAGCGCGCGCGTGCAACTGCGACACGCGTGGGCCACTCACGCCGAGCTCGCGCGCAATCGCGCTCAACTGCTCGCCGCCGAAGTAATGCGCGTTGATGATCGTTCGCTCACGAACCGGCAGCCGTCGCACCGCCCTTGCGAGCACGTCCGCCTGCGAGCGCGCACACGCCGCCCACTCCGGATTCGCCGTCTTCTTGTCTTCCATTTCGCGATGCGCCTCGGGTAGGTCTTCGAAGGCGATCACTCCGAAAGCGGATGATCCTTCTTCCGATCTCTGCTTTTGGCGCGCGCGGCGCGACAACCAATCTTGCGCGCGAAGCTCGTCGATGACGGCGCCGCGGATCCGGACGCGCGCATACCAAGTAAATTCCACGCCGCGTCCGGTCTGCCTGCGAAGCGCGTCGAGTAGGCCCACGGTACCAGCAGCGACGAGGTCGTCACGGAGTACGTTACGCGGCAAGCGTCGCAGCATTCTCCCGACGATTCGGTGTACGAGCGGCATGTATTCCGCGATCTCGGCCGTCGTCACAAGGCGGGCAACAGTCGATTCGATCATGGCTCGCCCTTCTGCGCGGGCCATGCCAATATCAAACTATCGTAATTACGTGGATTTGCGTGCTATCCATGTCGCTTTCGACCTTGGACGCGCAGTCACGCGAGACCCCGACCGCGATTCTTCCCAAAGGACGCGGGGGGTTGGCGCAAGGTCGTTTAAGACCGGTACCGATATGCGGCCATTTATTTAGATCTCGTCTTCGCGTTGCGCTCGTGCGGAGGCTGGCGTGCTGGGGTTTGGACGAAGCACGCTCATGACGATCGTCCGCAGAACATCGACGTCGAATGGCTTACTGAGTGTCGCATTCGCTCCGAGACGCGTGGCTCGATCGCGCACTTGTTCGGCACCGTCCGCCGTCATGACGACGACTGGCGTGCGCCAACCCTCCTGCCGCAATCCGTGGAGCAGCGCCAAGCCGTTCATCACTGGCATGCGTACGTCCGTCACGATGGCGTCCGGCACACGTCCTCCACGCCGAAGCGAATCGAGGACAGCGCCACCATCGCGTGCCTCGACGACATCGTACCCATCGCATCGCAGCGCGGCCACGACGAGCGCGCGTATGTCGTCGTCGTCGTCGGCGACGAGAACGTACGGGCGACTCACTTCTTCGGTAACGGCATCGGCGTCGAGCATCGTGACCTCCAACCAGTTCCAGACGACTAGACACTACGCACGAGGCGTGCCTTGCCAAAATGCAGCGGTTCCGTGTGAGCCTTGCCACACGTTCGCGCGCACGGACAACCGTTGCGGTGCAAAGTGCTACCAACGAGACAGATGCGTCACGCACCGTGGCGTAGCTTCGAAGGGTTGCGGCGATCACGCAGCTTGGCACGCTCATGGCAGAGCCTTACCCATGGCCTCAGCGACTCCGATCCTCGTGGTCGAAGACAACGCCGTGAACCGCTTGGCGATGCAAGCGCTGCTTGGCTCGCTCGACGTGAGCTGCCATCTCGTCGACAGCGGGCTCGACGCGATCACCGCGTTTCGAACCGGCGGCTACGCGCTCGTGCTCATGGACTTGATGATGCCTGGGATGGATGGGTTCGAGACGGCGCGCGCGATTCGAGCGCTCGAGTTCGCGACGGGTCGGCGCACGCCCATCTTGGCGGTCACCGCGCTCGATCGGGACGCCGCGCGAGGCCGATGCGTCGACGCCGGCATCGACGACATCATTTGCAAACCCATCGACGCCGCAGTGATCGCGAAGCAGCTGCGCAGGTGGACGGACATCGCAGTCGCCGAGCACGAAAGCATTTCGCACGCGATCGATCCGGAGGTGTTTCGTAGAATTCAAGGCTCCGAGGAAATCGGTCGGATGCTCGAGGCCATCGGCGCGCAGGACGATGCCAACGTTCGACGTGCGCTCCACGAGCTCAAAGGCGCCTCCCTTCAGATGCGCGCAAAGGAAATGGCGCGGCTGTGCTTCGAGCTCGAGCTCGCAAGCCGAGACGACAATCGTAAGGAGATGGTCGCGCTCTACGCATCGCTCGCGCATGCGTTCATTCGAATCAAGCGTGTTGCGGAGCGCCGAACGGCCACACTCGAAGCGCAGCCGTGAGCGCTGCGAATTACGCTGAATCCCAATGGGTTACGAGCGTGGCACATGGCCACAGCTTTGACCGGCGCGGTGCGTGCTACAGATCGACCGACGGTAAGTGAAACGGGAACGCCCGCATGAGTAACGATCAACGGGTTCGAGTCGCGCTCGATCAATGGGCGGAGCGAGATGCAGCCTACAAGGCTGCATCTCGGGCGGTCCAACGCGCGCAAGCATCGCTTCGTCTCATGCTGTCGGACGAAGCGTGGAACGCTTATCTGGCGCTCGAAGAGCGCGTGAATGCGCGCCACAATGCCGTGCTGAGCGCGGCCATCCGCATGGCGTCGAAGGTCCCGCGTACGAAGAAGAAGGCTCAACCGCGACGCAAGCCGCTGTGACCCGCGACCTCACGGACTACGTTTTGGCGAGCGCCAAACAGCTCGGGCACGACCACCGCGACTCTTGTTCCCGCCACGCTGCGGCGCGAGCGACCGCGCGAAGCTCGGCCTCGCGCTCGTAGTGCGGTGCAAGATCGCTCGGATCTCCGTCGGCGGCTCGTCCGAGCGAGCTCGATCCGTCGAGCTGCAGGACCCGATCGCAGCCATCACATACCAGAATGGACAACCGAAGCGGCGCAGCGTCGCTGGGGTCGAGCGGTCGAAAGGGAGGCATGGACGACCACGTGGTACTGCGTGGCTCGTGAAAGCTACGTCGAAGGCCCGACGAAACTCAAGTCACAACTTTATTTATGGTGCGGTCCGCGACAGGCACGGTCGTGCGGTGCGGCCCGTCGATCCCGAGCGTGTATGTCTGAACGTGGGCCGGCGTATCGCCGAGCTGCGCAAAGAGCGCGGGCTCACGCAAGAGCAGTTCAGCGTGCAGCTCGGCACGACGTTCCAGTGGGTTTCGCAGCTCGAAGGCGGACGCAACATCACGCTGCACTCGCTCGTGCGCATCGCGAACGCGCTGCGCGTCCCACTCGCAGCGCTGCTGTCCCCTCCGAATGCGTCGAGCCGCTCGCGACGCGTCGGGCGACCGCGCAACGCTCGATCGTGACGCGTTGAGGTACACTCGCCCCATGATGGCAGCGAAGACGATTTTCTCGAGCGTCGTGGCTTTCGGGTTGCTCACCGCATGTTCGACCTCGCCCGTCGGACAGAGCGATGCATCGACCGACGCTGCGGGGGAAGCGGCCGTCGTGACGTGCTCGACGCCGGGTGCAGCCTGCGCGGGTGGTGGGTCGTGCTTTTTCGCCGTCGGCGATTGTTCGGCCACGATGGGCGTGTGCTCGGACGACTCGGCATGCGCCGCCGCGCAAACGGAGTCGGTCTGCCAATGCGACGGGACCCTCGCGTCGGCGCCGCAGTGCGGTCCCGGTGGATACGCGCTCGCGAAGGCTTCGAACTACGGACCTTGCACCGGCGACGCGGCAACCGATTAGTTCGGCGGAAGAATCGTGATGGTCGCGCTCGTGGTCACGCCCGCACCGGACCAGCCTGAGGTGATGTTGGCGAACGTTTGAATCGACGTACCCGTCCC
>JBBSFE010000215.1:0-5937 GCA_038239005.1 Polyangiales bacterium
AGCACAACACCGGCGAGCACATCGTGCATCTGCGCGCGCTCGCACTCAGCGATAGGTGGAATCATGCGATGGACATCACACTACGCGCGCCACCCCTGCGGATTCGAAGCGCGGCGTGATCAGGATGAGAGTCACACCCTTACGGGCAGCCGCGACGCCGTATCGCTTTCGAGCGCGCCGCCCGGGGCGCCTCTCTATTCATACCTCAAGAACACGTATGCGAACGCGGATACAGGAGATGCGCAACCGTATTTTACGATATGGGGAACATTGGAAGAGCTCGATGTTGACGTGACTTCGCCATACACCGGTCCTTTGCCGTCGACAATGACGCCAAACACGCTGTTCGCTGAATATTTCGATACACCCAATACCTTTGTTTCGTTTACCCCTGCTGTCATCCAGCTAAAGTCCGCCGGGTCGCGCACGCTCACCAACGTAGGCTACCCGTCCAACTGGAAAGGCGCCAAGTCCGGCGATACGCTGACGATGCTCTCGCAAGCTCAGTGGGCGAGCACGGCCTGGCGCACCACGAGCGATGACATTAGAAGCGACCCGAGTCATCCCATGTCGGTGACCGTCGAGGTCATCTCGAGACAGAATGTAGTTGCTGGTCCATGATGACCTTTACGTGACGATCGGCGTGGTCAGAAGCTCGCGTCGGTCGCGTCGATGCAATCGGCGACGTCCGTCTTGCCGGCGAGCCATGACGTGACACATCGGTCTTGGGCGTCGCCTGTCTGCCACAAGCTTCCACCTTTGTGGTGCTCGGTGCCTCGTGCTTTTCGAATCAGCGTGAGGCGCTCAGGGTTCGCGCCGCCCGACGCGACGACCGCGCTCAAGATTTCCGGCTCGAGCCCGACCACCGAAGCGAAGTCCTCGTCGTATTCCTCGCGCGTCGTTTGACCCTTCGACACCGGACGATCGCTCGGCGACAAGCGCAAGCCAAGGCTGCCGTAGATGCGAAGATCGCGGAACGTCGCGCCGTGACAGTCGAGCGTGCCGCATCGGTGGACCAGGAGCTCCGCGACCGGCGGGAAGCTCGCGCGATCGGGGACTGTGCCGGTGACGCGCGCCCTGGGCTCGGTCGTAGAACACGCCAGCGCGAACGCAAGCGAGACAGACACCAACGCGATCTTCACGGCGTCCCTCCATCGGCGGGAACGTAGACGTGGCCGGGCGATGCGGATGCAGCCGGATCGAGATGACATCTCGCGCACGACCCATCGCGTCCGACGTCCGCGGTCATCGAAACCGTGACGTTGGCGTACGTGACGGCAACCTTCATGGGATATGTCGGTTGGAATTGATGGGGGAGCACATAAAAATTTCCGACCTCGTTCGTCGTCGCGGGAAACGATACGCCGAGGCTGTCGGTGAGCATCACGCCGGCGTCCACGGCCGGCGTCAGATCGTTTGCATTCACGAACACCGTGCCGGCGACCGTGAATTCCGGCGGATTGCCCACGCTTCCGTCGTGACAAAGGACGCAGGGTTGGCCGGGTCGATGGAGCGGACCGCGTGGGACGCCGGGAGCCTCATCGCCGAGAGCGGCAATGGCGGCGCCGTTCACGGGATCGCACATGAGTGCGGTCGCGCAGACGAATGCCAAGTTGCGAAGTCTCATAGTGACGTTTCCAGCGACGCGCCGCCGATGCCCGAGAATCGACTCCTCAAATAGAGATCATCGAGATATTGCGTTGACGTGAAATTCAAATCGAGCCCGAGAATCCACGAGCGGGCGGAATGGCGCGCACCGAGCGCCGCGCGAAAGGTCGCGCCGCCGGTGATGTTCACGAGAGGTCCGAGCTCGCGGTTTCCCGTGCGAAGCGCCGGGTAGTCAAAGCCGGTTCGAAACACGTACGCGCGCTGCCAGAAGTCGACAGGTGTTTGCGCATAGAAACGCGCGTGCGGACCGATCTCCACGCGCCGTCCGATATCGAATAGCCAGCGCCCATCGGTGGTCGTCGCTTTGAGACCCCACGTGTCGACGTACGCGCGCTCGTCGAGGCGTATCGTCGAGTGCCGGAAACGGTGCGCCCATCGCATCGTCACCGCGTACCGATCGCGCGCGAGCGGCAATTGCTCGAGCGGCCGCTCGGAAACGCGCAGGGCACTCACTTCGGCGACGGATGCGCCGCGCGGCACGACGACGCCCGGCGAGAAGAGCGGAACGTAGCGATACGGCTTCGACGGATCGCCGTATTCGATCATCACGTCCGCGACGAACGACACGGTCGTTGCGCGATCGACGACGATGCTCGCGCCGCCCTTGAACGCGTCGCGATCGAGCGTGCGTGAGAAGACCGAATACGGTGTCCCCGAGCGGCCGGCGATGTCGTGCATGTGGCTGTAGTCGAAGAGAAGCGTGAGGCTCTTGTCGAACAGGTCTTTTGTGATCGTCGCGCCGCCAAGAATCGACGTGTAATCCGGTTCGATCGACACGGCTGCGTTCGCTGCGACACCGAAACTGCCCGGTTTGTATGCGCCTTCGAGCGTGCCCGCCTGACGCACTTCGAGGAACGGCGGCGAAGCCGTGGACACGACGTCCGCGGACGCGGCGGAGACGACGTCCACGAGATAGCGCCCGCTCACCTTCCAACCCGCGAGCGTGTTCGATAGCGCACCCGAAATCGAGGGCGTGAACACGTAGACGTGATCCGAATCGGCGTACGTCGCGATCTCGCTCGAAGCGGAGACGTCGACTCCAGACCCGGTCGATCGCGATGGCCTTGTGTCGCTCGGCCCGAGGTGCAGCGGCGCCCGCGGATGCCCGTTTGGATCGGTCGCGTCATCCGGAGGTTGCGCGCGCGCCGGCCACGCGAGCAGCACGATGAACGCACAAGTCGGGAGCGCGCGCGAAATCGAGTGCAAGAGCCTTCGCTATAGCTGTCTTTACGGGCGAAGCCCACGCGATGGGCTACAAGATGGATGTGCATTTCGCCTCACATGCGCACGCGCTCGCGGCTTTTGCGCTGTGCGGGGCTTGTGCGCTGATCTTCGTGAGCGCTCCTGCCTACGCCGATTACGGCGAGCTGCCTCCTCAGCCCGGAGATCCCGAATACATCCCCGAGCGCATCACGCTGCGCGCACCCAACCCCACGCCCACCAAACCGTCGCCTATCGACTGGGAAATCGCGGCAACCGCGGACTTTCTCACCGCGCCCATTCGCGGCGGAACCAACCCGTTCGGGTTGGGCTTCGGCGGGCGCGCGGGTCTCAGCGTGTATGGAGTTTATGCAGGATTCACGGTCATCGATTATCTCGGCGGCACCGACGTCAACCAGTCGGATCGCTCGATCTTGATCGGCGGCGAGCTCGGGTACGGCGCAAAGATTCACACGTTCGAACGCGAGCGCGTCACGCTCGTCCTTCGTGGTGTTGTCGGATTAGGAAACGCCTCGGTGGCGCACGACGACCCGGCCCTCGCGCAGAACGTCAAGCCCGACGTCGTCACGACCGCGAGCGGGCGCACGGTGAGCGGGAGCAAGCCGTCGACGACGGTCAGCGTCAACGACCTATTTCTTCGGCCGACGCTTTCCCTCATGCTCGTTCACGACTGGCAATTCGTCGCGCTCCAGGGCGACGCGCTGGTCCTCCCCAGAATCAGCTACGGCGGCGCCGATCCGTCGACGTGGATTTCTTACGGCGCGCAGGTTCAGATCGGCGCGAAATTCTGAAAGCTCCGACATTGGTAGGGTAGTCCTGTGGTTCACCGTCTTCTCCCTCTCGTCGCGTTCGTGGCGGCGTGTACAGGTCACTCGACGCCGACGGTCGTGGAGTTGCCGGCTTCTACAACGTCATCGTCACCTGTGAGCGGCGTGGCCTCGACGTGCGCATTGCGCTGGAATGCGTGCCGTCGCGTCGCTGGCCCTGTTCGCGTCTCGGGTACGGAGATAGGGCAAAGCCCCGAAGTGGTTTGGGATGGTCGTGACGCGCTCGTTACGTTCCACACCTCGCCGAATGTCGTCCATGTCGCCTCCGTTGCGCTCGACGGACGTACCTCCTGGAACGAATCGCTCCCAGGCACGGGAGGTCATATTGCGTGGAACGCGAGCGCACGTGCCGGTCTCGTCGTTACGAGCGACGTCATCGTATGGCTCGCTCGAGACGGACGACCGAGCACGCGGATGAGCACACCTCGGGTAACCAACATCGGATTCGACGGCGCGCCCTTCGCGACGGAGCAAGGGTTCGTCGTGGTATCGGGTGTGTCGAGTCGCGCGACGGGAGCGACGCCCACACCGTTCTCCTACGCCGTCCTTTTGGAGGGCTCGGAGTCCGTCGAATGGAAGACCGTGGACACCGACGGCGACCGAGCGGCGCCCGTAGGTCCGGCAACCGGCAGCACGACAGCGTGGATCGCATCGCAAGCACGGCGAGGTGGTGCACAGCTCTATCCGGTGGCGCGCAGCGGCGAGCTCGGGACCGCGCTCCCGCTGACCCTATCGACGAACGCACGCGTCGTTGCGCTCGCGCAAGTCGGCACCGACCCGTTGGTCATCGCCGTCGACGATTCGAACGCTCTTGTCATGGCCCGTGTCGGCGACCATCAAAGTTTCGCGAAGCTAGGTGTGCAATCGCGGAGGAGCGCAAGCGCTGTCGTCATCCGCGCGTTCGGCGCGCTGCTCATCGGCGCTGACAAGATCGGCGATTCGCCTGGCGTGGCGCTCGCGCTGCTCAATCCAAGCGCCGCAGCGCCCGTCGGAGCTGCGCTCGCCATCGGCGAAGTGGATTCGCAACGCCTGCGCGTCTGCGCGACCGATCAGGGTTTCGTCGCGGTCTGGAACGTCGCGGACGATGGCGCGCCGGTGATCAAGCTCGGCGGAGGCCGCTCGATGCACGGCCTGAGCACGATGCTGGCAGCTTACGATTGCTGCAGCCCGCGTTAACCAGCTAAAGCCGCGGCATCGAGGTCCCGCCGAAGCTCGTGGAAGGAGCTCGCACGCGAAGCACCGCGGAGATTGAACCGAAGCGCGGACTGTTTTGGTACTTTGAGGCATGACACTCGACGAGATGAAAGAGTTCGTTCGCGCGCATTTCGAGGAGTTCGTGAACCGACGCAACGCGGCGGTCATTCACGAGAACATGACTCCCGACTTCTTCGATCACGATGGCCCTGGCGGTAAACCAACCGACACCGCCGGCGACGAAAAAATGATGGTCGCGATGTACGGCATGATGCCCGACCTTCACGTGACGATCGACGACATGATTGCCGAGGGCGACAAAGTGATGTGCCGAAACACCTGGCGCTTCACCGACACGAAGTCCGGCAAGAAGATGCAGTTTCACGGCTTCGTGCTCTGGCGCTTTGCACGCGAGCGCATCGCCGAGCGCTGGGCCACTGTCACGGCACCTGCGGAGACCCCGAGCGCCTGACGTGCTCGGTCGCTCCGTGGAGTTTTGGCTACTCTTGCGTGAGCTCTGCGAGCAGATTCGCATCTCGCGCGAGGACCCACGCGCCGTCAGACCTTTTGCGGAATATCGTCAGCACAGGTCCCGCCCTGCGAACCGGTTTTCCACCGGGTGCAGTCGAGGTGACATCGAGGTCACTCCGACACCAGGCCCAGTCTCCGGCGATCTGGAGCTCGACGATCTCACTTTTCACGTCGAGCTTCACATCCTTCATTTTCTTGTTCTGCTCGGCGAATTCCTGTTTGCCGAAGGACTTGCGGCCAGCCACGAGAAACACCACGTCATCGGACATCAGCTCGAGCACGGTGGCGGTGTCGCCCGAGCTACTCGCCGTCATCCAGCTGTCGATCAGGCTTCGGATCTGCTGTTCGTCTGCGCTCATGAAGATCTCCGCGGTGGACCTTAGGAGCCCGATCGAAATTATCGGTCCCGCTTTCCGGATCGGACCGCGTAGTTCCAGTCGCCACGAAACTTCTTTCTTTCGAGTCTGACCGCGCGAAGGGCATCGCTTGAAACCTC
>JBBSFE010000216.1:0-5705 GCA_038239005.1 Polyangiales bacterium
TCCCGCCAGCGCCTCAGTGTTGGTCAGGTGGACGCGGGCGCTGTCATGAAGTTTTCGCTTGGAGGGGCATGCACTCCAACGACAGCCCCTCGCTCTTTGGCATTCATCAGCTTGCGAGCAAACATCGCAAAGAGCCCACTCGCAGCGAAGCCTTGCTCTGGTCTCGCATTTGCGGCAAGCACCTTGGTGTGCGGGTGCGGCGGCAGCATCCGTTGCCTCCTTACATCGTCGATTTCTTCATCGCTTCACATCGGCTCGTCATCGAGGTCGACGGCGCTGTGCACGAGGGGCGCGAAGCCCACGATGCACATCGCACGCGGGAGCTCGAGCGACTCCACGGCGTTCGCGTGATTCGCATCGCAGCGGAGCTCGTCGAGCGCGATGTCTACGCGGCGGTCGCTGCGATTCGCGCAACCCTCGCCTAACCTCCCTCTTCAAAACCCCCTCAAGTTGGCCGAAGGCCAACTTAAGAGGGGGCACGAATGCGCGCAGGCCGGCGCATCGATTCACATGCGTCGACGCGGGGCGCCGGCCGAGCACATTCGTGGGGGGGAGCCCCACCACTCCCACCTCTCCCCAAAAATGTATGCTCGCACCATGAAGCCTTGGGCGCGCTTGGGTATCGTGTTGGCGTTGTTGGTGGGCCCATCCACCGATGCGGGCGCGTTCGTGCACGTCGTTCGCACGAAAGAATCACTCGCGGATATCTCCAAGCGCTTCTATGGCGACTCGTCGCGCGAAGGTCTTCTCGCGGGAGCCAATGCGCTCGATGTGCAAGGCGGGAGCGCGATCGTTCCAGGAATGCATTTGCAAGTGCCTGCCTGTGATTTTCATCGCGTCACGCCAGGGGAGACATGGGCGAGCATCGCGCGGGATTTTCTCGGGGACGACAAGCGCGCCGATCACCTCGCGCGCGTGAATGATGCGGTGCCGTGGATCGCGCCTTCCGCGGCGCAGGAGGTTCGCATTCCGTACGTGCTCACATACATCGCGGCCGAAGGCGACACCACGCTCGCGATCGCGCGGCGATATCTTGGCGATGCGAATCGCGCGTGGGAGATCGACGCCTACAACGGGAAGAAAGAATGGAAACTCTTGCGCGGTGATGTCGTCCTCGTGCCGATCTCGGAGCTCACGCTCACCGACGCGGGGCGCACCGAAGCGGCAGGCGCGGAGCCGCGCGCGAAACGCGAGGCGGGCGGCGCGGCGATGTCGCAGCAGCGGAAAGTGTCGGCGGAGGTTCCACTCTTGCTCGCCGATGTGCGCGCGGGGCGCTACGTCGAAGCAGTGGCGCGCGGCAATCGCATGCTCGGCGCGAGCGACATGACGCGGCTGCAGACGGCCGCGATCGATCGCGCGCTCGTCGAGGCATACGTCGCGCTCGACGCGCCCGGGCCTGCGGCAGCGGCATGCGACGAGTGGCGCAAGCACGAGGCGGGCATCACGACGCTCGACCCGATGTACGTCTCACCGAAAATCCGCGAAGCTTGCCGCGCCGGGCGCTAAGCTCCTTTCCCAAGTGGGAGACATCGACACGCCGAAAGCCGTCGTTCGGGCATCCGTAGCGCCGCTCAGCTCGGGGCGCGTCATTGGGGGCAAGTTCGAGCTTTGCGGCGTTCTCGGCGAGGGCGGCACGGGCATCGTCTACGAAGCGAAGCAGCTCGAGCCCGCACCCGACGGCGAAGACGCCGGAGCTCGCGAGCACATTGCGCTCAAGGTGATTCACGCGCATCTCCTCAATGACAAACAAGTTCGCGGACGCTTCACGCGCGAAGCGAAAATCTTGGCGCGCCTCAACGGCCCCCACCTCGGCGCGATTCTCGACTTCGGCGAAGTCCCCGACCCGCGCGGCGAAGGAGCGAGCCTCCTCTATATTGCGCTCCCGAAAATCGACGGCCCCGCGCTCGATCAACTCTTGCGTGAAGAAGGACCCATCACAATCGAGCGCGCCCTCGATCTCACGCTCCAAGTTTGCACCGCGCTTGCGTCTGCGCACGCGCAGGGCGTCATCCATCGCGATCTCAAACCCGCCAATGTCATCTTGAAGAACGGCAACGAGGTCTTCGTCGTCGATTTTGGCATGGCGAAAATCCTCACCGGCGGCGGCACCGGCACGACGGGCCTCACCGTACACAACATGGTCTTCGGCACCCCCGAATACATGGCGCCCGAGCAAGCCCGCGGAGACGAGCTCGATGCACGATGCGACGTCTACGCAGTCGGCGTCATGCTGTACGAGCTCACGACCGGCAGCGTTCCGTTCACGGGCAACTCTCCTCTCACGGTGCTGACGGCGCAGCTCACCCAAGACCCGGAGGCGCCGCGCAAACGTGCGCCCGACCGTGGCATCTCGCCGGCGCTCGAAGCGGTCATCCTCCACACGCTCGCGAAAGATCCCGGTCAGCGCTACGCAACCGCGGCGGCCTTCGCGCTGGCAATCGTGCAAGCACGGAGCGCACCGGACGACGTCGCAGCCGTGAAGCCGGCGCGCGTCGCTGCAGCGGGCGCGAGCGGCGCGGTGGGCGCGGTTCGCATGCCCAGCGACGACATGGTGCACGCCCCGACGATCCCCGCCGACCCGCCGCGATCGATGAGCTCACGCCCACCATCGATCGATCCCGCACGCCTGGTCGATGCCGAGCCTTCCAAGAAATCGTGGCTCGCGGTCTGGGCTCTCGTCATTGCCGTCGCAGTCGCCGTCGGTGTGTGGGCTGCTCTCCGAACTTGAACCTGAACGATCGAATTGGTTACGCGCCGAGGCGCTCCCAAGCGAGCGGGACGACGACGCGCGGCTGCGAGAGCACGGCCATCACTTCGCTCGGCGAAATGCCGCCTTCGCGTAGCGCTCGAACGCGCGCTCCCGCGGTGCGCTTCGAAATGCGCGCGCCGCCTGCGTCGCGCACGAGCGGAACGTGGACGTATGTCGGGATCGTCGTTGCGCCGAGCGAGCGCATGATCGCGAGCTGGCGCGGCGTCGACGACGCGAGATCTTCACCGCGCACGACGCAATCGATGTTCATCGCGAGGTCGTCGACGGCGACGGCGAGCTGATACGCATAAACGCCGTCACCCCGGCGCAGCACGAAGTCGTCGACACCCACGTCACGCCCGCTAAAACGAATCGCGGGCGGGCGACGCATCTCGCGTTTCGGTTCTCCGCCGCGACACGTTCCTGGGTAGACGAGGTCTTCTCCTTCGTGCGGCGCGCTCGCGACAAGCGCGATCTCGGCGCGCGAGCAATCGCACGCGTAGGTCAGCCTTGCCTTCGCGAGCGTGGCGACCGCATCTTCGTAAATCGAATTACGTGCAGATTGCACATACGGCGCATGGGGGCCTCCCGCGCGAGGGCCTTCGTCTTCGTGCAAACCGAGCCAATCGAGATCGTCGAGAATGCGCTCGGCCGAGCCTGCGACGACGCGCGGTGGGTCGAGGTCCTCCATGCGCACGACGAACGTGCCCGAGCTTTGGCGCGCCATGCGATGCGACAGAACCGCGCAGAGCGCTCCGCCGAGATGCAAATCACCCGTTGGCGAAGGCGCGAACCGCGTCCGCACGACTCGATCAGTGAGCGCTGGCCGCGGCCGAGGCGCTCGCGGACGGAACCGGGGCCGGAGGGGCCGGCGCGTGCGGCACGGGGCGCGTCGCCCACCAAATGCCTGCAACGAGGAAGAGCGCGACACCGAGAACCGGCAGCCACATCGGCGTTTGCGGCTCGTCCGTCGGCTCGGGATGCGTCATCGTGCGCCGATTGACTACGAAGAGGGCATGGGTGTCAAGTATGCTCGAAAGCGTGAACCGTGGGCTCTTGCTCGTTGCTGTCGTGTCGATGTCGCTCGGCCTCGTCGCCGAGCTCGCATTCGGCGACACCGTCACGTATCGGCCGCTCGCGGAGCTCAGCGCGTCGTCTTCCGCGTCTGCCGCACCGACGGCAACGGCGCTAACGCCCGAGCGTGTTCGTCAATCGCTCGTCACCGTGGAAGTCGGCGGCGTTGTGCGTGGGGTGGGCGTCGTGCTCGACGGCGATGGGCGCATCGTGACGAATCTTTCGGCAGTTACGAATGACCTCGCCGATGTTCGTTACTCCGATGGGCACACGGCGCACGCGCGCGTCGGCCACAAAGATCCCGTGCTCGATCTCGCGCTGCTCGTTCCGCTTTCGGGTCGCTACCTCACGGGTCTTCAAGCGAGCGATCTCGATCCGCTCGTTGTCGAGCTTCGCACCGTGACGCTTGCCGCAGGTCGGCCGACGCTCGGCCCAACGAAAATCAAAGGGCGCGTCGACGCGCACGCGAAAGACGGCACGGTGCTCAGCGGCGCAACGGAGATCGATCACGCATCGGCTTCTGGCGCGCCGCTCCTCGATCCGAATGGTCGCGTGATGGGCGTCAGCGCTCACGCGTGTCGCAACACCGATGCGGCCGCGTGCTCGGACGTCACCGTCATCGTGCCGATTCTTTCGATCAAGATTTTCCTTTCGCACACGCCCGTGAACGCCGTCCCGCCCTCGCCGTGGCTCGGCATCAACGGCACGTCGGATACGGTCAACGGCATCCGTGGCGTGCGCGTTCAGGCCGTCGCCCCCCACTCCCCGGCGGAGCGGGCGGGCCTGAAAACGACCACCGACCTCATCGTCGTCGCCGACAGCCAACCCCTCGATACCCCCGAGCGGCTCGCGGAAATCGTCTCGAAACACGCTGTAGGCGAGACGCTGAAGCTCTCGGTTTTTGCGGCCGGCCACTATCGCGAAGTGAACGTTGCCCTGCAGCCAGCGCCGTAGCGCTTTTTCGAAAGTTCGTGCTAGCTTCGCGAGTTACGATGGCTCTGCGCATCGAAGTCGCGGGCGAAACCAACGTGGGCATGAAGCGCACCCACAATGAGGACAACTTTTCGATCCTCGAGGACGCCGGACTCTACATCGTTGCTGACGGCATGGGCGGACACGCCTCGGGCGAAGTCGCGAGCAAAATGGCCGTCGACTCGCTCAAAGAGTTCTTCGCGGCCACCGCGCAAGACCCGGAGCGGACGTGGCCGTACAAAATGGATCGCAGCAAGGGCTACGAGGAGAACCGGCTCATCACCGGCATCAAGCTCGCGAACCTTCGCATCTACGAAAGCGCGCAGCGTGATCCGCGGCAGCGCGGCATGGGCACCACCATCGTGACGATGTTCGCCGTGGAAGATGGCGTTTACGTCGCGCACGTCGGCGATTCGCGCGTTTATCGGATTCGGGACGCGAAAATCGAGCAGCTCACCGAGGACCACTCGCTCCTCAACGACTACATCAAGATGAAACGCCTCACGCCGGAAGAGATCGCCAACTTCCCGCACAAGAACGTCATCGTCCGCGCGCTCGGCATGAAGGACACCGTCAAGGTGGACACCCGCTACGAGCAGCCCCGCGCGGGCGACACGTACTTGCTTTGCTCGGACGGGCTCTCGGGGCCGGTGACGGACCCGGACATGCTCGACATCGTCCAAAACTCGGCAGATATCAAAACGGCCGCGAGCCGCCTCATTCAGCGCGCCAACGAGCATGGCGGCCCCGACAACATCTCGGTCGTCCTCGCCCGCTGGCTAGCCTGACCCCCCGAGCGTGGGGGGGCGGAAGGCAGTTGGGTGGCCCGCGGGGGGGTGGGGCCCCTGAGTCGCCCCAGGGGGGGGGGGGGGGGCGGGCGAAAATATCAGCGGCGGGCGAAAGTAAATAA
>JBBSFE010000217.1:0-5375 GCA_038239005.1 Polyangiales bacterium
GGCCGAAGCCGAGCTCGTCGCGCGCCGCGACTACCTTACAGCGCACATCGACGACGCCGCCCATGCGCTTTCGCCGAAAGACACGCAATTTGCCGGGGAGTGGTCGATCGTCACCCTCTCGATGACCGCCCTCGCCGCCGCGAACATCGGGTTCGAGCATTCGGGAACGGTGCCCGCGGACCTCGAGGTCGTGACGCGATGCGCTGAGCTCGGACGGCGCAAGGAGTCGCGCGTGTTCGATTCGTCGCGTTGGGGTGACGATCCCATCGACGGCATGAACGGCGCTAGCAGTCACCTCGGTTACCTCGGCGAGCTCGGCGTCATCCTCGAAGCCTATCGCCTGCTCGGTGGCCGCGAGGCCGACGTGCTCGCGCTCGAGGCGAGCGTGATTGCTGCGCTCGAAACGAAGTTTGGTCACGCGACGCGCGGGCTCATCCCGACGTATCCCGACGAAACGTACGTTGCCGACAACGCCGTGGCGCTCGCCGCCATCGCGCTCTCCGATCTCGGACGAGGCGCGCGCGTGTCTGGCTCCGGCGCGACGGGCAAAGGCAAACACGCAGCGCTCCTCGCGAGCTTGATCGCAACGTGGCGCGCGAACCTGATCGATTCGAAGACGGGCGTGCTCGTCTTCGGTGACGGCGGCACTGTCGCACGCAACGTCGCTCGCGGCTCGGGCGCTGCGTTCTCGATCATGATGCTCGGTTGGGTCGACGAAGCCTTCGCAAAGGAACAAGCCACCGCGCTCGCCGCCCATTTCGACGCTCGGGTGTTTGGTTTGTTTTCTGCGATTTGCGAATTCGAATCGTGCTCGGGAAGCGGCGACGTCGACTCGGGTCCGCTCGTTCGCGGCTCGAGCCCATCCGGCACGGGCTTCGCGATCGCTCTCGCCAAACGCGCGGGCGACGCCGAGCGACTCGACCGATTGCTCTCGACTGCAGAATGGGCGGGTCTCGGCTTTTCGTGGGGCGGGAAAAAGCGCTACGTGCTCGCGCCGCTCGTTGGCGACGCTGTGGTGCTCGCCGGCAAGAGCGCGCGTGCGTGGGACGTGCGCTACCTTTGAGTGGTGCGCCCCCAGCTTCGGCCCGTCGAGATGATCGTCGTCCCCGATCCGCGCCACAAGAAAGTGCTCGTGCTACGCGACACGCAGGGCATCGCGCCGGGCCACGCGGTGCTTCCGCCGCATTTGATTCCGATCGTCGCACGCTTCACCGGCCGCCTCACGTGTGAGCAAATCGCGCGCGCCGCCGATGTGCCGCTCGAGATCGTCGAGAACGTTGCCGAGCAGCTCGACGCCGGACTCTTTCTCGAAGGCGACACGTTCTCCCGCGCGCTCGATCGCGTTCGCGCCGACTTCGCCGACCTCGCCGTTCGCCCCGCATCGCACGCGGGCGGCGCGTATCCCGGCGATCCAGGCGCGCTCGCTTCGTATGTCGCGAAGGACTGCGTTGCCGCAGCGCGCCCGAAAAAGATCGAGGGCCGCATCAGAGCGGTCGTAGCGCCGCACATCGATCCGTGGCGAGGCGCGATCGGCTACGGCCACGCGTACGGCGCGCTCGCGGCGTCACTCGCGAACGACGACGACGCCGACACCTTCGTCGTGCTCGGCACATCGCACGCTCCGATGAGCGCTCCCTTCGCGCTCTGTCGCAAAGCGTACGACACGCCGTTCGGCGCGATGCCGGTCGATGAAGCCTTCGTCGACGAGCTCGCCGCCGCCGCCGACTTCGACCCTTACGCCGACCAGCTCAATCACAAACGCGAGCACTCGATCGAGTTCCAAGCCGTCTTCCTCAAGTACGCACTGGGTAAACGCGCAGCGCGCATCGTCCCGATTTTGGCGGGCCTCGGCGAAGAGCAAGCGCGCCGCTCCGAACCGCGAAAAACGGCGAGCGTCGCCCGCTTCCTCGACGCTTTGCGCAAGAGCATCTCGAAGCGCAACGGCCGCGTCATCGTCATCGCCGCCGCAGACATGGCGCACGTGGGCCCGCGGTTCGGCGACCCGAAACCGCACGACGCCGAACATCGCCTGGCCCTCGAAAAAACCGACGGCGCGTCCCTCGCCCACGCAAGCGCGCACGACCCCGCTCGATTCTGGGATCACGTCGCGAGCGATCTCGACACGCGCCGTGTCTGCGGCCTAGCGCCAATCTTCTCGATGCTCGACGTCCTCCCAACGGCCCGCGGCGAAGTGCTTCACTACGAACAGAACGTGGACCCGGATGACGGAAGCATCGTGAGCTTCGCCTCCGTTGTTTACGTCTGATCTACAAGTCGCGCGGCGGCTCGGACTCCCCAGGTGGATTGGGCCCAGGATGTGGTGGCGGAGATCGAGTCGTCCCAGGGTGTTGCACCGAAGCCGAAGGCGGTGCGGAATTTCGTGTCGTCGACCACGTAGGGTTGTTTCCACTGGTAGGTCATTTCGGCGAGCTCGCGCATCATCGGTTGGAAGACGCCGATGCCGCGGAGGAGCCAGCTCGGCACCTGCATCGTCTTGATGGGGCGGTCGAGTGCGCGAGATACGCGGTCGAGGAGCGCACGCGTTGTCTCGGCGGGTTGCACGGGAAGCATCCAGATGCCGCTGATGTCGTCGCGAGAGCCGAGCGCGACCAAACCGGCGGCGACGTCGGCGACGTACGAGTAGGTGTGGAGCTGGTCGATGTCGCCGAAGACTTCGACCGATTTGTTCGCGAAGACGCGTTCGAAGAAGCGGTCGCCGAAGATCGATTGCGGCGCGCGCGGGCCGAAGAAATCTGCGGCGCGCCCGATCGCGACGCCGGCGCCGAGCATGTACTCGCCGGATTCTTGTCGAAGCGCGCCCTTCTTCGAGCGCGGCGCGGGAGGCGTCGATTCGCTCATGTGCGATGTGTCTCCGTACATGTAGAGACAATCGAGTGCCACAACGCGAGCGCCCGCGCGTCGCGCGCCGTCGGTGATGCCGCGTGTCAACGGCAAGAGCATCTCCGGCCACTGGTGATAGAGCGGGTTGACGCAGTTGTAGACGACCGTCGCGCCTTCCGCGGCGCGTGCAACGGCGTCGGCATCGCGAACGTCGAGGGACACGGTCTTGGCGCCCTCGGTGCGCGCCGGAGTGGCCGTGCGCCGGCCGATGCGAACGCGATGACCGCGCTCGAGCAATCGCTCCGCAACGAGAGGACCAATCTGACCAGCACCAAGAACGAGATGCGTCTCTTGCGACATGTGTTTGTCTCCTGACACCGAGCAATGTGCGCCTTGCGATTACGCATTGCCATTTGTGTTTTCGCCATGTCATGTTGCGTGAATGCAACGCCTCGATTGGGAGCAGATCAGGCTGTTTCTTGCGGTGGCGCGCGAGCGCTCGCTCGCTGCGGCGGGCGTACGGCTCGGGCTCGATGTGTCGACCGTCAGCCGCCGGCTCGATCGCCTCGAAGAGGAGCTCGGCGCGCCCCTCTTCGATCGCACACGCGAGGGCACGACGCCGACCGCGCTCGCAGAACAAATGGTTTCACACGCGGAAGAGATGGAGCTATCGGCAGCGCGCTTCGCATCCGCGGGCGCGCAAGTCGAGACCGAGGTCGAAGGCGTCGTGCGCCTCACGGTGCTTCCGGGCATCGCGGACATCTTCGTTGCTCCGAAGCTCGCCGAGCTCCACCGCAAACATCCTCGTCTCATCGTCGACCTCGATGCGAGCGTGAGCTACGCCGACCTCACGCGACGCGAAGCCGATGTTGCGGTGCGTGCAATGCTCCCAACGAGCGGCGACCTCGTGTCGGTGAAGCTCATCACGGCGCAAGCGCTTCCGATGACCTCACCGAAATACGCGCGCGAGCTCGGGCGGCTCAAACGCATCGAAGACGCGCGATGGATCGCGTGGGCCTCCGACCTCGCACACTTGCCCGACGCCGTGTGGCTTCGTACGTACGGTCCGAACGTCACGCCCGTCCTTCGCACGAGTCACTACGCGAGCCAGCTTGCGGCTGCGCGCGCGGGCCTCGGCGTCGTCATCGCCTCGAAGCCTTACGAAACCGTCGGCCTCGTGCCCATCGAGCACGGTAAATCTCTCGCCAATGCGTGGGCCGCGCTTCCGTCGGGAAGCTTGTGGCTCGTCGGACATCGCGCGCTTCGGGGCGTGCCTCGCATCGCCGCCGTGTGGAGCTTCGTGCTCGAGACCATCCGCGACGTCTAGAACGCTGCGGCGTTGACCGTCCTGGCAGGCGCCGCTCGCGAAGAACCCGCCCATCCAGCACCCGAACAAGGCCGATATTGATTTTTTTAATGTCAGACTTGATTTTCATTAGTTGCGGATGCATAGACAACGCGTGCGAAGGCCTGCGCCCGTGAATTGCCCCGTTTGCTCGGAGCCGCTGAAGATCGCGCGCCTCGAGTGCGGCGCGTGCCACACGGCGATCGAAGGCGATTTCGACAGCGGTCGCCTCGGGCGCCTTTCGCGCGAGCAGACGTCGTTCGTCGAAGTGTTCGTCGAGTGCCGCGGAAAAATCAAAGACGTCGAAGAGCGCCTCGGTCTCTCCTACCCGACCGTCGTCGCGCGCCTCGAGCAAGTCGTCGAAGCACTTGGCGCTCCCGCGCGCGTCGAAACGAAAGCGAGCGCAGTCGACGACGTGCTCGACGCTCTCGCACGAAAAGAAATCACGACGGCGGAGGCCGCCAAGAGAATCAAGAATCGGAGAAAGTCATGAATCCGCAGTCGCGTTGGTCACTCCCGCTCGTCGATCATCCTCACCTCGATCTGCAAACAGACATGGCGCGCGTCAGCGTCGTGCCCGTGCGCACGGGCGAGCTGCCATGGCTCGAGGTCGTCGGCGATCATCCGCACGATGCGCCACCCGTCGAAGTCGACGCGAGCGGCGGTACCACACGCGTGCGCATCGCGGGCATGGGCCACGGCGATTTCGGTTGGTGGAGCGGCGCCTGGTGGGACGCATCGTTTTGGGACAAAAAGCGCTGGAAAAGAGCCTTTCACGTGAGCGTCGTCGCGCACGTTCCACAAGCGCTCCGCGGCCGCCTCGCATCGAACGCCGCACGCATGACCGTCGAAGGTTTGAGCGGTTGCGATCTGACGATCGAAGCCGACGCCGGAACGCTCCACATCACCGATGTGTCCGGTCGCTTGCGCCTCTCCACACAAGCCGGGCGCATCGAGGCGTACAACATCTCCGGCGCGCTCGACATCGCAACGAGCGCGGGCGCGGTCAACGCGGACGTCGCTTCACTCTCGCCGGGTAAGCACTCCATCCACACGAGCGTCGGCGCAGTTCGACTCGCGATCGCGCGCGGCTTTGCGCTAAGCCTCGCCGCGCGCACGACAATTGGCGCGCCGCGCATCGATTTTCCAAAAACCCCACAACCTGCAGCACACCACCACAACCAAGCCC
>JBBSFE010000218.1:0-5265 GCA_038239005.1 Polyangiales bacterium
AACGCGAATACGAAGTCGGCAAGGAGGTTTCAAGCGATGCCCTTCGCGCGGTCAGACTCGAAAGAAAGAAGTTTCGTGGCGACTGGAACTACGCGGTCCGATCCGGAAAGCGGGACCGATAATTTCGATCGGGCTCCTTACGTCGGTGACGCTGGCCGCCTGCGCCGCCGCCTCGGACACGCAAACGCAAACGCCGACGCAAACGCCGACGCAAACGCCGACGCCCACGCAAACGCCGACCACGCCGGTACCCGCGCTGACGCGTCCGATGCGCCCGCCAACCGCGACCGAGCTCGCACCCCAGCTCCAAGCGATCGGCCTTGATCCCAAAAATCTCCCGCCGCTCTCGAAGCTTGCCCCCGAACAGCTCCGCAAGGTGATGCCGCTCTTCGCGAAGTCCCTCGGCGTGAAGTGCACGGCTTGCCATGTGTTCGAAAACCCGGAGAAAACCCCGCGCATGAAGGTCGCCGCCCAAATGTGGGAGCACTTCGCAAGGACCCTTGCGATCTCCAGCGGTGAGCCGATTTTCTGCGATTCCTGCCACCACGGGTCGCTTGCCGTGCTCGATCGCACCGACAAGACGGCGCTCGCCGCGTGGATGAAAGACAACTTCGTCACGCTGCTCGCTCGCGTCGACGGCAAGGACCATGGCTGCGCAACGTGCCACGGCGAACCCCTCCGGCCGCGTTTCATCGACTTGTGGAAAACCGGCCGCTGAACCAGTCTCCCGTTCGGATCCGAACGGGAGCCCTATGCGCGAAGGTGAAATCTTGACGCCGTGACGCGCGTTCAGTAGCGTGTCAATCGCATGCAAGGCCTTACCGATCGTCAGCAAATGGTTTTGGATTTCATCCGCGAGTCGATCACCGACCGAGGTTATCCACCGACCCTGCGCGAGATTGGCGCCCGGATGGGCATCCGGTCGACCAACGGCGTCAACGATCACCTTCGGGCGCTCGAGCGTAAAGGCTACCTAAAGCGCGAGGACATGAAGTCGCGCGCACTCCGCCCCACGCACGTTCAGCTCGCCCTCCCGGTAGCGAAGCTCGCCGGTGAAGCGGCCAACAACGTCATCGCTCACCCGACGGCGGCGGCCGGTGAAGAGAACGAAGACTTCGTCGAGATCCCCATCCTCGGCCGCGTCGCGGCAGGCCAGCCGATGCTCGCGGAAGAAAACGCAGTCGACTCCGTTCGCATCGACCGCGGCCTCGTGCGCGGCGGGCGTGACGTGTTCGGCCTCCGCGTTCAGGGCGACTCGATGATCGACGCCGGCATCTTGAGCGGCGACTACATCTTCGTTCGCAAGCAGCTCACCGCGAGCAAAGGCGACATCGTCGTCGCGCTCATCGGCGACGAAGCAACGGTGAAGTACTACCATCCCGAGCGCGACTACGTTCGCTTCCAGCCCGCGAACAAGACCATGGCGCCCATCTTGGTGCGCGCGGTCGACTTCAAACCGACCATGCTCCTCGGCGTCGTGATCGGGCTTTACCGCAAGATCTGAGTCAGGTAGCTTCCTCAGCGATGCGCCTCGGGCCTTTCTGCGCCATTTTCGTGGGCGTTTCGCTCGCCTCGCTCCTATCGGGTTGTGGTGGGACGCTCTACGCCATCAACGCGTCGAGCGCGGCCTCGCGCATCGAAGAAGCCAAGGAGCTCGGAGCCGAGCGCCTCGCGCCGTACGAATATTATTACGCGAAGGCGCACCTCGAGCAGGCGCAGATCGACGCGAGCGAAGCGAGCTACTCGGACGCCATCAACTACGCCGAGACGGCCGAGGAATACGCCGACAAAGCGATCAACCTCTCAAAGTCGGCGAACAAGGCGTCCACGCGATGATGAGCCGCTGGCTCGTCGGCCGTTACGCTCTGCGAGGCTTTGGCGCAGTGTTGTTCGTTGGCGCAGTGACGCCGGCATGCTCGGCGACGTCGGTGCTGCGCGGTCGCATCGATGGGCTCTCCGCCGTCGCAGACAACGCCGAAAAAAGCGGCGCGATGAAGTGCGCACCCCGCGAGCTCGCGATGGCGCGCTCGCACCTCGAGTTCGCAAAGAACGAGCTCGACCAAGGGCAGTATTCGAACGCCGTTCATCACGTCGATGTGGCCGACCCGAACGCGCGCGCGGCGCTCGCGAATAGCCCCGCCGATCGCTGCGCTGCGCGGTCGTTCATCACGCCGAAAGTCGGCGACCGCGACGGCGACGGCATCCTCGACACCGTCGACAAGTGTCCCGACAAACCCGAGACCTACAACGGCTTCGAAGACGAAGACGGCTGCCCCGACGATCCCGACACCGACGGCGACGGCATCGCGGACTCCAAAGACCAATGCGTCATGGAGCCCGAAGACAAAGACGGCTACCTCGACGAAGACGGCTGCCCCGATCTCGACAACGACGCCGACGGCATCCCGGACAGCGTCGACAAGTGCCCGAACAAGCCCGAAGACTTCGACGGCTTCGAGGACGCCGACGGCTGCCCGGACCCCGACAACGACGGCGATACGGTCGCCGACGTCGACGACTTCTGCCCGAACACGCCCGGCGTGGTTGGCGGCGATCGCCCGGGTTGCCCGAAGAAGAACATGCTCGTCGTCGTGACGGCGAAAGAGATCCGCATTACGCAGCAGATCCAGTTCGAGTTCAACAAGTCGACCATCAAGGGCGACATCTCCTTCAAGATCCTCGACGAGATCGTGATCATTCTGAAGGACAACACCAAGATCACGCTGGAAGTGCAGGGCCACACCGACAACGTGGGCTCGGCGACGTACAACCAGAACCTCTCGCAGTCGCGCGCTGACTCCGTCCGGGCCTACCTCGTTGCCCACGGAACCGACCCCGCGAGGCTCATTTCGAAGGGCTACGGCCTCTCGAAACCGCTGGTTCCGAACTCGAGCGATGCGAACCGCGCCTTGAATCGGCGCGTCCAGTTCATTCGGACCGAGGCATCTGCTTCGACACCGTAAGATGGGACGCCATCGAAAATTGTAGTAGGGTTGCGGCCGAAATGAGGGTTTCCGTGGTGCAAAACCGGTTGCGAGTTGCATTTCACGTCGTCCTTCTGGCGCTCGTCTGTTTCGTGCCGTCGCGAGCCGCATTCGCGGACGCAGCGACGGAGTCGAAGGCGACGGCGCTCGAGAAGAAGGCGATGGATGACGACTACCTCGTCAACGTCAACGCCGCAGCAGCGGAGACCAAGCTGAAGCAAGCGGTCGCGATGTGCGCGAACAACAAGTGCAACGCGAAGCTCCAAGCCGCGTTGAAGCGCGACATCGGCACGGTGCTCGCGGGCGCGCTCAACGCCGCTCGCCACGCCGACGCAGTCGCCGCATTCACCGATGCGCTCAGGCTCGACCCGACGATTACTCCGAACGCTGACCTCAGCACCAAAGACATTCAGGCCGCGTTCAAAGAAGCGAAAGCTGCCATTGCGGGCGGCGGAGGCGGCGGTGGAGGCGGCGGAGGTGGAGGCGGCGGAGGAGGTGGCGGCGGAGGCGGCGGCGGCGGAGGCGGCGGTGGTGGCGGAAGCCCAACGGGCAACGACATCTCGCATACGCCCCCGGATGAGCAGACCGTCCGCACGCCGCTCCCGGTCTATGTAGAATACACGGGCTCCGAAACCATCAAGAAGATCGTGCTCCGTTACAAGGGGCTCGGCATGAGCGACTTCAAGGCGCTCGAGATGAAGAAGATGGGCTCGGGCTTCGGCATCGAAGTGCCCTGCACCGACGTCGGCGAAGTCAGCGACTTCAAATACTTCATCCAGGTCTACAACGACCAAGGCGACAACGTCGCGGGCGGCGGCAGCAAGAACAACCCGTACGTCGTGAAGATCAAGAAAGAGATCTCCGGCGAAGCGCTCCACCTTCCGAACAAGCCGCCGTCGAAGCAATGCGCCGACACCGGTGATTGCCCCGAGGGCCCCGCAGGCGCGGAATGCCGACGCAAAGCGCACGGCGGCGGTGGCGGCGCCGAAGACGCTCTCAAAGACGAAGGCGACGACTGCGAAGCCGGCGACGAGTGCAAGAGCGGCAAGTGCAAAGACAGCAAATGCACCGCGCCCCCGCTCAAATCGATCGGCCAAGACTGCGACAAGGCGGGAGAGTGCGAGAGCGGCATGTGCGTCGGAGACGAGAAGAAAGTCTGCGGCGGCGTGAAGACTCCGAAGATCTTCCTCGGCCTCACCATCGGCTACGACCTCACCGTCGTCCCCGGCGCGAGCAACGTCTGTTTGCTCGACGACAACGGCGCGCAAACCTCCGGCTACGGCTGCTACGACTCGAACCTCGGTCGCGATTATCCGATCGACCCGGGCGAGAACGGCGGCCTCAAGCCGCCGGGTCAAGCGGGAGCCGTCAACGGCGGTATCGCGCCAGGTAACTTCCGCGTTGCGATCACCTTCGACTACGCCGTCACGCCGAGCATCTTGATCGGCGCGAAGTTCGGCGTCGCGCTGCTTCACTCGCCAAGCGTGCAAGGCTTCATGGGCGGCGCACCCCTGGCGATTCTCGCCGAGGGTCGCTTCACCTACGTCATCGGCGGCATCACCAAAACGGCTGCGCCGTACATCCAGCTCGGTCTCGGTGTGTCTCAATACGACGCAGCGGTGCAAGTCCCCGTCGTCGGCGGCACCGCGAAGCCACCCATCGATCCGCCCGGCACGGCAGCCCGCACGGTCGACGCATGGGCGCTCGGCGGACCGTTCTACATCGCCCCCGGCGTGGGCGTTCGCCTCGGCTTCAACGGCGGCAAGCTCGGTTTGATGCTTGGCGTACGCCCCGTCATCGCCATCGGCAGCGCATTGACGTTCAGCATCGAGCCCGAAATCGGCCTGCACTACGGCTTCTGAGCGATTCCTAGCTGCTCCTCGATCGCCACGACGCGTTTCTCGAGATCGGAGCTCTCTTCGTAGCGATCGAACCGCCGGCGTAGATCGGCGACGTCCGCGCGAACGCCGCTGACGCTCGTGTTCGTCTCTTTCACGGCGTCTTCGACGTTGGCGATGCGCGCCGAGAGCTCCTCACGAAGCGCACGCATCTCGACGGTCACATGCTCGCGAAGCCCCATCAGGCCTTCGCCGAACGCGGTGACTTTCGAATCGAGCTGCTCGAAGCGCGCGCCGAGCCAATGAATCTCGTCGCGGACCTCGGCCCCCATGGCCTTCATCTCGTCGCGGACCTCGGCCCCCATGGCCTTCATCTCGTCGCGGACCTCGGCCCCCATGGCCTTCATCTCGTCGCGGACCTCGGCCCCCATGGCCGTCGTCTC
>JBBSFE010000219.1:0-5199 GCA_038239005.1 Polyangiales bacterium
ATCGACCTGTCTTTGCGAGGCTGGCGACAGCGTCAGCTTTGAATTCAGCGGTGTAACGAGGCAGGGTACGCATCCGATTTCTTTCGGCGGCGTGTCAGCGAATCCGAGGGAGGTCTAGTGGGTTCGAACCGCGCGTGACGTCTAGTGGGGTTTGAACCCATCTCCTTCTTCTGGCGCCTTGGCGCCTTGGCGGCTGTCTTAGGGTGCGGTATTTCGGAACTTTTGGGAGTTTCGAGTCACAGTTGGTGGATGAAGGGGTTCGTCTGCGTTTTGGCGTTTGTGGGGTGTGCGTCGAGTGCGGTGGTTGGGCCTCAGCAGCACTTGGCTGTGTCGACGCAGATCGTGACGCAGCAAACGGACACCACCGAGCCCGAGCTTTTTCGGCGCGCGGTGCATGAGCTCGAGAGCGGGGAGTATGCGGCGGCGAAGCGGGATTTTGGGTTGCTCCTGCAATCCGATCCGTCGCCGGCGCTGCTGCCGACGATCATGTTCGATCTCGGCGCGGCGAGTGAAGCGCTCGGGGAGCCCGAGCTCGCGCGGCTCGCGTATCACCAGATGGCGGAGAAGTTTCCCGCTCTGCCGATGGCGCGGACGGCGCTCGTGCGGTGCGTTTTCATTCACGCGTTTCTCGAAGAGTGGAAACCGCTCGGCGAAACCGGCGACGCGCTCCTCGCACGCGCCGATCTCGATCAGATGGACAAGATGACGGCCCTCGGTGCGCGTGGTCTCTCGCGCGCGGAGCTCGGCGATACGCGGCTCGCGATGCGCGACGTGCAAAACGGCATCGAGATCATGGAAGACACGCACATGGGCACGGCGGGCAAGCTGCCGCCGACGGGCGCCCAGCTGAAGTTCGCGCTCGCAGAGACGCGCCGCATCGAGACGGAGCAAATCGCACTTCAACCCGTCGGTGACGACTTCGTCGCGAAGGTGAGCGCACGCTGCCAAGGTTTGCTCGATGCGCAGAGCGCATACGCCGACGCCATGCGCACGACCGATCCGCACTGGGCCATGATGGCGGGCTATCGCCTCGGCGCGATGTACCAAAAACTCCATCGGGAGCTCATGAGCATCCCGCCCGACGGCTTCGCGAAGAACGAACGCCAACGTCAAATCTTCTACGGCATGATGCACGTGCGTTATCGCGCGCTCCTCGACAAGGCGCTCATCATGCTCAACACGACGCTCGAAGTCGCCGACAAGGTCGGAGACAAATCAGCGTGGGTCGAGCGGGGCCGCGAGCAGAAAGCTCAAATGGAGAGCGTCATCACCGAAGAGAAAACGGCGATCGCGAAGTTCCCGTTCACCGAAGAGGAGCTCGAAAAGGCGCTCCGCATCATGCAGGACAAAGCAGAGAAAGATCGCTCCGCAAAACACTAAGCGGGGAGACCTCGCGGAGAGCGAACTACGGTAGTGCCCAGTGCGTTCGCAGATACGTCGTGATTGCCGAGCGATCGTTGTCGCTCAGCGGTGTCGTGTAGACGATGACCTCGGCGATGTAGCCGATGTAACGCGTGTCATCGAAGAACGTCGTCGTCTCGTAGCCGCGGCCGAGGCGACCCGCTGCGTTGCCGGCGAGAAAGGCGTTCGACTGAACGCTTGCCGTCGATATGGATACGTTGTCGAAAAAGACCGCGCGTCCGCCGTCGCCACCGACGTTCACGACGGCGTCGATCGGTGATTTGCCAGCGTCGACGACGAAGTCGTAGTCGTCGCAGAATTGCGCCGCGGCGAAGTCGAGCGGGTGGCGATAACCGAAGTGGAATGCGCGATCGGTTCCCGCGTCCGCGCCGCATGCATAGCTCGCGAGACTGCCAGCGCCGATCGGATAGTTGTGATCGACGGTGAAGTCGCTGCGCTGCTCGACGATGAAGAACGTGTACGGCACGCCCACCATGAACGAGAGATCGACGGCCATGGTGTTGTCGTCGAGGGCGGCGAGCGACGCGTCGAGACCGGCGTCGGCGGCAATCGCTGAACGCTGGAACACGGGCACGTCGGTGCCGTTGAGCGTCTTGACGCCGCCGCACCGTGGGCCGGTGCCGAGTGGCGTTGCGTTGTCGTTCGAGCCGGATTGATCGGCCCAACCGGTGACGTGACCGGACGTACAACCGAGCCCGCGATCGGCGCGCAGCCAAAGCTTCAACGACGATGGTTGAATCCCGGCGGGCGTTTTCGTTTCGCAACCGTTCGTCGTGTTCTTGTCGAGATCTTCGAAGCCCGCCGCGCAACCGCCATCGCTTGCGTCGCTCGTCCCCGTGTCGTTCGTGGCGACGTCGACCGTCGTTTGATCTTTGGTCGACGCATCGGGGGTGCCCGAGTCGCCTTGATCGCTGTCGCCGACACACGCAGCGGCCGCGACCCACGACACGCCAATGGCGACGAGCGCCAGATTCTTTCGCTTCATTTGGAGTTTCCTATTTCCCCGAAAGGAAGACGTTGCTGCCACCGGCGCGGAAGCTCGAGATCGTGATCCAGCAGCCGTCGTTGGACACCCAGCACATGTCGTCGTTGTAACCGTCGGTGCTGTTCACCTCCGTGACGATGGTGAGGTTCGAGAACGGATCGCTCGTCGTGGCGCGCGTTGCCTTCCAGATTTTGTAGTGCGGTCCGGGGATGCCGCCGTCTGCGGAGGAAATGCGCGAGAAGTAAATCGTGAGCCCGTCCGCAGTGACGCCCACGGGACCATCGGAGCCCGCCGTGTTGAGCTCCGTCACGGCGACTGGGGTGCCGAGCGCGCCCTGGCCGGTGATGGGTGCGCGGTAGGTGTCATAGGAGACGCCCGCATCGAGCGTGCTCATCGAAAAATAAAGCGTTGTGCCGTCGCCCTGGACGAACGGCGACGCCGCCGAGAAAGTAGGCGGAAGCCCGGTGACCGGAGCCGGTGCGCCGAATGCGTCCGTCGGATTTGCGCGCGTCGCGAAGAAAATCTGGCTGAGGCCGTTGCGTGACGACGCGAAGTAGACCGTCTTGCCATCGGTCGTGACGGAAGGGTAGCCCTGCGCAACGGACGCATCCGCGACTTCGAGTGACGAGAGAAGCTGAGGCGACGTAAAGGTGTCGCCGGTTGGCGTCGGACGTGACGCGCTGTAGAGCGTGCCGCTTCCGTATTGGTAGTACGCAATCAGCAAATCGTTGGAGAGGTGCACGCCACGCACTGCCGCACCCGCATCGAGCTGAACGTTGAGCGACGAAAGCTCGACCGGAAGCGCGAAGGCCGCATCGAGATCGCACTTGGGTCCGGTCTCGAGCGGCGCGTCCGACGACGAAGTGTCTTTCCCGCTGTCCGTCGTCGTCGTCACGTCAACACCGGTGTCGGTGCTCGAATCGATTCCCGAGTCCGCGATGCTCGAGTCGCCCACGCACCCAGCCATCGCGCGCGCTGCACAAAGGGCGACGAGGCCGCCCACACACAAACTCAAACGACGCATGGGAACCTACTATTTGTTCGAGATGAAGATGTTGACGCCAGAGCCGCCATCGACCGGGCGGAAGCTCGCGAGCGTGATCTGGCAACCGTCGTTGGAGACCCACGCCATGTCGTCGTTCGCTGTGTCGGGCCCGTTGAGCTCGACCACGCCGACGAGACCCGAGAACGGAAGCGACGTATTCGTACGTGACGCTTTCCACATCTTGAGGTGCGCCGCAGCCCCGCCGTCGGGCGACTCGGCGCGCGAGAAGTACGCCGTGAGACCATCCGCCGTCACACCGATGGGGCCATCGCCGCCGGTCGTGTTGAGCTCCGTGACGTCCGCGGGGCTCGAAAGCGCGCCCGGTCCTGTGATGGTTGCACGGTAGATGTCGGTGCTTCCGACACCTGCGTCGGGAAGATTCGCAACGAAGTAGAGCGAGCTGTTGTCGCCTTGGACGAACGGTGAAGACTGAGCAACGTTCGCACCGAGCAGCCCGGTGACGACCGCAGGACTGCCGAAGGCTCCCGTCTTCGTCGTGCGCGTCGCGAAATAAATCTGCGACGTGCCCGTGCGATCGGATGCAAAGTAGATCGTGAGCTGGTCGGGCGAGAGTGTCGGGCCCGAGCTAGTTCCGCCATCGGTGTCGAGCGAGGCCAGCTCCGTGTTGCCCGTGAAGGTGTCTCCAGACGGCGACGTGCGCGACGCCGTATAAAGGAGCGCGCCGTACTCGTAGTAAGCGGTCAGGTAGTCGGGCGAGAGTCGCGCGCCGCGCGTTGCACCAGCGCCGAGGTTGAGCGAGGCAAGAATCGCGGGCGTTGAAAATGGATTCGCGAGGTTGCATGCCGGACCGGCGTCGACGGGCGCGTCGGTGGCGCCGTCCTTCGTTCCCGTGTCCGTCGGCGTCACGTCGTTCGTCTTTTGATCACTCGTCTGAACATCGGGACCACCATCGGTGGTCGTGCTGTCACCACCACATGCGGTGAAGTAAGCGCCAGCACCGCCAGCGAGGATCATTGTCAAAAGGAGAGAACGGCGAATGGAAAGGGTTTCATGCAGGCGGCACCCTATCACGATGGGCACAGGCCGCGGTAGAGCCGCGATAGCCTCGAAAACCGCCTAAAAGTGGCGGGTTTTTCTTGGCTTTGGTTTTGCTTGCGGGGTGTGGCGCTGTGCGCTAGCCTTCGCCGCCCATCTTTGGAGACAGCCATCTCCAGAGGATGCCTACGTCCACCGGCTGACGTAGCTCAATGGCAGAGCACCTGTTTTGTAAACAGGTGGTTAGGGGTTCAAGTCCCCTCGTCAGCTCCGCCCCTTTCTTGACGTATGAACCTTCAACAACGTTTTTCGGAGGGTTGCCCGAGCGGCCAAAGGGAGCAGACTGTAAATCTGCCGGCTTACGCCTTCGATGGTTCGAATCCATCACCCTCCACCCATCCGGGCGGAGCCCGAGAACGGGGAAAGGTCGCAGTTTTCGCGGGAGTAGCTCAGTTGGTAGAGCGTCAGCCTTCCAAGCTGAACGTCGCCGGTTCGAACCCGGTCTCCCGCTCAGGTCCAAAGAGCCACAGCCAATACTTAATGCAAACAAGTCGCCCACCTAGCTCAGTGGTAGAGCACTTCCTTGGTAAGGAAGAGGTCACGGGTTCAAGCCCCGTGGTGGGCTCAGGAAACTAAGAAGAGAAAGCCATGGCGAAAGAAAAGTTCGTACGTAACAAGCCCCACGTGAACGTTGGCACCATTGGTCACATCGACCACGGCAAGACGACGCTGACGGCTGCGCTCGTCAAGG
>JBBSFE010000220.1:0-5156 GCA_038239005.1 Polyangiales bacterium
GGCAACGCATTCTTCTATCTCGCGACCGCACCATCGTTTTTCGGCAAGGTCGCCGACCAACTCGGTGAAGCGGGGCTCACGACCGAAAACGGATATTTCCGTCGCGTCATCATCGAGAAGCCCTTCGGGCACGATCTCGCGTCCGCGAAGCTCTTGAATGCGGAGTTGCGTAAGTCGCTTAACGAAAAGCAGATTTATCGAATCGATCACTATCTCGGTAAAGAGACCGTGCAGAACATCATGGTGCTCCGCTTCGCGAATGCGATGTTCGAGCCCATCTGGAACAGCAACTACATCGACAGCGTGCAAATCACGGTGGCGGAGACGCTCGGCGTCGAGCACCGCGGTGGGTACTACGACACTGCCGGCGCGCTCCGCGACATGGTTCCCAATCACATGATGCAGCTCCTCTCGCTCATCGCGATGGAGCCACCCAACTCGTTCGCGGCCGACGAAATCCGCGACGAGCAAGTGAAAATCCTCCGCGCGATTCAACCCATCCCAGCGCAGGATGTGCCGCATTTTGCGGTGCGCGGGCAATACGGCGCGGGCGGCGCGAAAGGGCAGTTTTTGCCCGAGTACAAAGCCGAGGAGCAGGTCGCCAAGGATTCGCACACCGAGACGTTCGTCGCGATGAAGCTCGCGCTCGACAACTGGCGCTGGGCCGGCGTGCCGATTTATCTCCGCACGGGCAAGCGGCTCGCCGAGCGCGTGACCGAGATCGCGATTCAATTCAAGAAGCCGCCGTTCCTCTTGTTCCGGAAGACGCGCGTCGATGATTTGTTGCCGAACCAGCTCGTGCTCAACATCCAACCGAACGAAGGTCTCGCGCTCAGGTTCGGCGCGAAGGTGCCCGGCACGCTGATGAACATCGGCACCGTGCGCATGAACTTCGAATACGAGGACTACTTCCACAAGCAACGCTCGACCGGTTACGAGCGGCTGATGTTCGATTGCATGCTCGGTGACGCGACGCTCTTTCAGCGCGCCGACATGGTGGAAGCTGGATGGTCCGTGATCGCGCCGCTTCAGGAAGCGTGGAAGAGCGGCAAGGTGCCGACGTATTCGGCAGGCTCATGGGGTCCGGCGGAAGCGACTGCGCTCATGGCGCGCGACAACCGCGAGTGGAACGAAATCAGCGAGACGAAGCGGTATCAAACGGTCGTCCCGCCCAAATCGACATAAGGAGAGACAAGCGATGCAGCTCGGAATGATCGGCCTCGGCCGAATGGGCGCGAACATGGTTCGCCGGTTGATGAAGGCTGGCCACAAATGCGTCGTCTACGACGTGACGGCCGCAGCAGTCGATGGCCTCGCCAAAGAAGGCGCGACCGGCGCGAAATCGATCGAGGACTTCGTCGCCAAGCTCGACAAGCCCCGCGCGATTTGGCTGATGGTGCCTGCCGCATACGTCGAATCCACCATCGAGGAGCTTCTGCCGACGCTCGAGAAGGGCGACATCCTCATCGACGGCGGTAACTCGTATTACCGCGACGACGTCGATCGTCAGGCGCGCCTTCAGCCGAAGGGCATCCACTACATGGATGTCGGCACGAGCGGCGGCGTGTGGGGTCTCGATCGCGGTTATTGCTTGATGATCGGCGGCGACAAAGACGCCGTGGCGCGTCTCGATCCGGTTTTCAAAACACTCGCACCTGGCCCGGGCGACGCACCGAAAACACCGGGCCGCGAAAAGATCGGCGGCACCGCGGAGCAAGGTTACTTGCACTGCGGCCCCACGGGCGCGGGTCACTTCGTCAAGATGGTCCACAACGGCATCGAGTACGGAATGATGCAGGCCTACGCCGAGGGGTTGAACGTCCTCAAGAACGCGAACGTCGGCAAACAAACCCACGAGAAGGACGCCGAAACGACGCCGCTCCGCAACCCGGAGTACTTCCAGTTCGAGATGAACCTCGCCGACATCGCCGAAGTGTGGCGGCGCGGAAGTGTCGTTGCATCGTGGTTGCTCGATCTCACCGCGCAAGCACTCGCGGAGAGCCCGGGGCTCGACGAGTTCGGCGGCAAAGTCTCCGACTCCGGCGAAGGTCGCTGGACGATCGAAGCAGCCATCGCGGAAGGCGTGCCCACGCACGTTCTCTCGGCATCGCTCTATTCGCGATTCGACTCGCGCGGCAACGCGGAGTTCCAGAACAAGCTTCTCTCGGCGATGCGCAAAGCATTCGGCGGGCACCACGAGAAGAAGTGATGTCTAGCGAAGAGATCAAAGTCCGCTGCCCCAAGTGCAACGCGGAAGTGAAGGTCGACGAGAAGTCGCGCATGGCCATGATCGTGACGTGTCCCAACGGGCACAAGGTGGAGCTCGTCAAAGCGATCTGACTTCAGATGAGCGAAACTTTCGCCGCGAGCTCTGCGCGCGAGCGGATGCCTAGTTTGCGGAACACGCTCTGGAGCTGATTCGCGACCGTGCGCACCGAGCAATGGCGCGCTTCGGCAATTTCGTTGTTCGATTTTCCCGCGAGCGCGAGGAGCGCGACTTCGCGTTCGGCGGACGTGAGCTCCCCGGTTTTGTCGGCGTCGTCGACGTCGAAGGACAAGATCGCGACGGTTTGGCCGTCGCCGGAATATTCGACGCGGAGGTTCTTCGGCGTGGCCGTTGGCTCCGACGATGGCGGCGGCGGATCGGCCGGTTTTTTCGGGTCGTCGCCGCTCATGCTTTGCCTGTGCGTGAGCGCCAAGTGCGGATCAACTCGACGCGCGATTTTGCGTTGAGCTTGCCGCCTGCGGTCGAGAGGTGCATCGCGACGGTCGATGGCGCGATGCCGAGCTCGTACGCGATGAGCTTGTTCGAGTGGCCTTGGGCTGCGTACGCAACGACTTGGGCTTCGCGCGGTGAGAGCTCCGCGAACGCGGGCACGACCGGATCGTTTCGCACGGCGACGACGTAGCGTTTGCCGTCGTGGTCGAAATGATCGAGGAGCGTCCACCGGCCGGAGACGAGCGCGCGCCACGCTTCGACGGCGCCGGGCGGATCGCTGTGACGCGAGCTTCCGCGTGCGCGTTGCATCGCCTTCGCAGCTTCTTTGAGAGCCGTGATGGAGCCGTCGTCGGAATCGCCCGTGTGCTCGACGCGACCGCCGGGCGTGAGGACCGCGTCGGCGTCTTCGGGTGACGTCGATCGGCGCGCGCGACGAAGACGCATGCCTGCGGCCATGTGCGCGGCGACGCGACTCCACGCGGTGGCTTCGGGACGTTTGACGCCGCTGATCTCCGCGAGCGGCGCACCGACGAGACACCCGATGCCGGAAGGCTCAGTCGCGGCGACGCTCATGAAATCTGCGATTCCGAGAGGCGCGAGAAAACGCTGGTGGATGTCGAGCTCGCGCACCTTCTTCCCCATTCGGAGGCGCGAGCTCATCGTGGCGCAGGTCGCGCGGCCGCCGATGGCGCCGGTGACCTCTTTGACGAACTGATACGTGATCTCACTCGAGACCTGCGCCTCGAGCGCGCGAAGGGCCTCGACCGCGCCTTCGGGCGTGCCACGCGCGACGGGCGACGACACCTTCACGCGATTGCCCTCGACCTCGTAGAACATGCCGCACGTGCCGAGGCCGCGATCGAGCCCGGCGCGCGCGCTGCGGTCGACGAGGCGCGCGAGCCACGTGCCGTTGTCGCCGTCGAGGCGGTACGCTGCCTCGATCACGCTGACGAGATCTCCCCGAGCCGGCGCTACCACGGCGACTACGTTATCACCTCGCCCGGACGTAGGCATTTTGGGTATGGATGGGGCACGGCATGTCGCCCCAGATCCGCGAGCTTTGCGATTTGCTCATCCGGTGGGTCCATCTCATCGCCGGCATCATGTGGATTGGCAACTCGATGCTGTTCAACTGGCTCGACCGCAATCTCGAGCGGTCCGAGGGCTCGTTACCAAACTACCAAGGTAAAATTTGGTTGCTCCACAGCGGCGCCTTTTACGACGTCGACAAGAAGCTACTCGGGCCAAACGAGATGCCCGCGAAGCTCCACTGGTTCAAGTGGCAAAACTTCACGACCTGGGCGAGCGGGATTCTCCTCCTGTTCGTCGTCTACTACGCAGGCGGTGGCGCGCTCTTGATCGACCCGAGCGTGCGTGCGCTCGGCGCGCCCGTTGCGATCGCCATCAGCCTGACGTTCATCGTTGGGTCTTGGTATTTTTACGATCTCGTTTGGATTTCGCCGCTCGCGAAGAAGCCCATCGTCGCGGCGACCGTGTCGTTCATCTATATGGGCCTCGCGTCGTTCGCGCTCACGAAGATTTTCAGCGGGCGCGCGGCATACATCCACGTTGGCGTCATTCTCGGCACGCTGATGACGGGCAACGTGTGGTTCGTGATCGTTCCTTCGCAGCGCGAGCTCGTCGCGGCGACCATGGCGGGTCGCGAGCAGAACGCCGCGATCTCGCTGCGCGCGAAAGAGCGGTCCATCCACAACAACTACATGACGTTCCCGCTGCTCTTCATGATGGTGTCGAACCATTTTCCGAGCACGTACGGCGGCCGTCACGCGTGGATCGTGCTCTTCGTGATTTCGATCGGCGGCGCGCTTGTGCGCCACTTGATGAACATTCGGTTCCACTACACGGGCTGGTTTCCGGTCGCCGCGTTCGTCGTGCTCGCGTCGGTCTTGTCGCTTTTCTTTTTGACGCGCCCCGAGCACCACGAGAGCAGCGGCTCGGGCGAGAAGATCGCATTTCACACGGTGCAGGGCGTCATGCACGACCGCTGCCTGCAATGCCACAGCGCACACCCCACCGACGACACGTGGAAGACCGCGCCCGCCGGCGTGATGTTCGACTCGCCCGAGCAAGTGAAGCGGCTCGCGCCGCGCATCAAGGAGCGCGCCGTGATTTCTCGCACGATGCCGCTCGCGAACAAAACGGGCATCACGCAATCGGAGCGCGATCTCATCGGCGACTGGATCGACCAAGGCGCGTCGACCGACTGAGTTGGCCCGCTGGCCTGTCCCGATGTGGCCCGGCCACCCTCGATTTGCGAAAATGCGGCGATTCCGTGCGGCACGCGCCGTGCTCTACGCCTCGTTGCGCGCGCGCTCTTTGTTCAACGTCTTACGAAAGGAATCGCTTAGAAAAACGAAAGTGGCTTGCACAACGGGTCAGAGTCGGAAGCAAGCAAATCTCACCACGGGGACGACGA
>JBBSFE010000221.1:0-4861 GCA_038239005.1 Polyangiales bacterium
CGCCTCGCTGCGAGTGGGTACCTTGCGATGCATGCTCGCAAGCTGATGAATGCAAAAGAGCGAAGGGCTGTCGTGGGGGGGGGGGGGTGGCGGCCCACCGCCACAATTTATGCCTCCCCCCCCCGCCCCCCCCCCCCCCCCCCACAGCCCTTCGCTCTTTTGCATTCATCAGCTTGCGAGCATGCATCGCAAGGTACCCACTCGCAGCGAGGCGATGCTCTGGCACTCGCTTTGCGGCAAGCAGCTCGGCGTTCGCGTGCGGCGGCAACATCCACTGCATCCTTACATCGTCGATTTTTTCGTCGCTTCACATCGGCTCGTCATCGAGGTCGACGGCGCCGTGCACGAAGGCCGCGAGGCGGAAGACGCACACCGCACGCGGCAGCTCGAGCGGCTCTACGGCGTTCGCGTGATGCGTATCGCAGCCGAGCTCGTCGAGCGTGACGTCTACGCTGCGGTCGCCTTGATTCGCGGCGCGCTTGGGTGAGCGTTGCGGGCGGTATTGCTTTCGCCATGGGGAGCCTTGAAACTGCGAGGCGTCGGCTTCATGGTTGCCAAATGCGAACGCCGTTGCTGCTCGTCATTTCGCTCGCGTCGTGTGCGCCGTCGGCGGAGGTGAAGCTCGAGGCGCGCGTGCACGAGCTCGAGCAGCAAGTCGCGGAGCTACACGCGAAAGTCGATAGCGCGAAGGTCGACAATCCGTGCGCGGTGACGCACGACGTCACCGTCGCCGACGGGACCACGTTCGACGCCGTCGTGCCCTTCGCCGTGAGCGAATCCACATTGCATGGCGGCGACGAAATCGTCGTCCACGAGGTGCGCGGCACGCACGCGGCGATGGTCATCGACGGCGCCTATCTCGTCAGCGGCGAATACACCCTCACATCGGCCGACGAAGCCACGCTCGGCCTGACGATTCGCGCGAACGAGCGCGGCAGCGGCTGCACGAACGGCAACGGTCGCGGGCGTCTCGTCGTCAAACGCGGTCGCGGCACGTTCTCTCTCACCACGCGCGTCGCGTACACGGGCGACGCGTCGCTGTCGTTCTTTCGCCGGCACGAACACCCGGTGACGACGAACGCCGACTCGCTCGGAAGCGTGTACTTTGCAAAGATATCGCGCGTGGGCGTCGTCGACCCGCTGGGCAAAGTCCCGCGCTGACCGCTTTCTTCCGGGTTTAAGCCGCTTCCCGATGAAGCCCCATGCGCTCCGCGACGCCGTCGCGGTAGCGGTGCCAAGCCCAGAGCGCCCGCTCACACGTCTGCATCACGTTCTGACAAAGCGTTTGGTCTGCGTCAGGCGTGTGCTCGAGCACGATGCGCCATGCGTCTTTGCGGTGCGCCCCTTCGACGCTCGCGTGTGCGCGCGTGAGCTTCATCGCTTCGGGCGGGCATCCGTAGTGAGCGACCAGCGGATGACGTCTCACGACTTCTTCGCCGTGCGCGCGAACGAACGTACCTGCGAGCTCGGCGCGTTCGTTGCGGCTGCCTTCGACGAAAATCGTGAGCAGCGCGACCGCGGCTTGCCACGGTGGGCGATCGGCGCCTTCGCGGATCATTTGGCGATAGCTGCGCGCTGATGGGTGCAGATTGCACGCTTCTTCGGTGAAGAGGCCGCGGTCGAAGCCGAGACCTTGCATCATGTCGAGGAAGAGCTCCGGATGCGGGCCGCTTCGCGAGAGGCCGCCGGTTTGTTCTTCGTAGATGTTTTCGGCGAGAGCGGCGCGCACGTCGGCGATGGGTGGCGTGCGACCGAGCGCGGTCGCGAGCATCGCCGGAAAATCACGGACGTAGACGAGGTACTCGTGTTGAAAGTGAACGAGCAGCTGCGCGCGCGTGAGCCCGGGCCGCGTGAGCGCCGCGTACGCCCAGTGGTCCTTCTGGTCCATCATGGCGAGCAACCGCTCTTGGAGCGGCCGATCCGGTTTCATGATGGAATCGTGGCAGGACTACTGCGAGCCGTCCAAATACATGCACGTCGTCATGCGGGTGGCCATGAAGACGATGATGGCGAGGGCAATGCCGAGCGTGAGGATGCCGACGCCAGTGAGCGTCGAGGGCTTCCAGCTCGCGTCGACGTCCTGAGCGTGTGCGAGCGCTTCTGCGTCGAGAGCCTTCGGGTCCACTTTGGTCGCCATGGAGAAGAGGGTTAACGCATCAACGATCGAGGATCAAGCAGCTATCTCCGAGCTCGTGGCCCAAAAAGCCCCGCGCGAGGGCCCAGCGGCTCGCTTCATTCAAGAGATCGGGCGGAACGAAAGCCGAGAGGAGGTCTGCATGAGACGTGGTGGCGTCGTGCATCCCGGTCAAGAGGCCATCGACTGCGCGTAGCTCGTGGCGCGAATCGATGCGGAGATCGGTCGTCGCCGAGAGCTTGCCGGTGGCGGCGTGAGACTCGAGCGCACGAACGACCGACGTGCCGACGGCGATGACACGCTTTGCGCTGCCGACCAGCGCGGCGGTTTCCTCCGGAATTCGGTAACGCTCGACCCATGGGAGCGAGGCGTCGAGCGCGTGATCGCTAATCGACGAGAGACCCGCGCTATGCGTGAGGCGCGCGATCGCGACGCCGCGTTTTCGAAGCGCATCGAGCGCGCCGAAGTCGAGTGGACGCCCGGCCGACGGCATCTCGACTGCCCACGGCTCCGATGCATAAACATTTTGGACTTCCCACAGCGGGAGCGGCTCGCGGATATGTGCATACTGCACGGGATGACCTGCGCGGTACAGCGACGCGATCACGTCGTCTCGTGATCGCTCGAAGCGAATCCGAAGCCGGCGATCGGAGGTGCGGGAGACGACGACCGCTTCGAGGCCGGTACCGAAGACGAGCGTGTCGCCCGCGCCAAGGAGCGGAGGCGGCGCGCGATGCTCGGTCGGCGTGCGCCAATCGCCCGCGCCGAAGATCACGGCGTCGGCCTCGCGCGTGTCATTCGGTGGCGCGAGAAGACGGATCTCCACCGACGCGCCTCGCGCGGTTTGCCCGAAGAGTGACGCCGGGAGCGTGGCGGCGTCGTTCACGACGATGACGTCGCCCTCATCGAAGAGCTTCGGAAGGTCGACGAGCTCTCTCTCTCTCATGTCGCGTGCAGCAACGCGCAAGACGAAAAGGCGCGTTTTGCGCACCGGGCGCGCGGTTCGAGCGGGTTCGAATGCGAGCATCAGGATCGCCTCCATTCCGATGCGATGAGGCGCGCGCCTGGTGCGATCGTCTCGGCGCTCTCGATCATCGCAACGAATGTTTCGGCGACGCGCTCGGGGCGCGCTAGCGTCGCGCGGTCGGCGTCGGGCATCGCGTCGGCGTGCATTTGCGTGTCCATCTCGCCCGGGTCGACCGAGAACACGCGCACGCCATGGTCCGCGAGCTCCGCACCGAGCACGCGTCCGAGCTGGTCGAGCGCGGCCTTCGACACGCCGTATGCGCCCCACTGCGGATAACCGGACACAGCGGCGTCCGAGCTCACGGAAACGATGACGCCCGTCTTGCGGAGCACCATCGAGCCACCCACGATTTTGTCGATGCGCATCGGGCCGACGAGATTCGTCTGAAGTACGGCCTCGAGGTCTTCACACGCTGTGTCGAGCACGAACGGCATCGGAAGCGGCCCGAGCGTGCTCGCGTTGTGCACCACGATGTCGATCGGCCCGACGAGCGCCGCAGCGGCTCCCGTGATCCGATGCGCCGCTTCTTTGTCGCCCACGTCGAACGCGAGCGCGTGCGCCTCGCCACCCTCGCTTTTTATTTTCGCGACGACCGTCACGAGCGGCCCTTGGTCGCGCGCAACGAGAACGACGCGCGCCCCGCGCTTCGCGAGAGCTTCACCGAGCGCCGCGCCGAGCCCGCGGCTGCCGCCAGTCACCAATGCTGCCTTGCCTCGAATGTCCATGGCCACAGCTTGCGTCGCCTTGGTTCATGGGTTGGCAACTTTGCCAATATGTTGTCATGATTCCAACCCATGAGCAGCGAGCTGTCTGCCCGGTTGGGCCGCAACGTCCGCCTTCTCCGCGAAAGTCGCGGCGTCACGCAGAGCCAAATCGCGAAACTGGCCAAAATCCCTCGCGCCACGCTCGCGCACCTCGAGTCGGGCGAGGGCAACCCTACCCTCGCGGTCTTGAGCGCGGTCGCCGATGCATTTCAGGTTTCACTCGAGGAGCTCGTGGCGGCACCACGCGCCGCGCTCGAGCTTTTTCCGAAAGGGCGCGTTCCGATTCGCATGCGTGGCAACGTCGAGGTGAAGAAGCTCTTGCCCGACCCGATCCCCGGAATGGAAATCGACCGCTTCGGCCTGCCGCCGCGCGCGAAGATGATCGGCGTCCCGCACACACCAGGCACGCGCGAGTACCTGACATGCGAGCGCGGCACAATCGTGCTCGTCGCGTCTGGCGAGCGCGTCGAGGTAAACGAAGGTGACGTCGTCGCATTCCGCGGCGACCAACGCCACTCCTACGAGAACCCAAACGCGAGCCCAGCGGTCGGCTACTCGGTCGTCGTCCTGGCGCGTTGAAAAAGGTCCTAAACGGAATGCGGCGCGTGGTCGCGGCCGTTCACGTTGCGCCTCAAGAGCCGTAGCTGCACCCAATCGCGGACGAGGAGGAGCGGCACGAGCAGCGCATACGGCAGGATGAGAAGCCATCCCTTCATGCTCTCCGGCACGACAAGCTGACGGATGGTGTCCGCAGGAGCGCCGCGGTCGGTCCATACCAAATAGACGACGATGCACGCGACCGGCACCGTGATTTGAAGGAGCCGTCGGCGCCAGGGCACCGCGCGGAGCTGCTCGACCATCGCGCGTGAGCGGGCGTCGCGCGCGCGGCTGATCTCGTCGTCGACCATGTTCAGGACCGCGGGCGCGTCGACGAGA
>JBBSFE010000222.1:0-4811 GCA_038239005.1 Polyangiales bacterium
ATGGCGCGAACGTCAACACGTACGAATACGTGACGCAGGTCTTCAAGAACATCGCACTCGCCCGCGTCGCGACGAGCGCCGACGAAGCGAAGGCGTTCGGATATTTCCGCAGCTCCGATGGCGTCTCGTTCGACAAGGCGCGCCTCGTCACCGAAGCGAAAGCTCGCGCGATCGGTCTCGCCGAAAGCGGCTACCACCCGCCCGCGCCGCGTGCGTACGTGCTGCCCGGCGAAAGCGGCATCGCAACGCTCGGCATGATGGTCACGACACTCGTCTCCGGCGGCTTCGCAAGCGAGCACGACGCGCTCATCGCGAAGAAGCTCGCGGTCGTCCTTTGCGGCGGCGCTGGCGGCTCGAGCCACGAGGTCACCGAAGCGCACATCCTCGAGCTCGAACGCGAAGCCTTCGTGAGCCTGTGCGGCGAGCCGCTCAGCCAGGCGCGCATGCAACACATGCTGATGAACAATCGCCCTCTCCGCAACTAGGGCAGCCCGAATGGAGACCGCGTGCCCGCTATGTCAGGGCTCAGCTCGACGACTCGGCTCCGTCTACGGCAAGTACCTGCGCCGGACGTTCGAGCTTGACCGATGTGATGCTTGTCACTTTGCGTTCATCGCCAACCCGTGCCTCGATTTCGATCGCATCTACACCGACGCGTACTACCGCGGCGAAGGAGCCGATCCCCTCGTGGACTACGAAGGTGAGCTCGACTCGGCGCAAACCATCCGCCGCTACGAATGGCGTGGGCTCCTGACCTGGGCGAAAAGCCTGACCTCGATCGACGGGGCGACGCGATGGCTCGACTATGGATGCGGCTCCGGCGGATTCGTGCGCTACCTGCGAGCTCATGGCCAGGTCGATGCTTGGGGATACGACCAAGGACCGATCGTGGAGCACCTGCCGGAGACTTTTCCGCTTTTGCGAGAGTTGGATCTGGCCACCGCGGCCGGCTCCTTCGACGTGATCACGGCGATCGAGGTCATCGAGCACATCCCCAAGCCGCTCGAGGCCTTGCGGGCGATGCGCCGTCTTCTGCGACGCGGCGGCACACTCCTCCTGACGACGGGGAACGCCGAGCCGTACCGGAAGAAGCTCACGACTTGGCGGTACATCATCCCGGAAATTCACGTATCGATATTCGAACCGAAGGCACTCGCTTTGGCTCTCGAGAGATCTGGATTCGAACCGATGTTTCCAGGCTTCGGACCGGGCTGGACGGACATCATCACTTTCAAGATCCTAAAAAATCTGCGGCGCAGACACTCGGGTCGCATGGCTGATGCACTTCCGTGGGGATTGCTCACGCGCGCCGCGGACCGCGCTTTTGCGCTCAGCGCGCACCCCGTCGGGCGGGCGATATGAACGGAGGCGCGACACCAAAGCGCGCGTTCGAGTTTCCGTGGCCGCGTCTTCCCGGCGCGGTGCACGCGCCGCGTTGGACGGGCGCTGGCTTCGAAGTCGATGGGCGGGCCGTGCCGTGGCTGAGTTACTTGGTTGAGTCGTCGGGGTGGTCCGACGAGCTCACGGCGATGCACGAAGCGGAGGCGGGGGACGATCATCCGATCGACGTCGCATCTCGTGAGCGTGCGCTCCGCGAGCTACGGCACCACTTTCGCGCCGATGGTGTGCTCGTGGACGTCGGCTGTTCGTCGGGCTGGATGTTGCGCGATGCGCGCGCTGGATTTCCGCATGCGCTCGTGATCGGATCGGACTACGTCGGAGGTCCGCTGCGCCGCATCACGATGGTTGACCCGTCGCAGCCACTCGTCCAATTCGATCTCACGAACGCTCCACTCGAAGACGGTTGCCTCGATGCCATCGTGGCGCTTAACGTGCTCGAGCACATCGAGGACGATGCCCGCGCGGTGCGCGAGATGTACCGGATGCTGAAACCAGGTGGCGCCGCGGTAATCGAGTTGCCGTACGGACCACGACTCTACGACGTGTACGACAAAGCGTTGATGCACTACCGGCGCTATTCGCGGAAGCAAGCTACCGCGATCTTCGAGCGTGCGGGCTTTCGCGTCGAAAGAATGACGCACATCGGATTCTTCATTTATCCGCCGTTCGTCGCGATGAAGCTGCGCAATCGGCGATATCTGCGAAAAAGCGCCGACGAGCAGAAAGCGATCGCGGCGGCGCTCATTCGTCGAACGAAAGCGAGTCGCACGATGGGCTTGTTGATGGGCGTGGAGACGAAGCTCGGGGCCTACGTTCGCTACCCAGTGGGCGTGCGCCTTGCCTTCACGGCGGTGAAGTCTTGATGGCCCGATAGCGACCACGCAGACCACCCCATCGGATGCGAAGCAGATCAATCGGGTCTTGCAACATCGAGCGCTTCACGTTGATTTTCGTTGGGCGCGCGTCCGGTTGTGGACTCACCGGCACACGCGCAACGCGCGCGCGCGCGCGACCGGCTGCATACAAGTATTCGATGTCGACCATGCCACCATCGACGATTTGAACGGACGCAATGGCGCGAACGAGCGAGCCGCGAAATGCTTTGAAACCGCATTGCGTGTCGTCGAATGCGAGCGCATCGAACACGAGCACCTGCAGGACGTAGAGCGCCCGCGATGCGACGAAACGCAGCGGCTGTGACACGTTTCGATTGAACGGCCGCTCCCCGATCACGACGTCGAAACCTTCGTCGAGCTTCTCGAGAAACACCTGGATGTTCTCGAGCGGCACTGGCAGATCCGCATCCATCGTGAACACGACGTCGCCGCGTGACGCGAGCACACCCGCGCGCAACGCAGCACCTTTCCCGCACATCGGTCCATCGACGAGGCGCAGGGCGTGACGTTTTGTCCCGGCGTTCGAAATGTACGTGCGGATCTGCTCTTTGAAGAGCTCTGCGCTGTCGTCGACGACGATCACTTCGAAGCTCGGCTCGAGGCATGCGACACATGCCGTGAGCGCGTCGAGCGAGGCCGCGATGGCGTCCTCTCGCAGCGTCGGGAGGACGATCGAGACCAGCAAGCAAGCGGTACGTTAGCGCAACGCAACGCGTGGTAACAATATGAGCGATGAAGACGTGGGCGCTGCGTCTCCGCACGGCGTTCTCGGACGCGATCTATTTGGTCGTGGGCTACTTCGCGTCATGGACGTTGTGGAGCGTTCCCGGCCTTCCACTGACGCATGACGGCATGGGCATACAGGTCATCGAGTGTTTCCGCCGCGCTTATGTCGCTCACGATTTTTTTCCTCGTTGGTTTTCGTTTTTGTCGAACGGGTACGGCTCCGGATTGCCGATGCTCTATCATCGGTTACACGGTCAGGTGTTTGGCGTCCTGGCACTCGCCGTGGGCACGCTCGCGGCGACCAAGCTGAGCGTGCCGATCTGTCTCGCGATCGGCGGCGCCGGAATGCGGCGCTTCGCGCGGGAGCATCACGTCCGCCCGTGGCTCGCTTGGGTTTGCGGCGCCCTTCTCATGACGACGAACTACGCATTTTCGGATTGGTTCGTGCGCGGCGCAGTCGCAGAGCTACTCGGCTTCATGCTCGTTCCATGGTGCCTTTTGGCGCTCGTCCGCGTCCTGCGAGGCACATCGAGCTTCGTCGCGCTCGCGCTTGCGCTCACGCTGTTGTTTTACGCGCACATGCTCGCGTTTTACTTTTCGATGTTCTTCATCTTGTCGGCGACGGTCGCGCATGTCGCCCGTCATTGGCGCTACGGCTGGCGCGCGCTCCGGCCGCCGCTGAGCGCATTGGCGCTCGCCGGTGGGATACTCTGTTTGACGCTGGGCCCGTACATCGCCGCCATGCAGTTTGCGGCGCACATGGCGTCCGTCACGGACATCAAAATGCGTCCGGACGCCATCGCCTACATCAAAGTGTCCGAATATTTTTTTGATTCGAACCACGATTGGGACCACGTGCGAAACACCGGCAAGGTGTCGGTCGAAATCGGCCGTTGGGTGCTCGTCGGAACGTTGCTCTTCGGGGTCGCTTCCGCGCAGGCTCGCGCTGCAATCAAGCGACATGCGTGGCTATGGCTGCCAGCAATCGTCTTTTTGGCGCTGCAGCCGCAAGAAATGTCGTTCGTCTTCGAGAAAATCCCCGGCGCGGCGAAGATCCAGTTTCCGCTTCGTCTCCTCGTCTACATCGTTCCCGTAGCGGTTTTTTGTTTTGGTGTCGTTGCCGAGCATGCTCTACGAAGCGGACGCCTTCCACTGCGCGTCGGCGTCGCGCTGCTCGCCGTGGTCGCAGTGTTGATGCAGCTCAACATGAACATCGACGCGCAGCGAGATTCGGAGACGACTGCCTACACGCCAGAGCTCGTCGCGACCGCGCTCGCGTCGAACGATCCCTCCGCGACCAAGCTCTCCGCGTACGACGGGGGTTGGGACTTCTTCGTCCCCGGTCGCTTCCACAGACCCGTCACGCCGCACCCTTTCCTCTCGGCTACGGGCAACTGCTCGCTCACATCACCCGAGCTGCTCGGAACGAGCCAGTCAAGCTCCGTTCTTTACACGACCCAGTTTCATAGCTTCACGTTCGTCGTGCACGGCCAAGATTGCACGGTGACGCTCGCGCAATTTCATACGCCGCTCCTGGAGTTCGACGTCGCTGCCGGCCACGTGACTGCGGACGGAGACCAGACGGTGTTTCAGCTTCCGAGCGACGGGACCCTCGTGCGTGTTCGTCAACGCCCCCTCCTCGACATGAGCTTTCGCTGGCTCAACGAAGCCTTCCACCTTTCGACACTTCCGAAGGTAGAGCCGTGAGCCGCGCGCGCGACGCCATCACCGAGTATTTCACAATGAATGACGCCGTTCGCACGGCGCAGAAAATCGACGAAGATACAC
>JBBSFE010000223.1:0-4776 GCA_038239005.1 Polyangiales bacterium
AACACTATGTGGGGTGATCAGCACGACGAACGCAATATGACACTGGTTTTCGCGCTTGGTCCAGGGAACATACCGTGGCCGGAGCAAATCAGCTCGGCGAGCAACGCGATCGAAGCGCTCCACGCAGCGCTCGATAAAGGCCATCGGAGTTGGAAGCTTCGGCGCCTCGGCCGGCGCACGCGTCACGCGCTCGAGCGCATCGCAGGCGCCGATCCCGGCAAGCTCGGCTTTGGTGATGCGTTCGACGCTCTCATGCTCGACGTCGTCGCCGAACATCGTCTGCCGCTCGAAATCGCAATGGAGCTTCTCCTCGAGCTCGACGCGACCGTCTTCGTGCGCACCGTGAAACGTTGGAAAGGCGCAGCGAACGCCGGACCCGCAGAAGAAGCGATCGCGGCGCTCGTCGCGACGACAGACGCCATCCACGACGCAGACCTCGCTCTTCGTGTGGGCACCGCGCTCGCGGAGAGGCACCTCGACGCAGCTTCGTGGCGAAAGCGATTCAACCGCGTGAAACCCGCCCTAGAAGAGACGCTCAAGAAAAACGGCTCCACGCTCGCGCGCTATCTCAAATCGCTCGATGCCAAAAACGATGCCGTGCTTGCGTCCCGAGTCGAAGAGGCCGCGCGATGACCGCAGCGGCACGGCAACCGATCGAAATCGCGGACATCGAGCGGCTCGCGAGCGCGGAGGCTCCCGATCTCGCGAGCGTGATCACGGCGTTCCTCGGTCAATACGACGTCGACGAGGACGAGGAGTACGACGACGACGGCAACGAGATCGTCAAGCCACCCGCCGAGGACGTCCCCGAAGGAACGATCACGCTCGCGATCTTGCGCACGCAGCTCGCGGCGACCGCGAAGAAGCGCGAAAAGAAAGTACGTAAAGCGGAAGCATACGAGGCGTGGAAGCGTTACCTCGCTCAAGATCCGAAGTACGTCGCGCCGCAGCTTCAGCTCGCTGAGATCATCGTCGGCCTTTACGACAAGCGCGAGAGCGCGCCGTCACGCGCAGCTCTGCTCTCGATCATCGCCGACGTACCCCTCGCGTTCGGCGTGTGGGGCGGCGTCAAGCGCATCTTCAAGCGCGCAGAGACCGACTTCGACGCGGAGATGCTCGGCGCGATCGCGGCGCGCATCGATTCTAGCGGGTCGGACGCTGACCTGTCGCAAGGAACGTACATCTACATGCGGCGCCGGATGTGGCGTTATCTGCGAAGCCTCGGCAAGGGCACGCCGGAGCTTTATCCGCAGTTCTGCGTCGAGCTCCTTCGCCGCTACCCCGCGAGCACTGAAGGATGGATCGGCAATCGCATCGCGCATCATCACGCAAAAAAATGGGGCGGCTGGAAGGCGGAGAAGAACAAGAAATTCCGCGCGCCCTTCATCGACGCATGGAAGCGAAGCTCCGAGCCACTGCTGCTCTTGCTCGAGACGTGCGCATCCGATTTTGCCGCCGGATTTGCGATCGACGGGTTGCGTGAGCTTTTTCCCGACGTGCTCCGCAACGTCACGCCGGAGTGGCTCGCGCGCCTGACGACACGACCACTCGAGACCGCGCACGACTTCGTGATCGAGACGCTCGAAGCCTCGCCAGAGTTTCATCAAGGCAAGCTCAAGTCGCTCGGGTTGCACGAGCCCGTCCTCGCGCTCCTCGACTCTCCGAGCGCGAAGGCGCGCAAATACGCGATCGCATACGCGCGCGCGCACGCGGCGGACATGGCGGCCGAGCGGCTCGCCGATCTGCTCGAGTCCGAGAACGACGAGACCGTGAAGTTTGCCGCAGGCATGCTCACCGGCCGAAAGCCGCGCGATCTCGGCGCGCCGATGCTCGCGCGATTGCTTCGCTACGACGCCTCGCGCAAGTGGGCCGCCGCCGCGCTCGAGAACGACTTCGACAAGAAAGAAATCAGCCTCGACCTTCTCGCCGAGCTCGTGTTGACCGACGACTACGAGCAGAGCGAGTGGATCCAGAAATTCATCAAGAAGAAATTCCAGCCGAGAGAGCTCGCCGTCTCGTTTTGGATTCGCGTCATCGACGACAAGCGTTTCCGCGACAGTGACGCGTACGACACGGGCTATCCAGTCGAACAACTGCGCGAGCATCCGATTGCCTCGGTGCCAGCCGAATGGCTCCTTGCGGCGCTCGTGCGAAGCGACATCGGCAGCGAGATCGTGGAATGGTTGCAGAAAGCGGACGCGCTTCCGCCGGGGCTCGACGTCGAGCAGCTGAAGGGCATGGTGTTCGACGCGAAACGTCGAAGCGCCGTGCTTGCGGTTCTCGGCAACATCAAGCTCGTCGCGCCGCAATCGCTCGGCCTCGGTTGGCTCCTCGCGCTCGCGCGCCGCGCTGATCCGCAGCTTCACGAGTGGGCGCATCGATATTTGCTGCAGCACATGAAGCCCGAGCACTTCGCGGAGGGAGCGCCCGATGCCGCCGCCGGCACTGCGCGGCTCTTCCAGCTCGCGCTCCGCCCGAAAGAGCCGGAGGCCGTGCGAACGTTCGCGCAGACGTATTTGCGTTGTCACCATCCGTCGATCGGGAAGGACCAACCCGAATCGAAGCAGTTCGGGATCAAGCCCGCACTCTCTCGCGCCGCGTTCACGATGGAATTGATTTGGCCCGCGCTTTGGGATCTGCGCCCCGACGTGCGTAAATTCGCAGCGACGATCACGCGCGTCGAGCTCCGCAGGTGGGGCGCGCAAACGCGTGTGTACGCTCTCGGCGAGAGCCCGGCGAAGGAAGTTCGAAACATCGCGTACGACGCGCTCATGCAAGCGGGCGAGCCCGATGCGCAGCGCGATTTCGCGCTCACGCTCGACGAGCTCGACGCGGCGGAAATCTTCTCGATGACGGAGAGTCGCAAACGCTCGACGCGCGACGTCGCGATGGAGCTCATTCGCAAGCACTACGCGCGCATCGGTGGCGCCGAGCGGCTCGGTTGGCTGATGCAGAGCGCCGACCGCGAAGTGCGTTTCTTCGCGGTGCGTCTTTTGTGGGACAAGCACCGACCACGATCGATTCCGAGCGGGTGGAAACCGGCGAAGGGCAAGGTCGATCTCGGTGACGGTTCGTTCGCCGATCTCGGGGCGCTGCGCGATTTGCTCCGGCGATTGCTCTTCATGGTGCCGCCGCTGCGCTCTGCCGAGGCCGTCGAGAACAAACGGGTGCGGAAGCTGCCGGCGAGCGTCGCGAAGAAGCACGTGATCGAGATCGTGCGCGACTTTGGCCTAATGGACGCAGCATTCGCGGCCGTGATCGCACCGGTGCTTGCGGAGTTCACGGGGTCGATGGCGAAGGGCGAGTGGAACGCGTGCCTCGCGGCGCTCATGAGCTTGCGCGGCAAACACGGGATCGCGGTCGAGGGGATGGTGTGATGGCGCATCCCGTCGGCAACCTCGAGAAGGTCCGCGCGCTCGCGGTCTCGGCACGATTGCTCGCGGTGGGCGGCGTTCGTGCGCGCACGTCGAGCCAGATCGTGATCTACGACGTGTCCGGCGAAAAGGTCGATCGCACGGTCGACATGAAATCGCACGTGCTCGCGCTCGCAGCGGCGGACGACTCGTTCATCGCAGCATGCGCTGATGGGCACGTGCGGATCATTTCGAAAGGTGACGGAAGCATCACGCGCGACATCGCCGCGCACACTGGCGCCGCGACTGCCGTCGTCGTGCACGACGACTTGATCGCGAGCGCAGGCGCCGATGGCGTCCTTCGCGTCTACTCGCTCGAGAGCGGGAAACGAAAGCACGAGTATCCGCTCTCACCGCGTCCGCTTCGGGCGGTCGCCATCAGCCCAGAGGGTGATGCGTTTGCGGCGGCAGGCGATGATGGCGTCGTGCGTGTCGTGTGGCCCGCGCGAACCGAAGATGCATCGCGCGCGATGCCCGGTCACGACGGCGCCGTGAGCTGTCTCACCTTCACACCGGTGGATGGTCGTCTGATTTCGGGCGGCGAAGACGGCAGCATTCGCATTTGGTATCTCGCGGGCGACGTCGAAGCCGACGTCCGCGGCAAAGACGACAGCGGCCACGCGGGCGGTGTGACGGCGCTCGTCTTCATTCCGGCGAAGGACGACGCCGAAATCGGCCAGCGATTCGCGTCCGCTGGGGTCGACGGGAAGATTCGTGTGTGGCGCATGAGCGAGAGGCGCAAGCCACGCACGCTCGAGACGGGCGTCGACGCACTCTACGCGCTCGCGTTCGCGCCGAAGAAGAGCCCGCTCGTGATCGGAACGCTCTTCGCCGCAGGCGACTCGCGAACGCTGTTCGGATTCCCATTCGATCTTCAAAGCGCGCCGACCGACGAAAAGACGAAGTACGCACACGGTTTCGACGTTCACGCCGAAGCGCTCGGTGTGACCGCCAACGCGCGCCGCGAAGCGACGGTGAAAGCGCTCGCGGAGCTCGAAGAGCCCGAGGCTACGGCGCTCCTCATTCGCGCGCTCACGACGGACCGCGATCCGGGCGTGCGAGCACTCGCCGCGACGGAGCTCGCGGCACACGGACGCCGTGAAGCGCGCAAGGCATTGCGCGAGAGGCTCGACGACGACCACGTGACCGCGCGCGATGCCGCGTTCGCTGCGCTCCGCTCGCTCGAGAAGGACACGCCGCTCGCGCCGCTCCGTGCCGCGCTCGATTCGAAGTTTCCGAACATTCGTGAAGCGGCGCTCGGTGCGCTCGTGCCGCTCGTAGCGTCTTCGCCGCTCGCGACGGGCCTCATTGCGAGTGCGCTCGATGACGACACCGCTTCGGTTCGTCGCGCCGCGCTCGCCGC
>JBBSFE010000224.1:0-4632 GCA_038239005.1 Polyangiales bacterium
AACCAAGGGTCGGAAGTTCGAATCTTCCTGGGCGCGCCAACCATGACCGACGATGCTTGGATGCAGCAAGCGCTCGCCGAAGCGCACGCTGCTGCCGCGAAGGGCGAGGTTCCCGTCGGCTGCGTCATCGTGAAAGACAACGCCGTGATCGGCGCGGGCCACAACCTGCGCGAATTGGATCACGATCCCACGGCGCACGCGGAGATGATCGCGATTCGCGCGGCCGCACGCGCGGTCGGTGATTTCCGCCTCACAGGCACCACCGCCTTCGTGACGATGGAGCCGTGCGTGATGTGCGCGGGCGCGCTCGTTCACGCGCGCGTCGCCCGCGTCGTCTACGGCTGTTTGGACCCGAAAGGCGGCGCGGTTCAGTCGCTTTTCGCGATTGGCCAAGACGCACGGCTCAATCACAAATTCGAAGTCACGGCGGGCGTGCTGGGCCTCGAATGCGCCGATCTGGTGCGCGCCTTTTTCGGCGCGCTTCGTGCTCAAGGTAAAAAATAACGGGAACGCTCCATCCCGGAGCGACTCGATTGGAGCAAGCATGATGGCAACCGCCGTAGCGGACCCCAAACGCCCCGAGCTCGGAACAGACGAAAGCGTCGTTGCGCGCGTGCTCGCCGGCGAGCGCGAGCTCTACGAAGTCATCGTGCGTCGCCACAACCAACGCCTTTATCGCGCCGCGCGAGCCATCTTGCGCGACGAGAGCGAGGTCGAGGACGTGATGCAAGAGGCCTACGTACAGGCGTTTGCGCACCTCTCACAGTTTCGCGCAGAGGCGCGGTTTTCGACTTGGCTCACACGCATCGCGGTGCACGCCGCGTTTGCGCGACGTCGGCATGCACAGAGACAAGTTCCAGCGGAGGACTCCGTGGTCGTCACCACACCAGAGCATCACACAGCCACACGCGAGCTCGTGACGCTGGTCGAGAAAGCGATCCACGAGCTCCCCGACAGTTTTCGCGAAGTGCTCATGTTGCGGTCCGTCGAGGACATGAGCGTCGCTGACACCGCGGCTGTGCTGGATATCCCGGAAGACACAGTCAAAACGCGACTCTTTCGCGCGCGCGCACTCTTGCGCGATGCCATTGCAGAACGTGCAGAGGGCGCGACGCAATCGGCTTTCGAGTTTCACGCTCCGCGATGCAACCGCGTCGCACGTGCCGTGATGATTGCAGTAGTGAACCAGGTGAGCTCATGATCAAGAAACTTTTCGTCTTTGGAATCGTCGTCCCACTTGCGGCCGCATGCGGCGGCGATGCTGGAGGAGGAGGCGGCACGACCCCACACACGAAGGATCAAGTCGCGTGGGGCCAGGAGCTTTACGGCGCGAACTGCGCGAGCTGCCACGGTAGCAGCGGCGAGGGCGGCGGAAACACACCAGCCGTCGTCGGCAAGACCGCGCTCCCACTCGACCCGCCCGCGACGGCGAAGTTTCGCAAGACGCAATTTCACACGGGCATGGACGTGTTCCAGTTCGTCAAAGCGAACATGCCTCCCGGCAAGGGCGGCTCACTCAAAGACGAAGAGTACGCAGCGATCCTCGCGTTCGATCTCAAAGCGAACGGCGTCGATATGACGGGCAAGACCGTCGACGCCACGACTGCCGCGTCGTTCGTTTTGCATCCGTAAGATTTAGTTCGTTTCCCAGCCGTCGTCGGTTCGCTCGTCGCCCGTGAAGTGCGATCCGCGAACCGCCCGCCGCGGGACCACGGGTGACGCGTCCTCGCGATGGAACGCGATGGTCTCGGTCTTCGCTTCCTCGAGCTCTTGGTCGGAGATGCGCGCGTTCTTGCGAGCGACTTCCATGAGCGCATGGATGTTGTTCATCCACGACGCGGGCACTTCGCCCTTTTCGTACATCTTGTGGTACTCGCGCGGCCGCGGCAGAAGCGATGACAAGAACAAGCTCTCCGCGAGATTGAGCTCCGCGGGTCGCCGCCCGAAGTAGTGCTGCGCCGCCGCGCGCACGCCGTAGATGTCTGGGCCGAACTCGATGATGTTCAAATAGAGCTCCATCATCTCTTCTTTGCCGAATGCGTGCTCGAGGTAATCCGTGAGGATCAGCTCCTCGAGCTTTCGCGAGAAAGTTTTCTCGCGCGACAGAAACAGATTCTTCGCGAGCTGCATCGTGATGGTGCTCGCGCCACGAATGAAGCGCCCGCTCTTGATATTCGCGACGAGCGACGACCGAATCGCCCACGTGTTGAACCCGTGGTGATGGAAGAACGCGCCATCTTCCGTGGTGAGCACGGCGACTTGCATCATCGGGCTGATGGTATCGAGCGGCGCCCAATCGTCGGAGCCCGGCCCGCTTGCGCGATCGGCGGGTTTGCCGTCCTTGTCGACGATGGCGTAGCTGAACGATCCATCGAAGTGATCTTTCTTGAGCTCCTCGGGCACGGCCGTGACGCGACACAAATCGTCGATGTCGTACTTGAGAACGAGGTCCTCGATTTTGCGCGTGTCGAACGAGAGAAAACCTTTCGCGCCGAGTGTGCCGCGAAAGCGCGCGCGAGAGACGTGCGGAAGGAGCGCGGCCGGAACGCTTTCGAGAAGCGATTGGCACCCTGCAACGGGAAGCTCGAACGACAAGCTCGCCGACAAGTGATCGCTCGTCTGCTCGAGCTGACCACGCGTGTGAAGATGAAGCGCGCCGAGCTGAGCTTCTGCATCGTCGAGTCGCACGCGGCCTGCATCGTCGACGACGCCACGTGCGCTCACGCGAACGTCTAGCCCACGCACGGTTTCGTCTGCGAGGCGCGTGTCTTTGATCGAGACCGAGCTCGCGGCGATGTCGCCGTCGAACGTGAGCGTTTTTGCGGCGTCGTCGAGCGCGAGGCGTGCTTTGCCGCGCACGGTTGCGCGTCCCGGATCCGCGAAACCAAAGCTGCCCTCGCGCACGCCGAGAATGGAGAGCGTCACAGGGCCTCCCGCGAGTGAGATCACCGTGTCGCCTGCGCCGAGCGGAATGCTCGCGCCGAGCGTGAGCGGCGTTTGCGTTTGCTCGCTGCCCGCGGAAAAATCGACTGCGATGTCGTTCTCTTTTCGCTCGAGCGTGACCTTGCCGGGTCCGAGCTCGAGCTTCTCCGCGCCACGTGTGAGCTCGACGGTGAGCTGGTCGAGCCCAACGTGGAGGCCTTCGGGCAATCGATCGCCCGCTTGCTTCGCTGCGTTCTGAATCATCGCGCGCAGGAGATGCAAATCCGGAAGCTCGGCGATCGGGTGAAACGGCTCCGGCGGCGGCTTGCCGTGCGGCTGCTTGTGCACGACAGGCAGCGGCTCTGGCGCAGGCGGCGCAGCAGGTTTGACCGCATCGAGCACGAGCGCGACCCGCGCCGAGTCCACATGCGCCTCGTGAAGCTTGCCGTCCTCGAAGCTCGCCGACGCGGCCCCAAGCGTCACTGACGCGTTTTTCCGCGTGAGCGACACGCTCTCGCTCGTGACGCGCAGCCCTTTGTCATCGCGCGTGATCGTCATTCCGGTCCCGTCAATGTTGGCGTCGCCGTCGGCGAATGCGTGCTTCCACGAGATGGCGGCCTGCTCCACGCTGATGGGCGTCTTCGGCGCGTTCGCATCGCCCTGAGACGGATGCCTCGTCCGCCAAGCCGCGACCTCTGCGAGCGCATCATCCTCGAGCTCGACTCGCGCTCCCGTGGCGTGGACCCGCTCGACCGACATCCCCGCGCTGAGCTCGACCTCGACCGTATCGACATGTGCCCGTACGCCGGCAGTTCCCTCGGGAACGACCGTCACATCCTCGAGGGTCGCCCGAAACCACCCCGCGTGGACGTGTCCGATGGTGACGACCACGCCGCGCTTCGCGGCTGCCTTGTCGACCTTGCCGCGAACGACGGGTCCAAAAGCAAACGCACTACCAGTCAGAGCAACGGCCACGGCCGCCGCGCCGATGGCGATCTGCTTTTTTCGCCGTGACCACTCGAAGCGCAACACCGCGCGGATGTTAACGCCCGAAAGCGCCTTGGCGACGAGACAAAAAAGAAAAGCCTGGATTCGAAGTGAATCCAGGCTTTTCGGGAATTAAATCCCGGCAGCGTCCTACTCTCCCACACGGCTTCCCGTGCAGTACCATCGGCTCCGAAGAGCTTAACTTCCGAGTTCGGGATGGGATCGGGTGTGGCCTCTTCGATGTCGCCACCGGAAATCTTGGGTCTTCGTCTTTTACGCGTTTTGATGCGTGTGTTTTGTTACAGAATCGAATTCGCGACCCGAATCCCGGGTGCGAGCGTCGACGTTTGCCTTAGAAATATGACCAAGCCGCACGACCTATTAGTACCAGTCAGCTCCATAGATTGCTCTACTTCCACCTCTGGCCTATCAACCTCGTAGTCTACAAGGGGTCTTTAGAGGTCTTGCGACCATGGGATACCTTGTCTCGTGGCCGGCTTCCCGCTTAGATGCTTTCAGCGGTTATCCGTTCCGCACATAGCTACCCGGCTATGCCACTGGCGTGACAACCGGAACACTAGAGGTGCGTCCAACCAGGTCCTCTCGTACTATGGTTAGCTCCACTCAAGTATCCTTCGCCCACAGCAGATAGGGACCAAACTGTCTCACGACGTTTTAAACCCAGCTCGCGTACCGCTTTAATCGGCGAACAGCCGAACCCTT
>JBBSFE010000225.1:0-4574 GCA_038239005.1 Polyangiales bacterium
CGCGGGCGACCTCGGGCAACGATCGACCTGTCTTTGCGAGGCTGGCGACAGCGTCAGCTTTGAATTCAGCGGTGTAACGAGGCAGGGTACGCATCCGATTTCTTTCGGCGGCGTGTCAGCGAATCCGAGGGAGGTCTAACGCCCCTCTTCTCTTCTCTTCTGGCGCCTTGGCGCCTTGGCGGCTGTCTTAGGTCAGGGGCACTTCGTGGTGACCGTGTATGGGGGTTGCGATGTGAGGAGGGCGCCGGTGACTTGGTTCGCGTCGATGATTTGTTGGTAGACCGACGCGCTTGGGCGGGCGGTGCGGGGGCGCGAGGGGTCGGTGTAGTCTACACGGAATAGACCGAAGCGCGGGCAGAAGCCGGAGCTCCATTCGAAGTTGTCGATGGTCGACCAATGGAAGTAGCCGCGAACGTCAGCGCCGGATTTGATTTTGGCGGCGAGCTCCGCGAGGTGCTCGGCGATGAAGCGGGGGCGGTTTGCGTCGGTGGCGTCGGCTAGGCCGTTTTCGGTGATGACGATCGGGAGGTGGTACGTCGCCGCGAAGTCGACGGCTTCGCCGAGGCCGCGCGGGTAGATGTCCCAACCGAGATCGTTTTTGGGCAAACCATGATCGGTGTTGTCCGAAAGCGTGACGCCGTCGACGAGAGGGAAACCTGGATAGCCGCGGACGATGCTGAAGCCGTAATAGTTTTCGCCGATGTAGTCGGCGCGGCCTTTGTACGCGGGGTCGCCTTGCGGCTCGCCTGGGTCGAGCTTGCCGGAGAAGTCTTGGTCGAAGTCGCCGTTGACGATCGCGTTCAGGAAAATCGCGTTCGAGAGATACGAAAACTCCTTCGCGGATTGATCGTCCTCGGCACGACCTGGCGTCTCGCCGTAATAGATGTGCACGTCTTGGGTGATCGAGACCATCGCGGTCGGGCGCGCGGCGTGGATGGCGTCGTACATCGCGACGTGCGCGTGGACCATGCCGGCGAACGCGAGCTTGAGCGCGTCGAGCTGATCGGTCACGCCCGGCGGGCCGCTGCCGTCGATGTAGTCACCTTGGATGGCGATGAACGGTTCGTTGAGCGTGACCCACCACGCGATATCCGCTCCGAATTCTGCGGCGGCGAAACCCGCCCATGCGCCGATGTCCGCCCCAATCGTTGGCGAGAGCCAACCTTGCGAGTGCCAGTCTTGCGCGGGGTCGTTGATGTAGGTTGGAAACGTCGAGTGCCACAGCGTCACGAGTGGCGTGATCGAGGCTGTTTTCAGCTGCGCCAGGAGATCCTTGTAGTATGCAAGCTCCACGGGGTCCGCGGGGTTTCGCACCCAGCGAGCGTGCCGGCAGCGCGACACGCGCTCCACGCGGTGGCCGTCGGGAAGAGGCGCGCCCATTCGATGCCGAAGCGATACGCGTTTTGGTGTGACGCCACGAGCGCGCCGATGTCTTGCGTGTAGTTCTGCCGGCTCTTGGGTCCGTCGTCGGCGTGATCGCCATTCGCGATGTGCCCTGCGACATATTCCCAGGCGCCGAAGTCCGTGATGCTCGAGAGCCCGCCTTCGATTTGATACGCCGACGTCGACGACCCAAACATGAACCCCGGTGGAAACGAGCCGCGTGGATTCGGATCAAGCGCCGTCAACCACGGCCCGGGCGGTGTGTCATCCCCACCATCACCCGCATCGGGGTTCGCAGACGACGGCGAGCAAGCGAGCGCTGCAAGCACGAGCAGCCAGCGTTTCACGGAAGGGCTTTCGAAGGTGCGCCGGGAAAGATCATGTTGCCCGCGACGCGCGTCGCGACGGTGACGATCGTCAAGATGGGATTGTAGCCGGACGATGTCGGCCAGAGGGAGCTGTCGGCAGCGTAGAGGTTGCCGATGTCGTGGAAGCGGCCGTAGGTGTCGCAGACGCTCGTCGTTGGATTGTTGCCGAAGCGAAGTGTGCCGATGAGATGCGATGCGCCGGGAATGTCGTCGGTGGGTGCGATGAACGCGTAGCGCGCGCCCGCGCTCGAGAGGATGTCGAGGAGCTTCGGCGTGTAGAAGTCGCGCGCGGAGGTTTCGAACGCGTGGTTCTTGTGCGTGATGCGCGCGACGGGGATGCCGTCGAGATCGACGACCGCCGGATCGAGATCGACGCGGTTCGTGAGCTGAGGCGCGTCTTCGCCTTGCAAGAGCATGCTCGTGACGCGATCGCGAAACGGGCTTTGCCGGAGAAGCGCTTTGAGGCGCGCCCCATAAGGCGCGGTGTTCTCGATGTACGTGATGGCTTCTTCGATGGCGCCGGATGCACTCCCGATTTCGACGATGCCGCCGAGCGGGCGCGCTGCGTCGTTCGGGACGCCGCGAAAATCGGTGAGCGCGTGCGTCACCGAGCGGCCGCGCAGCACGTGGAAGCGCTTGTCGAAGATGCCGAGCGCGAGCGTGCCGTAGTGGAACATCAAGTTGCGACCGACGAGCCCACTCGAGTTGCCGACGCCCACGCCACCCGGATCGGAGAGCATCAAGAGACGCACGTCTTCGATGGCGGTCGCCGCGAGCACGTAGCGATCGGCCACGAGCGTTTGATGCGTTCCATCGGGCGCGATCACCTCAACACCCACGACCGACGAGCCGTTCATCACGAGCTTGATGGCGCGCGTCTCGGGGCGAAGTTGGCAGTTGCCGCTCAAGAGCGCTTTTCGCAGGAGCGTGACGGCGGGCGAGCCCTTCGCGTTGATCGGGCAACCGAAATCGCCGCAGTAGCCGCAGTCGTTGCAGGCGGGGCGGCCGTCGTACGGACGCGAGGTGACGGCGGTGGGAAACGGAAACGGCGAGAGCCCGAGCTTCTTCGCGCCCTCGGCGAGCACGAGCGCGCCATACATGCCGACGCCTGGCGCCATCGGATAGGGGCCACTACGCGGCCCCGCGAACGGATCGGAGCCCGCGAGCCCTTGCACGCCGATAGCGCGTTCGGCGTGCGCGTAGAACGGCTCGAGCTCGTCGTATTGCACGGGCCAATCCGCGAAGCTTGCATCAGCCACGTTTCCGAGCAGCGTTCCGAGCTGGAAATCCGTGGGTTGGAAGCGCGGCGTCTTCACGTCGGCGTGCACGGCCGCGCCGCCGACCGTTTTCGGGATCGCGTTGACCGCGCCGACGAACGTGCGATCACCATCGGCTTCGGTGGGCCGGAACGTGCGCGGCTCGGCGAGCGGATCTTGGCGAATGAAAAACCGCCGATCGAGCTTGAGCTCGTCACTCGAGAAGCGCGTGATGGGCATGCTCGGCGTGGGGTCGTCGAGACCCACGAAATAATTTGGCCCCGCTTCGAGCACGAGCACCTTCTGCCCAAAACGCGTCAGCACTTCGGCGACCGACGACCCGCCGACGCCGCTTCCGATCACGATGACGTCGAACGTCGAGAGCGACGCATTGCCAACGACAGCAGAGAGCGGCGACGTCACGACGACACACGCCCATTCAAGAGATGCGTGTAGAGCGCAAGCTGCGCGTGTGTGTCGTCGTCCATCGGATCGAGATCGGGTCCGGTGTCGGCGGTCGAAACGGGAAGGCGCTCGACGTACGCCTGCGCGGCTTCGTCGTAGATGCTGTAGCCGAGCGGTTGCGCGTCGCCGTCGACGTGAACCATGTGCCAGCCTGCGAGCTCTCCGTTACCGCCGTATTCCGGGGCAGCGAACGCGGATTCGGCGACGAGCTCGGCGAACGCTTTCGTGAACGTGGGGTCGAGCGTGGAAAAGAGTGCGGTCGCCGTGGGCAAGTCGAGCGTCTCGAGCGGTGTCGGTGACGCGGCCATCGCAGCGGTGATTCCGTTTTTGACCTGATCGCGTAGCCCGACGACTTTTCCAGCGATCGCTTCGTTGAGGCCCGAGCCGAAAATGCGAATGCGCCATGCGCGATCGGCGACACGCGACAGCGGGAGAAATTTCGCGAACTCGTTCTTCGGAAAATTGGACGACGCCGCCCCGCCGATTGCATTCGCAAACGGTGCGCGACCGGAAAACGGGCCGCCCGCGTGAATGAGCGGCGGATCGAAATCGAACGCGCGAAGGAGCGTGTCGATGTACGTCGCCGCGCCGAGCGCTGCGCCACCGGGTGCGTCATCGGGCGGCAGCACGACATCGGCGAGCACATTCAATGCGCGCCATTCGGCGTCGTCGAAAAAACTGCCGGGCGGCGCCTTCACCACGGACGCTGGCGTCGATGAGCACGCCGCCTCGGGTAGCGCCGACGCCGCTACGCCGGCCGCTGCAAGTCGAAGGAAGACGCGCCGCGAAATCACGCGCAAACCGTATACCACGCCAGCACGCCTATCCGATTTGGGATATCCTGTGTGCACGACCGAAGCCCACCCGACGAGCTCCTCGCCCTCGTCCGCGCCACTAGCTCCAAGTAAACCCACCGAGCGCACCCTAAGAGGGCCGCCAAGGCGCCAAGGCGCCAGAAGAAGAGAAGAGAATGGGTTCAGAACATAGACCTCCCTCGGATTCGCTGACACGCCGCCGAAAGAAATCGGATGCGTACCCTGCCTCGTTACACCGCTGAATTCAAAGCTGACGCTGTCGCCAGCCTCGCAAAGACAGGTCGATC
>JBBSFE010000226.1:0-4562 GCA_038239005.1 Polyangiales bacterium
ACATGCTCGACACCGTCGACGCCGACGACGTCGATTACGAGCGCGCAGGTGACGTCATCACGATGACGTTCAAGAGCCGCTCGAAGTGCATCGTGAACACGCAACGACCCACGCGCCAAATCTGGGTCGCTGCCGGCGCGCGCGCGTGGCACTTCGATCGCTCGGGCGATCAATGGGTCGACGACAAAGACAAAACCACCGAGCTCTTCGTCGCGATCGCGCGCATCTTGAAGGAGCACGCCGGTGTCGACGTCGCTCTACGATGACATTGGCGGCGAGGTTGGTCTTCGACGCGTTCTTCGTACGCTCTACGACCAGCTCTTCGACGACGTCATGGTCGGCTTCCTATTCGCAGGAAAAGACAAAGAGAAATTGATCGAGCACCAGCTTTGGTTCACCGCGCGATTTCTCGGCGGGCCGAGCAAGTACGAAGGCCGCTCTTTACCGGACGCACACGCGGCTCTCCCGATTTTGCCCGGGCATTTCGATCGCCGACATCATCTCTTGCGACAAGCGCTCGAGCAGCACGGCGCGCCCGCCGCTGTTCGCGATGAATGGCTTCGCGTCGATCAGTCGCTCAAGCACGCCGTGATCAAATCCGGCGCTGAAGCGCGCGAACGAGCGCGCACCGCGAAAGACTGACGGGCGATGTCGTGTGCGCACTCCATGGTTGCGGGCGAGACCGCGTTCGTGATCGACGCGAGCCGGATTGTCTTCGGTGCCGGCGCCCTCGACGAGCTCGGCGACCACGCATCGAGCCTCGGGTGCAAGAGGATCGCGCTCTTCACGGACGCACGTGTCGGCGCGCTCGAGAGCACGTCGCGCGGGCTCGGAAATCCCTGCAGAATGCAGGCATCGACTGCGCCGTTTACGACGCCGTTCATGTCGAGCCAACCGATGCATCGTTTGGTGAAGCGGCGCGGTTCGCAAGCGCGGGCCATTTCGACGGGTACGTTTCTGTAGGAGGCGGCTCGGCGATCGACACCGCGAAAGCCGCTTCTTTGTACGCGACCTACCCGGCGGACTTTTTCGCGTACGTGAATGCGCCCGTCGGAAATGCGAGGCCCGTGCCCGGCGCTCTGCCTCCGCACATTGCGTGTCCGACCACGTGCGGCACCGGAAGCGAGACGACGGGCATCGCGGTGTGCGACGTGATCTCGCTCGGCGCGAAAACCGGAATTGCATCGGCGCGTTTGCGACCCGCGCTCGCGCTCGTCGATCCGACGTGCACCTACACGCTCCCGCGCGAGGTCGTCGCGGCGAGTGGGTTCGATGTGCTGTGTCACGCGCTCGAGTCGTACACGGCGCGCTCGTTCACGACCCGCACACGCACGCCGACGCGGCCGATGAGTCAGGGGCGAAATCCGTGGAGCGACATCGGCGCAACGAAAGCGCTCGAGCTCGCCACCGCAAATCTCGTTCGCGCCGTGAGCGATGCGGCTGATCACGAAGCGCGTGATGCGCTCGCGTGGGCGGCGACACTCGCTGGCGTCGCGTTCGGAAACGCAGGGGTCCACGTTCCACACGCGATGGCGTATGGCGTCGCCGGTTGTGTTCATGACTTCAAGATGCCCGGTTACCCAGACGAGCCACTGGTGCCACACGGCATCTCGGTCGTCGTGAGCGCTCCTAGTGCGTTTCGTTTCACGGCGCGCGCGTGCCCCGAGCGTCACCTCGAAGGCGCGCGCATGCTTGGCGCGGACATTCGCGGCGCGAGCGACGCCGACGCTGGAGACATTCTCGCGCGCGCTCTCGACGCGCTCATGGAGCGAACGGCGATCCCGCGCACGCTTGGCGCGCTCGGCTACGGCGTCGCCGATGTCGCCGGGCTCACGAGGGCGACACTTGCGCAGGAGCGCTTGCTCGGCAACGCGCCGCGCGAGATCGCCGAAGCCGACATCGATTCCATCTTCCGGAGCGCGCTATGAAACAATCCGATTTCCCGTACGTGCTCCCCATCGCGACGCGCTGGATCGACAATGACGTCTACGGCCACGTGAACAACGTCGTCTACTACGCGTACTTCGACACCATCATCAATCGCTTCCTCGTGGACGTTGGCGGCCTCGACATCCACGCCGGCAGCGCCATCGGCGTGTGTGCGGAATCGCAATGCACGTACGTGCAGTCTGCATCCTTTCCCGATGCGCTCGAAGCGGGCCTCCGCGTCGCCCACATCGGCACGAGCAGCGTCATCTACGAGCTCGCGATCTTTCACGCCGCCACCCTCTGCGCCCAGGGCCGATTCGTCCACGTCTTCATCAACCGCAAAACCCGCAAACCCGCCCCAATCCCCAAACCCGTCCGCAAAGCCTTGACCCGCCTCCTCACCTGAGCCCGCCTTTGCGGGGTCTCCGGTTCGGATCCGAACGGGAGGGGTGGCTTTTGGGGGGTCTCCGGTTCGGATCCGAACGGGAGGGGTGGTTTTGGGGTCTCCGGTTCGGATCCGAACGGGAGGGGCTTGGCAGGGCTTGACCGTTGGGCAGGCGTGGCCTACACAACCAGAACCCTCACGTAAGCGTTAGGCACATGAGCACCGTCATCCGTCTCCCCGTTTTGGAAGAAGATTTACTCCAAGTGGGCGATCTTGCGCGCGAAACAGGCAAAACGGTGCGGGCCATCCACCTCTATGAAGAGCTGGGTTTGCTGAAGCCGCTCCAGCGTTCGAAGGGGGGCTACCGGCTTTATGCGAGCGATGCGCCGCTGCGCATCCGGTGGATTCAAAAGCTCCAAGACATGGGCTTTAGCCTTACCGACATCCAAACCGTCGTGCGTGACTGGGAGCAATCCGGCTCGGCTCCGCGCGCCATGACGAAGATGCGTGCAGTCTACAAGAAGAAGCTCGAAGAGACGCGCGCGCAAAAGCTGAAGCTCGACAAGCTCGTGCGCGAGCTCGAAAAGAGCCTCGACTACCTCGACACGTGCGACGTCTGCGAGCCCGATCGGCTCCTCTCGACGTGCAACGTCTGCGACCACCATGATTGCGAGCCGAGCGACGTGCCCGAGCTCGTCGCCGGGTTTCGAGTGCAAAGGGCAATGTGAAATGACGACCGTCAAGCTTCCCATCTTCATGGACAACCACTCGACGACGCCGGTCGACCCACGCGTGCTCGAGGAGATGCTTCCGTTCTTCCGCGAGAAGTTCGGCAACGCCGCGTCGCGCAGCCACGTCTTCGGGTGGACGGCAGAAGAAGCCGTCGACTACGCGCGCGAGCGCATCGCGAAGCTCATCGGCGCGCAGAGCGAAAAAGAAATCGTCTTCACGAGCGGCGCCACCGAGAGCGACAACCTCGCGCTGAAGGGCGTGTTCGAGTTCTACAAGGACAAGGGCAACCACATCATCACGTGCGTCACCGAGCACAAGGCCATCCTCGACACGTGCAAGCGCCTCGAGAAAGACGGCGCTCAGGTGACGTACCTCGAGGTCGACAAAACAGGCCTCGTCGACCCGGAGCAAGTGCGCGCCGCCATCACCGACAAGACCATCTTGGTTTCGCTGATGCTCGCCAACAACGAAATCGGCACGGTGCATCCGCTCGAAGCGATCGGGAAGATCACGCGTGAGAAGGGCGTGCTCTTCCACACCGATGCGGTGCAAGGCGTCGGCAAAGTCGACTTCGACGTGCAGAAGATGAACATCGATCTCGCATCGATCACCGCCCACAAGATGTACGGGCCCAAAGGCGTCGGTGCGCTCTACGTTCGTCGCAGCAAGCCGCGCGTGCGCCTCGTCGCGCAGATGGACGGCGGCGGGCACGAGCGCGGCAATCGCTCGGGCACGCTCAACGTTCCCGGCATCGTCGGGTTCGGCAAGGCCGCGGCGATCATGCTCGAAGAGGGCAAAGCCGAAACGGTGAAGCTCATCGCGCTACGCGAGCGACTTCGCAAGAGCCTCCAAGATCGCCTCGAAGAGACGTACATCAACGGCTCCATCGAGCATCGGTTGCCCGGCAACTTGAACATCTCGTTCAACTTCGTCGAAGGCGAAGCGATGATGATGGCCATCAAGGACGTCGCCGTCAGCTCGGGCTCGGCGTGCACGTCCGCATCACTCGAGCCGAGCTACGTGCTTCGCGCGCTCGGCGTCGGTGATGAGCTCGCACACTCGAGCATTCGCTTCGGGCTCGGCCGTTTCAACACCGAGGCCGAGGTCGACTACGTCGCTGATTTGGTCGTCGGCAAGGTGAAGCACCTCCGAGAAATGTCGCCCCTCTGGGAAATGCACAAAGAGGGTATCGACTTGAAAACCGTCCAGTGGTCCGCACATTAGAGATCGAAAGAAAGACAACCCGATGGCCTACTCAGAAAAAGTGATCGAACACGCCGAGAACCCGCGCAACGTGGGCACGCTCGACAAAGACGACCCCAACGTCGGCACCGGCCTCGTCGGCGCGCCCGCGTGCGGTGACGTCATGCGTTTGCAGATCCGAGTGAACGACGCCGGCGTCATCGAAGACGCAAAATTCAAGACGTTCGGCTGCGGCTCGGCCATCGCCAGCTCGTCGCTCGCGACCGAGTGGATCAAAGGCAAAAGCATCGACGACGCAAAATTCAAGACGTTC
>JBBSFE010000227.1:0-4418 GCA_038239005.1 Polyangiales bacterium
CGTCGGCGCGCTGCCGCGCGAGCCGAACCACGTCGTCTGCAGCTTCTCTGGCGCCCTCACGTTCGTTGGCGAAGACGACGTCGCTCTGTTCCCTTTCGACGCGCAGGCTCCTGTCGGTCTGAACCCGTTGCTGGTGATCGCCGTTCCTTTTTTCGCGCTGCGCGACCGAGTCGGCCAGCTTGGCAAGCACGTCGCGCGGCGCGCCAAGCAGGGCGAGGCAACGGATCGTCTCGTCGCTTAGGTCGACGGTGATGCTTTGCCTCGCCATTGATCCCTGAAGCTAGCATGCAAGCGCACGGTTCATCGCGCCGCGAACCTGCACCGCCCCGAGCACGTGATTTTTCAGATGCCGTGCCTCGCTGTAGACGGTGACCGTGTCGCCGGTTTTGGGCTTACCCGCACGTCGACCTTGACGCAAACAGGTATTGTCCGTACCTATTTCGACGAACGAAGCTCGCTCATGCGCTTTCTCCTGTCGACCGACTACGCTCTCCGCGTTCTTCTCTATGTGGGAGCGCACCCTGGTGGCCCCGTGCCGACCTCGACGATTGCGGCTGCGTATGGCGTCTCGGTGGATCATGTCGCCAAGACGGCCAAGGCGCTGACGCGCGAGGGACTTCTTCGCGCGACGCGCGGCGCGGGCGGTGGCCTCGAGCTCGCGATCGCACCGGATGGCATTCGCGTCGGCGACGTTGTGCGCATGTTCGAGCCTGGGCAAGGCGTCGTCGACTGCCTGCGCGGCGGCGCGCCGTGCCGCATCGAGCGCGGCTGTCGGCTCAGGAACGTGCTCGCCCGCGCCGAAGCGGCGTTCTATCGCGAGCTCGACGGCTGGACGCTCGCCGACCTCTTGCGGAATTCATCCCAGCTCGTTCAGCTCCTTCGCCCGCGCGGTCGCCCACGCGCACGGGCGTCATGAACGGTTACATCCTGTGCATCTGGCTCCACGTGCTCGCTGCATGCGTGTGGATCGGCTCGATGGTGTTCTTTGCCGCGGTGGTCGTGCCGACGCTCCGGCACCACGCGATCCGATCGTCCGCAGCGACGCTCATGGGCGTCATGGGCCCGAAGTTCCGCGCCGTGGGGATGCTCTCGCTCGCCGCGCTCATCGTCACGGGTGTCATCCAGCTCGGTTATCGCGGGATCGGGTGGTCGGAGATCCGGAGCGCTGCGCTGTGGTCTTCGGACTGGGGACGCACGCTCGCGCACAAGCTGTCGCTCGTCGCGCTCGTCGTGGCGGCGACCATCGCGCACGAATTCATCACGCGCGGCGATCCCGTTCGATACCGGCGAGCCGCTTCGTGGATCGGACGTCTCATGATGATCGCGTCGGTCGCGATCCTCTATTTCGCGGTGCGCCTCTCGCGCGGTTTGTGACATGTAGGTCCCGCGAGTGCTCTGCCTGTGACGGCATGCGGGATGCAGGAGAGTTTCTCGAGGAAGGGAAGGACTTATTGATGACGCTCACTCCATCCGCGACCCTCGCCCAAGTCGTGCTGGATCACCCCATTCCGCTCCTCGGCGAAGGCGCAGCAGATGTGCCTCATGTGACAGATCAGCTCGAGGCTATGGTCCGTGCTCAGGGTGAGGTGTGACTTCCGAAACGCGCGCCACCTGGACGACGGCTGGAGTCTCCGCCGCGCGTGCGGCGTTCGGGATCATCTGGGCGGTAGACGCCTATCTCGCGTGGCGTCCGGCGTTTGCCGCGCACTACGTGGGCTACCTTCATAACGCGTCGCAAGGGCAACCGAGTTATCTGCACGGCTGGTTCGCGATGTGGCTCGCCGGCGACAGGCGTGTTCGTGCTTCTCACGCGCCTGCTCGAAACCCTCATCGCCGTCGGACTGCTCGCGGGTCTTGCCCGTCGATGGATCTATTGGTTCGGCGCGTTCTTCAGCTTGCTGCTTTGGTCGACGGCCGAGGGGTTCAGCGGACCGTACGTCGTGGGTGCCGCCAACCTCGGCCCGTCTCTCGCGTACGTGCTCGTGTTCGTGACGCTCGGGCTGTGTGAGCGCGCGATCGGGCGCACGCCATACAGCATTGATTACCATCTCGAACGGCGCTGGCCGCGTTGGAGGTTTTTCGCCGAGTCTGCAAGCGCTGAAGTCCTCACGCGCGATCCCCCGAAGCTCCCACGGTCCGAGCAAGCACTGGCCATTGCGGCAATCGTGATTGCGATCCTATTGCTCGTCGCCGGCATGCAAAGCGCGCTCGACGTCGCGCCTGCGACGCCTGGCAACGCTGCGGCCGCGGTCTCGCCGCTCAGTCTCATGTCGCCGACTCCGGAACCAACGGCACGTGACGCGCGTCTGCCGCCGCTGCTTGGACAGGGCGACAGGGTGGCGGTGACGCTCGAGGCGACCGATGTGACCGTGAAGATCGCAAACGGCGTGGACTATCGCGCGTGGACGTTCGGTGGAACCGTCCCCGCGCCGTTCCTTCACGTGCGCGAGGGTCAGACCGTGGAGGTGACGCTCATCAATCACGGCACGATGGCGCACTCGATCGACTTTCACGCAGCGCAGGTCGCGCCCGACGTCGATTATCGCAGCGTCGACCCAGGTCAGACGGTGACGTTTTCCTTCGTGGCCAAGGTTCCCGGAGCGTTCATCTATCATTGCGGCACGCCGCCCGTACTCATGCATATGGGCAACGGCATGTACGGCGCGCTGATCGTCGATCCAATCCAACCGCTCCCGCCGGCCGACGTGTCCTACGTGCTCGAGCAAAGCGAGTGGTACACGGCGCAGGTCCGAGGAAACCTGATGCTCGGCAACTATGGGAAGATGACCGCGGGGACTCCGGACGAGGTCGTCTTCAACGGCGTCGCGTTCCAATACAAAGATCACCCGCTACCCGCAAAAGTCGGCAAGCGTGTTCGGCTCTTCGTGATCGACGCAGGCCCGAACCTCTACAGCTCGTTTCACATCATCGGAGGGATGTTCGACAAGGTGTATCCGGACGGCGACGCCGCGCACGCGCTCTCGGGCGTCTCGACGTATCCGCTCGGTCCAGGCCAGGGCGCTGTCTTCGACGTCGTGCTCGCCGAACCGGGCAAGTACGTGTTCGTCGATCACGCGATGCGCGACATGGAGATGGGGGCCGCTGGTCTGCTCGAAGCAACACCTTGAGCTCGTTCCTCGAACCCATGCGGAGTAGCGGATGTTGAAGCGGACCGATTTCCTGACGAAGGTGTACGGCAAGCCCAACGGCTGGACGCGCGAGCAAGTGGTCGACGAGGCGAAGAAAGCCAACCTCCGTGGACGCGGCGGCGCGGGTTTTCCGATGGGTGAACGAGGCGATCGCGCTCACTTCGGTAGCTTCGTCAGCGCCGATCGCTTGTGCATCGCGATGTGGTCCGTCTTGTCGCTCTTGATCTCGTACTGAGGTTCCTCTTTGCTCGCGTGCACCGTGTAACCCTTGAACTCGAGCTCCGACGTGACGACGCGGGTAATGGTGCCGCGGACGCGACCCGCCTCCGAATTCCACGAGACGTGGTCGCCGCGCTTGAGTTGTTTTTTCGGCATGGGTCCTGCTCCTAACGTCTCGAAGATGCCGCATGTCGGCGTCGAGACGATGGGCATGACTGCACACCACGCGCCATCGTCGCCCCCGAGCTCGCAGATGCCATCAAGTCGTCGATCGTCGAATCTCGCGCGCATGACCACGCGGCATGAGCTCAGCGTCGTCACGCCCTACCGACTCGATCTCACCGTGAGCGCGCTCCGGCGGCTGGCAAGCAACCTGGTGGACGTGTACACGGCGGACGGCCGCTACCTGCGCGCACTCGGCGGATTCGCCGAGCCTGTCGTCGTGTGTGTCACGCAAGCGCGCGCCGACACGCTCGCCGTCACGATCACAGGGAAGCCCAGTGACGAGGCCGCGCTGGCGACCGTACGCCGGATGCTGGGCACCGAACGCGACGTCACGGACTTCGATCGCCACGCGCGCTGTATCCCGTGGCTGGCCCCACTCGCGCGGCGCATGCGCGGCATCAAACCACCGCGCTATCCCACGCTCTGGGAAGCATGCGTCAACACGATCGTGTTTCAACAAATCAGCCTTCAGGCCGCGAGCTCCATCATGCGGCGTCTCATTGACCTGCTGAGCGACTCGGTGAAGTACGACGGCATTTCGCTCGCCGTCTTTCCGACGGTGGAACGCTTTCTCGATGCGCCTGATGCCGCGGTCCGCGCCGCGGGCATGAGCGCCGGAAAGCTCGCGGCGCTGCGCCGCGTCGGCGAATCGATCGCCCTTGGTGCACTGACCGAAGCGATGATCGATGAGCGATCGACCGTCGAGGGTGCTCGCTTGCTCTGCACGATCAAGGGGATCGGTCCGTGGACCGCTGCGGTGATCTTGATTCGTGGGTTCGGCCGGCTCGACACGTTTCCCGGCAACGACACCAGCGTGGCCGCGAA
>JBBSFE010000228.1:0-4319 GCA_038239005.1 Polyangiales bacterium
CGTTCTTCATGTACGTCCAGCCTGAGCCGCTCATGTACTGAAAGAGCATGAAGGGGTGTTTGTCGTCTTGGCTCTTCACGATGAAGGGCTTGTCAGTCGCGAACTCGGCCATCGAGCCTTGATTGAGCGTCGTTACCGGCACGGGATACCCGGCCGTCGCAGCGACCGCTGGGCTGAACGTGAGCGCCGTGCCGTCGACTGCGCCGACGAGACGCCAAATCGCGGGCTCGCCCGTTCGCGAGCGATACATCACGCCGACGTACTCGTTGCCGAGCGCGCGCACCGGCGGAAGCATTTGTTCGCCGTGATCGCAGAAGATGGTTCCCGTCGGTGTGTTCATGCACGGATTGCCTGCCATGAGCCCCACTGGGTAATTCGACGAGATAACGGAGCCGACGAGATCCGCGCTTTGCTCGATCTGCGCTTGCTGACCTTTGTTGAGCGTGAACGTCACGGGCTTGTTCGCTGGGCTGCTCGGAATGATGCCACCACCGGTGAGCGCGACTTTCGGAAGTAGCGTGACCTGTGTGCCGTTGGTTGCGGCGATGATGTTGATGCTTGGGTTGTCGACCGTGTAGGCCGACGCGGTCGATGCGATGTAGTTGGTGTCCCATGCGCTCACGGGCAAGAGGAGCGACGCGGCGGTGACCGCTGCGTTGCCACCGCCGTACGGATTCATCTCGTACGCGACGATCGGGACGTCCGTCATGATGTGGAACGATTTTCCGATGCCCGTGCCGGTGAACATCGCGCTCGTGCCTTCGGCCGTTGCGATCGGGCACTGCGGCGCCGCGCCTTGCGTGCCGCCGAGGAACAGAATGGCGACCTCACCCGCAGGCAGCGAGCCCGAGTACGCGCCGTACGTGATGCCTTGGCCCTTGCCGCTCGGGATGCGCGTGAACGCGGTGATGTTCGGAATGACCGTGCCGCCGAAGTCGAGCGAGATCGTGGCGGGCGTGTCCCATGTGTTCGCGACGAACGCGACGAAGCACGAGCTCGCGCCGTCGTATTGGTCCATGTACGTGGCGTAGTACTCGCAGCCGATCGAGTTCTTGTTGTCGATCGCGGCCTGACACGCGTTCACGCACGAGCCTGTCGTGACGTCGCAGCCGTCGGTGCCGGTGCATTGCGTGACGAGGTTGCCGTTGCAGTCGATCACGTCGTGGAGATCGCTCGAGCAACCCCGCGCGCAAGCCGAGCCGTCGCCGCCGCCGGTCTCTTGGAAGTTGAACGGTGCGTCACCGCCGTTGCCGCCGTCGCCTGCGGTGGCGTCGTCCTCGCCGCCATCGCCGCCGAAGTGCGAGCCATTTCCGCCGCACGCGGCGAACGTACCCAGGACGATTGCAGCCGCCAACCAGACCCGACGTCGCATGAGCGCCTCCTAAGAAATTCGTATTCTAGCACGGCTATTCGGGGGTAGTTGCGCGCGAAGCGGACAGCACTTACGTTGCGACGCGATGAAGCCCATCCGCCTTTTGATTGTGGCCGTCCTCGCGATCATCGCGTTTTTGCCTGGTTGCGACAACTACGACAAGCTCGTCGACCTCGACGCAACCTGCGATCAGAAATGGTCCGATGTCGAGTCGCAGCTCCAGCGTCGCTACGACATGATCCCGAACCTCGTCGCGACCGTGAAGGGTCAAGCCAAGTTCGAGCAAGACACACTCGACAAGGTGACGCAGGCGCGTGCGAGCGCGACGCAAATCAAGCTGAGCGGCGAAGACTTCTCCGACCCGGCAAAGATGGAAGCATTCCAAAAAGCGCAAAGCACGCTCGCCGGCTCGCTCTCGCGCTTGCTTGTCGCGAGCGAGAATTATCCCGACCTCAAAGCCAACGCCGCATTCCACGACTTGCGCGTCGACATCGAGGGCACGGAAAACCGCATCGCGCACGCCCGCACCGACTATAACGCTGCCGTGAAGGACTACAACGCCGAGCTCGGCAAGATCCGCGGCCAGGCGATCAACAAGGTCACTGGCAAAGCCTTCAAGAAGCGCGAGTACTTCAAAATGGACGCCGAGGCCACGGCTGCGCCGAAGGTGTCGTTCTAGTCGTTGATCAGGATCAACACGTTGTCGACGTAGGCCTGCCAGCCCTTGGCGTCGATGCCGACGTGAAATTGTAGGGCTGACAGCGGCCCTGACGACGCGCGTGGATCGAGCGTGGGCAAGCCGTTGTCGATCGTGAGGGTGATCTGAAGTGCAGACACGGCGATCGACACCGTGTGCCACTCGGTGACTTTCATGGTGAGCGTGTTCGTAAAGCTCACGAGACGAACGCCGCCGTCGGTTCCAGTCGTGGCGTCAACGAGGGCTAATTTGTAAGTCTGCGCTAGCGGGGCTGCGATCGCGACGAGCGAGACGGCTTGGTTGGCGTCGATCGGAATCGGGACGATGATGGGGCTCTCGCCAGTGAGCGTATCGATGCGCAAGCTCAGCGTGATGGTCGCACTGGCCGGAACCTTGTTCGATGACGTCGGGGTCAACCCGAGCGCTTCCGACGAATCGCCGTTGAAGAGTGCCGCCGCGGGGTTCGATACGAACGCGGTGGTCGAAAGCCCCGGCGCGGGCGTCGATACGCTCGACCACGATACCGTGGCCTTCGAGCTCGAAAATGCCTTCGTGACGTCTCCTTCGTCAAAGTCGGCGCAGAACGTGTACGGCGCTGTCGTCGTCTGACAGAACGAGTCGGCCGAGCTCGGATCGTTGAGCGCGTCTGTCGGGGTAGCGGCGAGGTCGCTGCTTGCGTCGACGCCGAGCTCCGAGAGGCCCGAGATCTCAGCGCAAGAGAAGCAGCCGATGAAAAGAAGGAAGCGCGAAGCGCGCATTCGATGACCGTATCATCGAAGCAAGCGATCGAGTGACGGGGGCAGCTGAGGTGCGCCGGCGAGAAGTGGCGCGAGCGGCGCGCTCGAAAGCGTGTGCCAATAGAGGACGTTCTTGAAACGTGCAGATTGCACGCATTCGAGCGCGCCCGCGAAGCACTTGGCCGTGTAGGTGAGGTCGAGCTTCAGCCCGTGGTCCGCCGCCTTCGCGAGCGCGCGCTCGCCCGATGGCGTGGGTTCGCCATATCCACGCCCGAGCTCGGACGTGACGAGCTCGAGCCGGCTCCGAGCAATCGCGCGTGGATCGCGTCCGCCTGCTGCGGCGTAGACGGCGCGTACGAGTCGGCGCGTCCAAAACGAAACGAAGAAAACCGGCGACGCAACGACGATGCCGATCACGCGCGTGTCGAGATTCGCAAGAGCGAGGCCCGCGACGATGCCCGCTGCCGTGCCGCCCGAGCCAACGGTGACGACGATGGCATCAGGCTCCGGGACTTCGCCGGCTTTCACTTGCGCCGCGAGCTCGTAAACGGCATCGACGTAACCGAGCGAGCCGACGACGTTCGAGCCGCCCATCGGAACGAGATAGGCGTCGCGCCCGCCGTGCCAGAGCATCGAGAGCGCGGCGCCCGCGAACGTGCGCGCGGGCCTGAGCGTGGCTTTCGCGGCGAGGTCGGCGCGCATGTTGTCGACGACGTGAGGCGTGCGCCTCTGCGGCACGAGCGAAGCCTCGACGCCGAGCCCCGCACGCCCCGCGTGAATGGCCGTCGCGAGCACGTGGTGGCTCCCGGCCGCGCCGACGGTAACGATGCGTTTCTTCCCGAGGCGTTCGGCTTCTCCGATGAGCCGCTCGAGCTTTCGGACTTTGTTACCGCCATAGATGGGGTTCGTGAGGTCGTCGCGCTTGACCCAAAGGCCAAGCCGACCGAGGCGTTCGACGGGTGTTGGATAGGTCCCGAAACCTCCACGAAACATGGCGCTCGCGATGATAGGCCGCGCCGACGTGAAAAAGATCGAAGCCATCATCAAGCCCTTCAAGCTCGACGAGGTGAAAGACGCCCTCGGCGAAGTCGGAATTCAAGGCATGACCGTGACCGAAGTGAAGGGTTTCGGCCGCACAGGTGGCAAGAAAGAGGTCTACCGCGGCTCGGCGTACGTCGTGGATTTCGTCCCGAAGGTGAAGCTCGAAATCGTCGTCGTCGACGAGCTGGTCGCCGACGTTCTGGAAGCCATCGAGAAGGCCGCGAAGACGGGCCGCATCGGGGACGGCAAGATTTTCGTGACCCCCATCGACGAAGTCGTTCGGATCCGAACGGGAGAACGCGGCAAAGACGCGATCTAAGTCGGAGGCGGAGCCGGACGCGGAGCCGGAGCCGGAGCCGGAGCCGGAGCCGGAGCCGGAAACGGAGGCGGAGCCGGAGCCGGAGCCGGAAACGGAGGCGGAGCCGGAGCCGGAGCCGGAAACGGAGGCGGAGCCGGAGCCGGAGCCGGAAAC
>JBBSFE010000229.1:0-4225 GCA_038239005.1 Polyangiales bacterium
CGTCGTTTTTCTTGTCTTCGATGCGCCTTAGCGCGATCGCGCGATTGAATGCGGCGTCGCGCCCGACTTCGTCACCGGCGTCGACCATTCCGGGTGCGAGCGTGAGTGCCTTGTCGTATGCGGCGACGGCTTGTTCGTACTCGCCGCCGAGAAAATGCAGATTGCCCTCGAGGTAACGCGCGCGCGCGCGGAGATCGATCGGCTGCGTGTCGTCTGCGGCGATGGCCTGCACGATCCTGAGCGCGCAATCGATCTGCGCCATGCGTAGCGCGTGTGACTCTTGCGAATCACCTGCGTCGATCTCCTCTTCACCGAAACGCCGGCCATACGACTCGCCAATGCGAAAGAGCGAGAGCCCGAGGTCGAACGTGCCGTTGGGCCGCTTCTTGAGCGAATCGGGTTGGCCGATTTTCCCGTCGGCGCAGCCGCCCGTCGACAAATACTCTTCGAGCAGTGCGCTCGCCGATTGCGCATCGCCCGCGTCGAGCGCGCCAAGCGCTTGTTTGACGGGCGGCGCCTCGCGATCGAACGGATGCGCCGGATCCCAACCGCACGCGGCGACCCACAGCAAACAAGAACCAGCGATGACGGCGACGCGGACCTTACGCACGCGCACCTCCTCGCTTGGGCTTTCTCTTCGACCACTCGCGCCAACCATCGACGACGAGGACGATGAAGCTCAACGTGCCGAACGTCGCGAGCACGGCGAGAAGGATTTTCCCGACCGTCCACGGCTTTTGCCACGGGGTATCGAAAATGAATGCGTCGTTGATCAGCAGCAAGATCGCCGTGAGGAGCGGGATCCAGAACACGTCGTCGTAGACCGTCTCGACGCGCTCCGAGAGCTCTTCGCGCATCATCTTCGAGAGGCGCATCGTGATTTTGTCGATGCCCGTCGTGCCTTGCTCCGATTGCACGATCACGCCGCCCGTCGTCTGCGCGACCTTTGCGAGCTGCTGTTCGCCCTCCGCAGAGAGCTCCGTCGTGAGTGGCTTGCCGTCGTCGTCTTTGCGAATGCCGGTGACCTTGCCGTTTTGATCGACGTCGGGAACGACCTCGGGCGCGCGGCCGCCGATCTGGACGACGTCGACGACCGTGCCTTCTTGCGCGCACTTGCTCGCAACGCTGACGGGATCGCCTTCGAGATCTTCGCCATCGGTCACGAGGATGATTCGCCGCACGTGATCTTTGGTCGTCGGATCGCGCGCGAGGAGCTCGCGAGCGCGCTCGAGCGCTTTGGCGGTTGCGGTGCCGCCCACGGGCATGTCGTTGGGGTTCATTTGCCGGAAAAACTGGGCGATCGCGCCGCCGTCGCTCGTGAGCGGAAAGCTCACCGGCTCCCCCGCAAACGCGACTGCCGCGAAGCGCACGCCGGGCACGGACTGAATCAAGTGCGCGACCTCGGCCTTCGCACGTGTGATGCGGCTGGGCACGACATCGCGCGCGTACATGCTCTTCGAGTAGTCGAGCACGATCACGACATCGACGTTGGTCGCCGGAATGAGGCGCGTGCCTTTTCCGTATTGCGGCCGCGCGAGCGCAACGAGCGCCGAAGCGAGCGCGAGCACGATGAGCACGCCCTTCGCCGCGCGCCGCTGCGTTGCGTCGTACGAGACGAGACGTTCGATGAGCTTCGGATCACCAAAACGTTTCTCCGCGCGCGCTCGCGCGAATGATGCAAGCACGAGGATCGTCGCGAACGCTCCGAGCAAGATGCCCGCCGCGATCACGAAGAGCAGCACCGGGTAAGACCAGAGGTCGTAAGCGAATCGCATTACGGAAACCTCCGGATCAAAAGCATGCGTGCGAGGGCTTCGAGGATGAGCAGAACCACGGCGGGCCCGAGGAGGAGCGGGAAGAGGTCTTCCGTCGCTGCGGTCTGCGCGAGGAATTTCGTCTTCTCGAGGCTGTCGAGGATCGAGTGCATGCTGTTCTCGAGGCCCTTTTTGTCGGTCGCGACGAAGGCGTCGCCGCCGGTCTCGCTCGCGATCGATTTGAGGAGCTCGGGGTTCACGGGAAAGTGGCGGCGCACGTACTTCGGTTGGCCGAAGAGATCGATGCCTTCTTGCACGTCGACGTCATCGCCGTTGCCGATTTGCACCGTGTAGACCTTCACGCCTTGCGTCTTGGCGAGGTGCGCTGCGTACTCGGGCGATAGCTCGCCGGCATTCGAGTCACCGTCGGTCAAGAGAACGATCGCTTTCGACTTCGACGTCGACCGGCGCAACCGCGCGACGCCCGTGCCGACGGCGTCTCCGATCGCGGTGCCGTTGCCGTCGATGAGGTCGAGCTCCATCTTGCCGACGAGCGTGGTCAAGAGTTGGTAGTCGAGCGTGGGCGGCGCGAGCACGTACGCCGCGCGACCAAATACGACGACGCCGATGCGATCGGTTTTGCGTCGCGAAATGAAATCGAGGATGACGTCGCGTGCGGTGTCGATGCGTGTGGGCCGCTTGCCGTGTTGCGCGCCCGACGATGGCGCGTCCATCACCGCGCGCATCGAGCCGGAGAGATCGAGGACGACGACGATGTCGATGCCGCGCTCGCTCGATTGTTCGTCGTGGAGCGTATTTTGCGGACGCGCGAGCGCCACGAACGCAAAGAAAAGCGCTGCGCTGCGCAAGATCGCGGGCAAATCGCGGAAGTGGGTGCGTGTTCCGCGCGGGCCCGTCATGAGCGGTGCGATCGTCGAGATACGAAGGCGCGGCACGCGCGCATCGGCGCCGAGCGTCATGGCGAGGAGCACGAGCGGAGGCACGCTCGCTGCAGCGATGAACCACGGCCATGCCGTCCACTTGACGGTGAGCCACTCGCTGCCGCGAAGCCACGCGGGCACGACGGCGCCGAGAACGATCACCCCGCAAAGAACGAGGATGAGCGCGAAGCCACGAAGCGGTGCGACCCACCAGCCTTTCACTTCGGCGCCCCCTCCGCGGGAAACTCGCGGTGTGCGGGCATCATCGTTTTGCGCACGACTTGTTCGGCGTCACCGAGGGCTTGCTTGCAGTCCTCGGGCGAAGGCGTCATGCGCGCGAACTTCACGAGATCGCATTGTTGCAAGAAGATCGAGACGTCTTCGATGCTCACGCCGGCGAGCGCAGCCTTGCGGAGCGCGGCGAGCATTTCGTCGGTCGTGCACTCGAGGCCGTCGAACCCGTAGCGTGCACCGAAATACTCGCGCACCGCATCGCCGACGCGATCGTAATATTCGCTGAAGCGCGCTGTCTCGAGGAGGCCTGCGTGGCGGACTTCGTCGAGCTTCTCGAGCGCGACGTCCCACGGCGGGCGCGGCGGCGGCGGCGGAGGCACGGGCTTCGGACGACGAAGCCAACGCGTGACGAGCCACGCAAGCACGAGCCCCGCGGCGACGCCGACGCTTCCGTAGATGAGCGCGCGCTTGAGCGCCGTCCATTCTTCGCGTTGCACGCGGCCTGGCGGATTCCCCTTCGGTTGCGGATCGGGCGTCTCTGCCGTGGGATCGTCGACGGTGATGCGATGCGCATGTGTGCACACCGTGGCGACTTCACCGCTCGCGCGCGCGACCGAAATCGGAAGCGCCGGAAGCGTGAGAATGTGTCGACCCGGTTTGTCTGGCAGCGCGAGCAGCGGAAGCTCGAGCGTCGTCGTCACGCGACCTGGATGTGCCGTGTCGAGCTTCGTCGTGAGGCGGGCGCCTGCGCTTCCGTCTTGATCGGGAAACACCCAGCCCGCTTTGCGCAGCTCTTCGACGGCTTCGGAGTGCGCTTGGAGCGAGAGCCCGCTCGGAAGAACGCTCTCGCCTTTGCCGTGATTCACGGTGACGACGAGCGTCGACGCATAACCGCTCCGCCCGCGATCGGGGAGCGAGTCGGTCACGTCGGGGCGCCCCGCGCCTTGAGGGATCACTTCGGTGCAACCATTGACGTTGGCGACGCCGGCATCGAGCGCGGTCGCGAGCACGAGCGCGGCGATCATCGGTGGATCCTCCGCGTGCGGCGCGCGAACAGATCCTGAAGTGGCTTCACGAACGAGCCGCCCGTGTGAATCTCGACCGAGTCGAGCCCGAGCTTGTTGAAGAGTTGCTGCCGCGCGCGCGCGAGCTCTTTCATCACGTGGGCGTGGTGAGCGCGCACGCGCGAATCGGATGTATCGACGAGGATGGTATCGCCGCTCTCGAGGTCTTCGAATGTCACGAGACCGATGTCCGGCAAATCAGCGTCGCGCGGGTCGACGAGCACGACCGGGA
>JBBSFE010000230.1:0-4178 GCA_038239005.1 Polyangiales bacterium
AGATTCGGGGGATCATGACTTCACCTCGTAGTCGAAGGTCGGCGTGTTCATCGGGTAGCCGCCGAATGCGCCGACGGGCGCCGCGAACGCCTCGGCGCACGCGATCGGCAAGCGCGCTAGCGTGAAGGCGAGCTCGAGTTTGTCGCGCGTGCGAAGACCGCACGCAAAGAGCACGGCGATGATGGCCGTATCGAGACGAAGGTCGTACCCGAGCGACGGCACGCGCGAGACGAAAGCGCCAAGCGCACGGCGCAGCGACGCCACGCTCTCGCGCTCGGTCTCGCTGCGTGCCGCGAACTTTGCGGCCATGCCGTTGAGTGATCCAATCGCCAGACGCGGAAGGAGCATTTCGTGCTCGTCGATGAGCGCTCGGCTCTGCTCAGCCACCGTGGTGGCCGCAACGGCGACGATTCCCGATGTCCGCGAGCCGCACAGGCGCGCAACGACTGCCGCATGCGATGGCGCATCTGCCACATCGATGGGGCATGCGAACGCCATCGCCGTATCGAGCGCCGCGCCGGCCTTCTCATCGAGATCGGACGTCAGTGCCAACAGCACGATGTCGGTGAATCGATAGTGAACGCCGAGATCTCCATGAACGTCGAACCCTTGAACGCGCGGATGCGGTCCGGGCTCGACGACACGGGCCTGTAGCTTCGTGGGCCAGTTACCATCCTCGATCGGTCCTTTGGTCTCGTTCACGGTCGCCTCCATGTGTCGGGGCTCGTTACGGCCAGGGCGCAGAGCGACTTAAGTTTCTTTTTGGCGTCGTGCCCACGCAAGTGGGACGCTACTCGTGCCGCATTGTCATAAGGATACTCACTTGGCCGAAGCAACCAATCCGCCCACCATTCCGCCGCCGGACAAGGACAAACGAGGTGATTTGAACCTCGCGATATTCCGACCCCTCCTCACGTACGTCGAAAAAGAGTTCGGCCGAGAAGCGTTGACGCGGTTTTCATCCGAAACGGGCATTCCCGAAGATGTCCTTCTGCGGGCGCAAAGTTGGGTGATGTTGAGCGAGGTCGAGAAGCTTCTCGCACTGACGCGCGAGTTGTTGGGGAGCGACGCGCGCTTTCTCGAGGCATGCGCGTACGACGTGGTGCGCTCGTACGGACCGCTTGCCTTGGTGTTCCGAGCGTCGACCCCGCTGACGAGCTACAAAGTGCTCGCACGTACGGTTCACTTTGCGAGCCGAATCTCCTCATACGAGCTCGAGGAGACGTCGGGGCATTCCGTCGTGCTCCGCTACCGATCGACGAAGCCCGAGTCACGCCTCATGTGCATGTCGCGGCAAGCCCAGCTGCCAACGATGCCGCTCATTTGGTGGGGCCTCACGCCCGCACGACTTCGCGAATCGAAGTGCATCGCACGCGGAGATGACTGCTGCGAGTACGAGCTCAAGTGGAGCGCGCCGCTTGCGTGGCGATGGCCTCTCGTCGGTGCACTTCTCGGAGGTGCCGTTGCGCTCGTCGCTCGGTATTTTGGCGTGGCGCATGTTGGCCTCTACCCGCTGATTACGGGCCTCGTGGGCGCCATGATTGCGTTTCGTCGAATGGTCGTTCAGGCACACGACTTCCACGAGGACACTACAGAGCGCGTCGGCGTGCTCGTGAAAGACAATGAAGCGGCGGTCGAAGAGGTCATGGCGCTCCATTCGCGTCAGGAGGCCTTCAACTCGCTCATGGCCGAGCGTATTGAGGCGCGCACAGGAACCCTGGAAGCCATGCTCACCGAAATCGAATCCACGCGCGCTCGCAGTGAAGTCGCTTTGCGCGGTCTTTCGCACGACATGAACAACCCGCTTCAGGTCGCCAAGATCCTCGCGCACGTCGTGAGCGAATCCGACGACAAGGACACAGCCGAATCCGGTCGCGAAATCGGCGAGGCCGTCATCAAGGTCGAAGCGCAGATGAAGCGCCTGCTCGACATCGCCACGGCCGCTGACAGCGCGTTCGCCCTGAATACGAATCGCCTCGAAATCAGCGGGTTCGTGGATCGCGTTCGCAAAAACCTCCAAGCGCTCGCCATCGCGCGCGACATTCGCATCAGCGTGTTCCGCACGCGCGAGGCGCCCGAATTCGTCGAGACCGACACGCTTCTCTTCGATCGGGTCATCGACAATTTGATCTCCAACGCAGTGAAGTACACAGAACGTGGCAGTATCGTCGTCGAGATCGGCGGATCGCCCGGCCAGCTCGCCTTCAAGATTTCCGACACGGGTCGCGGCATCAGCCCCGAGCGCCTCGAGAAGGTATTCATCGGCGGCCTCCGCGACGCCAAGCCGCTCCTCGGCGAAAGCCATGGCATCGGCCTCTCGAACACGATTCGTTTGCTCGACGAGCTCAGCGGTCGGCTCGAGGTGATGTCGAAGCCGAACGTCGGCACCACCATCTGGGCGTACTTGCCCATCACGCCGCCCAAGCGCGACGCGCGACCGATGCGCGCCGTCGACGTTCAAGAAATGCTCAAACGCGTCGTCACGATTCGGTCTGTCGCCAACGGGTGAGGTAACGTCCATGGGCGATGAAGCGCCTACTCCTGCTTGGTCTCTTCCTTCCGTGTTTGCTGTGGAAGTGCTCCGACTCCGGCGACACATGCGGTGACGCATCGTGCGACGCAACGGCCGACGCCAAGTCGCCGAAAGATTCGACGGTGACCGACTCGGGCTCGTGCGATCCGAAGACGACGCCCGAATGCGTTTCCGAAACGTTCGGCATCTTCGTCGATGGCGCGAGCGGCAACGACTCCAACCCGGGCACCAAAGCTTCGCCCGTGAAAACGATCGGGCACGCGCTCACGATTTTGGTCGGCAGCAAAGCGCGCGTCTTCGTATGCGAAGGCACGTACCCCGAAGACGTCGTGATGGGGATGGCGGTCGACGGCAAATCGCTCTACGGCGGTTTGAGCTGCACCGACTGGACGTACACGGGGCGCAAATCGCAAATCGGAAAAGGCCCCGTCGCGCTCACGCTCGATTCGCTGTCGACGGCGAAAGTAACGGTCGCGGATTTCTACGTGCAAGCCGGCGACGGCGTCGCGCCCGGCGAATCGAGCATCGCTGCGTTCGTGAATTTTTCGACCGACGTCACGTTCTTGCGCATGAACCTCAGCGCCGGCAAAGGCGCGCCCGGAAAGAACGCAACGACGGGGAGCAACTACAACGGGTCGCTCGCGCAAACGGATCCGACCATCGCGGGTCACGCGGGCGTGGGCCTCGCAGGCGGCGCGACGCAAACATGCGCGTCGCTGTGCACGGACACGACGGCTTCGACGGGCGGTCAAGGCGGCGCGGGCGGCGCGACTCCATTCGACGGCGAAGCCGGCGCGCCCCCGAGCGACGCTGGCGGCGGCGGCGGAATTCACGCAGTCGACGCCGGATGCAGCGCGGGTCAACGCGGCGTCGACGCGATGAGCTCGCTCGATGCGAAAACGCCCATCAACGTCGGAACAATCAAGACCACAGGATGGGTTCCCGCATCGGGCAGCGACGGCAAGAACGGCGCAGTCGCACAAGGCGGCGGCGGAGGAGGCGGCGGTATCGCGCTCGACGCAGGCGGCGGCGGAGGCGGAGGCTGCGGCGGCTGCGGAGGCGCAGGCGGAATCGGAGGCGGAGGCGGAGGCGGCAGCATCGCGCTCGCGATTTTGAACTCGAGCCTCGCATTCACGATGAGCGAGCTCCACGCATTCAACGGCGGCGCCGGAGGCAATGGCGCCATCGGACAAACCGGTCAGCTCGGCGGCAACGGCGGCACCGCGAATCCCCCCGGTTGCACGGGAGGCCCCGGCGGAAACGGCGGCAAAGCGGGCGCAGGCGCGGGCGGCGCGGGAGGCGTCTCGGTCGCGATCCTTTGGAACGGCGCCAACGCCCCAACGCTCGACGGCGCAACCACGGGCGCCCTTTTCGTAGCCACGCCAGGCGCAAAAGGCCAAGGCGGAACCCCAGGAATTAACGACGGAATCGACGGCGTTGCGCTGACCATTTTCCCATCCCCCTGACCGAAATCCAAGCTCCCGTTCGGATCCGAACCGGAGAGGTTCCAAACCCATCTTTCTCTTTTCTTCTGGCGCCTTGGAGATTGGATGAAGTGGCTGGCCTCCACGAGGTCACCCAAAATGGGGCCTCAGGTCAAAAAAAGGAGGCCAGCCATGGAACATGTTGCGATCGATTTGGGCGG
>JBBSFE010000231.1:0-4171 GCA_038239005.1 Polyangiales bacterium
ATCATTCATGACTTTCCTCGCTGCGCTCGGGCGTCATGGACAATCACTCGCACCTGCGGTGCTCGCTGCGATGGTTTCATGTTGTTGTAGGGACGCGGCAACCCGCTGAAAGTTCCTCGAGAAACACGTTGGGAGCTTAGCTTAGACGCGCGCTTGGTCCTACCTCCAACCTACGCCAAACGCGGCGCAAGTATTCCCTTCGAAGCGCCGGCATGAGACTGTCCCGCTCGCGTGCCACTGCCGCGACTTTCAGACTCCAAATTGGTATTGGGCGAGCTCAGCCAGCCCCAAGAGAAGCCGTTCCTGCGGGTCGAACGATTGTGCCTGCGCCTCGGCGTTAGCACGCCGTTTTCGTACGACGTCGTCACGCGCGCTGCGCTCGATGCGGTCGTCATCGCGGCTCACTTTCGCGTCGCGGGTGAGCGGCATGTCTTTCTGCGGTCGGCCGTGCGACCTCCGCTGTGGTGGCGCAATCGCGGTGACGGAGCTCTGTGGGAGATGCCAGCCGGGCTCGTCGAGCCAGGCGAATCCTTTCGCGATGCCGCGGCACGCGAGCTCTTCGAAGAAGTCGGCGCGCGCGTCACGCCGAGTGCTCTCCTCGAGCTCGGTCCGCCGATGCTTCCCGCACCCGGCATGATCGCGGAGGTGCAGGCGTACTTTCACGTCGAAGTCGATCCGGCAGCGCTCGCGCCGCCGCCAGGCGATTCGTCCGCGCTCGAAGGCGCGTCCGTCGTTGCTCCGATTTCCGTTCGTGAAGCGCTCGCGCTTTGTGCATCGGGCGTGATTCGCGATGCGAAGACCGAGCTCGTCCTGCGACGCCTCGCGACGCGCTTCGCGATACCCGACGGGGTGGAGGTCCCGTGACGACTCAGATCTTCGTGGTGATGAAACGCACGGCGCACCGCCTCTATGGCAAGCAATCGCGCGTGAAGAAGCTCGTCGCGCGAAAAGACATCACCGTCTCGCGCATGCGACGCGCACATGATGATCACGAAGCCACCGTCGCCGAGGTTCGCAAGGCCGTCGCGGCGATCGGCGCGAAAGCGCGCTTCTTCGATGGGTCGCGCTCGCACTTGAGCGGCTCGTGCGATCTCGTCGTCACCGTCGGCGGCGATGGAACGCTCCTCGGCGCGTCGCACCAGATCGGCGCGGACACGCCCGTGCTCGGCATCAACAGCGCGCCGGCCGACTCCGTGGGGTTCTTTTGCGGCGCACAAAAGGGTCGTGTGCTCGAGGCGCTGCGCGGCGCGATCGCCGGAACGCTCCCTCGCGTGGAGCTCGCGCGAATGCGTGTAGAATGCAACGGTGTCCTCGTGCACGATCGCGTGTTCAACGAGGCCCTCTTCTGCCATGAGCTGCCTGCTGGCACGTCGCGCTATATCCTCCGCGTCACGAGCGCGCGCGGCTCCGAGGTCGTCGAAGAGCAGAAATCGAGCGGCGTTTGGATTGGCCCCGCCGCAGGTTCGACGGCCGCACAAAGAAGCGCGGGTGGCCGCGTGATGCCGCTCACGTCGAAGCGCATCCAATACGTCGTTCGCGAGCCCTACGTGCCGCGAGGCGAAAAACTGCGAATGCTGCGCGGCGTCGTCGACGACGGCGGCGCACTCGAGCTCCTCTGCAAGATGCGCTCGGCGAAGGTCTACCTCGATGGCATCCACATCGTCGCGAGCTGCGGCCTCGGCGACGCCATGCGGATGTCGCGTTCGAAGCAATCTCTCGTTGTTTTGGGTCTGCGGGCGGGCAGATGAGCTGCTAACGTGCGCTTTGTGCGCGCAGCCATCGCCCTCTCGTGCGCGTTTGCCCTCGTAGGTTGCGCAACGGGCATCTCCGACGACGCAAGCTCGAGCGATTCCGGCGGTGGCGACTCGACCGCCCACGACGGCGGCACCGACGGCTGCCCGTCGGGCCATACCGGCCCCAATTGCCAAAACTGCTCTGGCGGCTTTCACACGTGCGGCACCTCTTGCGAGCAAGACCACTTCAATCAACCCGACTCGGGTTGCACGCTCGGTTGCGCCAACCCGTGCAAGCCTCCGCAAAACTCGACGCCGAAATGCACGAGCGATGGCCACTGCGGTTTCGCGTGCAACGCCACGTACGACATGACCGACGGCGGCTGCGAATGCCCGAGCGGCCAGCTCGACTGCAACGGAACGTGCGCTGAGTGCTGCACGGCCTCCGATTGCCCTTCGCACGTCGGCTGCGCTGGCGGCGTGTGCACCGGCTGCGACACCAACTGGGGCGACTGCAATGGCAACGCGAGCGACGGCTGCGAGGCCGACTTTTCGAAAGAACCGAACTGCGGCAAGTGCGGCGTATCGTGCTGCGGATGGGGCACGTCGTGTTGCTTCACCGATTTCCACGGCAAGTCCTGCAAAACGAGCGGATCGTCCTACTCGTGTCAGTGCTGATTTTCAGGTAAAAGCTTCACCATTATGGGTTTCGAGCTGATCGGCACGGGGAGTTATGCGCCGGGGCCCCCGGTGACGAACCACCAGCTCGCCCGTGTGATGCACACGTCGGACGAATGGATCGCGAAACGCTCGGGCATCAAGCAGCGCCACTACGCGCCTGATGGTGTCGGCGCGAGCGATCTCGCCGCCGAGGCATCGAAGCGCGCCATCGAAGCCGCCGGGATTTCACCGAAGGACATCGACTACGTCGTCTTCGCGACGATGACACCCGACTTCATCTTCCCCGGCCCCGGCGCTCTCCTCGCCGACAAGCTCGGCCTCGAAGGCACGCCCGCACTCGACATTCGCCAGCAATGCGCCGCGATGATTTTCGGTCTGCAGTTGATCGACGGGCTCTTCAAAGCGGGCGTCGGCAAAACGATTCTCTTCGTCGGCGCGGAAGCACATGCCGGTTTCATGCCCTGGACGGACTGGACGCCGCTCGAGCCCGGCAGCACGAAAGAAGCCAGCGAAGAAGAGAAGTCACGCTGCGACGAGCACCGCGCTCTCGCCGTTCTCTTCGGTGACGGCGCAGGCGCGATGATTTTCCGCGCCACCGATCGCGACGCAGGTCTCGTCAAAGCCATCGTCCACACCGACGGCTCCGGCGGCGGCCTCTTGTACTTGAAGGCCGGCGGCTTTCGCTCTCGGCCGTTTTTGAAGAAAGAGATGCTCGACCGCGACGAGCACATCCCGCGCATGGATGGGCGCGAGGTATTTCGGTACGCAGTTACCAAGTTACCGGAGACGGCGCGCCGGCTCCTCGCCGACACGAATACGTCGCTCGAGCAGATCGACTGGTTCCTCGCGCACCAAGCCAACAAACGCATCAACGAGTACATCCGCGAGCATCTCGGCGTGCCCGAGCACAAGATGCCGATGAACATCGACCGCTATGGCAACACGAGCGCGGCAACGATTCCCATTCTCGTCGACGAGCTCACGCGCGCTGGCAAATTGAAGAAGGGCGAGCTCAACATGCTGCTTGCACTCGGCGCCGGCATTCACTGGGGCTGCGCGCTCGTTCGTTGGTGATACGTTCTCGGCGTGCACGCGCATCGGGCGTTGTTGTCGGCGTTGTTGTCGATCGGGCTCGCGTTCGTGCCGAGCGTGGCTCGCGCGTTTTGCCGTGAGACCACGGTCAAGCCGCCGCTCACCTTCGCAGGCACCACGTGCTGGGACCAAGGTCTCGACGTCTACTGGAAGAACGGATGCATCGGGTACGCGATCCAAGAAGGCGCGAGCAGCCAGCTTACCGTCTCGCAGGCGCAGCAGACGCTCGACACCGCCATCGCCGCATGGACATCCGCAGCGTGCACGCCTTCAGGGCAACCGAGCATCGCCGTGCAATTCATCGGCACGGTCGCGTGCCACACGCCGGGCTACAACCAGTCGAGCGGTAACGCGAACATCGTCATGTTCGACGACGACAAGTGGCCGTACGCAAGCTCGAAGGACGCCGAAACGCTCGCGCTGACGCAGATTACGTACAACCTCGACACCGGCGAGCTCTACGACGCCGACATCGAGGTCAACACGGCGCAGAACAAGTTTTCACTCGACGGCTCCGGACCGAGCACGGACTTGCTCGCTGTGCTCACCCACGAGATGGGGCACTTCCTCGGGATCGCGCACAGCCTCGACATGAACGCGACGATGTTCGCGCAATACCAAGGCGCCGCGATGGAGTCGCGCGCGAGCGACGACGTCACCGGCAA
>JBBSFE010000232.1:0-4102 GCA_038239005.1 Polyangiales bacterium
CCATGACTATTCTGTAAACACAGAACGCTCGAAGATCAAGTCGCGCGGAACGCGACGCTCAGCGTGAGCGCTGCGCCGCGGAGCTCGTGACCCCCGATGACCGCGCCGCCGGGTTGAATCTGGATGTCGCCGCCGAGGCCACGCGCGACGTTGCGGGCGATGGCGAGGCCGACGCCGACGCCGCCGTGTGCGCGTGTGGGCGAACCGTCGAGCTGTACGAACGATTCGAACACGGTGTCGGCGCGATCGCGTGGGATGCCGGGGCCGTTGTCTGCGATGGTGACGGCGTAGCCTGCGTCGCTTCGCCAAACTGCGACCCCTATCATTCCGCGCTCCGGAGCAAACTTCGTCGCGTTGTCGAGGAGCTGACCAATCGCGCGCCCGAGTCGTTCGGCGTCGCCGTACGCGGGCGCCGGACCGCGCGGGAGTTGCTCGACGAGCGAGATGTGTCGCTCGGCGATTTTGTCGGAATATGCAGCGACGGCGCGACGCACGCTGTCCAAGAAATCGTAGTCGCGGTGAAAGAACTTCAGGCGACCCGTCTCGAGAGCGGTGACGTCGATCAAGTTGTCGAGCGTGCCGCGCAGACGGCGAACGCAATCGTCCATCGCGCGCAGCGCTTTGAGCTGCGGCTTCGAAACGTCGCCGAGCTCTTCGTCGAGGAGCATGCGCAAGTAACCGACGATGGGCGTGAGCGGCGTCGCGAGCTCGTGCGAAATGTTTCGATAGAACTCCGCGCGGAGCCGTTCGATTTCGCGGAGCCGTTCGTTCGCGGCCGAGAGCTCGGCGACTTTTTCTTCGAGGTGCGCAACGATGCGGCCGCTCTGCATTCGGAGGCGTTCACCCGTTGCGTCGGGCGAGCTCGCGAACGGCGTTCGGTGACCGCGCAAGAATCCGCGAATTTGGCTCGCGAAGATTCGCGCGTCGATCGGCTTCTGCACGAAACCGTCGCAGCCAACCGCGGCGCTCGTGTCGCGATCGCCTTCCGCCGTGATCGCCACGATCGGAACGCCAACGAGCGCGGGCTCGCTACGCAAACGTAGCGTCACCTCGTAACCGTCGAGACCGGGGATGTTCAAATCGACGAGCACGAGATCCGGCGGCTGCGCGAGCGCGAGTCGAACGCCCGTTAGACCATCGGGTGCGTCGATGACTTCGAGGCCTTCGGCCGTCAAAAGCTTCCGAACGAGCAGCCGGTTTCGCGGGTCGTCTTCGATGTGGAGGACACGTGACATCCCTACCCGCAAATACTAGCTTTCTTGTCCCCGATGCGACCGCTTTCCATTCTTTGCTCAGCTCGTCACCCCCTCCGCGAGGCTCTAGTCGTTGCAAGTCTCGTCTCGTGCGCAAAGCTCACCTCGCCGCCGGCGCCAGAGCCGATCGCCTCCGACACGCCCGTCGTCATGGCTTCGGCCCAACCCGCAGCCTCGGGTAGCGGGCGCCGGCCGCCCCCCAACGCGAGCGCACAGGTTGCTGGGACGATGGTTCCTCAGCAGCCAACGGCTCCCGAAGGCGACCTCAAGACGCAAGACCTCGTCGTTGGCAAAGGCCCCGAGGTCAAAGCCGGCGACACGGTTTCGGTGCACTACGTCGGCACTCTTCTCGACGGCACCAAGTTCGATTCATCGCGCGATCGCGGCCAGCCTTTCACGACATCGATCCCGGGCCGCGTCATTCAAGGGTGGAACAAAGGCATCCCGGGCATGAAAGTGGGCGGCAAGCGCAAGCTCACGATTCCGCCTTCTCTCGGTTACGGTGCCATGCCTCAAGCCAAGATCCCCGCAAACTCGACGCTCGTGTTCGAAGTCGAGCTGATGGAGATCAAAGCTTCGAACCCGCGGGCGCCGATGCCCAAAGGGCCGTAGAGGTAAACGCCGTGGCGAAGCGCATCCTGGTGGTGGAGGACGACGAATCGGTTCGCACGCTGCTCGCACGGCAGCTCGGCACCGAATACGAAGTCCACCAAGCCGGTGATGGGCAGGCCGCGTTCGAGGTCTTGAAGACGATCGCCGTGCCCGATTTGATTTTGTGCGACGTAATGATGCCCGGCATGACGGGCGTCCAGTTCGCAAAGCAGCTCAAAGGCATGAACGACTTCAAGCAAGTCCCGATTATCTTTTTGACGGCGCGCACCGGCGCGCTCGACGTCATCGAAGGAATCAACGCAGGCGCTCGCCACTACATCACCAAGCCCTTCAACATGAGGGACCTGCTCGACAAAGTGGCCAAGGCGATCAAGTAGTGGTGCGGCGCGCTCTCCGCGAGGCTCCCCTGCCGCTGAAGTGGGCGTTGTCGCTCGCTGCGCTCGAAGCGTTTCTCTACTTCATCGCCTTCCCTGGCATCATCGACTGGTGGCCGACGGTGCTCATCACCTTCGTGCCGTTGCTCATCGCTCTCCGCGGGCAATCGGTGAAGCGCGCGACGCTCATCGGGCTCTTCGCGGGGTTCATCATGTCGTGGGAGGGCTTCTGGTGGCTCAACCACATGTTGAAGTCGTTCAGCGGATTCAACGTCGCGCTCTGCGCGCTCTTCACCACGATTCTTTGTGCGTACCAAGCCGGACGCTACGCATTCATGGGTTGGCTCTACGCGCGCGCTTCGCAGCGTGGTTGGCCCGCGTCGGTCGTCGCGTGCGGCGCGTTCGCCGCGAGCGAGCAGCTCTTCCCGCTCCTCTTTCCGTGGTACCTCGCCGATTGCGTGCACAGTACACCCATATTGGCACAGACGGCCGATCTCGGTGGCCCCGTGTTTTGTGGGCTTTTGCTATTCGGCTCGAGCCTCGCGGTCGAAGAAATCGTTTTGGCGAAGTTCCTCGAGAAGCGCGCGCTCGACGTGCGTGTGGTCGCGGCAGGTTTCGCGGCCACGGCGTTCTCCGCGATCTACGGGTTCGTTCGCGTTCGCCAGATCGACGCGCGTGCGCAAGCGGCTCCGGCGCTCCACATCGGCTACGTGCAAGGCAATCTCGAGCTCATGGGGGTCTACAACCATCGAGACACCGCGATGGAGCGCCACCTGCGGATGACGCGTGAGCTCCGTGAGAAGGGCGTCGAGCTCGTCGTTTGGAGTGAGTCGTCGGTGACGAAAAGCGCCGACGTCGACCACTACAAGCGAGAATACAAAGCGTACGTCGGCAACAAGCTCGGCGTTCCCGCGATCTTCGGCGGCATCGTGTTCGAGCCCGACCCGTCCGGCGGGCGCAAGCACGCCCGCGTCTACAACACGGCGCTCGCGACGAACACGGACGGCGACGTCACCGGTCGCTACGACAAAGAGTTCCTCCTCGCATTCGGCGAATACCTCCCCTTCGGCGACACCTTTCCGGTCTTGTACGAGTGGTCACCGAACAGCGGACACTTTTCGTCGGGCACGTCGCTCGATCCCGTTTCGATCGAGCTACCCGATGGCTCGAAGCACAAGGTGTCCGTTCTGATTTGCTACGAGGACATCATCCAGTCGTACGCAAACCGCATGATCTCGCACGCGGAGCCCGAGCTCCTCGTGAACATGACGAACGACGCATGGTTCGGCGACACCAGCGAACCGTGGGAGCACCTCGCGCTCTCGCAGTTTCGCGCGGTCGAGCATCACAGGTATTTCATCCGTTCCACGAACAGCGGCGTGTCGGCCATCATCGATCCCGTCGGCCGCGTGATGCTCCACTCGACGCCATTCACGCAAGAGCACGGCGACGCCATCGTGCACTGGGTGAAAACATCGACGGTCTACGAATTCGTGGGCGACGCCCCTGTGTGGCTGATGACGATCCTCGCCGTCGCTGGCGCATTCGTTCGCCGCAAAAAGCTCTCGGCCGCGGCCTGACCGGCCCGTTCGGCTGGCCCGATTTGGCGGGGCCAGGTGCGCAGTGCGAAAACACGGCGATTCCGCGCGGCACGCGGCGTGCTCTCCGTTCCGGTGCGCGCGCGTTCTTTGTGAAACGTTCTTACGAAAGGATCGAACTTAGAAAACTGTAAGTGGCTTGCGTAACGGGTCAGAGTCGGAGGCAAGCAAATCTCACCACGGGGAACGACGAACCGACACCATTGCGCGAGTTGCGCTTGAATGTGTCGGCCGATGCGTTCCTACGGAAAGGGCGCGACGTTCA
>JBBSFE010000233.1:0-4071 GCA_038239005.1 Polyangiales bacterium
ACTCGACGATAGAGGCTCTGCCCCGCATTTCACGCCTCGTTCATGCTCTCGTTCATCACGATCCAGTCGCCACAGAATCTTCCAGTGCCAACGATCGCCGTATCCTGGCCGGCGTGCTCAGGGATGGAGTCAGACCCGTCGCAGATGGCGTCGGCGAGCGAGGGATCCGAGAGGTAGTCATGCCACTGCGCGGGCGGGAGCTGGCTTGTCACGATGGTGCTGCGCGTCTCATATCGATCTTCGAGGACCTCGAGCAAATCACTCCGCTGCGTGTCGGTGATGGGTTGGATTGCGAAGTCATCGATGACAAGCACGTCGACGCGAGCGAGACGCGCGAGCAGACGCGGGTAGGTCCCGTCGGCACGAGCGAGCTTTAGCTCCTCGAAGAGCCGTGACGCACGACGGTACGCGGCGCGAAATCCCTTTCGACAGGCCTGCTGCGCGAGCGCGCAGGCGACGTAGCTCTTGCCGACGCCGGTGGCGCCCGTGATCAGGATCGACTGGTGCTCTTGAATCCATCGACACGTCGCGAGCTGCCGGACGACGGCCTTGTCGAGATCGCGCTTGGCTGGGTAGTCGATGTCTTCGATGCACGCCTGACCGATCTTGAGCTTCGCGTCGCGAAGGGCGCGTTTGAATCGAGCGCTCTCGCGATACATCCACTCCGCATCGACGAGGAGCGCGAGTCGTTCGTCGAAAGCAAGCGCGTGTGTCTTCGGGTTCTGCAATTGCTCGTGCCACGCGGCGCTCATTCCATCGAGCCGCATCGCCTTGAGCTTTTCCATTGTCGGTTCCGTCAGCATGTCCGTTTCCCTTTCTTCAGTGGTAATAGTCGCGACCACGTACGTTTTCGTGCGAGCGCGGGATGAGCGTTGCGTCGCCATCGATGGGCACGCGGTCGAGTCCGTGCTTGAGTATCGACTCGACGTGTCGATACGAGCGCGCGCCCGCGTGGAGCGCGCGAGCGCACGCTGCCTCTAGGCGGTCGTTCCCGAATCGTTTGCCAAGACGCAGGATGCCGAGGCAGGAGCGGTAGCCTTGCTCGGGATGCGGGCGCTCTTCGAGAATCGCCTGCGCGAGATTGCCCGTCGCAGGGCCGATCGTTGCTGCCCAGTGGATGATGCGCGAGGGCGACCACTCGGCGTGCTTCTGGTGCGCCTTCGGCATGTGCTCGACCTTCGTCGTGTGCCGACCACGCTCGTGACCGCGTGCGTGCGACGTGATGCGCGCTTCCTCGTGGAGACTCTCGTCGCGAAAGATTTCCACCATCGCCGGCGTCGCACGGACCCAGAGTTTCTCGCCGAGCAGCGTGTGCGGGACCGAGTAGTAGTGATGCTCGTACTCGACGTGGTAGTCGATGTTGACCGTGACGGGCTTCCAGTCGCCGTGCGAGAAGCGCTTCTCTGGAAGCGGCCGCAACGCAGGCTTGTCGAGCTGCTCGAAGAGCTGCCGGCGGCTCTTGCCGTAGATCCGCATCGGTCGATCGTTGAGCTCGTCGAGCAGCTCGCCGATGCGCTCGTTGAGCGCCTCGATGGAGTGAAACGTCTGGTTGCGAAGCTTCGCCAGTATCCATCGCTGCGCGATGAGCACCGCTCCCTCGACTTTCGCTTTGTCACGCGGATGTCCAGGTCGCGCTGGGAGCACAACGGTGCCGTAGTGCACGGCCATCTCCTGATACGAGCGCTGGAGCTTCGGCTCGTACCGGCACGCGACCGTCACGCCGCTCTTGAGTTGGTCGGGCACGACAGCGCGACTGACGCCGCCGAGAAATTCGAAGGCTCGGACGTGGCTCGCGATCCAGTCGGGGACGCGCTGCGAGCGCGTCGCCTCCGCGTACGTGAAGTTGGACGCACCGAGCGTCGCGACGAAAAACTCGACGTCGATGATCTCGCCCGTGGCGGGATCGACGATGCGCGGCTTCTTGCCCGAGTAGTCCGTGAAGAGCTTGTCGCCGCCGACGTGCACCTGCCGCATCGACGGCTTCTGCTTCGCGAGCCAACGCTTGTAGTGCTCGCAGAACGACGTGTAGCGATACCCGGTCGGCTCGCGCTCGAGGTACTCGAGGTGCAGCAGCTGGAGCGTCACGCCGACGCGATGAAGCTCGGCATGGAGGTACGCGCCGTCCGGCAACGGCGCACGACCGAGGCGCCTCTTGCTCCGGATGCCGTAGACCTTCTCGTCGAGCGCGTCGTCCGTCAGCGTTTGCACATCGACCCACGACGTCAGGCCCACGCCCTTCGAGCGCGTGAGCGCCGTCGACACCATGCCCGAGCTTGTGCCCACGCTCCTCGCGATCTCGCGATGCGACCGCTTCAGCTCCAACTTCTGACGCAGAATCTCTCTCAAATGCCGCACGGGAATCCTCGGGGTTGCCATCTCGCCTCCTGGGGCGGATGGCCTGGGGACTCCACGTCGCTGGTCTCACCCGTCAGCGGGCAAGGATGCTCCGATCACAATCCGCGAAATACGCGATCTCGATCGCGCGAAACGGGTGATCACGATGCGCGAAACAGGTGATCACGATGAGCGAAACGAGTGATCACGATGCCGCGAAACGGGTGATCACGATGGCGCGAAACGCCCGATCACGATGGCGCGAAGGCGCGAAATCCGCACTCCGGCTGCGATGCCAACACCAATCATCGTGTTTCGGTTCATTCACGCCTTTCCACTCACCCAGCGATTGTATCGCGATCGAAGTGTTCTTACTCGCTCTTGTCTCGACCCACCCGACGGCAACGAGCTGTTTGTCGTCGAGCTGCGTCGTCTTCGGGAACCTCGACGTGACGTTGGTTGAAGTTCAACGAGTGAGGGACACATCGTTCCCGCAGCCGATGACCATGAGCACTTCGTGGCCGTTGCCATCCTTCAGGTGCATGTCGGCGGTGCTGTGCACCTGTGCCGCTGACACGGAACACGCGGCCGAGATCGATACGCTTGACGAGCCTGCGGAGCAGATTAGGTCCGCGCTCTGCAAGATCGACTGGGAGTTCGTGCCGGATAGTAGAGCGGGGAGCGTTCTCGTCGCAATGTCGGACGTCCGACACGTCCACCCGCTCAACGTTGCGGTACTGATGGGCACGACCGACGTAGACGCGAATACCGTCTGTCGAACTGCGCCATTCGGCCACCCCATCAGCGACCAGAAGAACGTATTGGGCTTCGCGAGCTGCGCACTCGACGTCGGTGAGATCGAGAGCGCGAGGGCGATACAAAGGCTGACGCGGCGAAGCTGCATACCCCATCATCGCGCGAATCGCCGCGCACGGGGATGCAAGAGTCGACTCGGCTACGCCTTCTCGTCTGTTCCCCAGCCGACGGCCTGCAATTGCTTGGGATCGAGTGCACTGGTCTTCGTACGTGACTGCGCTTCACGTGCTGCGAGTTCGTGTGCCGCCAAAATGTTCTGCCGAGATGAATCACCGAGACGTGCTGCGACGAGAACGAGATCTGTCCGTGGCGTGAGGCGGTGTTTGGCGTTCGGAAGGGGAAGAGGGTCTCTTACGTCCCACGCCATTTGACCACGCGTGGCGAGATCGAAGAGGAAGGTGCTGAACGCCCGCTCCCACGCGGCCGTTCGGACGATGCTGCAACAACCTGGACTCAACTGTCCGCCACCGACGTCACGGGCGATCTCTGCGCACGTCTGCTTGAACCACTGCTCGGACTCGTTTGCGAACGGAGCGATTTCTCCGTCGACCGGAAACCGTTCAATCATGCGTCCGAGGCCGAGGTGTTTCGCCCACCGGTCGGGGCTCTTGGCGTGCTTTGCGAGGCCACCTTTTCGACCAGCGGCTTTGGCGGATTCGGGGTCGGCGAAGGTTCCATTGCGCCGGCGTTTGATCGGATCCTGTGGCGCGGCTACGCCCACCGGCAGGTCCTTGGCGACCACTTCGATGTGCGGTTTGCCGACGCTATCGCCGTGACCAGTGCGCGTAGGTAAATTGAACGCCATTTTTTTCTGCGGCCGACGAACCGGAGCGCATCGCAAGCCGCATGGTCGCGCCGGCGGGACTCGTGCGCAAGCGGCGGCGGTCGCGATTCGAAGGATTTTCCGAGGAGCGGATGGAC
>JBBSFE010000234.1:0-3825 GCA_038239005.1 Polyangiales bacterium
AGCACAACACCGGCGAGCACATCGTGCATCTGCGCGCGCTCGCACTCAGCGATAGGTGGAATCATGCGATGGACATCACACTACGCGCGCCACCCCTGCGGATTCGAAGCGCGGCGTGATCAGGATGAGAGTCACACCCATGACGACCATTGTCGTTGGCGCGTTGCCAGACGGAATCGCGGTCACGCCGGATGGCGCGAAAGTCTTCGTCAACAACGCAAACGGCTATTCACTATCGATTATCGATACGACGAACAACCAAGTCACGAATACGCTGACGAAGGACGCGATATTTCCAGAAGGCATCGCCATCATGCCCGCGCCGCATTCGACGCTCGACGCCGGGATCTCGAAATGCGACGCAAGCACAGCAACCGACGCAAGCTCGACCGATGACGGCGCGGCGACCGATGCGTCTTCGTCGGATGACGCTGGCACGGAGGCGAGCACGTCATCGGGTTGCTCGTGTCGCGCCAGCGGCGCTGGCGCAACGGACGGCGCGGGATTCGCATTCGCCGCGCTCGTGTCGTTCGTCGCGTTCCGCCGTTCGACTCGCGCCTACTCCGGCCGCCGTGGCATCATGCGGCGGACGCGATGAAAAACAAGGCTGCGCGAATCCTCGTCACGATTTCAGCGCTCATCTGCGCCGTCACTGGAGCCGTAATCGATCTCGGGACCGACACGCACGTCTTCAATCCCGAATGGCCGCCGCACGCGAAGTATCACGACGTCATGTACATCTTCGTGAGCGCAGGAATTGGCCTCGTGTGCCTTTGGCTCGCGTGGTCGAAGCGCGCGCGCGTCGACCACATCCTCACGCTCCAAATCATCACGGCGCTCCTCGGCATGCTCTGGGTCGCGTTTTTCGTCGCGCTCCTCGTTCCGGGCGCGTCGGCGGCGACGCCCGGCATGCCGCAGCCGCTCGGAATTCCGGTCAACGTGCTCAGCGCGGTCGTCGGCTTTCTTTCCGTCCCGCTGATCTACTGGCTCGAAGCGCGCCGCGGACCGCGAGCGTGAGCGCCAAGTTGCGGCCTATGCAGCGCTCATTGCGTCGATGTCGTGCTTGCGTCCTCGCGCGCGCCGCAAGATTGCGGCACGTCCGCGCGCGGATGACGTAGTCTCGTGCAATGGGGTTGTCGCCCAAAGCCACCACGTTCAACGGCGATGCGGCGCTAAGCGACTCGGCCCGACGCCGCGCCCTCTCGTCGACGATGGGTGCCCCTGACACCTTCGACGCGCTCGCCGAGACTGCGCCGTCGTCCCACGCGCCAGCAAAGCTCGAGGCGCGCTCGACGCTCAACACGATGGAGACCACGGTCCTTCCGCGCCGCAGACGCCAAGCGGACGCCGAGCCGCAGACCGACGAGCGTCCTCGTTTCGAGATGCTCGAAGTGCTCGGGCGCGGCGGCATGGGCGAGGTCGCGCTGGTCAAAGACAACGACATCCGGCGAACGGTCGCCATCAAGCGGATGCTCGCCGACAACCGTGGCCACGACGCGACGCTGCGCTTCGCCGACGAGGTGCGTGCCGTCGGGCAACTCGAGCACCCTGGCATCGTTCCCGTTTATGACGTCGGCCGCGACGCAGAGGGCGACCCATACCTCGTGATGAAACACGTCCAGGGCGTGACGCTCGAGACCGTGATCGAAAAGCTTCGCGAGCGCGACGCGGAGTACGTCGATCGCTTCACCGCCGAATATCGCGGACACGTCTTCATGAAGATTCTCAACGCGATTCGTTACGCGCACGATCAGGGCGTCATTCATCGCGACATCAAGCCCGCGAACATCATGATCGGCCCGTTCGGCGAAGTCACCGTGATGGACTGGGGCCTCGCGAAGAAAATCGAACGTGAAAAGAGTGCGGAGGCCGCCCCGAAGGCGCCAGCCAACAAGACGTCCGCCGACGGCAAGCTGCTCCAAACGTTGCACGGCGCGCTCGTCGGAACACCGCTCTACATGTCGCCCGAGCAGGCCGCAGGCAAGAACGGCGAGCTCGACGAGCGCAGCGACGTCTACGCGCTCTCGATCCTCTTCTACGAATTGCTCACGCTCGGGCATCCACGACGCGAAGCGACGCGCCTTCAAGACTTGATCGCCGAGATCATCGCCAAGGATCTCGATCTCGACGAGCTCTGGGAGCGCGCGCTCGCGTCGAGCACGCCCATCGAATACTTCCACTTCGTACGCAAAGGCCTCGCGCGCGACCCCGATGCTCGCTACCAATCGGTGGGGGAGATGGAGTCGAAGCTCCACGATATCTTGTCGGGCAAAATCGCCGTCGCCTGCCACGTGACGTTGACGAAGCGTCTCGTATTCGGATTTCTGCACTGGCTCGACCGGCACCCGAAGGCGTTCACCCTGATGCTCTTCTTAACGGCCGTCAGCCTCGTTGCATTTGGCGCATTTCGTATCGTCGCGCTCGTTCGTTGAGCTGTGCAGCGCCGTGCACGAGCGTGCAAGCGAATGCACGGCGTGGTTCGCTATCGCTCGACACAATCGACATTCAACACGGGCACGTGCGTTGCTAGCCACGCGGAATGCGTATTGCGATTGTTTGCGCTTTCACCGCCTGCGCCTGTGGCGGGATCGCGGCGATACCACCACCACCGTCCGACGCAGGCAGCGACGCCAATCAGGAGCTCGACGCCAATCGCGAGCTTGATGCGTCTGCGGAGACGAGCGACACCGTCGACGCGAATCTCGACTCGTGGTGCGGCGCGAACGACGCAAACGGCGGCAGTCTCCGCCAAGCTGTCGGCGGCGATCCAAGTCGTTGCCGATGGCACCTCGACCACGGGCGCCATGCCGACCGTGCTCGCGATCACGGGCTCGGGCGGCGTCAGCGTCGCGCTCGAAATCGTTCCGAACACCGCGAACGCGCGCTGGGCCGACACACTCTCCGGCACTCCGACCAACAGCCAGCCCTTCTCGTTCGAGCGCGGAAAGTGGCACGACGTCACCTTGAAGATTTCGCCCAACAGCGACGGCACGGTGAACGCGTTGTGTGGGGCTGACAGCGTCGGCTACGCCCGCACCGTCACGCCGCTCGGCACGCTCGGCACTGCTGTGATGTCGGCCGGCGTGACATCGACGACCACACAACCCATCGAGTTGGTTTACGACAACGTAGTCGCGCTCGCCGAGATGTCGCCGTGAGCAACGCGAAGCGTCGCTACGTCCCCGATCGGAGCCACCGTGCAAAGCTGCCCACTCTCCATCGCCGTGGGACGCGCGCCCCCTCGGTTCTCTGTCGTACTCACCGCCGCTAAGGCGCACACAAGGCCGACAGAAGGTGTCGGACTCCACGTTCGGCCCGCGGTGACCGACGACACGGGATACTTCGGTACGGTGGACGTGCTCCAGCCTCGGGAGCGGATCGTGGTCGGCGGCATCGACGAGCGAAGGGTCGTCAGCGGAGCGCTCGCTGAGCTCTACAAACGCATCGTGAACGATTGCTTTGGCGCTTCACGACTTGGAGCGTTTGCTCGCGCTCGACTTTTGTGCGCCGCGACGAGTGCGCTACAATAACGGCGTGCTTAGGGCGTTCACCCAGCTGTGTCTTCTCGGATGCAGTCTGCTCGGGTGCTCCAGCGTCGTCGACTCCGGACCCGTATCTGACTGTGTAACCGGCCCGCCCGTTCTTCCAAGCGACTCGACATGCGCGCGCCCGGCGCTGACGGCTGCGTCCACGCCAGCGTGGCTGTCGTCGGTCATGTGCTCTCCGAATGGAATCGAAGATTCATTCGAGCAAGAGCTCGAAACGCATCGCGGTGACGAGCCGATCACGGACGCCTTTTTCGTCATCGTCAACGCTGGCTGGCAA
>JBBSFE010000235.1:0-3776 GCA_038239005.1 Polyangiales bacterium
AACATCGATGGAAGTGATGGCGCTTTTCCAAGAGCTCGGACGAAGCGGCATCACGGTCATCGTCGTGACCCACGAGCCAGACATCGCCGAGTTCGCGTCGCGGCTCATCGTCATCAAAGACGGGCTCGTTCAGACCGACACGAAACAGAGCGCGAAACAGGCCTATCGGCTTGCATCGTTGGAGGCACCATGAGCCCGTTGCAAACTGCACGCGTCGCGACGCGCGCGCTCGTGCGAAACAAGATGCGCTCGTTTCTCACCACGCTCGGCGTGGTCATCGGCGTCGGGGCGGTGATCGCGATGATGGCGATCGGCTCGGGCGCGAAGGCACAAGTCGAAGCCGCATTCGCCGCGATGGGGACCGACCTCCTCGTCGTCCTCCCCGGCTCGACGAGCACGAGCGGCGTCCACGGCGGCTTCGGCTCGATGCCCACGCTCACGTGGGACGATCTCGCGGCGCTTCGAGATCAAGTCCCGAGCGTGCGAAGCGCGGCGCCCGCGTTGCGTTCGAACATGCCCATCGTCAGTGAAGAGCAAAACTGGACGACGAGCGTCACCGGAACGACGCCCGAATACTTCGATATCCGAAATTGGCGCCCCGAGCACGGCGCCGTCCTCGTTCAACAAGACATCGACACGACGGCGAAGGTGATCGTGCTCGGCGCGACCGTCGCGGAGAAGCTCTATGGAGCCAATGCGAACCCCGTCGGACACAGCGTTCGCGTCGGGACGAGCCAATATCGCATCGCCGGCGTGCTCACGAAAAAAGGCCAATCCCCGACGGGTCAAGACTACGACGACGCGGCCTTCATTCCCGTCACGACGTACGGACAAAAAGTACAAGGTGGTTTGAAGAAATATCTGTCTGGCACCATCTACGTCCGAGCAAGCTCCGGTCAGACGGCGCGCGCACAAGAAGAAATCACAGCGCTCCTCCGCGAGCGTCACCACGTCGCGACGGCCGAAGAAGACGACTTCTCGATCCGAAATCTCAGCGAAATTGCGGGCGCACAAGAAGAAGGCACGAAGACGATGACGACGCTCCTCGCGAGCGTTGCGGCAGTGTCGCTGCTCGTCGGCGGAATCGGCATCATGAACATCATGCTCGTCAGCGTGACCGAGCGAACGCGCGAAATCGGCGTGCGCATGGCGCTCGGCGCAAAACCATTCGACGTGCTCACGCAGTTCCTATCGGAGGCGCTCGCGCTCTCGATGATGGGCGGTCTCCTCGGCGTCGCGTTCGGATTGGGCACGAGCGGCTGGCTCGCCGAGCGATTCAAGTGGCCTGTGCTCGTACAGCCCGACGTCATCGCCGTCGCCGTTCTTTTCAGCGCCTTCGTCGGCATCGCGTTCGGTCTCTATCCTGCGTGGAAGGCTTCGAAGCTCGATCCGATCGACGCGCTCCGTTACGAGTGAGTTGCGCTATTCTGTTTCTCGCGAGGAGGTCGCCCTGAGAAACGCCATCGACGTTGCCAAGCGCTGCACGTGCCTCGAGGTTCTCTGCCAGCGCATCGCGCTCGAGCAACAAACCGAAGAGCTCGGCGACGAAGCGCAGCGGCTGCGGGACAATCTCATCGCAGGCATTGCCGCGATCGACTGTGAAGGGTTTCTCTTCGGAACCGAAGCCGACGTGCTCTGTGCGCCGCTCGGCGAGATCGATCTCGAAGACGAGCATTTTGCCGCGTGGTTCGCCGACGTCGCCGTGCTCGCGTGGTGCCTCGGTCGCATCGACGAGCTTCCCACCGTCGACGAGCTCATGGGCGAGAAGCTCAACGAGGTTCTTTCGCACGGATTCTGGGCAAGCGGTGATGCCGCGGCGATCAAAGACGCACTCGCACACGCCGCGCTCCGTCCGCGTGCGGAGCTCGAGCGATTTCTCGTCGACGCCTCACGCGCCAACGCCATTGCCGTCTCCGCGAACCCGGCCGTCGAGCACACCGAGCTCCCGCCTGCGACGGTGTTCTACGTGATGCCGTGGATCTTCTTGCCCGCTTGGCCCTGGGGCAAACGGTGCGATCTCGAGACCGACCTCGGCCTCACATTCAAGATTACCGAGCTCTCGTGAGCTTCGTCACGAATCGCTCCCACGTGTAGCCGAGGATCATCTTCGCGACGAACGACCCGCTCGTGGGCGTGAGACCTTCTCCGAAGCCGATGTTGATTTCGACGTTCTTGATTGCGAGCACGTTCACCACTTCGAACACGTAGTGCTGTTGCTGCTTCACGTCGGACAAATGCGAGAACGGCCCGAGCGACCCGTAATATTCGAGGCCCAGCGAGACGCGTTCTCCGAATTTGTAGACTGCCATCGCCGCCGGCTCGAAGTCCGGTCCGGCGGCGGAGTCCGGCCCGGCGAGCGAAATGTCGACGATTGGATTCACGGCGAACATGAAGCGTTCGTTCTCCCAAGCGACGATCGGTCGAAGCTCCATTGCCCATTGGCCGCGATCGAACTCTTGCGGCAAGAGCGACAGCTCCACGTTGAGGCCGAAGCGAAGATGTGGGTGCCAGCCGGGCGGCGTCACGAATTTGTTGCGTAGCTTCACACCGGCGTAATCGAAGTTGCCGTCCGAAGTGATTGCAGTCTGCAAGTATCCGCCGAGCTCCCACCACGGAAAAAGGCCATAGGAAGGCTCGAGCGTGAAGTGCGCCGTGTGATTGAGCGGCAGCTCGGGAGCGTTCGACGTCGTGACGCCGCGAATGATCGCGTTCGTGTGGAGCTCGATGCCGATCGCGTGCTGCGCGTTCGCGGTGCCGTCATAAACCTGGATCTCGAACGCGTCCATCGCCGCGCGCGAGCATAGCGGCCAAGTCTCGTTCGATCACGTTCTGAAGGCGGGGCGCGGCGGCGTGCCGGCTCCGATGACCATCAAAACGACCGCCGTGTCGAACAGGAGCGCGCCGAGCACGATTCCCTCGATGCCGAGCGAGCGAACGAACATGAGCGCGATCCCCGCCATGCCGCACAGCACAGCCGGGATGACCAGATAGCGTTGCATCTTCTTCATGCCGTCATGTCATGCATCGCGCGCGCCGAAACGCGGTGCGGCTCGAGCGCAAGCGCCAAGCGGACGCGAAACTCTTCGCCGAGCACACCGAGCCAACGGGGCTCGGAGCGACTCCGCAATTCATCGCGGGCCTCGGCGCGATGTTCGAGGTAACCGTCGAGCTCGTTGCTCTTTGCGATCTTTCCCTTCGTCGCCACCGCTCGAGCAGATCGATGGCGACTTGGTGATCGTGGAGCTCGCCCATTTCGATTTGCAGGCGATGGAGCTCGGCCGCGATCGGCTCGAGGGCGGGGAGCGCGGGCGTGAACGCCTCGAGCGTGAAGCGCAATTGGCGGCATGCAGCGCGGAGTGCGTGGAGTGTTGCGACGTCGGCGGGCAGATGCGCGTCGTATGCGCGGAGCGTTTCGTAGCGGCGCCACACTTCTTGGTGCGTGAAGTGACGCACGAGCTCCGGCGAAGCTTTCGCCGGATTTTTGGGGTGATGAAGCACGACGTGCTTGCGGCGCATGACGTTGCGGAGCGCACGCACGATGCGTTTTCGCGCGTGGCGATCGATCATCTCGGCCGCTCCGGCCGCGCCGACTTCGCAACGGCGACGAAGCTTTGCGCGGACGGGCGCGAGCGCACGCGCAGCGCGCGCATGGGCTTTTTCGTAGTCGCGAAGATCGCCGATGAGCACGTCCGCGTCGCGCGCCTTCGAGAGTGTGCGTTCGATGTCGTGGAGGCGCGCGCACAGATGCGTTGTGGCGCGCGCGTCGAACGCGGTAT
>JBBSFE010000236.1:0-3680 GCA_038239005.1 Polyangiales bacterium
CAGATGTCTTGTTCGAGGCGGTCCCCGCCTCGAGCTCCCAGATGTCTTGTTCGAGGCGGTCCCCGCCTTGAGCTCCCAGATGTCTTGTTCGAGGCGGTCCCCGCCTCGAGCTCCCAGATGTCTTGTTCGAGGCGGCACGTTCACGCGCGTTCGGAACCCAATCTCCTTCCGCTGGCGCCTTGTCGCCTTGGCGGCTTTCTTCCCTGCTACGGTTGTTGAGTGGTCGCGCCCGGCGAAGTGTTGATTCAGTTTTCGCACGCCCAGAAACACTTTGGGCCGAAGGTCATCTACAACGACCTCACGCTCGACGTGCGTCGCGGCGAGGTCATCACGGTGATGGGCCCATCGGGCGTTGGCAAGAGCGTGCTCTTGAAGATGCTCATCGGACTTTTGCCGGTCGATGGCGGGACGATTCGCTTCGACGGCATCGAGATCGAAAAGCTCCACGAGCGGGATTTCGTTCCGGTGCGTCGGCGCATCGCTTACCTCTTTCAGGGCGCGGCGCTGTTCGACTCGCTCGATGTCGGCGAGAACGTTGCGTACGGCCTTCGCGAGCAGTTCTGGCACACGATGGGCGAGGAAGAAATCATCGCCCGCGTCTCGCAGTCACTCGAGATGGTCGGGCTTCCGGGCATCCAGGGGATGCGTCCGAGTGATCTCTCCGGCGGCATGCGCAAACGTGTGGGCCTGGCGCGCACGCTCGCGCTGCAGCCTGAGGTGATTTTGTACGACGAGCCCACGACCGGCCTCGACCCGATCAACACGGCCCGCATCAATCACCTCATCAACGGCATCAAACGCTCGCTCAAGCTTACGAGCATTGTCGTCACACATGACATGGGCACGGCATTCGCCGTTTCGGACCGTCTGGCGATTTTGCACCGCGGTCGCGTGCGCCTCGTGGGCACCAAAGAAGAATTTCGCGCAACGAAAGACAAGTTCGTCCGTGATTTCATCGAGGGGCGCGCCCCAGAGACGGAAGACGTCGCCTCCTTGCTCGCGTCGTCGTAGGTTTCACACTCATGACCAAAGAGAAGAAGGTCGGCATCTTCGTCATCGTCGGGCTTTTGATTTTGGCGCTCGGTGTTTTTCTCATCGGCGACAATCGAAAGTTCTGGCAGCGGAAGGTCACGTACACGGCCGTGTACGCGAACGTCTCGGGCCTCGTCGCTGGCTCGCCCGTGGCGATGGGCGGCGTCAACGTCGGTACGGTCCAGAAGGTCCACTACTCGGCAGATGCGAAAGACGCGCGCATCTACGTGTCGCTCGAAATCGTCCGCGAACAGGGCGACCGCATTCGCCAGCCGGTGTGGGACGAGACGCACACGAAGATCGTCCACAAAGGCACGGTCGCGAGCATCGTCAACAAAGGTCTCCTCGGCGACAAGATGATCGACTTGAGCCTCGCCGAACCTGGCACGCCGCTTCTCGATCCGTCGGTGCCGCTGCAAACCGCAGAGCCGCTCGACCTCTCGAGCTACGTCGCGAAGGTCGACGAGATCGCGCAGAAGGCCAACAACGTCCTCGGCAATCTCCAAGAAGCGACGGGCGCGTTCGCCGATCCGAAGTTCGCGCAAGACCTCAAAGGCTCCGTGGGCAGCTTGCACGACATCCTCGATGGCATCGCGCACAAAGACGGCTACGCGCATCGCATCCTCTTCGACAAAGCCGAAGCCGATCGCATCGACGGAATTCTCGCGAACGTTCAAGGCTCGACGGCGCAGCTCAACGGGACCCTCGCAAACATCAACGACGTCACGCTGCATGTGAAGCAAGGCCCCGGGCTCGCGCATGCCATGGTGTACGACGGCGATCTTTCCGCAAGCGCCTCGGGCTCGCTCGCTGAAGTGCACAAAGACCTCCAGCAAATCCGCACCGGCAATGGCCTCGTCCATGCGCTGGTCTACGGCGACGCCGACACCGGTCACCTGATGACGAACGTGAACGCCATGAGCGACGATTTGCGCGCGATGGTGTCGGGCATGCGAAACGGCAAGGGCACGCTCGGTGCGCTGCTCGTCGACCCGAGCATCTACGAAGATTTGAAAAGCCTCCTCGGAAACGTCGAGCGAAACCAAGTGCTCCGCGCGCTCGTCCGCTACTCGATCAAGCAAGACGAAGCGGCCGACAAAAAATAGCTCCCCCGATACGTATTACCGACAGCCTTGAACGCGTGTTCCGGCGTCGGCCTTCGAGCAAAGGCCGCTGCAGTTGACGAACGAGCCGCTCATGCCGCACGCGACCGTCGAAAGGAAGCCTTGCGTGTTGTCGCACGAGAGCCCAATCGCGCAGGCGACGACGGGGTATTGCGAGTCGACCTTACCGTCGCAATTCCAGTCGCCGTATGGATACGCTGTCGGGATGTCGGTGAGGAAACCCGCGCCCGGGTTCACGCGCGGATCGTGATCGTCGCAGTCGTTGCCGCCGCAGCTGCCTTTGGCGAGGTACGTGTCGTTGTCTTCGTCGCAGGGGTTTCCCGCTTCGCCAGCGTCGACGTTCGTCCCCGTGTCGGTTCCGGACTCTCCCGCGATCGCGTCGCTCGCGGCCGCGTCGACGGAGGCGTCGTCATCGTAGGTGACGGCGGGAAACGTGCATGATGCAAGCATCACGGAGATGAGCGCCGACCTCATCGGAAGCTCCCTTCGAGCATCACGCCAAATGGTGACACATGAAACGCCAGCGTGCGCGAAGCGTGAGCAGGTTCGACTGCGCCGAGAACGAGCATCACGATCCCCGCAGCGGTCGCGATACCGCCAGCGACGAAGAAAACCGTGGCCGCCGTGCTCGCCAGATTTCCGCGATCGACGGTTGGTTTGAGCGTCGGCGAACAATTGCTGTAAGGGGCGTCGCATCCGGCGGCGAGCGTCGCGAGCGCGTCTTGTCGGACGCCGACGAAGACGCTCCCCGCGGCGAGCGCGGCGATTCCAAGCGACAACGTGACGACGCCAGCCGGCGTCCAACTCGACGTGCTCGTGAGGTCTTGTTTCGGCTGCTTCGGCAAAGGTTGACCCGGCGGCGCAACGACGAACCTCAGCGTGCGCGACTCACCGGTGACAAGCTCGATCGTTTGCTCTGCGGGCGCGCCCGTCCCGATGTGCGCAACGATGACGTACTTTCCGGGATCGCGATCGAGCTCCGTGCCGACGAGCTCGTGCAAGAGCGGCTCGCCGTTGACGGTGACTTCGAGGTCGCCCGCGTGACCACTCGTCGATACGTCGACGACGAGATGCGCAACGCGACTCGCAAGGCGCTGCGTTGCGGCGTCGACGTCGACTTCCCAGCCGTCGTACTTCGAGTCTTTCGTGAGCACGAGCGCGCGCTTTAGCTCGAGCCACGAGCGGCGCGCGGACGCCCATCGGCCCGAGCTCTCTTCGCACTCCGCTGCATTTCGGATGGGGCCGAGCGCGGTCGGAAATATTTCATATGCCTTGTGAAAGAGCGGCGCCGCGCCCACGCAATTTCCCGCGGCGCGAAGCTGGCGCGCGCGCTCGAACAAATCCTTCGCGTCAGCCGCGGGATCTGCGTGGGCGTGCGTCGCGATCGTGACGAGGGCCATCGAAGCGAAGGCGAGGAGAGTGCGACGCATCAGAAGATGGCGCTTCGATCCACCGACTTCGTCGTCGGCGCGGCCGTCGCAGTGGGGGCCGTCGTCGTGGCTTGCGATGTCGCGGTCGTGACGA
>JBBSFE010000237.1:0-3455 GCA_038239005.1 Polyangiales bacterium
GCGGATCTCCGGCAGGCCCGGACCAAAACGATCGGGAACGATGTCGGCGGGGTCTCCGACGAAGAGCGCGCGATCACGTACGCGCGGAAAGCGTTCGATCTGCGCGATCATCTCGGCGTTGTAGTCCGCCGTGAGTGCTTCTCCTGCGCGCCGCCGTCGGGCATCGGCAACCAACCGACGAAGTCCGTGAGCCATACGTACGTATGGGCGCGCGTTTTTCTTCTGGGTTCTCGTGGAGAAAATAGTCGATCTCCCACGCTTCATCACCGACCCACAAATCGTAGCGGTGGTCTTGCACGACGTCGTGGAAGACCATGAAGTTGGCGACCATGATTTCGTCCATGCGACGCCATGCCTGAAAACAGTGCAGATCGTGCTCCTGCGCTTCGCTCTCGATGTGCGCCGAGTCGCTCGCGAGGAACTCGCTTGCGGGGTGAATGCATTCGCCGCGCGCTTCGAGCACGCGGGTCACGGGGTTTTGCGCGAGCCAGTCGATCTCCAAACCAGGGTGCAGCTTGCGCAGCTCGTCGGCGATCGCGATGTCGCGTTGCGCATGACCGAGCCCGATGGGTGACGAGATGAAGAGCGCACGTTTCTTCCGCCCGAGCGCTCTCGACAGGATTGCGGCGGGCGCACGTGGCGCAACGAACTCGCGAAGGAGCAAGTTCGACTTCACGGGATCGCGTGCGTAGACGCCATGCCCACCGCCCTCGAGCGTGACCAACCTTCCACCGGTGGCTTCCGCGGCTGCCGCGCCACGTGCGAGTGGCACCAGCGAATCTTCGCTGCCGTGAATGACCATCACCGGGCCCTTGATGCGCGTGCACAGATTTTTCACTTGATCGAGCGACAGCGAAGGAGCCTCGAGCGTCTTGATGAGCGTCTCGGGCGTCGTCTCGAGCGCCCAGCCGACGCAGTCTTCGATTTGCTTGGTCGAGTGCGGCTCGGTGAACAAATGTCCGAAGAAGAACTCGAGGAAACCGCGGAAGTCGACCATCCACGAGTGGCGGTTGAACTTGTGCCAACCCTCGTTGTCCGGATGATGCGCGTTGAAGTTGATGTCGCGACCGGCGTGACGCGGCGCGAGCGGCAACGATGGCGCGAAAAAGATGGACCCATCGACGCGCTCGGGGTGCTCGCCGGCGAGAATGAGATGCCAGTACGAGCCCGACGAATGCGACACGATCGTCGCGCGCGCCGCGCCGACTGCGTCCATCACCGCGAGCGCATCGGCGGCGTATTCGCGGTCTTCGTATTGCGCCGCCTCCGAAGGGCGATCCGAGAGACCGTTTCCGCGGCCGTCGATCGTCAGCACGCGCATGTGTCGCGCCAAGTACGCGACCTGCGCTTTCCACATTCGCGAGTGGGCGATCACCCACGACGGCAAAAACACGAGCGTGCGCGGACCATCGCCGAACACCTCGTAGGCGACCTTCACGCCATCTCTCACCACAAAACCTTGTTGGTCGGGTTCTCGCGCTCTCATCGTTTTTTCGCTTTCTCTTCGAGCGACGCGAGCCACCGATCAATCGATCGCAGGAGCGCGGCGTGGCCTGTGTTCATGTCCGACAGGCGTTCGACTTCCATTCCCAAGTTGAACGTCACCACGAGCGCGACCATCGCTTCGACGCTAAGCGGTGCATCCGTGATTCCGTATTGTTTCATCGCCGGCGCGAAGGCTTCGGTGAGCACGGTGCGCCATTCATCGAAGACAGCGGCGATACGCTTTCGCATCGCCGGCCGGTTCCAGCCCATCGCTTGGAGCTCGAACAGAATCTTCGGATAGCCCGCCGCGAGATCCTCTTCGAGGAATCCCATTGCCTTGCGCCACTTGACGATGAACGTCGTTGGCGCCGAGTACATCGCGCGTTGCCGGACGATGAGCCGCGCGGTGAAACGCTCGAGCACCGCGAGGAAGAGCTCCTCCATCGACCCGTAGTAGTAGTGAACGAGCCCATGATTGAGCCCCGCCTCTTTGCTGACGAGGCGCGTGCTGACGCCATCGTGGCCAACCTCGATGAGGAGCCGCTCCGCGGCGTCGAGGAGTCGCGTGCGGGGGTCGCTCGCGAGCTTCGGTTTTTTGCGATTGGCCATCCGATGTCGATTACCTCCATCACGGACGCGCTTCGAGCACCAGGTTGAACGGTGTCTCGGTCGCTCGGCGAAAGCGCGTGAATCCGCCTTGCGCGACGACGACCTCGCGGAGCTTGGCTTCGCCTGCTTGTGCGCCGAGCCCGGCGCCGCGGTGCGCGAGCGAGTGCGGCACGCAGAGCATCGTCGACGCCGAATAAAAGATGCGGCCGACGGGGTTGTGATTCTTCTCGACGTCATCGCTCGCGAACGGTTCGACGATGAGCCAGGTGCCGTCTTTTGCGAGCGTCGTGCGCGTGTGCTTCGCAGCGGCCGCGGGGTCTTCCATGTCGTGGAGGCAGTCGAAGTGTGCGACGAGGTCGTAGTTCGTGCCGGGATATGCGGTCGATGTGCCGACGGCGAACGTCACGCGATCGCTCACGCCGGCCTCTTTCGCGCGCTTGGTCGCGATGTCGATCGAACCTTGGTGGTAGTCAAACCCGTGAAACGTCGACTTCGGAAATGCCTTCGCCATGAGAATGGTCGACGCACCGCAACCACAGCCGACATCGGCCACCTTCGCGCCCGCTTCGAGCTTCGCTTGCACGCCGTCGAGCGCGGGGATCCACGAGCTCATGAGATTGCCGATGTATCCCGCGCGGAAGAAACGCTCGGTGCCTTCGAAGAGACACGGATGCTGGTGACCCCACTCGAGGCCGCCACCGGTGCGGAAGTTTTCTTCCATCTTGTCGATAGCGCTCCACATCGCGCGCGCAATGTGAAACGAACCCGCGACCGACGCGGGGCTGTCGTCATCGGAGAGCGCAAACGCTTGTTCGGGCGGCAGCGTGTATCGCCCCGTCTTCGCTTCGTACACGACGTACCCCGATGCCGCTTGTGCGTTGAGCCACTCGCGGACGTAACGCTCCGTCGTCTCGGTGCGTTTGCTTAGCTCCGCGGGCGTGACGGGTCCCAGCGCCGCCATGGCTTTGTAGAGCCCAAGCCGATCACCGAGCACGAGGAGCGCAGCGCTCATCGTCACGCCCAGGTCGCCCACGATTTTCCCCATGAACGCGTTCAGTTTTGTCTCGTCGATACTCATCGTTCGCACCCTTTCGCCCTCCGTGGGCAGTTAGTCAATTGACTAAGTCAAATGACTAAACCGTCGCGAACGGGTTGTCAACCCACCGAGGACCTCGCCTGCCACACCGCGAAGAATATCGGCACCGCCGCTAGCTGGCGCGGCTAAGGAGCCTGGTCGAATTTATCGATCCGCTCATGGAAATAGCCGACGCGCGCGGGCTGTTGGTGCAGCATGGGCAACGTGGATTCCGTTCGTGCGAAGTATCGCAAGCTGCGCGGCGTGATGGATGAGCGCGTGACGC
>JBBSFE010000238.1:0-3367 GCA_038239005.1 Polyangiales bacterium
CCGCGCGGCTCTGCGGAGCGAATAATATTTTCTGAAGGGAGAACAGCAGAAGAGAAGTGTCACCTATGTCTCTGGATAACTCGCGGTAGCCGTCACCGATGTCGTTGGAACAAAGTGTCACCTATGTCCTTGCTCGCTCATCGTGCGCGTATGCGCGGGCGCCTGCGAATGCGTCGGCGTGGGGGTATGGGTGGCGTGGGCGTGAGCGTTGGCGTTCGCGTTTGCGTTCGCGTTTGCGGGCGCGGGCGCGGGGTGTATGTTCTCCGCCGATGGCGGAGAACATGTGGGCCCCTTGGCGGATGGACTACATCATGTCTCCGAAGGGTGGGCCGTGTGTGTTCTGCGCAAGCGAGGACGAGCTGCTCTTGCGTCGTGAGGAGCATGCGTTCGTGTGTTTGAACAAGTTTCCATTCGTCGCGGGGCATTTGCTCGTGGTGGCGACGCGGCACGTCAGCGATGTTGCCGAGCTCGGTGACGCAGAGAGCGACGCGTTTTTTAGGCTCGTTCGGTCCGCTGTTGCGCGATTGCGAAAGGCGGCGTCGCCCGAGGGCGTGAATGTCGGCATCAACCTCGGCAAAGCAGCGGGGGCGGGGATTGCGGAACACCTTCACGCTCACGTCGTGCCGCGGTGGAATGGCGACACGAACTTCATGCCCGTCGTCGCCGACGTGCGCGTCATGCCGGAATATCTCCAGCAAACGCGCGCGCGGCTTTTGCCTCACTTCGCGGCGGGGCCGTGAGCACGCTCGTTCCCGAGAAGTGGCAGAAGCCGCTGCTACTCACGGTGACTGCGGCGGTGCTCATCACGATCATCGCGGTCGCCCACGAGGTGATGACGCCGTTCGTGATGGCGCTCGTCATCGCGTACGTGCTCACGCCCGCAGTGTCGTGGGTCGAGCGGCGTCGCGTGCCGCGTGGGTGGGCGATTGCCCTCGTTTACGTCATCGTGCTCGGCTCGCTCGCGATCTTCGTGCGCCTGTCAGCGCCGCGCGTCGGGCAAGAGATTGGCAACCTCGGCCGCGAGATGCGGCACAACGCAGCGACGATGCGCGCCGAGTGGATCCCCGTCGCCCAGCAGCGGCTCTCGGAGCTCGGCCTCGCGGGTCACGAGCCCGACCACGAGCGCGCGCCGGCGATCGTCGTCAAGCCACAGCCCGACGGCACGTACGCGATCGATGTCGGCCGTGGCGTCCTCATCGAGCCCAAAGGCCAAGACTCGTGGATCGTCGCGCCGCGCGAGCCCGAGGGCCGCGTCGATCTCATGCACCTTTCGGACGAAGCGATCGCCAAGAGCTTTGCCTACGTCCACGCGAACGCAGTCGACCTCCTCAAGTTCGGTGGCAACCTCGTCGCGTCGTCCGCGCGCGCCGTGTTCGTCTTCGGCCTCACGCTCATGGTCGCCGCGTACCTCATGCTGACGCGCGAGAAGATCTTGGCGTTTCTCGGCACGCTCGTTCGCCCAGAGCGCCGCTCGTCCTTCGGCGAGCTCGTCGGTCGCGTCGACCGCGGCCTCGCGGGCGTCGTGCGCGGTCAGCTCATCATCTGCCTCATCAACGGCGCGCTCACGGCCGTCGGCTTCGCGCTCGTAGGCCTGAAATACTGGCCGATCCTCGCTCTCTTCGCGACCGTGCTGTCACTCATCCCGATCTTCGGCGTGATCATCAGCTCGGTCCCGGCCGTCGCCGTAGCGCTCACGCAAAACTTTGGCACGGCCGTCTTCGTGCTCGTGTGGATCATCGTCATCCACCAAATCGAAGCCAACGTTCTCAACCCGAAGATCATGGGCGACTCCGCGAAGCTTCACCCGGTGCTCGTCATCTTCGCTCTCGTGGTCGGCGAGCACCTCTTCCAAACCAAAGGCGCTCTTCTCGCAGTCCCGTGCATGTCGATCGCACAAAGCATTTTTCTGCACTTCCGCGAACGCGTAGCTCCGCCTTAGCCAAGCTTCGCAGCCCGGAGAACGCCGCGGATGACGTAGTCTTGATAGGTCTCGTTGCCCGCGAGCCACAGCGTGAGCGGGAGCGTGCCGCGAATCAGCTCGGAGGGGCCCATCGCCGGGAGCTCTTGGAGGTATGCGACGGGCTCGGCCGCCTCTTCCTCTTCGAAGCGCGCGACGTCGTAGGCGATGCGCTCGCCATACGCTTCAATCGCGCCGCGGTGGCGTTCCGCATCGAGCTCGCCGAGGCGCAAGAGCTCCCAGCCTGCGTCCACGAGCAGCGGGAAGACGTCGTCGTCGTCGCTCGCGTGAATGTCGACTGTGAATCGCTCGAGTCGCTCGAGGAGCGCGTCGCACGCCCGCGCGCCGGTGTCTTCGCTCCAGTACGAAGCCAGCACGGCACAGAGCTCGTCGTCCGTGATCGCGCGCGTGAGGCGCTCGTCGCGCGAGGCCTTGTCGATGTCGTCGTCTAGCGTGACGTCGCGCGCCCAATCGAGCACGTCGGCTGCGGCGAGCGCGTGAACCATGTGTGTTCGCCCCGCGACGTAGCGATGCTTGCCGAGCGCGCGAATCACGCGCAGTGCTTCGTCGAACGTCTCGGCCGGAATCTCCCGCGACCACATCAACGCAGACTACGGCACGCGGGACGGCCCGTGATCGTCGAGCGCGAAAAAGTCACGAATGCGCCCGAGAATTTGCTGCTGCTCGGTGACCTTTCGGGCGGCCTTCTCTTCGTCGCTGAGGTCGTCGCGTACGGCCCAGAGCTCCACGCGGCGTTCGGCGAGCGTGCGCGAAAACTCCGCTGCGACCTCGGGTCGGTTCTGCATCACGTGATTGAAGGCGTTCTTGTCGAGGCGATAACACTCGATGTCGGTGAGGGCGATGACGTCGGCCTGGCGGGCGTCGCCCGTCATGAGCCCCATCTCGCCGAAGAAGCCGGGCGCCTCGATGCAAGCGACGTCCTTCGAGATCCCGTCGCCGCGAACGCGCACTTCGACTTTGCCCGACACGAGCACGTACAGCCAATGCGCGACGTTGCCCTGTTTCGTTGCGGTCTCGCCCTTGGTGAACGGCGAATAGCGTAGATGGTTCACGAGCGAATCGATTTCCGCGTCCGTGAGTGGCTTGAAGAGCGAAACCGAGCGGAGTGCATCTTTGCGGCGCGTGCTGTGCCGCGCGAGCTTGCGCTCGCTCTCTTCGTCGCCGCCGGGCGCGTAAAACGTCTCGTGCGCCGGCATCGCGAGTGGAATGCTCGCGCGCCGAAGCGCCGTGTAGATTCGCGCGCGCACGGCGGAGCTCGTCGGATCGTCGGCTGCCAAATCGGTCAGCCAGTAGCGAACGGCGTAATACGCAAAGCTGTCTCGATTGGGGCTCGCAAAGTCCATGCAGATGCAATGCGCTTTCGGGTCGTCGGCGACGTTCTTGATGGGC
>JBBSFE010000239.1:0-3112 GCA_038239005.1 Polyangiales bacterium
GCTCCGCGAGATCGTCGCGCACCTCGAGGCCACGTACTGCGGGTCGATCGGTGTAGAATACACGCAACTCGAGCAGTTCGACATGCGGAAATGGCTCCGCGACCGCATGGAGGCCACGAAGAACCGCGGCATGCTCGATACGGCCGCGGCGCTGCGCATCCTCACGAAGCTCACCGACGCCGAAATCTTCGAGCAATTCCTCGCCAAGAATTTCGCGTTCGAAAAGCGTTTCTCCGCCGAGGGCGCCGAGAGCTTCATCGCGATGCTCGATGTCATCGTCGAGGAGTCTGGCGCGCACGGGGTCGACGAAATCGTCTTCGGCATGGCGCACCGCGGGCGGCTCAACGTGCTCGTGAACGTGCTCGGCAAGAAGGTGCGCGAGATCTTCGCCGCCTTCGACGACAAACACCCCGATCGTTTCATGGGCAGCGGCGACGTGAAGTACCACCTCGGTTACTCGAGCGACGTCGTCACGCAGTCCGGCAACTCCGTGCACCTCACGATGAGCTTCAACCCGAGCCATCTCGAATTCGTGAACCCCGTCGTCGAAGGCCGCGTGCGCGCCAAACAAGAGCGCGGCAACCGGCACGATGTGATGCCGCTTCTGATTCACGGCGATGCGTCGTTCATGGGCCAAGGCATCGTCGCCGAGACGCTCAACATGGCCGGCCTCGCGGGCTACTCGACGGGCGGCACGATCCACGTTGTCGTCAACAATCAGATCGGCTTCACCACGGTTCCCGAAGACAGCCGCTCGACACGCTACTGCACCGACATCACGCGCATGATGCGTGTGCCGGTGTTCCACGTGAACGGCGAAGATCCCGAGGCCGTCATCTGGGTCGCACAGCTCGCGGCGGAATTTCGGCAGCTCTTCCAGCAGGACGTCGTCATCGACATGTACTGCTACCGCAAGTACGGCCACAACGAAGGCGACGAGCCGCGCTTCACGCAACCGCAGATGTACGCCCTCATCGACAAGAAGCCGAGCGTCCGCGAGATGTACGTGAAGAGCCTCGTCGAGTCGGGGAAGATCACGCGCGAGCAAGCCGAAGAGATCGCGACCGCGCGAAAAGCGGCTCTCACCGAGGCGCTCACCGAAGCGCGCAGCGGCGACTACTTGCAACCGCCTCGCGCCATGGAAGGCATCTGGAGCCCCTACAAAGGCGGCCCGGACAAGCTCGTTCCGGAAGTCGACACCACGGTGCCCGGCGAAAAGCTCCTCGCGCTTCTCGACAAGATGGCCGCGTTCCCCGATGGATTCACCGCCAATCCGAAAGTCGTGAAGGTGTTCTCCCAAGACCGACGAGACGCCGCGCGCACTGGCAAGCTCGATTGGGGCGGGGGCGAGCACCTCGCGTACGCATCGCTCCTCGTGGAAGGTCGGTCCCTCAGGCTCTCTGGGCAAGATTCACAACGCGGAACGTTCACGCATCGCCACGCCGCCGTCCACGACGTGAACACGGGCGCCGTGTATGTGCCGCTCGCGAATCTCAGGGAGGAGCAAGGCCGCGTCGACATCATCGATAGCCCGCTCTCGGAAGCCGGCGTGCTCGGGTTCGAATACGGCTATAGCCTCGACCGACCCGATGGCCTCGTCATTTGGGAGGCGCAATTCGGTGACTTCACGAATGGCGCGCAGGTCATCATCGATCAGTTCATCTCTTCGGCCGAGGACAAATGGCTGCGCCTTTCCGGGCTCGTGCTTCTCTTGCCGCACGCCTACGAAGGCCAAGGGCCCGAGCACTCGAGCGCGCGACTCGAGAGGTTCATGCAGCTCGCCGCAGAAGACAACATCCAGATCTGCAACCTCACATCGCCGGCGCAGCTCTTTCACTGTTTGCGACGCCAAGTGCTTCGGCCATGGCGAAAGCCGCTCGTCATCATGACGCCCAAGAGCTTGCTTCGTCACAAAGAGGCAACCTCGCCACTATCGGACTTTTCGAGCGGCGGTTTCAAGCGCGTCATCGCGGACGATCTCGACCCGAGCGGCGTGAAACGCGTGCTGCTCTGCAGCGGGAAGCTCTATTACGATTTGCTCGATTCGCGGCGCAAGCTCGAGCGCCGAGACGTCGCCATCGTGCGGCTCGAGCAGCTCTACCCGCTCAACGAGGAGCTTCCAAACGCCCTCGCCGGCTATGCACCAGGCACGCCGCTCGTATGGGTCCAGGAAGAACCCAGCAACATGGGCGCGTGGTATTTCATGAATGCGCGGCTTCGCGCCGCGATCGGCGATCGCTTGCCCCTCTCGCTCGCTTCACGCGTGGAGAGCGCGAGCCCAGCCACGGGAAGCAAAGCGAGCCACTACTTGGAGCAGAAGATGTTGATCGAGGCAGCGTTCGGGTGACACTACCTTGGGCGGGCTGATCGACAGCGTGCGCGAGCACTGGAACCTCGCGGCAGTCGCCGTGGGCGTGCTCGTCGTTGCCGTGCTCGTGAATCTCGTGAAGCGCGGGCGGCGCACGCTCGGGCGCACCGTGATTTTGTTCGTGCTCACGCTCGCCGTCGAAGCGCTTCGGTTTGCCGCGCTCGCGGCGGGCTCGAACGAATGGGCCGCGCGCCTTCACGTTGCGGCGCATCTGATCGAAGCGCTCGTGACGGTGAATCTGATCGCGCTCGTGCTGTTCGATCTCGCGCTACCCGCCGTCGCGATCGCGGTGCCCGCGATTTTGACCGACATCGCCGTCGGCGCGGGGTACCTCGCAGCGACCGTTGCCGTGATGAGCGCGGCTGGCGTGAACGCCACGAGCGTGCTCGGCGCATCGGCGGTCGCGAGCGCGATCCTCGCGCTGTCGCTGCAGTCGACACTCGGCAACGTCATCGGCGGCGTCGCGCTTCAGATCGATGGTTCGTTCGCCGAGGGCGACTGGCTCCAGCTCGAAAACGGCCGCCAGGGCAAAGTGAAACGGATTCACTGGCGACACACCGTGCTCGAGACGCGCGATTGGGGCACGCTCATCGTGCCGAACGCCGTGCTCCTTCAAGGGCAAATCCTAGTCCTCGGCAAACGCACGGGGCAACCGCGCGGCATTCATCGCTATTGGGTCTACTTCAACGTCGACTTTCGGTTTCCGCCTTCGCGCGTGATCGAGGCCGTCGACGAAGCGCTGCA
>JBBSFE010000240.1:0-2625 GCA_038239005.1 Polyangiales bacterium
CCGATCGGGGGACCGCCGGGGGCGCGGACCTCGTGCCGCTCGCCGAGCAATTGCGTGGGCGGCCGTTGTGCGCATCACATTTCTTCGGGCGCCGCGGCGCATTGGGGGCTGTCTTCGAATGCGGCCAGCTGGACGCAAACGACGTCGATGCGCCGCGCGTACATTTCCCAGAGGAATGGCGCGAGGTAGATGTTGAGCGGCGGGAGCCAGCCGAGGACGACGGCGGTCATGCCGAGGTGCTTCGGGACGCGCGCGGTGAAGGGTGTCGAGAGGCGAAGTTTTTCGAGACCGTTCGAGACGCTCGCGACCATGCCGAGCTTCCAAAACCACGAGACGACCGGAATGAACGCAATCCCGAAGACGTGAACGGGGCCGACGTTTTCGATCGGGCCGACGCGGCGGAGATCGATCGGCAAATTGGATATCGCGCGCTCGAGCCACATCAGCTCACAAATCGCCGCGCCCATGCGCAGAAGCATCGCGATGAGAAGGAGCGTGAGCGCGAGAAGGAGCGTGAGCGTGACTTCGGACTCGCCGGTGAACGTCGACGCGAGACCTTCGACGCGCGCCACCGCCCACCAGCGACGCACGACAATCGCAAAACCAAACGCGAAGAGCACAGCCACGCCCGACAAGATGAGCGCGACGGTGCGCGCGCGAGACGCCGGCGCTTGCATCACTTGCAGCTCGCGTCGCCGGGGCCGGGTTGGCAACCGATGACGCACTTCATCTGGATGACCGCGTAGCCTTGCTCGCACGAGATCAGATACGGCGCGTTGTCCGTGCCCCACGTGGCGAACTGTGAGCCGCAGTAGACGCCGTCGGGCATGCCGGGGCACTCGTTGCAGCGATCGGCGACGCCCGAAGGAAACGCAAGACAACCGCCATCGCACACGCGAACGACCGCCGATGCGTCCACGCAATGCACGAGCCATTCGGCGGGTGGTGTGCCGTTCAGTCCGTTGAGACCGCAATACCAACCGTCGCCGAGCCCTTTGCAGAGCTTTGCGGCATCGTAGACATCGACGCCTGCGTCGGTCGAGCCGTCGGCGCTCGCATCGAAGGTAGCGTCGCTCGAGGTCGCGTCGAGTGATGCGTCAGGTGTGTCGACGAAATGGACGAGCAGGGTGCACGCAGCCGCAAATGGCACGAGCAGCAGCAAAACCCGACGTGTCACTCGATCAAGCGTAGCAAAGAAAATTGTGCCACCATCGCGGGCCGAGGCATGCCGGGCAAACCGTCGAAACCACCGCCCGTTCCGGTGAAACCGAAGCCGCCGCCGCCGGAGCCGGAAACGTCGCCAAAGCTCCCCGAAGCGATGTCGATGCTCGACGAAGACAAGAGCTCGATCGACAAGCTCCTCGCGCTCACCGACGAAAGCTGGGACATCGACGAACAAGTACGCACGCTACAAATCGCGTCGGGCGATCCGCCCTCGAAGCTGATGCGCGCCGTGCCGACGTCCGAGATGATGCTTCCGAGCGCGCAAGAGCTCGCGCCGGTCGCGAGGAAGTCGACGATTCCGCCGCCGCTGCCGACGAAGAAATCGATTCCGCCGCCGCCGCTTCCATCGAAGCCTCTTCTGCTTCCGAAGGTGAGCAAGCCGCCGCCGCTGCCGCGCAAAGGGTCGCCGCTCACGCCGCTTCCGCACATTCCGCCACCGGCTGATTCCTCCGCCCGCAGGCTGCAAAAGGCGCCTCCGCAAGAAGCGTCACGCGAGCAGGCGCGATCGCTGCTCGATCCGATGAGTGCCGAGTCTCTCGCGGAGCTCCTCGTTGCGCGCATCGAGACGCTCGAAACGGCAAGCGACAAAGTCGGGCTCGCGCGCGCACACGTCGAGCTCGCCGTCGCATACGAGACCGTGTTCGCCGATGACTCGCGCGCCACGTCGCAGGCCGAGCTCGCGCTCGTCGTCGACCCATCGTATGCGGCTGCGCACAACATGCTGCGTTCGCGTCAGCATGGCCGCGCTCATGCCGCGTCGATGCTTGGGCACATCGAGCGCGAGATCGCAGCCGCCACCGACGACGCCGCACGTGTCGAGCTCTTGGTGTTGCGCGCACGCATCTCCGAGGGCGGAGCCGCTCTCGACGCGTGGGATCGCGCTGTCGCGATTGCGCCGGAGCACGCCGCAGCACTTCGCGGGCTCGAAGGCGAGCTTACGGAGCGTGTGCAACGCGGAGACGCTGGTGCACAAGAAACGTTCGCGGCTCATCTCGCGCGCATGGCGGATGCGTACGCGAGCGACATCAAGCTCGCCGCGTGGCTCCATGTCGAGCGCGCTCGAATTCTCGAGCACGGCCTCGGCAAAGTCGACGCAGCACGCGCAGCGCTCGAGCGTGCCCTCGAGCTCGACGGAAGCGTTGGGCCGGTGCGTGAGGCGAGCGTGCGATTCGTCGCCGCGCATGATGATCCGTCCGCGCTCGCATCGCTTCTCGAAGAAGAGGCGCTCCTCGAAAAATCCCCATCGCGCGCCGCACGCCTCGAGCTCGACGCCGCATGCATCTGTGCGTTTCGCCTCGGCGACACCACCCGCGCGGGAACGCTCCTCGATCGCGCCGCCGGGCGCGCACCAACGAACCCATCGACCGATCAGCGCGTGCTCCAAGAGCTCTTGCGCATTCA
>JBBSFE010000241.1:0-2265 GCA_038239005.1 Polyangiales bacterium
GTCGCGCAAGCTGTGCCCTTCGACGAACTCGAGCGCGAGAAAGAACGATCCGTCGTCGAGCTTGCCGAAGTCGGTCGCCTTCGCGACGTTCGGATGATCGATGTTCGCGGCGGCCATCGCCTCGCGTTCGAAGCGCGCGACGACCTCGGGCATGCGGCTCATCTCCGCGTGCAGCACCTTGATCGCGAGGCGCTTTCGCATGTGCGTGTGCTCGGCCTGATAGACCGCACCCATGCCGCCCTCGCCGAGGAGCCGCTCGATTTTGTAGCGACCGCTCAGCGTCATCCCGATCAGGCGAGACGGGTCTGCGGGGCCACCCGGACGCGCTGAAGGTCGCTCGCTTTTTCGCGCCGGCGTGCCGCGCGGGCCTTCCGCCTTCGTGGTCGCAGGCTCCGACTTTGTGGCTTCGTCCGAGGATGCCATCGACCGATTCGCTCGACTCTCCTCGTATCATACGGCACGCGGATGGCTACAGGTCGAGCTCGACGCCGATCGTCAGAAAAAGCGAAAACGCGTCGTTTCCGCGTGTGAGCGTGCTGTCGGCCTCACCCGACGCGGTGGCTGTGCGCCCGTCGTAGAACGGGCCAGCATGTGCGAACCCGACGCGACCGCCGAGCTCGGCGAAGAGGTTCCAGGGCTTGCGCAGACGCCAGCTCGCGCCGACGCCGATGGGCACCTCGAAGAAATGTCCCGGCGCGCCGCCGAAGAACTGGTCGACCGTGCGCGTCGGATCGCTCATCTTCGTGGTGTCGCGATGGAAGCTCGGCGCGTACATGCTCGCGTATCCGAAGCCGGTGAAGAACCACGTCGAGACGACGTCGGTGCGGATCCACGGCGGCATGATCTTCGCGCGAAGACCGCCGGAGTAGAAGTGACGAGCCGGCGCACCGGCCTGCGGCGAGATGTCGGTCGCGAGGTAGAGCCCGGCGCGCAACATCGGAAGGACCGCGACGTGACCGTGAACCTCGAGCGCCGGGCCGAAACTCGCGTCGGATTCCCCTGCGCGGCTGGTGAGGAACCGCCGCATGACGCCGCCCTCAACGCCGAAATCCGCGTGCACGCCCGCGCCGTCCGCCGCGGCGACGTCCGCCCAAAGCGTGCATCCTGCAACCATGGCGCCGGCGAACAATGTCGTCACGGCGCGTCGCTCGAACATGGCGCGTCTCACGCGGCGAACATTTGACCGAGACCTGCCTCGTGTCGAACGAAAAGCGAAGCCACGCCGCGTGAAGCCGCAAGTCGGCGTCATACGCGCGCTACCCCACAGATCCTTCGCGCGACGCCGTCGTTTTTCTTCAGAGAGGTGATTTGTCGCATGTCACCCGTGTTGGAAGTTGACAGTGGACGCGCGCGCGAAGAATCATGCGCGCGCGAGTCGAGCCTCCCGAGCCGACCTAGTGAAGATCGGAAGGGGAATCTCGGGGGCTTCAACACAGCTCGCAATAACGGAGGGCGACGACAATGCAGAAACTAATGTTGGGAGTTCTGGCGCTCATGGCACTCGGAACGTTTGCGTGCGCACGCTACTCGACCGCGGTCGTGTCGACGGGCGGCAAGGCGTACGTGACGGGCGCCGGCTTCCTGAACCAGACGATGTACTTGTGTGACGCGACGAGCGGCAAGCCTGTCTGCAAGCAGCTCGAAGAGCAGTGAGAGCGTCGCCGCGCGCCACTCGCACTCGCAAGAGCGAGTCGTCTGCGCGGCCCACCACCCAAGACAAAGATTCAGGAGGATGATTCGTATGAAAACTCTAGGTGTGCTTCTGCTCGCAAGCGTCGGTATGGCAGTCCTTTCGGGCTGCTCGTTCATCACGTCTCACCAGCCCAGCTCGACGGCCGTGACCGGCGAGGCTTGGTACTCGAAGACGCGCGTCTTCATCATCCCGTACGCGAACCAGATTTATTACTGCGACGGCAAGGGCAACGTCTGCAAAGAAGCGGAGATGCAGTAACCACTTCGCACGACTCCGACGTTTCGCGTGCGCGGCGTCCCTCGTGAAGAGGCGCGCCGCCGCGCGAGCGGGCGGCTCGCGTGGAATGCGCGAGGAGGTGTCCCTGCTAAGCTTTCTTGGGATTTGTAGCTTCGGTGTTTCGGTGTTTGGAGAAGGACCATGCGAACGGCAGCTCTGCTCGTGATGATGGCGATGCTCGGGCTCGGTGTGTCGGCGATGGGTTGCCGCTCACTCGAGAACGCCGGCGGCGATCTCGACCGAGGCTTCCGCGATACGCAGCAAGACTTGCAGCACGGCATCCGCGGCGAGCCCGA